>JAZQBL010000036.1:0-24449 GCA_045545665.1 Eubacteriales bacterium
TCTCTTTTCCGCCATCTACGGAAGTGAGCTTGACGGAACGCGCAGTCATAAAGACGATGTGCTTCGGTATTGCCTTGAACAAGAACAGTTGGAAACTAACGAGGTGATCTTGGTCGGTGACAGACACTTTGATGTGTTGGGGTCGAAAAAGCTTTCTATACCGTGTATCGGCGTTTTGTATGGTTACGGTTCTCGCGAAGAACTCCAAAGCGCCGGAGCCGCCCACATTGTTGAAACTTCTGAAGACCTTCAAGATTTGTTGCTTCATCTTATTCCGTGATAATTTAAAAGGGCAAAAACCGCGATGGTTTTTGCCCTTTACTAAATATGTCAGATTACAGAAGCGCTTTATACAATTCTGTGATTTCCTCAACAGACGTATCGCGCGGATTGCCGGGACGGCAAGCGTCATCGTATGCGGACTGTGACAAGAAAGGCACGTCTTCAGCTTTTACGATATCTTTAAGGTCTGCAGGAATACCGACGTCAAGCGAAAGCTGTTTAACAGCATCAATTGCCTCCTTGCGGTATTCATCAACGCTCATACCGTCTACACCTTCAACGCCCATCGCCTTTGCGATATACTTATACTTATCGCCCGTTTCGGGTGCGTTATATTCCATGACCGTGGGAAGGATTATAGCGTTTGCAATACCGTGAGGTGTGTCGTAAAGTGCGCCGAGCGGGTGAGCCATTGAGTGAACGATGCCGAGACCGACGTTTGAAAATCCCATACCTGCAACGTACTGACCGAGTGCCATACCTTCACGGCCGTCAGCTGTTCCGTCAACTGCACCGCGGAGGCTTCTTGCAATTATTTCAATAGCCTTCAGATGGAACATATCGGAAAGCTCCCATGCACCCTTCGTGATGTATCCTTCGATAGCGTGTGTCAAAGCATCCATGCCCGTTGCCGCTGTAAGTCCCTTCGGCATAGTTGACATCATATCGGGGTCGATAAACGCAACCACGGGGATATCGTGAACGTCAACGCAGACCATTTTGCGGTTCTTTTCAACGTCGGTTATAACGTAGTTGATCGTTACCTCTGCTGCCGTACCTGCTGTCGTGGGAACGGCAAGTATCGGAACGCACTTGTTTTTCGTGGGTGCAACGCCTTCAAGAGAGCGAACGTCTGCAAATTCGGGGTTTGCAATAACGATACCGACAGCTTTTGCCGTATCCATTGACGAACCGCCGCCAATTGCAACTATACAGTCAGCGCCGCACGCTTTAAATGCGGCAACACCTGCCTGAACGTTTTCGATCGTGGGGTTAGGTTTGATATCTGAAAAGAGCGTATAATCTATATCTGCTTTTGTCAAAAGATCGGTTACTTTTGCCGAAACGCCGAACTTAACGAGATCGGGGTCGGATGCGACAAAGACTTTTTTAAAGCCTCTTGCCTTGATCTCATCGGGAATAGCCGTTATGGCACCTGCACCGTGATAAGAAGTTTCATTAAGGACAAATCTGTTCATTTTAGTTTTTCCTTTCAAATCATAAAATTTGGAGATTTTTACCTCCATCATATACATTATAGCCTAAAACTTCGATATTTACAATAGATTGTTTGTTAAATATTCTGAATTCAAAAAAACTATTGCTTTTCCCTTTTTCGGTATGTATAATTATCTCGGAGGTAGTTATGGAGAAAGAAAATATAAACATATTGACAAAAAGATTTACGGAGCTTTCGCAAAAATCCGTCTACGAATATACTCCTGCGTTTACAGATTTTCTTGATTTAAGCGAGCAAAGCCTTTTATCATCCCTGCACTTTCCCTCAAAATACACTTTTTTCGGCGGATACAGCGATGCCGAACGGAAAATGGCTTGTTTTTACGATGAAGATTATCTGTATTTCCCGATAGAATATCCTGCCGTATGGCTTCATATCGCACCGAGTGCGCCTAAATTTGCACAGGAGCTTTCGCACCGTGATTTTCTCGGTGCGCTGATGAATCTCGGGCTGAAGCGTTCTGTATTCGGAGATCTTCTCATTCACGATAATTCTTGTTACGTATACGTATGCGAAAACATATCAAATTACGTAACGGAAAACCTTGAAAGCGTATCAAGAACGAAGGTGAAATGCACCCCCGTTGATTCTCTGCCCTCGTTTGCGCAAGCGCAACCCGAGGAAATGACTGTTATTGCACCGTCAAACAGGATAGATGCCCTTATATCATCCGTGTTTAACGTGTCAAGAAGCGATTCGATCTCCTTGATATCAAGCGGAAAAGTCTTTATCAACAGTACCGAAGTTACACAAAATCACAAAACGCTTGCCGAAAATGATATAATTTCCGTGCGGGGACTCGGCAGATTCGTTTTCGTATCAGTGTCCGATACAACGACACGAAGCGGCAAACTCCGCGTTACTGTAAAAAAATACTAAGATATTCATACACAAATCAAAATATTTTTTACTTTACAGTCAAAGCCCTATAGGGGGGATATTACCGGCTTAACCATAAAGTGATACCGAAAATATTATCGTATCACACGCACTGCAACCCGCAAACGGATGATTGTATAAGTCCCCTGTGTAAAGAATCAGTCAGCAATGCTGACTTGCGGGGTTAGCTTTAAGGTCTCGCACCATCACAATTCCTTCGTCTTTTGCTTTGCAAGATCCACCTTCCTTTACGCAAGGTAGGACTTTTTATCGTGCCGCTATCTTTTCGTCCCTCGGTAGTAGAACCGCAGGAGTATTTTCACACCATAATCACAAAAAAACAACGGTTGCAGATGAACTGCAACCGTTTGTTTATTAGTCAGCTTTCTTTTCTTCTTTGTCAGCCTTTTTCTTAGCCTTCTTTTCAGCCTTTTCGTCCTTTTCAGCGGGCTTTTCATAGCCAACAAGCTTGATTACTGCCATTTCAGCAGCGTCACCTCTGCGGGGACCAAGCTTGTAAATAGCGGTGTAACCGCCGTTTCTTTCAGCATAAAGGGGAGCAAGCTCATTGAATACCTTGCTGACAACAGCTTCTTTTGTTATGAATGCAAGAGCAGCACGACGCGAAGCCAATGTATTCTTTTTGCCGAGTGTTATCATCTTCTCAGCCAAAGGTCTGACTTCTTTTGCTCTTGTAAGAGTTGTTACTATCTGACCGTTTTCAAGCAACAGAGTAACCATGCCTTTGAGCATTGCCATTCTGTGCTCGGTCGTTCTGCCTAATTTTCTTGTACCGGGCATTTCTTATACCTCCTTATTTTTTATACTCAATCTTCGCTCTTTTTGAAAGCGAAGCCGAGAGAGGCGAGTTTCTGCTGAACTTCGTCAAGAGATTTCTTTCCGAGGTTTCTAACCTTTATCATCTCGTCCTCAGTTTTGTTGATCAAATCTTCCACCGTGTGTATATCCGCACGCTTCAAGCAGTTAAAGCTTCTTACGGACAAGTCAAGCTCCTCAATGGTCATCTCAAGGACTTTTTCCTTCTTGGTTTCCTCACGCTCAACCATAATCGCTTCGCTCTTTGCTTCATCGGAAAGATCAACAAAGAGGTTGAGATGCTCGTTGAGTATCTTGGCGCCTAATGATACAGCTTTTTTCGCCGATATCGTTCCGTTTGTAACAACGGAAAGCGTAAGCTTATCAAAGTCTGTTATGCCGCTGTTTCCAACCCTGGTAGATTCAACCGTGTAATTGACCTTGAGCACCGGGGTGTATATGGAATCGGTATATATCAGACCTATCTGCGGAGGATTGATCTGCTTGTTCTTCTCCTGTGATACATAGCCACGGCCGCGATCAAATGTGATTTCCATGAAAAGGTTCGTATTTTCAGAAAGTGTTGCAATGTGATGTGTGGGATTCAAGATCTCAACGTCTGAATCGGGTTTTATATCACCTGCAGTTACTTCGCAGTCACCTGTCATATCAATGATCACTCTCTTAGGGCCGTCGCAGTAAAGCTGCGCTACTATACCCTTTACATTGAGAATAATCTCACATACATCCTCTTTTACACCGGGGATAGTGGATATTTCATGTAAAACACCGTTAATCTTAACGCTGACGGGAGCAACGCCGGGCAACGACGACAGAAGAACTCTGCGAAGTGAGTTACCGAGTGTTGTGCCGTATCCTCTTTCAAGGGGCTCTACCACGAATGAACCGCTTTTTCCGTCCTCGCTGAGGTCGACGGCGGTTATGTTTGGCTTTTGTATTTCTATCATGAAGTACCTCCTAATTTATTATTCAATTCAAATAAAGTACCTATGCCGCCCTATGCGGCAAAGGATGTCGGGAGGCTGTTATTACTTGGAATAAAGCTCGACGATGAGGTGTTCTTCGAAGGGGAACGTTACGTCCTCTCTTGTAGGAAGAACAGTTACTTTTGCAACTGCATTTTCTGTATCAACCTCAAGCCACTTCGGAGTTGTCTTTGTAGCCATAGCTTCGATAAGCTGCTTAACTCTTGTGCCCTTCTTAGCCTTTTCTGTAAGAGCTACAACGTCTCCTGCCTTAACGATGATAGAGGGAATGTCAGCCTTCTTGCCATTCAATGTGAAGTGGCCGTGACGGAGAAGCTGTCTTGCTTCTTTTCTGGAAGCGCCCATACCCATCTGATAAACAACGTTATCAAGTCTTCTTTCAAGCAATGAAAGAAGGTTATCACCTGTTACGCCTGCTTTTTTATCTGCTTTTTCGAAATACATTCTGAACTGCTTTTCAGCAACGCCATAGTATCTCTTTGCTTTCTGTTTTTCACGCAACTGCATTCCGTACTCGCCGACCTTCTTCTTTGCCATACCGTGCTGACCGGGAGCGGATTCCTTTCTGGAAACGAGTGCGCACTTATCTGAAAGGCACTTGTCGCCCTTCAAGAAAAGCTTTGTACCTTCTCTGCGGCAAAGTCTGCACGCAGGACCTGTATATCTTGCCATCTTGTTTCTCCTCCTTATACGCGTCTTCTTTTGGGGGGTCTGCATCCGTTGTGAGGGATGGGTGTAACATCTCTGATGAGTGTTATATCAAGACCTGTCGCCTGAAGCGCACGGATTGCTGCCTCTCTGCCTGAGCCGGGACCTTTTACATAAACTTCTATGGTTTTCATACCATGCTCCATAGCGAGCTTTGCAGCAGTCTCTGCCGCCATCTGAGCTGCGAACGGAGTAGACTTTCTTGAACCCTTGAAGCCGAGTTCGCCGGCGGAAGCCCACGATACTGTGTTGCCTTCCGTATCGGTTATGGTTATGATAGTGTTATTGAAAGTAGACTGAATATGTGCAGCACCGGAAGCAATATTCTTGCGCTCGCGACGCTTTTTAGCAGTCTTCTTCGCTGTTTTAACCTTTGCCATTTAGCTTGTCACTCCTTATTTCTTCTTATTTGCTATTGTCTTAGCGGGACCTTTTCTTGTTCTTGCGTTTGTCTTTGTTCTCTGTCCTCTTACAGGCAGACCCTTTCTGTGACGAACGCCTCTGTAGCAACCGATCTCAACGAGTCTCTTGATATCCATTGCGATCTCACGGCGAAGTTCACCTTCAACCAAATGGTTATTTTCGATCTCGTCACGAAGCTTTGCTACGTCTTCTTCTGTAAGATCCTTACATCTTGTATCGGGATCGATACCTGTCTTTGCAAGTATCTCGTTTGACGTTGTTCTGCCGATACCGTATATATAGGTAAGACCTATTTCAACTCTTTTTGCGTTGGGTATATCAACACCAGCTATACGTGCCATTGATTAAATTACCTCCTGTATTATTAACCCTGTTTCTGCTTATGCTTGGGGTTTTCGCATATGACCATTACACGGCCCTTTCTTCTGATTATCTTGCATTTTTCGCAGATTTTCTTTACGGAAGGCTTAACTTTCATATTGTGACACCATTCCTTTCATAATTTTGAATGTGCGTTATTTTATTTTGTTCTCCAGGTGATACGTCCTTTTGTGAGGTCGTAAACAGATACCTCAACTGTAACCTTATCACCAACGAGTATTTTAATGCAATTGAGTCTGAGCTTGCCCGAAATGTTAGCCGTTACCATATGGCCGTTGGGCAGCTTTACCTTGAAGGTCGCATTGGGAAGTGCTTCCGTTACAACGCCTTCAAATTCTATTACATCATCCTTAGGCAGAATAATCCCCTCCAAACTTAATTAATTGTGTACATCATTTTTGACTTCCGTCTTGCAATACTCTGATATGAGTATCTTTATCTGGCGGTTAGTCAGAATTATCTTTCCGTCTTCGACGCCGTCATAAGGTACGCCGAAATCGGTAAGCCTGCAGTGCTTGAGCTTTTTCTTTTTCGGTTTTTCAACACGTCTTTGCCTGCCGTTTGCAATATAAGCGCAGTCACCGATGACCTCGGTTATTACGCAGTATTTGCCTTGATCTCTTCCGCATAACGGAAGCACGATCCTTCCTGCAAGCACTTCACTTTTGACGGGCTTAAATATCCGCATATCTCACCTTAAATCTTCGTGAGCAACACGGGCTCGCCGTCGGTTATGAGCACCGAATGTTCATAATGTGCCGAAAGCTTTCCGTCAAACGTTTTGACCGTCCAGCCGTCCGAAAGTTCAAGAACTCTGTGATCTCCGACGTTTACCATAGGTTCTATGGCGATCGTCATCCCCGGATAAAGGCGTGTGCCTCTCCCCGCTTTACCGAAGTTCGGTACTTCCGGATCCTCGTGAAGTTCCCGTCCCACACCGTGGCCGATATACTTTCTCACGACGGAATAGCCGTATGTCTGAACGTGTGAATCTATCGCAGAGCCGATATCACCTACACGGCAACCCGCTCTTGCAAAGTCAGCACCCTTGTAAAAGGCTTCCTTCGTTGCCTGTATCAGTCTTTTTGCTTCTTCGGTACCGTTACCGCAAATAAAAGTATTTGCACTGTCACCGTTAAAGCCCTGATAGCACGCTCCCACATCTATTTTAACGATATCACCGTCTTTAATGATGCGGTCCTTCGAGGGTATCCCGTGGATAACCTCATCGTTTATACTTATACATGCGCTTGCGGGAAATCCGCCGTAGCCGAGGAAAGAAGGGCGCGCGCCGCATTTTTCTATATGATGACGTATTATGTCATCTATATGCTTCGTGCTTACGCCTTCCTTGACAGCCTCACCGCCGAGGTAAAGTGCCTCGCCGGTGATTCTGCCGGCAATTTTCATAAGCTTAATGTCTTCAGTATTTTTGATGTGTATCATAATTAATTTTTCGCCGCCTTGTCTATGACAGCAAGAGTAAGTGCGGTGGTGTCCGCAAGTTCTTCCTGACCTTCGACTATCTGCAGCTTGCCCGTGGATCTGTAATAATCCTTAAGGGGTTCTGTCGTTTCATGGTATACTTCAAGACGCTGAAGGACTACCTCGGGGCGGTCGTCTTTCCTTATGGAAAGCTCCGTATTGCATTTGTTGCACGTTACACCGTCCTCAGAAGGCTTGTAAAGTGTATGATAAGATGCGCCGCAGTTAAGGCAAACGCGTCTGCCGCTCATACGCTTAACGATATCATCGTCTGATACCTCAATTGAGATTACGAGGTCCATTTCGACGCCCATTTTATCAAGGGCTTCTGCCTGGGGAACCGTTCTGGGAAAACCGTCGAGGATGAATCCGTTTTTGCAGTCATCCTGTGCAAGTCTTTCCTTTATGATCCCTATAACTACCTCGTCGGGAACGAGCTTGCCGTCATCGGTATAAGCCTGTGCGGCAAGTCCCATTTCCGTTTTGTTTTTGATTGCTTCCCGTATGATGGAACCGGTCGATATCGCAGGGATTGAATATCTTTCACTTACGATCTCAGCCTGTGTTCCCTTGCCGGCGCCGGGTGCGCCCAGGAAAATAATCTTCATATCCGATCCACCCTGAATTATCTCTTGAATATACCGGTCGGACGACGGTATGTTGTGAGCTGTGCTTCAAGTTCCTTAGTAGTTTCGAGTGCAACACCGACAACGATAAGAAGCGATGTACCACCGAATGCGATGATACCGAGGCTGCCGTAAAGCGTTTTGTTTACGATAAGCGGAACAAGCGCAACTATCATAAGGAAGAATGAACCTAACAACGTGATGCGGTTAGTTATCTTGCTGATGTAATCGGAGGTGGGTTTGCCGGGTCTGATACCGCGGACAAAACCGCCGTTTTTCTTAAGATTGTTAGCAATTTCGATCGGGCTGAAGGAAATTGCAATGTAGAAGTAACCGAAAGCGATTATAAGCAGTGCAAATACTACCATATATATCCAGCTCTCATAGGAGAACCAGGAGTTGGTAAAGTTGTACCACCAGCCGCCTTTTTTACCGGGGGCGATAAGTGCTATGGTCGAGGGGATCGAAACTATCGACTGAGCGAAGATGATAGGCATAACGCCTGACATATTCAACTTGATAGGAAGATCGCTGCTCTGACCGCCGAGCATCTTTCTGCCCTGTACGCGTTTAGCGTAAGTGATCTTTATTCTTCTTTCAGCATTCGACATAAATACGAGGAACGCAATAGCAAGTATGAAGAACAGTACAACGCCTATAGCAAGCGGTATGAACAAGTAAAGTTTCATAGGATCTTCACCTGTACGGTTCGTGTAGTAGAAGCTTGCGATCATATTGGGAACGCTGGAAAGAATGTTGATAAAGAGTATTATCGAAATACCGTTACCGATACCGTGTTCGTTGATCTTTTCACCAAGCCACATAATGAGCGCCGCGCCCGCACAGTAACATGCGATTATAACGAACGCTGTAAAGAATGTGTTGAGACCTGAGTTTGCGAAAAGCTTAACGTTGACGATATTACCTTCGGATTTAAGGTAATTGTAATATCCGTATGCTGTGACAAGTGCAAGACCTATCGTTACATAACGTGTAATTTTGTCGATCTTCTTTCTTCCTTCTTCGCCGCCTTCCTTCTGCAGTCTTTCAAGTGCGGGAATCGCAACTGCAAGAAGCTGCATAACGATGGAAGCCGTGATGTACGGGGAGATAGAAAGAGCGAACAGTGTAGCCTTTGTAAATGCTTCACCTGCTATGATGCTGAAGTACGAGAGTAACGAGCTGTCTGCGTACGAAGCAGCACTGCTGAGCATTGAAGGATCTACGTAAGGTACGGGGATGACTGAACCGATACGGTACAGTACAACTATGAAAAGTGTAAAAAGAATCTTTTTACGTAATTCGGGAACATTCCAAGCATCGCGAAGTGTTTTTAACATTTCACTTCACCTCGGTCTTTCCGCCGGCAGCCTCGATCTTAGCCTTAGCGCCTGCTGAGAAAATTGCAGCCTCAACAGTAAGCTTTTTGGTAAGTTCGCCGTTACCGAGAACCTTAAGACCGTCATAGGGCTTTCTTACGATACGCTTATCCATAAGAAGATCGAGCGTAACTGTCGTTCCATTGTCGAAAACTTCAAGATCTGATACATTTACAATTGCAAACGTCTTTGCGAATTTATTGTTAAATCCTCTTTTGGGAAGTTTTCTGTAAAGCGGAATCTGACCACCTTCGAATCCGGGTCTTACGCCACCGCCGGAACGTGCGTTCTGACCTTTATGGCCCTTACCTGCTGTCTTACCGTTACCGGAGCCGGGTCCTCTGCCCTTACGCCAAGCCTTCTTTGCAGAGCCTGTCGCAGGAGAAAGTTCATGGAGCTTCATTTGGTATCCTCCTTATTATAATTTTTTTGTATCCGCCTTAAGCTTCTTCAACCTTAACAAGGTGGGATACGATAGTTATTTTGCCGTCGAGTGCGGCGTTTTTCTTCTGAACGGTATAATCACCGATCTTGTGAAGGCCAAGGGATTCTGCCGTTGCCTTCTGCTTCGGCTTTGTACCTATAAGACTCTTAATAAGTGTTACCTTTACCATTTGTCTGCCTCCTTAACCCTTAAGCTCAGATGCGGATTTGCCGCGCATTGCAGCAACTTCTTCTGCTGTTCTGAGGGCTTTCAAGCCTTCAAATGTAGCCTTAACGACGTTGCCGGGGTTGTTGGAACGCAAGCACTTAGCTCTGATATCCTTAATGCCCGCCATATCGATAACGGCTCTTACGTAACCGCCAGCGATGACACCGGTACCTGTTGAAGCAGGCTTAAGGAGTACGCGGCCTGCGCCGAACTCACCGATAACTTCGTGGGGGATTGTTGTTCCTACTGTGGAAACCTTTATAAGATTTTTCTTTGCGTCTTCTATACCTTTACGGATAGCGTCCGGAACTTCGGCTGCTTTGCCGAGACCGTAACCTACGTGACCGTTACCGTCGCCTACAACCATAATAGCTGTGAAACGAGCGATACGTCCGCCTTTAACAGTCTTGGATACACGGTTGATTTTAACAAGCCTTTCCTGAAGCTCAAGTCCGTTGGGATTAATTCTCTTTGCCATATTATCCTCCTATTAAAACTTCAGTCCGGCTTCGCGTGCGCCGTCCGCAAGCTCTTTAACACGGCCGTGATAAACGTAACCGCCACGGTCGAAAACAACTTCGCTTATGCCTTTATCCAAAGCTCTCTTTGCGATTGTTTCGCCAACTTTTTTAGCTGCCTCTTTGTTGCCGCCGTTGCCTTCGAAAGCCTTTTCGAGGGTGGATGCGGAAACAAGTGTGATTCCTGCAACATCGTCGATCACCTGAACGGAGATGTTGTTAGCGGAACGATACACACACAGACGAGGACGTTCCGGTGTACCGGATATCTTTGCTCTGACTCTCTTGTGTCTCTTGAGTCTCTGTGCATTACTGTCTTTTCTCGATACCATCTTACTTCTCTCCTTTCATTATTTACCGGTCTTTCCGGCCTTGCGACGAATCTTTTCATCGGAATACTTAACACCCTTGCCATGGTAGGGTTCGGGGGGTCTCTTGCTTCTGATAACAGCAGCCATCTGACCAACTTCCTGCTTGTCGATACCCGAAACGATTATCTTGTTGGGATCGGGTACTTCAAACTTTACAGTATCCGTCTCGTCGATCGTGATGTTGTGTGAATAACCAAGACCCAAAACAAGTGATTTACCTGTTTTCTGAACTCTCCAGCCCACACCGACGATCTCAAGTGTTTTCTGATATCCTTCGGAAACACCTACAACCATATTGTTGAGAAGTGTTCTTGTAAGACCGTGAAGCGCCTTGTGTTCCTTCTCATCGGAAGGACGTGTAACGTTGATAACAAGACCGTCTTTTTCGATCTTCATAGCGGGGCTGAGCTGCTTTGTAATGGTGCCCTTGGGGCCCTTAACTGTAACGAGGTTACCGTCTGCGACGTTTACGTCAACACCGGCGGGAACCGTTATCGGCATTCTACCTATTCTTGACATCTCTATACCTCCCGCTTACCATACAAAGGCGATAACTTCGCCGCCGATATTAAGGCTTCTTGCCTTCTTATCAGTCATTATGCCTTTGGATGTTGATACGATTGCTATGCCGAGACCGTTCATAACTCTGGGCATATCCTCGCAATTTGAATAAACTCTCAAACCGGGCTTGGATACTCTGCGAAGGCCCTGAAGGATCTTCTGCTTACCCTGACCGTATTTAAGTGTTACTCTGATTATACCCTGCTTGCCGTCCTCGATGATCTGAGCGCTCTTGATGTAACCCTCTTCAACGAGTATATCCGCGATGGATTTCTTCATCTTGGATGCGGGTATATCTACTGTTTCGTGTTTTGCGTTGTTTGCATTGCGGATTCTTGTGAGCATATCCGCAATTACGTCTGACATCTGCATTTTAATATCCTCCTATGCAAGTAATGTTTTTGTTCTTGCCGCCGCAAATTGCGGCAATAAATACGCCGGTTAAGCCTTTGGCTTCCTGTCGTAGAACGGAGCTAAATAGTGATTACCAGCTTGCTTTCTTTACGCCGGGGATCTGACCCTTGTATGCAAGCTCTCTGAAGCAGATACGGCAGATACCGTATTTGCGGAGGTAAGCATGGGGACGACCGCAAATTTTGCATCTGTTGTATTCACGTGTGGAATACTTCTGCGGACGCTGCTGCTTTAAGATCATAGCCTTCTTTGCCATTTTCCTTATTCCTCCTTATTCCTTTGAAAAGGGTGCGCCCATAAGGGTAAGCAACTCTTTTGCTTCTTCATCTGTATTTGCTGTTGTAACAAATACGATGTCCATACCTCTGATCTTGTCTACCTTATCGTATTCAATTTCAGGGAATATCAACTGTTCCTTAAGACCGAGAGCATAGTTACCTCTGCCGTCGAATGCGTTGGGATTGATACCCTTGAAGTCACGAACACGGGGAAGAGCGAAGTTGAACAGCTTATCCATAAATTCGTACATGATCTCACCGCGAAGTGTAACCTTTGCACCGATCTTCATGCCTTCTCTGAGCTTGAAGTTAGCAACGGACTTCTTTGCGTACGTGGGAACTGCCTTCTGACCTGTGATTATGGAAAGGTCGTTTATGATGCTGTCGATAACCTTTGAGTTATCCTTTGCATCGCCTGCGCCTACGTTAAGAACGATCTTATCGAAGCGCGGGATCTGCATAACGCTCTTGTATTCGAATTTCTTCATAAGAGCAGGAGCTGCTTCGTTTTTGTATAAATCTTTCAATCTTGCCATAACTCAGCCCTCCTTATATCTCTGCGCCGCATTTAGCGCATACTCTTGTTTTTGTTGTTTTGCCGTCTTTGTCCTTTTCGAGCTTGTAGTTAACTCTTGTAGGACCGCACTTGCTGCAGAGAAGCTGAACCTTGCAAGCGTACATAGCGCTTTCAACTTCAACTATGCTGCCGTGCTCGCCCTGTTTTCTGGGCTTAACGTGCTTGGAAACGATGTTCGCCTTTTCAACGATTACCTTTCCTTCCTTGGGGGAAACCTCAAGGACCTTACCCTTAACGCCTTTGCTGTTACCGGAAACAACAATGACTTCATCGCCTGTTTTAATATGCAATTTGCTCATTTTCATTTCCTCCTTACAGTACTTCGGGAGCCAAGGAGAGTATCTTAAGGTAATCCTTTTCACGAAGCTCTCTTGCTACCGGGCCAAAAATACGTGTGCCTCTGGGCGTTTTATCTTCTCTTATTATAACTGCTGCGTTTTCGTCAAACTTGATGGTGGATCCGTCAGCTCTTCTAAGACCGTGTCTTGATCTTACGATAACCGCTTTAACAACCTCACCCTTCTTGACAGTACCGTTAGGAGCAGCTTTCTTTACGGAACATACAACAACGTCGCCTATGTTACCGTATCTTCTGCCTGTACCGCCAAGGACGCGAATACACATCAGCTCTTTGGCGCCTGTATTGTCGGCGACCTTCATTAATGACTGCTGCTGAATCATGTGTAATTCCTCCTGTATTAATAATCACATCTCACAAATCGCGCACGCCGGTGCAGTACGGATGCCTTTTATTGGCTTCCTTACGGCGTGGCATTCATCGTAATAATGTAAATTATTTAGCTTTTTCTATGATTTCTACCATACGCCATCTCTTGTCTTTGGAGAGAGGTCTTGTTTCGGCAACGCTGATCTTATCACCTACGCCGCACTCGTTGTTTTCATCGTGTACCTTCAATCTGATGGTACGCTTCATAACCTTATTGTACTTCGGGTGCTTAACGTGGTCCTCGATAGCAACTACGACGGTCTTATCCATCTTATCGCTTACGACCTTGCCGACTCTGGTTTTTCTAAGATTTCTTTCACTCATCGACTGTTTCTCCTCTCATGTACTCAGGTTTCGCTCTTCTTCTGCTGAAGAACCGTCATTACTCTTGCGATATTACGCTTTGTTTCCGGAATCTTGTTGGGGTTATCCAACTGGTTGATAGAATGCTGGAAACGGAGACGGAATAATTCATCTTTAAGATCCTTAAGCTCTTTGTTAAGCTCTTCAACAGTCATTTTTGTAAGTTCTGCTGCTTTCATCTGAATTATACCTCCTCACTTGCGATCTCTTTTTTAACGAACTTCGTTTTGATAGGAAGCTTGTGGCTTGCAAGACGCATAGCTTCACGTGCAACTTCCTCGGAAACGCCGTCCATCTCAAACATAACTCTGCCGGGCTTAACAACAGCTACCCAATATTCGGGTGAACCTTTACCGGAACCCATTCGAGTTTCAGCAGGCTTTTCTGTTATAGGCTTATCGGGGAATATCTTTATCCAAACTTTACCGCCACGGCGGATGTAACGTGTCATTGCGATACGGGCTGCTTCGATCTGGTTTGATGTGATCCAAGCGGGTTCAAGAGCCTGCAAACCGAATGTACCGTTGGAGACTGTGTTGCCTCTCATCGCTTTGCCCTTGAGTCTGCCTCTCTGGACACGTCTGTATTTAACTCTCTTAGGCATTAACATTGCGGCGTCCCTCCTTGTTATAGGGTTTATCCTGTCTGTTGTCTCTTCTCTTCTGTCCGTCGCGGTCACGTCTGTCACGGCGGTCACCGCGTCTGTTGTCGCGGCGGTCGTAGTCGCGTTCGCGCTTTACATCAGCGAGAACCTCGCCTCTGTATATCCAAACCTTAACACCGATCTTACCGTATGTGGTATTTGCTTCAAAGAAGCCGTAGTCGATGTCTGCACGAAGAGTCTGCAACGGGATCGTACCCTCGTGATAATGCTCTGTACGAGCGATTTCTGCACCGCCCAAACGGCCGGAGCATGCGATCTTGATACCCTTTGCGCCGAGCTTCATTGTTCTGCCGATAGCCATTTTCATAGCACGGCGGAATGAAATTCTGCGTTCGAGCTGTGAGCAGATATTTTCTGCAACGAGCTGTGCATCAAGGTCGGGCTGTCTTACTTCGATAACGTTTACGAGAATCTCTTTATCTGTAAGCTTCTTAAGCTGTTCTTTAAGCTTCTCCATTTCTACGCCGCCGCGTCCGATTACCATACCGGGCTTAGCACAGTGAATGATTATTCTTATATATTTGTCGCCGCGTTCAATCTCAATACGGGGAACGCCTGCGGGCTGAAGCTGTTTTTTAAGGAACTTTCTGATGTTGTAGTCCGATACGATCGTATCGCCGAATTCTTTATCGGAAACGAACCATCTGGAGTCCCACTTCTTTATAACTCCCACACGAAGGCCGTGAGGATTTACTTTCTGTCCCATCTTTCGTTTTACCTCCTTCTTAAGATTAGTTCTTTTCCGCTACCGCGATGGTAACGTGGCTTGTTCTTTTAAGGATTCTGTTTGCTCTGCCCTGTGCTCTGGGTCTTATTCTCTTGAGTGTGGGGCCGGGGCATACGAAGCACTCTGTAACATAGAGTTTTTCGGGATCCATATTGAAATTGTGCTCTGCGTTTGCAACTGCACTCTTCAAAAGCTTTATAAGGTATTCGCTTGCGCTCTTGGGCGTGTTGTTGAGAATCGCCATTGCTGTGTCTACTTTCTTGCCTCTGATGAGGTCGAGGACGATGCAGACCTTGCGGGGCGATATTCTTGCGTATCTCAGGTACGCTTTAGCTGTTTTGTTAGCTTCCATGATATTGCCTCCTTCAATTATTTACCGTTATTGGATGTCTTGGAGCCTGCGTGTCCTTTGAAGGTTCTGGTGGGAGCAAACTCACCGAGCTTGTGACCTACCATATCTTCTGTTACGAATACGGGAACGTGCTTCCTGCCGTCATGAACGGCGATTGTGTGTCCTACAAATTCAGGATAAATCGTGGAAGCGCGCGACCATGTTTTAAGAACCTGTTTGTTGCCCTTTTCGTTCATTGCTTCAATTCTTGAAAAGAGTTTTTCTTCGACATAAGGTGCCTTTTTTGAACTTCTGCTCATCTTTACTTCCTCCTATCCTTATTTGCCGTTACGATGCTTTGCTATAAACTGTTCCGTTCTCGACTTCTTGTTTCTTGTCTTCAAGCCGAGTGCGGGCTTACCCCAGGGAGTAACAGGGCCGGAACGACCGATAGGTGAACGTCCTTCACCACCACCGTGAGGGTGATCGCACGGGTTCATGACTGAACCTCTTACTGTAGGACGGATACCCTTGTGACGTGTCTTACCTGCCTTACCGAGCTTGATGTTTTCATGCTCGATGTTGCCTACCTGGCCGATCGTAGCTTTGCAGTTAAGGCGAACATAACGCATCTCACCGCTGGGCAGACGAACGAGTGCCATACCGTTTTCCTTGGACATAAGCTGTGCTGCAGTACCTGCAGATCTTACGAGCTGTGCGCCCTTACCGGGATAAAGTTCGATGTTGTATATGAACGTACCCTGGGGAATGTTTGATATGGGAAGTGTGTTACCGGGCTTAATATCTGCGCTCTCACCGGAGTAGATAACGTCGCCCACTTTAAGACCTACAGGAGCAATCGTGTACGCTTTCTTACCGCCTTCATACTGGATAAGAGCGATGTACGCTGTTCTGTTAGGGTCATATTCAATAGCGAGAACCGTTGCGGGTGCATCGTTCTGACGCTTGAAATCAATGATTCTGTACTTGATCTTGTTGCCGCCGCCTCTGTGACGAACAGTTATCTTACCGTAGCTGTTACGGCCGGCGTTCTTTTTCTTTGTGAAAATAAGACTTTTTTCAGGTGACTTCTTTGTGATCTCCTCGAAAGAAGGAGTCGTCATCTGCCTTCTACTCGGAGTAGTCGGTTTATATGTTTTTACTGCCATTTCCGATTACCTCCATTACATAAGACCGTCAAAGAACTCGATCGTCTTGGAATCAGCAGTAAGTGTAACTATTGCCTTTTTCCATGTGCGTGTGTAACCTGCGTGTACACCGAGTCTCTTCGGTTTTTTCTTTACGTTAATAGTGTTGACGGATGCAACGTCTACTTTGAAAAGCTCTTCAACCGCTGCTGCGATCTCGGATTTTGTAGCTGTGCGAAGTACTTCAAAAACGTACTTTTTGTCAGCCATCATTGCCATTGAAGCTTCCGTAACTACAGGACGGATGATTATATCGTATGATGTTTTCATTATGCGTACACCTCCGAAATTTTCTCGGCTGCTGCCTTAGCAACAATGAACGTATCGCAGTTGAGGATATCGTATACGTTGATTGTGTTGACCTGAGCCGTCTTAACGCCGGGTATGTTCGCAAAGCTCTTTACGAGCTTTTCATCGTTGCTGTCAAGAACTACGAGG
This sequence comes from Eubacteriales bacterium, assembly GCA_045545665.1. Taxonomy (GTDB): domain Bacteria; phylum Bacillota; class Clostridia; order Oscillospirales; family CAG-272; genus RGIG7213. The sequence goes on from JAZQBL010000036.1 coordinate 17,056, forward strand.
GACTTCTTACCTGCATTAACTGCAGCAAGCATAGCAACCATCGTTTTTGTCTTGTATGCATCTGTTGCAATGGAATCAACAACAACGAGCTCGTTGTCGATCGCTTTGGAAGAGATCGCGCTCTGCATAGCCAACTTTTTAACCTTCTTGTTAAGATCTATGCGATATTTTCTCGGCTTGGGACCGAGTGCTACTCCACCGTGTATCCACTGGGGAGCACGTGTTGAACCTTGTCTTGCACGGCCTGTTCCCTTCTGCTTCCAAGGCTTAATGCCTCCGCCGGAAACCTCTGTGCGTGTGAGAGTTGACTGTGTACCCTGTCTCTGGTTCATAAGGTACGCACGGACTGCTGCATGAAGAACTGCTGCGTTGGGTTCGCAAGCAAATACTGCTTCGGAAAGCTCAACTGTGCCGACATTCTTACCTGCCATATCCACTACATTGAAATTAGCCATTGTTTATATCCTCCTCTCTCACTTGCATGTGCTGCGTACGAACACGATGCCGCCGCGAGCACCGGGAATAGCGCCCTTAACAGCGATGATGTTCTTATCAGCGTCGATCTTTACGATGTCGAGGTTAAGGATAGTAACCTGTTCAGCACCGTACTGACCTGCCATTTTCTTGTTCTTGAATATTCTTGAAGGTGTTGAGTTAGCACCCATGGAACCTGCCTGGCGGTGAACAGGGCCAACACCGTGAGTCATTCTGAGTCTGTGGCAGCCCCATCTTTTGATAACGCCGCTGTAACCGTGACCTTTGGATATGCCTGTTACGTCTACTCTTTCACCTGCTTCGAATGTATCTGCAGTGATCATATCTCCTACGTTAAGCGTGGAGATGTCGTCAAGTCTGAATTCCTTCAGATGTTTTTTGGGGGCAACGCCCGCCTTTTTAAAGTGTCCCTTTTCAGGTTTTGTCAAGTGCTTGTCCTTAACATCCTGGAAACCGAGCTGAACAGCTTCATAGCCGTCTGTTTCAACAGTTTTCTTCTGTGTAACAACGCAGGGACCGGCTTCAATTACAGTTACCGGAATTACGTTTCCGGCTGCGTCGAAGATCTGTGTCATACCGATCTTCTTACCGATAATAGCCTTTTTCATTTTTTATCCTCCTGTAGGTTATTGGTTGGCACTTTCAAGTACCAACATGACCACGTGTCTTTGTCGGATCAATTATAATTTGATCTCGATTTCGACGCCGGCCGGAAGTTCGAGCTTTGTAAGAGCGTCAACTGTGTCCTTTGTGGGCTTCAGTACGTCTATAAGTCTCTTGTGGGTTCTCATTTCAAACTGTTCGCGTGCATCTTTATACTTGTGCACCGCGCGAAGAATCGTAACGATCTCGCGTTCTGTGGGAAGCGGAATAGGGCCGGATACCGCAGAACCTGTTCTTTTAGCAGTTTCAACGATCTTTGCAGCAGCCGCATCTGCAAGAGTGTGATCGTAGCTCTTCAGTCTGATTCTGATCTTTTCTTTTGTTGCCATTGTGATTTCCTCCTTTTAAATTTTGTGGGTGATTTAAAAGGGCTTACAAAATTCAAACACGACGCCGGGTGTTTCGCCGACAACCCTAATAAAAACCGGAACACCAAAAACGATAATTCCGGAAAATTCGGCACAGCCCGACCTTTTGTGGATTGCCGCCATAGAAAAATACCAAATGGCGGAATATCCGGTCTACCCGTGTGTGTTTTCATTTTTCCTATCGCCCGGTTAAAAATCGGACATACTCTGCGGAAATTCCCTATACAGAAACACGGCTGTTTCTTATAGCCACCTCCCGCTTCATCGCATATCAAGCGGAGCTATTATAACACGCAGGAAGATATTTGTCAATACAGCGCATCGTTCTTTATATGAACTTTTTGTAAATTTTACCTGTTTTGCATTTTTACATCTGTTTTCGCTCATTTTCATCCTATATAAATAGGTATTTTAATACATTATATAATAAAATTACATAAAAAGCGCATTATTTTTTTCTACAATGCTTGAATATGTCAAATAAATATGGTACAATACCAACGGATTTACCTTATAAAGAAAGGAAGAACCCCGAAATGATACCGATCGTTGCTATTATGTATGATTTTGACAAAACTTTATCCCCGCGCGATATGCAGGAATACGCCTTCGTCCCCGAAATAGGTATGACAGGCAGCGAGTTCTGGGCAAAATGCAATCAGATAATGTTCGACAATGATATGGACGGAATACTTGCTTATATGTATTTTATGGTCGAGCAATCGAAAAAGCACAATCTCCATTTAAGCCGTGAGGAATTCCGCCATCAGGGAGAAAACGTGGTTCTCTTTGACGGTGTGTGTGAATGGTTCGACCGTATAACGGAATACGGAAAGGCTCACGGAGTCAGCATTGAACACTACGTCATCTCCTCGGGGCTTAAAGAAATAATCGAAGGTACGCCCATTGCCAAATATTTCACGAAAATATACGCAGCGGAGTTTCTTTACGACAAAAACGGTGAGGCTATATGGCCCGCAATGGCTGTAAATTACACGAGTAAAACGCAGTTCGTCTACCGTATCAACAAAGGCGTGCTCGACGTAACGGCGCACGACGACCTGAACGAATCGACCCCCGACGAGCAAAAGCGAATATCATTTCAGAATATGATATACATAGGCGACGGACTTTCAGACGTTCCGTGCATGAAGCTCGTCAAATCGAACGGCGGACATTCCGTTGCCGTTTATCAAGAAAAAAAAGAACAGGCGGTAAACCTGTTAAAAAAAGGCAGGGTGAGCTACATTGCACACACGGATTACCGTGAAGGAAGCAAGCTCGACACCACTGTCAAAGCGATAATCGACCAGATAAAAGCTATGAACATAACAAGAGAAATCTACAAAAAGGATATTGCGGAAAACTGATATGAAAAACGTATGGAACAGATACAGATCCCTTGCTCTTTCGCACGTGCTCGTAAAATGTATGCTCGTGCTTATAATCGTATTCGACGTACTTTTACCGTTTATAACCGATATATACTGTAACACACTTATATCCCAGACGGCACAGCACATACGCATACCTCTTATGATATCGCTTTATTCAGCCTCAATTCCCGTATTTTTGTCCATTTTAACACTCGACAAAATACTTTCAAACGTAAAAAAAGACGTCGTGTTTGACAGAGCGAACGTCAGGTATTTGCGCCACATTTCGTGGTACTGTTACATCACGGGAGCCATTTTCTTCGTTTTGGGATTTTATATTTTTCTTTCGTTTATTCTTGCCATAGCATCGGTATTTTTCGGACTCGTCATACGTGTTATAAAGAACCTGTTTTGCGAAGCCGTTGAAATAAAGACCGAAAACGATCTGACGATATAAGGAGGGCGCAATGGCAATAATCGTAAACGTAGACAGAATGCTTGCGAAACGCAAAATGTCCTCCGGCACTCTTGCCGCCAAGGTCGGAATAACGCAAGCAAACCTATCAATACTTAAAACAAACAAGGCAAAGGCTGTACGTTTTTCAACGCTTGACGCCCTTTGCCGTGAGCTTAACTGTCAGCCGGGCGACATTCTCGAATACGTCGACGACGGCGACGAATCAGACGATACCGAATAGATCGAACTCGGGCGTATACGCCGGATCGGCTGAGTCTTTTTCCTGAGTAAAGCCGTGAAAGCCAAATTCCTGTGCTTTTTCGGCAACCTTATCGTACTCATACGTCGTAACCTTTCGGTTTATCTTCGGATATTCCGCCGCTCGGTAGCAGGGGTAATACTGCCGCATAAGACTTAACGAATAGTCCTCCGTGCCGAAATACTCCTTCAGGTGTGTCAGCACCTTGATAGATTCATCCTTATGTGACGGCAATATGAGGTGGCGGACGATGACACCCTTTTTCATCATTCCGTCGGGTGTATATTCCTCTTTTCCGACGAGCGACAACATTTTTTCAAGCGCTCTGTGTGCATAATACGGATAATCCTCCGCATTTGAATACTTTTTTGCAAGCTCGTTTGAGACGTACTTGAAATCGGGAAGAAATATATCGACGTAGTCTTTTAAAAGCTCAAGAGTTTCGGGATTTTCGTACCCTCCCGTATTCCAGACAACGGGAACACTGAGCTTGTCACGGCAAAGATCGAGTGCTTTTATTATTCCGTACGTATACGGTGTCGGGCTTACGAGGTTTATATTTTCAGCACCCATGGTCTGCAGCTTTAAAAATATTTCACAAAGCCGTGAAGCGTCAACGGTATACCCGAAGCCCTCGGAGCTTATTTTATAATTCTGACAAAATACGCATTTGAGATTGCAGTGAGAGAAAAACACCGTCCCGGAGCCGTTTTTGCCCGATATAGGCGGTTCTTCCCACATATGAAGCGAGGCTCTTGCGGCTTTTATATCCGCTTCCGCTTTACAAAATCCGCTTTTTATGTTTCGGTCAACACCGCATTTTCTTGGACACAAATTACAAACCATAATACCACCCGTAATTAAAAACGAAAAACATCACAACAGATTATATCAAATAAACGATAAAAAATCAAGAGGAGAAAAAAATGAACACTATTCCGAGAAACGAACATCCCAATCCCCAATTTGAAAGAAAAAATTACGTAAACTTAAACGGAGAATGGGATTTTGAAATTGATAACTCCGAAAGCGGCGAAGCGCGCGGTCTTATAGAAAAAGACTCACTTTCGGGAAAAATAACCGTTCCCTTCTGTCCCGAAAGCGAGCTTTCCGGTGTCGGTAACAAAGACTTTATGCGCTGTGTCTGGTACAAGAAAAAGGTAACGATGCCCGAAGGATTCGACAAAGGCGAGGTCATCCTCACCGTCGGTGCGTGCGACTACCGCACGAAGATCTGGGTAAACGGCACCTTCTGCACAGAACACATAGGCGGCTTTACACCCATAACGGTTGCCATCGGCTCAAAGCTCAAGGCAGGCGAAAACGTCATAACGGTATGCGCTTACGATAACACCAGAAGCGGACTTCAGCCCGGCGGCAAGCAGTCAACACAGTACGGCTCATACGGCTGTTTTTACACGAGAACGACGGGTATCTGGCAGACCGTAATGCTTGAGTTCGTCCCCAAAGCTTACATAACGTCCGTAAAATACGATACACTTCCGACAGGCAGTGTAACTGTAACGGCAGAGCTCGAAAATGCACACGGTATGCAGTTTGGTGCTGAAATATCCTTTGAAGGAAAGACCGTGGCAACGGGTACAAGCAAGGTCGAAGGAAAGCTTGCTTACCTTTCGTTCAACATCGACGACGTAAAGCTCTGGGATATAACGTCTCCGAACCTTTACGACGTAAAGCTCACACTCGGCGATGATACAGTATACAGCTATTTCGGAATACGCACCATCTGCTATAACGACCACAGAATGTACCTTAACGGCAGAAGCATTTTCGGAAGATTCATTCTCGATCAGGGTTATTATCCCGACGGTATACTGACAGCTCCCACAGCAGAAGCACTTGAAAACGATATAAAGCTTTCAATGGCGTACGGCTATAACGGCGCACGTTTGCACCAGAAAATATTTGAACCCCGTTTTCTCTATTACTGCGACAAGCTCGGTTATATGGTATGGGATGAGCACGCAAACTGGGGACTTGACATTTCAAAGCCAGAATCCTGGAAGGGATTTATCAGCGAGTGGTGCGAGATAATGAAGCGCGACCGCAATCACCCCAGCATAATCGGCTGGTGTCCGTTCAACGAAACACAGCAAAACCAGGATCCGCAGATCATCCGCGACGTTTACAATATAACGAAGCTTACGGATCCTTCAAGACTTTTCGTCGATGCAAGCGGATGGTTCCACGTTGACGGCGTATGTGATATGATGGACTGCCACTGCTACGACCAGGATTATAAAGAGCTTATCAAGAAGGTAAGATATCACGAGGGTGTAGATTACAAGGGCGTACCGTTCACCGACGATCTTTGCTTCGTTTCCGAGTTCGGCGGAATACGCTGGGATCTTGAAAGCGAGGTCGGCACGTGGGATTCGGGAAGCTGGGGCTACGGCAACGCACCTGTAACTGCAGAAGAATTTATCGAAAGATACCGCAACCTCGTAACTTGCATTTTGGAAGATGAAAAAATATGTGCTTTCTGCTATACACAGCTTACCGACGTCGAACAGGAAAGAAACGGTCTTTATACCTTCTCAAGACAGCCTAAATTTGATGCTGAAACTATCAGAAAAATAACAGCACAGAAAGCGGCTTGCGAGGACTGACGTCGATATTATTCGTCATTTACCGAATTTTTTCGTGTTTTCTTCGGCAATTTGCACAATCCGAAGGTGCAAACTTTGTTTAAATTTAAGCATAGAAAAGTATTGCAAAAATTTCCAAAATATGGTAATATAATACTACGATAACCAATATATTACAGAAAGGAAATATTTATGGAACCGAAGGTAAGGGTACTTGTGGCAGATGCAAACCTTGATTTCAAAATGCAATGCCGTGAAAATTTAAAGAAAAGCATAAATTGCACCGTAGACGAAGCATCAAACGGAGAGGAAGCACTTGAAAAGATAAAGCACGGAAGATATGATTTCGTGCTGTGTGATATGTGGCTTCCGAGAATTGACGGAGTCCACGTGATAAAGGAGGCTAAAGTCCGTCTCGGAACAGACCCCTGCCCCGATTTTATCATATTTTCGGTAATAAACAACCAGAACATATATATCGAAGCCGACGAAGCAGGGGCGGCATACTGTATGACCAAGCCCGTCGATTTCAGCGTACTTATCGACCGTATGCGCCGTTTATACACAATGAAAAGCGACGGCGAGCCGTTTTCAAAGCCTGCGCTTGACGACAACGTAATGGAAACGCAGATAACGAAGATCATACACGAAATAGGCGTTCCCGCACACATAAAAGGATATCAGTATCTGAGATGTGCAATACTTATGTCGGTAAAGGACAGCTCGATAATCAACACCGTGACAAAGGTTCTCTATCCCGAGGTCGCGCGTATATACAACACGACTCCGTCAAGAGTCGAACGTGCTATACGGCACGCAATAGAGGTCGCCTGGGACAGAGGCGACGTCGACGTTCTCAACTCCTATTTCGGCTACACGATACAAAACAACAGAGGAAAACCGACAAATAGTGAATTTATTGCTATGATTGCAGATAACTTACGTTTGAAAAACAACATACGATAATATCGCTTACAGAGGTTTTCCGTGAGTTAAACCGACAACGGAGGTTTTACTCAATGGGAACACCGACAAATAGTGAATTTATTGCTATGATTGCAGATAACTTACGTTTGAAAAACAACATACGATAATATCGCTTACAGAGGTTTTCCGTGAGTTAAACCGACAACGGAGGTTTTACTCAATGGGAACACCGACGAATAG
>JAZQBL010000037.1:0-100004 GCA_045545665.1 Eubacteriales bacterium
GTTGAGAGGAAATAGCTCTCCGGTACATTGGTTTCCAAGATATCCGACAATATACAGGCGGCGCCGCTGCTGGGGGACTCCGAAAAACGCGCTGTTATGCACACACCATTCGATATCATACCCCAATTCAACAAGCGTGGAGAAGATGGTAAACAGCGTCCTGCCTCCGTCATGCGATAGCAGTCCGGGAACGTTTTCCAAGAGAAGAAGTGGAGGCCGTTTCGCTTCAGCGATTCGGGCAACCTCGAAGAAGAGAGTTCCTCTTGTATCGTCCCTGAATCCGAGCCTTTTGCCAGCCACGCTGAAGCTTTGGCATGGAAAGCCCGCACAGATGAGGTCAATGTCCGGCAGGTCGTTTGTATCAATTTTTGTAGCGTCCTCAAAGTAGATTTCTCCTTTCGGTTGGTAGATTGCGTTGTAGGCTTGGTTTGCCTTTTTATCGATCTCGCAATGACCGATGCATTCAAAGCCGCCCACCGCTTCGAGTCCGCTGCGAAAACCACCGATACCTGCGAACATATCAAAAAATCGGATCGCCATAGGGCATCCGACCGTTCCTATTTAATTGTTATTTCACCTCGATTCTGCGGTAGCTTACATACCGCCCATACTCATGCCGAAGCCTTCGGATTCGTCCTCCGTTTCATCCTCGTCGGTGCCGTCACCGCCTGTGCCGTCTACGGCTTCGGGATCGTCGCTTATGCCTTCCTCGGTATCGACACCTCCGGTCTGCTGATCCTCGGTCACACCGTTTCGCTGTGCCTGTTCACGGTCCAGCTCGGCTTCGATCAGTCCGAGGACGAACTGCTTCTGACTCATGTTGTTGCGCTGCAGGTAGCCCTTGATCCTCTGAAACAGTTCCTCCGGCACCTGAAACGCCATCGTGCGCATATTACCCATGTTCTTTTCCTCCTTGTTTTGGTACTTGGGGTGTAATTCGTTGTCGACGGCAAGGGTGATAAACTCTGCCATCGTCATTCCGTGCTGTTCGATATACTCTCTGACCTCTGCGTGAAGGTCAGCATCGATCTTGACGGTAATGCCTTTCTTTTCGTCAGCCAATGTCATCGTTCCTTTCCATATAGTTTTGAATGATCTCGGTGAGAAGTTCCTCTACCGAGATGCTGCGGTCAGCCGCTTCTGCAAGAAGGGCATCCGCTTGGGGCTGTGGGATATAGATTTCGTATTCCAATAGGCAGTCCTCCTACATACTCATAACGGGAGCTTCGCCCTCGTCCTGACCTTCGTCCTCGGTGGGATTCTCTTGCTGTGCCTGTTCCTCCGTAAGCTCGGCGGCGGTCAGTGTGCGGAAGGAGTCCGCATCGCTGCAAAGACTGAGGGTTCTTCCGTTATCCCATTTCATGTGGATATTACCGCCGTCATCGACGTGATCCACCGTTCCTCTCGTACCGGGCGGTACGGGATGATGGGGATCGTCCATACCGAGGAGCAGGATGCGGGTGCCGGGCGGATACTTCGCTCGGTTCTCTTTTGCCATGCGGTTCCAATCATCATAAATTGACATACTATTTCATCTCCATTCCGTTGGTTTCGGGAACATCTTCTTCAAAATCCGGCGTACCGTCGAGTTCCTTCTGCATCGGTATTAATACCTTTAGCAGTTCCTCTCGGTAATCCATATCTGCTATGCGGTCGATATAGATGCCGAACGTATTGAGGAAGGGGGTGTTGTCATCGTAGGTGATGGTAACGTCGCCGTGCAGTCCGTTTTCGCAAATAAATTTTGCTACATCTTCAATGCTGTGAAGCTCCTTGCTACCGTTCACCGAATGACCGATTAAATTTGGATGGTTTTCTTTGTCGTACATTGTTGCACCTTTCATTCCAAATAGTTCTTTCGGTGACCACGGGATGGTGAAATCACTGTGTCCGGCATCGGTGCAGTGGTCGTAGAAGAAGTCATCGGTTTGCGCCGCCCTTATGGTGAAGTATGCAACTTCTTCGGGGGTAGCCGTAAACACTTCGCCTTCTCCGTAGAGACACGCTGCCACGTGGACTTTGATATCCTGTTCCGTGTCCACCTCATTCATAAAACTCTCAAATGCAGTCCAGCCTTCGAGATCAGCATAGCTCTTGGGAACACCTGCAACGAGGAATTCCGCTTGGTCGCTATCCGAGGTTATGGTTACTGCGGAAAATAACACAGCCATATATCACATCCCTCCAATCTTCGGTTCATTTTGCTGTGCAATATATTCATCCAGCTCGTCACGGGTGGATACGAAGTAGTCGTTACCGCCGTGCCAGAGCGAGATTGACAGTTTGCCGTCCTCGCTGTCGATGGGGTGATCTTCGAGGCTTTCAAAGGCTCCGTCCGAGTTCTGTCCGGTGATCCAATCCTTCACGGAGGTCAGCTCGTCCTCGGTTAATTCCTCACGGAGCCGCAGATCCACCTTGCCGTAGAGCGTTCCGTCCACGATCTCGGTCGACCACTGTGCCGATACCAGCTTGGCTTTCGCGCCTGCGTCGCCGTCGAAGTATTCGAGGATACTTTCCACGTCACGGTCTTGGTATTCCTCGATGAGGTCGTTGATGTCGTATCGGTAATCGTAGAGGAAGGAGTCGCCCACAGTGAAGGGGTTACCGTCACCTTCGTCGATGTTACCTGTTAAGGGAAAATACAGGCTCATCTTCACGGGGCCGAGCGCCAAGGTTCTGTCCTTGATATCGTTTATCAGCTCCGCGGCTGTGCCGTATTGGTCGTAGTAGATATCGTGTTCCAGGTCGGTCTTGATACCTTCGTCAGCGGTCTGCACGAGGTAGGCGGTGGTGTTCACGTCGCCGAGGCTGTTCTCGGTATTGAACAGTCGGCACAAGTGCTGACCGACTCGGCTGCTTGATGCGAGCTGCACATCGATCTCCGCATCCTCACCGCCGAACAGCTTGATGTTCTGCGGCAGTGTCCTTACTCCAATGGAGAGCAACTTGATTTGCAGGTCGGTGTTGGCTCTCGGAAGCTCTACCACCAGGGTGTCTTTTTTATGCTGAATTACTGCTGTTATCATTGTTACATACCTCCCATACGGATTCCTTGTTCATTGTCGAGTATGTCGCTGATGGAGTATCCCGATTCCATGCACACGAATCCGGAGGAGACGAACAGACCGTTCAGCTCGTCGGCGATATGCTCACCGAGCATATCATAGTCGATGAAATCCACCACGGTTTCGGGTACGCCGTAGTCGGGATCATGTTCCACAAAATGCTTGCCCACATCTTCATTATCCTCGGCACCTTCGATCAGTGTGAAGAGACCGAGACTGTTGGCGAGAGCTGTGATGGACTTTGCATCCTCTACTCCGGCGTATTCTGCTACGGCGGTCAGCTTATCAAACTGCATATCCGCATTGCTGATGGCTCCTACAAGGTCGTTGATATCGTAGATGCTTTCGCTTGACGTCATCTCACGCAGACGGCGCATCCATTCGGGGTTATCTACCATGAAGTCATCGAGGATAATGCTGACGGACTCGGCATCGGGTGCGCCCAGCCTGCCGATGGATTTGTCAATGGCGGCTCTCTCACAGGGCAGGTACAGATATTCCACCTTGCCGTGGTATTCTGCCTTTGCGGTGCAGAGGATACTCGAATCGTAGAGGTAAGGCGGAAACACCTGCCCGTCATACAGCTCTTGGAACTGCACGTCCTCATCCACGAAGAGGATTCCGTGTTCGGTGACGATGCCGGTGCCGGACTGCATCAGCCGTCTGCCGATCTCTGCATATTTGGGGTTAGCATCGTCGTTGGCAGGAATGGAGCCGTCACGGTTCAAGAGGTATTCCTGACCGATCTTGCCCATATTGCCGATATTTTGAATGAGGCAGTATTTGTTGAGGTTGAAGGACAGGTTGATGAGATCCTTCAGCTCGGTGAATCCTTCTTGTTTCATGGCTTCGTAAAACTGTTCTTCCTCTGTACCGAAGAAACTCTCCATACGCTTGGCAAGGTAGTTCAACTCGTCCAGATTGATGAAGCGGTCTTTCAGATGGTCGAGTTCTTCGGGAAAGATAACGTCCGTAACGAACAGTTCGGGCGGGTTATCGTCGGCTGCGTGTATCTCCATAAGCGCCGACCGGAGTGTGGTTTCGGAGCATGGGAAGTGGATGTCAACCAGGTGGTCGTTATACTGTACGGTTACTTTAATCATCGGTTATCCGTCCTTTCCTTGAATTTCACGGCACCCACGCCGTATCTGCGGATTGCCATTGCGTTGCAGATAACGCCGAAGATCTTCGGCTCGATGATCGTGGTATCCGCAAGGTCTGCGACGGTCAGATTCTTCGTGCCGAGGTACAGATCCTTTGCGGTGCAGTACAGGGTGTATCCGTTTGCGGTGCTGCCTTTGAGACGGATGTTCTCAAAGAGAATTTCGTTTCTCTGCACGTACCGTCCAGTACAGCTCCACAGTCGACAGTCTGCGGTGAGCAGATACACCGCCGCCATGAGCGCGTAGTCCTTTTTATCCAACTTGGCAACCGCTTCAGTGAAGGTAGTGCGGTGCTTCTCATTTTTGAAGTACATGGGGTTTTCCTCGCTTTCTTTCAGATATTGATTCAGTCGTTTTACAAAGGGCGGGTACTGGATCGCCGCCATTGTTTCAGCAACGGCTTCTTTCAGCGTTGCGGCTCCGGCTGTGATCCTTTCGTTGATGCACGGGCATTTATCTGTTCCGCATCCTTTCTTTCTGCTGATATGGTGGGGACAGGCACGGCAGTCGCAGTCCTTTTCGGTGTATTCGTATCGGCGGAGGATGGCCACGCCGTGACCTCTCGGTCGGAAGTTGGGGATCGATCTCATAAGCTTTTCGAGCTGTCGAAGCTCGTAACTGTCTGAAAAATACATAGGCGTTGATTCCTTTCGTAGAAATAGAAAAAGCCCACGGTCTTGTTTGGATTTCAAAACCGTGGGCTGTATGATTTATTACATATTCAATATGGGGGCTTCGCCGTCATCAAAGGTGGGCGGATTTTCCTTGAGGGAAGGATAGGCATCCTGGAGCTTCTCCATCAGTTCCATGAGACCTCGATCCTGTTCGTAGGTCAGCGAGTCGCAGTTATCTCTTGCGAAAGCTGCACACTTGAACAGTTCTTCCGCTTCTGCTTGCGTGAAGATCTTGTCTTTGACGATGAGTCCGGCGCGGACTGCATAATTCTCTTTGGAGGAGAGATAGTCGGGAGAGTAGTCGCCGTGGGCAAGGTATTTGCCGCCGTCCGACTGTCGCCAGCTACAGAACATGAAGCCGTGTTTTTCGCTGTACATTCCGGCGAACACCACGTCGCCGTACTCGGAGAATTTGCGGTAGTTCTGCACATCCTTCGGCTGCATCTGTGGGGCTGACACGTAGAGACCAACATACTCTCGGACGACTTCGGCATCATCTACAAGGTGGGAGAACACCTCACGGGATTCGGAATCGGTGAGATCCTTGTTGTTGTAGTACATAAATCCTTCGGGGTTGACTGCGGTGAGATGGACTCCTTTGTGCGAGATGAGCAGGAGTTGATCTGCTTCATCGTAATCTGTAAGGCATCCGTAGTGCTGTGCCTTCCGCTGCATTTCTTCTTGGTATATGGTCATTTGGTTAACTCCGTTATTGTGATAATAAAAAATCGGAGGACAGATTCTGTACCTCCGTAATGTTTGTCAGATAGGAAGGATCGACGACTACTTCGGATTCGTTCCTTCCGCTGAAATATGCGTATATATGCTTTTTGTCGATCTGCGCTTCGTAGACTGTTCCGTCCTCACCGAAGCGGTGGGCAAACCATTCGGCTGTTTCCTGACTCAGCGACCATGACAATGCCTTCACGCTTTTGGCATTGTGTGAGGTCACTCCACGGTAAACGGTGACGGTGTCATCCAACGCTTTGAATTGGATATACTCGTCTTGCTCCATGAGGCAGGTCGGATCGGCTTGCTTAAACATCCGCAGGAGTTGATTGACTGTAACATTCACATCCTGGTGCGGTGCTTCTGATCTCGTCCATGCGCTTGCAAGGATTTGGGACATATCTTCTCTTGACAGACTCGGCTGTGCAAATTTCAAAAACGTCAGCGCGTAGGGCTTGGTGACCATCATATAAATCTCGTAGGCGCTGTTTGCCTTGTTGATAGACTGAGCCATTGTCTGCCGCCATCGGTTCTGTGCATCTTCTTCCATAAGGTTGATCATCGTGATGCCGCCGTTGCCATCGGGAAGGGCGGTTAGTCCGGTGTCGGCGAATGGGTGCTTGACGATCATCGGGGAGTATGGGGTTTCGTAGATATCGGTGTGGAGCAAGGTGATAGCTGTTCGCTTGACCTCGTCCAGATCGGTTTGCTTTCGCATGGGTTTTCCTCCTTTCTGTGGGAATAAAAAGAGCGCATGGATTTGTTCTTATCCATGCGCTCGGTGGCTTGTATTCGGTTGTACGAGAGTTCGGCTCACTACAGAAAGCGAAAAATACCTTTTTCACATCTACAAAATCGCTTGTAAAAATTTCGACCGTAGAAACGGCGAAACCCCCGATAAAATCGGGGGTTTCTTGGGCAATATCTTTTTCATTGCCCTTTGATGGTGCCGGTGGCGGGGGTCGAACCCGCACGGTATCGCTACCACTGGATTTTGAGTCCAGCACGTCTGCCAATTCCATCACACCGGCGCACCTTGATTATCATATCACACAATTTAATATTTTGCAAGATGTTTTTCGAATTTTTTTATCTTTTTACAATTTTTTTATAATTTTATCTCCCTGCATAGGAAATGATGCAGGGAGAACGTCTGTATTTTCAAATCAGTTTCTTTATCCTATCAAAAGGCAGAACACCGTCATAAGTGCAAGAAATGCAAAATTGAACAGCGAAAACGTTATCAAATATTTTTTCTTGCCCGCAGGATCAAATTTTGCATATTCTCTGTACGTTATAAGAGAAGCAAGAGAAGCGATAAGCGTTCCGGCACCGCCTATATTGACACCGACAAGAAGCTGCTGCCAATTATCCGTAAACTTTGACAAGAGAATAGCCGACGGAACGTTTGAAATGACCTGGCACGAAAGCGCCGAGCAGACAAGTGCATTCTTCTCAAGCAAAGGAGATATCACGTTTTGAAGCGACGTAAGACGTGACATATTGCCCGAAAAGATGAAAAACATCACAAACGTAAGCAAAAGCGAATAATCGACACGTTTAAGCGCCGTACGGTTCATAAACATCAGCACAACAAAGATCACCGCAAGGCCTATAAGATAGTGAATAATTCTGAACACTATTACGATCGACAGCAAAAACAGCAACAGGTATACGGCACACTGCTTTTTGGGAAGAGGAGCTGACGTTTCATCCGACACCGTCAATTTCTCGTTTTTCACAAACACAAGACAGCAAAGTGTGATAAGTGCTATTGCGAACAAAAACGGCGGAAGCATAACAGCTGTAAACTGTCCTGTCGGAATATTAAAATATGAATAAAGGTAAAGGTTCTGGGGATTTCCGAACGGCGTAAGCATACCGCCGAGGTTTGCGGCAATATTCTGCATTATGAATGTAAACGCCATATATTTCGTTTTTCCCGTTTTTGTCAAGACCTCGTATCCGAGCGGAAGAAACGTGATGAGCGCCATATCGTTTGCAATAAGCATAGAACCTATAAAGGTTATATAAACCAGACAAAGCACGGCACTCTTTGCACTTTTTGCCACCGTCACGAGCTTTCGTGATGCGTACGTGAAAAATCCTATGCTGCGAAGTGCCATGACCACGGCAAGAACCGCAAACAGACAAGTTAAAGTTTTAAAATCAAAATAGGTGAGGTATTCTTTATCCGGCTTTACAAGCAAGCAGGAAAACGCCGCCGCGCAAGCGGCTATTATCAAAACCGCCCTCTCTTTGACGAATGATGAAAGATTTTTTAAAGTTATGCTGTGAGCTTTGAAGGAAGGAATATGTAAAGCCCGTTTATAATGTTGATGTGTATTCAAAATATTACCCCTGATCTACGTAGCATTCCGCACTATTATATTCCTTTTTCCAAAAAAATCAAGTGCTTTTTCAAAAAAATATTATTTTTTCGCACACTTTACACCTATATTTTACAGATGACTTGACAGCTGTAAAATATTGTGATACAATTACCTCAATTAAATTATTATTTTGAAACGGAAAGATGATATGTCAAACGGTATTAAAGACGAAATAATAAAACTGAAAAAAGAAAAAGACGCTGTCATTTTAGCGCATTATTACACCCCTGATGAAATACAGGCGATCGCAGACTACGTAGGGGATTCTTTCTATCTTGCAAAGATTGCCGAGAAAATAAGCGAAAAGCTTGTTGTTTTCTGCGGTGTCGGCTTTATGGCGGAAAGTGTAAAGATAATAAATCCCGACAAGACGGTACTCGTACCCGATACGACTGCCGACTGTCCTATGGCGCACATGGCATCTGTTGAAAAGATCGAAGAAATGAGAAGAAAATACGACGACCTTGCCGTCGTCTGTTACATCAACTCAACAACAGAGCTTAAATGCCACAGCGACATTTGCGTAACTTCGTCAAACGCGGTGAAGATCGTCCGCGGTCTGAAACAGAAGAACGTTTTCTTCATACCCGACAAAAACCTCGGCGCTTTCGTTGCAAAGCAGGTTCCCGAGAAAAACATAATACTCAACGACGGTTACTGTCCGATACATGCAGCTTTGAAAAAAGAATCGCTTTTGAATGAAATGAAAGCGCACCCGAAAGCGCTTGTGCTTTCGCATCCCGAATGTGAAGAAGAAATTCTTTCCCTTTCGGATTACATAGGCAGTACGTCTGACATTCTTTCGTATGCTGAAAAAAGCGAAAACAGCGAGTTTATAATATGCACGGAGGACGGTGTTTCCTATCCCTTGTGCGTAACGAACCCCGACAAGAAATTCTACTTCCCCAAAGATGATTTTAAATGCCCCGATATGAAACTCAACACACTTGAAAAGCTTTTACACGTGTTGAAAACGGGAGAAAACGAAATAAAAACAGACAGCAAAAAGCGTGATGCCGCACTTCTTCCGCTTACAAGAATGCTTCAAAGTGCAAAATAAGAAGGGATACGACAATGAAAACCGATATTGTTATAGCAGGCTGCGGTGTAAGCGGACTGTATTGCGCACTAAATCTTCCGAAGGACAAACAAATACTTATAATCACGAAAGACGAAGCTGAAAAAAGCGACTCTTTTCTCGCCCAGGGCGGTATATGCGTACTGAAAAGCGACGATGACTACGACTCGTTTTTTGAAGACACGATGCGTGCAGGTCATTACGAAAACCGCAAAGAATCCGTCGATATAATGATCCGTTCCTCTCGTGAGGTCATAAACGACCTCGTCGGCTACGGTGTGGATTTCGAAAAGGAAAACGGTGAATTCGTCTACACCAAGGAAGGCGCACACACACACAACAGAATACTTTTCCACGAGGACGAAACGGGCAAAGAGATAACGTCGAATCTTCTTAAGGCGGTAAGAAAGCTCGACAACGTGACGATAAAAGAATTTTGCACGATGGTCGATATAATTGAAAACAACGGAGAATGCATCGGTCTTATCTACCGTGACGAAAACGGACAATACACTCCCGTTTATGCAGACTATACGATGCTTGCCACAGGCGGTATCGGCGGACTTTACGCCCATTCCACAAACTTTCCGCACCTTACGGGAGATGCCCTTGCGATATCCATCAAGCACGGTGTAAGATTGAAAAATATCGACTACATACAGATACACCCGACGACCTTATACACAGAAACAAGACGCGGACGCGATTTTCTCATATCCGAGTCGGTAAGAGGCGAAGGAGCGATCCTTTTGAACAAATACGGTGAAAGATTCGTAAACGAGCTTTTGCCCCGGGACGTCGTTGCAAACGCCATATTCGAAGAAATGAAAAAGACGGGCGAAAAGCACGTATGGCTTTCACTTGCGCCGATTGCCGAAGAGGAGATAAAAACTCATTTCCCGAACATTTACGCAAAATGCCTTGAAGAAGGCTACGACGTGACGAAAGAGCCGATACCTGTCGTTCCGGCACAGCATTACTTCATGGGCGGTATCGACGTTGACAAATACAGCAAAACGTCGATGGACAGACTTTACGCATCGGGTGAGACCGCCTGCAACGGCGTTCACGGCAAAAACCGCCTTGCAAGTAATTCCCTTTTGGAAAGCCTTGTTTTTGCAAAGCGTGCGGCAAACGACATAATGAAAACTTATTCAAAAATAACGGTGCCGGAAGGTATAACACACGACTTTTCGGTATATGAAAACTGTGATGAAAAATACAAAGAAATTGTGCTTCAGGCAATAGAAACGGAGAAAAACAGTCATGAATGAAATAACAATGATGCTTAACGCCGACGACCTTATTTTAAGCGCACTCAAAGAAGATATAACAAGCGAGGATATTTCGACAAACTCTGTTATGCGTGAATATCAAAAGGGCGAAGTCGAACTCATATGCAAGCAGGACGGTATTCTTGCAGGCCTCGGAGTATTCAAGCGTGTTTTCGAATTGCTAGATCCCAAAACCGAATTTGAATTTTATTTCAAAGACGGTGATTCCATAAAGAACAAAGACAAGATAGGTGTTGTAAGAGGCGATATACGTGTTTTGCTTTCGGGCGAAAGAACGGCTTTGAACTATCTTCAGCGTATGTGCGGAGTTGCAACGTACACAAAGCAGGTCGCAGCGTTGCTTGAAGGAACGAAAACGAAACTTCTCGACACAAGAAAAACCACTCCCAATATGCGTGTATTTGAAAAATACGCAGTAAAAGTCGGCGGAGGAAACAACCACAGATATAATTTAAGCGACGGTATACTCTTGAAGGATAACCACATAGGTGCCGCAGGAAGCGTTACGAAGGCTGTGCAAATGGCTAAAGAGTACGCACCGTTCGTAAGAAAAATAGAGGTTGAGGTCGAAAACCTCGATATGTTCCGTGAAGCACTTGAAGCGGGTGCAGATATAATAATGCTTGATAATATGTCACCCGAAGATATGAAAACGGCGGTATCCCTTGCAAAAGGAAAAGCCGAAACGGAATGCAGCGGAAACGTAACAAAAGAAAACATCAAACGTCTTACAGACATCGGCGTTGACTATATTTCGAGCGGCGCTTTGACGCACTCATCCCCCATACTTGACCTGTCACTTAAAAATCTTCATGCGATATAAGGAGGGACTTGATGAAAGCGGAAGAAAGAAGAAAAGCGATCATTTCCCTGCTTACCTCAGAAAACTCACCCGTTTCGGGCAGTGTGCTTGCCGAAAAATTCAATATATCGCGTCAGATGATAGTACACGATATTGCCCTGCTTAAAGCGCAGGGGTACGACATACTGTCAACGAACAGCGGATACGTCATAAAAGAAACACCGAAATACGAGCGTGCATTCAAAGTCCGCCATATGAGCGACAGAACGGAAGAAGAGCTTTCTCTCATAGTTGACCTCGGCGGTACCGTTGACAACGTATACGTCTGGCACAAAGTATACGGTAAAATAGAAGCACAGCTTAATATATTCTCAAGGCGCGGAATACGTCAGTTTATCGAAGGAATAGAAAGCGGTAATTCCAAAGAGCTTATGAATATAACCGACGGTTATCACTACCACACAGTAAAAGCTGATTCGATCGAAACGCTTGACAAAATACAGGCAGAGCTTAACAAAAGAGGATTTACGGTTCCCGAAAAAGAATAAAATCGAAAAAACTATTGACAAAATGTTTTTTGTATGATATTATTTATATGTTTATGGGTTGTCCTTACCCGTAGACCGTCAGGGCAGTCCGCCGGCTTTATGCCGTGAATGCGCGGAGATCATTTATTTTGGAGGTCCATAAAAATGGATTTGTTGAAGGCATTTGTTGCAGATCAGCTTAAGGCTGACGCTCCCAAGGTTGAGATCGGTGACACAGTACGTGTACACAACAAGATCGTTGAAGGTTCAAGAACAAGAACTCAGATCTTCGAAGGTACAGTTATCGCAAAGCGTAACAGCGGTATCTCCGAAACGTTTACTGTAAGAAGAATTGCTTACGGTGTAGGCGTTGAAAAGACGTTCAACCTCCACTCTCCCACAGTTGAAAAAGTTGAGACGATAAGAGTTGGTAAAGTAAGACGTGCTAAACTCTATTATCTCCGTGACAGAGTTGGTAAGGCAGCAAAAACTAAGGAACAGGTTAGATAACCAAAAAACGCTGAAGCGTATGCTTCAGCGTTTTTGTTTAATAAAAAACTCGGTTCAGCTTTTAAACGCTGAACCCGAGTTTTTTTATTTTTTAGGAAGGAATTATGTCAAACGCATCAAGTTCCGCAGCACCTTTATCGTCTGCAGTTTTTTCTATACGTATCGTATGTGTTCCTTCTGTCAAGTTGAGTTTGAAATCGGCGTATATATTATTGCTGAACTGTCCCCAACCAAGCGACTTACCGTTTTCGTTGTATTTGACAGTACCGACCTTAGCACCGTCTATATATATTGTGTGCGTAGCAAGTCCCAAAGGAGCCGCATAATAGAAACGAAGCGTGTATTCGCCGTCCTTCACAACAACAAGGTCTGTATACGTCAGGGACGATCCGATGGAATCAATACTTGCAACGTGCGTTGTATTATTTTTGCAAGAGCCTGTAAGCCTTGCTTTTTCTGCTTCATAACGTGCACGGCCATCACTTATTACCGTGATAGACATTTCAGCCTTGAAATCTTCGGGAACGGTAACATCACCGTCTGCAACAAATTCGATTATGTTGTGTCTGTCAGTACCCAAGAGATCTGCATCAAACGATACTGTATTTGCGCCCTTTGTAAGTGTAAGCTTCATCGCTTCCGTGCGGTTAATATAAACCGTAACGGGCAGATCAACAGAAGAATCGTATTTCAGATCAATTGTGTATTTAAACGACGGAACGCCTGTCAACGCCGTATCCACTTCTTGAGGAACAATAACCGATCCAAACGTTATCTTATCCGAAGAAACGGACGAAGGAACGATGGGCTGTGCTACACCTGTCCACGGTATAAGCGTAATTCTGAGTCGTGTATGCGCATAAGGAACAAGGCGTACCGTAACGGTATCTTTACCAAGGCGATCCTCTGCAACGGGAGATACGGGCGTATCGCCTGCTATATTATACTTTTCGTTAAGCGTCCAGTCAACGACTGTCTTTGCTTTAGCTTCAAGCACCATAGGAACGTCTGCGAGCTGATAACGCATATCGTCCGATATCTCGTTGCGTGTAAGTGTAAAATTAGAAGCTACGTCGTCGAAATTGAAGTTTTCAAGTGCGTAGTTCCAATCCGTCGTAGGTGTTATATTGTAGGAAGGATATTTACGTGACTGATTCCAACCGTTAGGATCATACGAAACTTTTTTCCATTCCTCACCTATTTCAAGAGCGAAGAGGACTGCGCCGCGGCGGATGCTTACGCTGTTATTATCTGTAAGCGTTGCCGTGATCTCAGCCGGGAACGTAAGCGTTATAACGTCACCGCTTTCCCAAGCTGCCGTAAGCTTTGCGTATTCACCGGATACGAATTCAGCTTCAACTGCATGTCCGTTTACAAGAACTGTTGCGTTTTTGCACCATTCAGGAATACGTACGTATATAGGATACGTGTCCGTTTTATCGGATGTAAGAGTAAGTGTTACCGTATCCTCGTAAGGATAATTCGTTGTCTGTGCTATTGTAAGCGACGTGCCGTTTCCGACTGTTGCGCTGACCGTATTGGGACCGTACGCACCTACAGCAAGACCGTTGTCCGACGTACCCATCCACATAGATGCTATGAACATAGGCCAACCCATCTGATAGTTATGTACGCAGCACGGGAATCCTCCGGGCAGACCGTATACCGAACGGTCGCCGCCGTCACTTGTAAAGCCGTGAATGCCGAGGTTCGCCATTACCTGGTTCTGCATCGTGAAATAGACCTGTCCTTTTCCGTCGGGGAGAAGCTGCTGAGGCAGAGCGTTATAAGTTATAAGCTCAAGGTGGTCTGCGATAGTCGCATCGCGCAAAAGATACAGTGCTATCTCATCACACAGCATTCTTTCAACTACAGCGCACGTTTCACTGCCGAACACAGCGTCGATACCTCTGGAGTTTTCGTCACCGTTGGACATACCGTCCTGACGTCCGGACGCCATATATATATTCTCAATACCCTTATAGTAAAGATCGAGATACTTTTCATCACCTGTTACGGCGTACATAACGGGGAAAAGCTTGAAGCTCTGCTGAGCGTTTACTATATGATACGTTTCAAGCCATGCTTCTTTATCATATGCTTCTTCCCAGTCCCACGTCTGGCTGTAAAGGATCTTGCAAAGACGGATGAGCTCTTCGTTGCCTGTATGCTCATAAAGCCAGAGTACTGCGAAAATATTATCCCCGCCTCTTACTCTTGCCCACGAAGAAAGAGCTTGCTTTCTTAACGCCTGTGCCTGCCACTCGAAATATTTTTCAAGGAAAGGGATAACTCTTTCATCGCCTGTAGCATCGTAATAATACTCAAGCGCTATAAGCATAGGCATAAGCGGCCAGTAGTCGAGCTTCGCCGTATTATCCGCAAACGGACCGAATGCACCGCTTTCCGCCTGGCTTTCAAGAGTCCAGTCGATCCACTTCTGTGCCTGTGCTTTCATTTCAGCGTCGTCGAGAACGTACGCTGTCGTTATAAGGCCTCTTACGTAATATGTACCTCTTTCCCAGCTTTCACCGGAACCGCCGAGCCAACCCGAACGGTCGTCACCTTCCGATTTACAATCGGGGGAAAGATTTTCAAACTGTTTTGTTACTTCTTCTGCCTGCAATAAAAGCTGATTTTTAAGCCAACTTTCAGCCTTTACCTTTCCTAAAGCAAGCTGTGAAAATTCCACGTTATCGGTTGCGTTTTGCACAACAGCTTCAATCTCACGCTGTGTGCCTTGAACGACGTCACTCGGTGCAGATGAATCTGCCGAAGAGGAATCTGTATCACCGTTACCGCACGCACTTGCCGTCAGAAGCGATAGCGAAACGATAAAACATAAAAAACGGGAAACAAACTTGGACATGATATACCTCCACTTATCTTTATATTTTCATTTTACCACGGATATAATAAAATTTAAAGAGTTTTTTTCATAAAATACATTGCAAAAATAACACAAATATGATATACTTGTACCGAAAACACAAGGAGTGATCAGATGTCTTTCGGAATATCAATGCAAAAAGTGCCCGAATATCACTTTTCCGCATTCAGAAAATTTACACCCGGTGAGCGGCACATCACCAGAACGGAGTCAGACGACGTTCTTATAGTTATGATAAACGGTACGCTTAAGTTCACCGAAAACGGAACGTCCGTCAAGCTGTGCCGCGGGGATTATTATATCCAACAAAACGGTCTGCTTCAGGACGGTCCCGAAGAAAGCGAGTGTCCGGAATATTTTTTCTTGCACTTTCACGGCAGTGAATGGACCGATACGGGTACCGTTTTGCCTCACCGGGGAAAGTGCGATCCCGATTCCGTACTGCCGCTTTTGAACAAGCTTTGCGACACGGTTATCCTCGATGTTCCTCTTCTTGTGAAGCAGGGACTGTTTTGCAATATACTCACACATCTTTACCAGAACCGCGACCTGAGCGAACGAAAAGCGCTCATTGATACTATGTCGCAGCTTTTAATAAAAGATCTGTGCGATCCGCCGACACTGTCAGAGCTTTCCGAAATACTTCATTTCAGCGAAAATTATCTCATACGAATCTTTAAAGAAGCAATGGGTGTAACTCCTCACGCATACGTAAACGCCGCCCGTTTACGCAAAGCAAAGCTGTTGCTTTCATCGGGAAGTATGACTGCCGAACGAGTTGCATACGAGTGCGGTTTTTCCGATTACGCACACTTCTACCGCATTTTCCGAAAAGAAACGGGCGCATCCCCAAAAGAATACAGACAAAGCGAATATACAAACTGATATAAAAAGGCAGGGAAAAGATAATTCACTGTCTTTTCATTTGAATTTTCTTTTTCAATTTTTGACCCGGTATTTTTTATTGCATTTCAAAACGATAAGTCCTATAACAAGTATTATGGGAAACACAGTTGCTGTGAGCAATCCCGTTTTAAGATCGCCGCCCGCCATCTCGGAGATACTTCCCACCATAACGGGACTTACAGTAGCACCGAGATCCCCTGCCAACGCCAGAAATGCAAACATTGCAGTTCCGCCTTTCGGACAGCTTCGCGAGGATATGCTGATAGAACCGGGCCACATAATACCGACGGACAAACCGCAAAGCGCACAGCCCGCAAGACCAAGTATCGGCAAAGACGACAGCGATGCAAGCAAATAACAGCAAGCACACATGACCGCACAAGCGAGCATAACTTTTGCAAGATCGAGCCTTTCGCTGAACTTACCGTACAGCATACGTGATATACCCATAAGCAGTGCAAACAGGCACGGACCTGCCAGGTCGCCAACCGTTTTGGATACACCGACAGCGGATTCCGTAAAAGCGGACGCCCACTGCGCCATAGTTACCTCCGATGCACCCGAGCAGACCATAAGTATTATCATCAGCCAGAAGATCGGTGTTTTCAAAAGTCCGCCAACACTCATACTTTTGCCGTCCTCTACCAACCGTTTTATCGGACAGCTGATAAAATTGAAGGTATTGCATAACGGCACAAGCGCCCAAATAAAGGTAAGTATTTTCCAATTTTCTATACCGAACACGGCAAAAAAGAAAGTCGAGCCGAGGATAACGCACATTGCTCCCCAGCAATAAAAGGAGTGCAGTAAGCTCATCATTCCGTCTTTATTTTCAAACGGACAGGCTTCAACGATAGGACTTATCAAAACCTCAATGAGGCCGCTGCCGACGGCATAAAGCACAACGGATACCAAAATACCGACAAACGGCAAGGGGAGCATTTCGGGCAAAACAGCCATCAAAACGAGGCCTGCAGCCGATAAAACTTGTGATGCAACAACGCAGGTGCGGTAACCGATCTTGTCGGCAAATTTCGTAGCTGCAAGATCTACGAGCAGTTGTGTCAGATAAAACACCATCGGGATCATTGCGATCTTTTCAAGTGTGATCCCGTATGTATCCTTGAATGTCAGAAACAAAAGAGGCGTGAAATTTGCGGATATTGCTTGTGTAACGAATCCGAGATAACAAGCCGTTAATGTTTTTTTGTAATTTTTTTCAGTTGCCATAATAATTCTTTTTTACAGGGTTATTTGCATTTATTTGCGGGCTTTTATCAGTCGATACGGATCGTTTCGCCCGACTTGATGCTGTACAATTTACTGTCAACGTCAAGCCACACCGTAAAGAGCGTGGGGTTGTATACCATATGACCGTCGGCACTGTACCTCAAACTCTTATAAGCGTTGACGTAGTCGTATATTTCTATATTGGTCGCGTACCACAGTTCGTCGTTGTTTGCGAGTTTTCGGCATATTTGCTCGATATGATCCCAGTTATTATGTCTGTCGAATTCATAGCTGTGTCCCCATATGTAAAGCAATCTCGGAACACGACGTGCGTGGTAAGTGTTCGGCGAAATATCAAGATTCAAAAATTCGTCTACGTATTCCATAATTTTCGGGTTGTTATGGTGAGCCGTCGGCATCCACGCATAAAAATCCTGCGGAAGAAGAAAAGAGTTATTATCACCGCCGAGCGTTCGTGAATAAGCAATATCCAATTCAATAAGGTAATTTTTTATCTGCTCGTAGCTTCCGAAGTTGCCCATCTGAGTTATGCCCGAATCGGGATACGCCATACCTCTGATAATACGGTTGCATTTTTTCTCAAGCTCAAGACGGCAGTCAAGCACGTCGCGTATGCCTTCGATCGCTCTTAAATTACCGTTTGCTCTGTGATTTGCACCGTGAACGGCAATTTCGTGGCCTTTGTCGAGGAAATATTCTTTTATCTGTTCTTTTGTAAAGTTTTCTTTCTTTATGTATTCACAGTTAAAATTAAAAGTTGCTTTCATGCCGTATTTATCAAACAGCTCCGCTAAGCGTTTATCCTGCGGTACGCCGTCATCATAGCTGAAAGTTACGGCTTTCGCCCTGCCGTTCGGGTATCTCATAAATACAGATCTCATACAACTACTCCATATGTTTAGTTACTTGATTTTTAAATTAAATATCCGGCTATCACTGCCGTTTATTCGATAAATTGGAATTTGTCGAACTGTTATATCATTATTTGTATTTCGGTTTGATTAGCAAATGCGTGTCTAAGTCAATTACATAGTCAACACAAGTGGTGCCTGTGTATGGTAATTCTTCATATCCATAATGGGCACAAAAAGCGGATAGAAAATCCTTTTCCGTAACTGTTTGCAGAATTTCTTTTATTGCATTTTGTAATTCTTCTCTCTCGAGGTGACCGCCATGTATTAACTTGTCACCATATACAGATTCAAGTTCTATCAACAATTTTGTCCCTCCGTCAAATTCTAATTTATCAGTTAGATTATACCACACATTTGTAAATAAACCAAGGCATAGCCTTATATATCATCAAAAGTGAAGTTGCGGCAAGCCGCAGTGAAGTTATGCCCTGCGGCATAGTGAAGAGCAGACGCTTCGCTTACTGCGTGAAGTTAAGTGTTCCGCATATCGTGCCAAAGGCACGCTTCATAGCCGAAGGCTGCTTCATTAGCGAAGCATCTTCATGCGCCACAGGCGCGCTTCATTCAAAAAACGCACCTTTGTCGGTAGACAAAAGTGCGTTTTTTTGTTGCGAAGAAACACGCAAACGGTGGGCAGGTGTAGGAAAAAAACGCAAAAAAGGTGCGTGATTATAACTGTTGAAAGGATAAATAGATAAGGAATGCTGTCATTAACCAAGACAGCCAGTCAAACAAGGAACTGGTGAATCCTCTCAGATGCTTTCTTTTTGCAAGAAGAATAAACGGCTTACCATAATCTTCGATGTTGCTATAAGTTGAGGCAATAATAACACACGGTATTTCTATTGCACAAAGCACGATTGAAAAGACGATTAGTATCGATTGCAAAGCCTCAATAAATCCTAATGTAATAGCGAAAACCATAAAAGTGAATGTGGCTATTAGGAAAATAAGGTTTAAACCGTATAAAATTCCAAGTGAGTTTTGCTTATTGATTGAATGATACAACCAATAGTTGATAAAACCTTTTCTGTTTTTCTTGATATAAGTTTTGCTCATTTTTGACAAGCGAAGGTAAGAATATATACCGCTACGAAAATTTGCATATAGCAAAAGATTATAAAGTGCTATTACGATCATAAGAAAATAAAACAATAGCGGTCACCTCCTACCATTTCTTTGAGTGTATTATATCACATTCCCGCCAATAAATCAAGGCATAGTCTTGCTATTCTTAATGATGCATCGCCTTGCGGCGATATGAAGCGGCAACTGCAACAAGTTGCCATGAAGTGTTCCGCAAGCGGAACATGAAGCGAAGCGCGCATCCTCATGTGGCGAAGCCATGCTTCATAACCGAAGGCTGCTTCATTAGCGAAGCGTCTTCATGCGCCGCAGGCGCGCTTCATTCAAAAAACGCACCTTTGTCGGTAGACAAAAGTGCGTTTTTTGTTGGTGGGGGAAGGTGGATTCGGACCACCGAAGTGAATGCACAACAGATTTACAGTCTGCCCCCTTTGGCCGCTCGGGAATTCCCCCATATGGAGCTGGTGATCGGAGTCGAACCAACAACCTGCTGATTACAAATCAGCTGCTCTGCCATTGAGCCACACCAGCACATTTGTTATTTAACAGCGTTTTCCGCTGCAACACCGATATAATACCACAAGATCTCCGTTTTGTCAATACCTTTTTGCAAAAAAAATTATTTTTTTTAGAGAAATAAAACTTGACTTCTTTCGCCGCATAATGTATAATCGTATTATCAACATAATATAGGAGATGATTTGATATGAGTAAAGTAAATATTGCCGTTATCGGGTGCGGTACGATCGCAAAAGCTGCACATATCCCGAATTATGCGGACAACCCCGATGTAAACATCAAATATTTTTGCGATATAATTCCCGAACGCGCAGACGAACAGGTAGCTTTGCACGGTGGTAAAGCAATATACGACTACAAAGAAATATTAAACGATGAAGAGCTTGACGCCGTTTCGGTCTGCACACCGAACGACATGCACCGTATCATCACCTGCGATTTTCTGAAAGCGGGAAAGCACGTACTTTGTGAAAAACCTGCCGCAAGAACGATCGACGAAGTACACGTTATGCAAGAAACAGCAAAAGAAACGGGAAAGGTCCTCAATATAGGAGTTGTAAACCGTTTCAACGGTGCCGTAAACAAAATAAGAGAGATAATAAGCGCAGGCGTACTCGGTGAAGTATATCACGTATACGTATCGTTCAGACAGACACGTTCAATTCCCGGTCTCGGCGGTAAGTTCACGACAAAGGCTCTTTCGGGCGGCGGTGTTCTTATAGACTGGGGCGTTCATTATCTTGACCTTGTAATGTACTGTATGAATGATCCCGAACCCAAAACGGTATCGGCACAGACCTACAGCAAGCTTGCGACAAATATGCGTGAATACGTATTTGACAGCATGTGGGCAGGTCCCCCCGATTACAACGGAACGTATGACGTTGAAGAATTTGTAACGGGATTTATAAGAACGGAAGGACCTACGATAACGCTGAACGGTGCATGGGCACAAAACATATTCATACCCGAAACGTACATTGATTTCATTGGAACAAAGGGCGGCATACGCCTCAGATACGGCGGAGATTTTGAGCTTTTCACGGTAACAAACGGCAAGCTTACAACAGAAAAGCCCGAATTTGATTCCTCTGTCAATATGTTCAAATCGGAAATCGACCACTTTGTACAGTGTGTAAAGAGCGGCGAACACATACGCTCTCACATTGACACAGCAGAGATCACCGCACGTATAATGCAGGGCATTTACGATTCCGCAGAGTACGGCAAAGAAGTCACCCTTTAATCACGTGTGCTTTCCGAACATAATCTTTTTTCCGTTATGTTCTTTGACGTAAAACACCTCTCCCGCTTTGTATCTTATATACTTATCGCGACTTGAAGTCTCAATTATTTCTCCGTGAAGCTTTGTGTATCCGCCGTTTGCGGTTATATCGCTTACAGCACACGATATTCGTTTTCCCTTTTTTCTTCCGAAAATGAATACAGTAACCGCTTCAAAAAAAGTGATAAAGATAAACCCAAAGCACTGTATATACATGGGAAGCGATACAAGTGAGATGCAGAAGGACAAAAGTCCCGCAGACATTGCACACACGGCAAAGCTGTTTTCCGTCAGCAAATAGAGCACAAAAAACAAAAAAGAAGAAAAAAGCCACAAAGACGGCATAATATCAAAAACAGTCAAGGCAACGACCTCCGTATTTTTTACGGTGATTGTTGCCTTGATCCTTTTATTTTATTCCGAATAAATGAATATCTGATTTATTTTTGCGCCGTCGCTGCCTGTAAGTATTTCAAAAAACAGCGGTATCGTTCCGTCCTCGGGATCGGGAAGATCGGGGCGGAATGCGCCGTTATTATCCATAATATAATACGACACTTCGAATATTTCCCTCGTTATCGTTCCCGAAACGTCGGCAATCGACACAGGACCCGATTCGAGACGCACTTTAATATTATATATTTTCTGCTGGTGGATCTTATCATCAAATTTTTCTATCAAAGATCCGAAATTGTTGAAATAGTAATCGGTAAAAAAAGTATTCAACTTTTTTCCGTCGCCGTTCATTGCCGCATTGAAATATTCATACAGCATAGCAATAGATTCAGGTGCATCGTCTATTTCATTTTCTGTATACGTTATGGTAGTTCCCTGATATTCAACGCTCATATATCTGTTTTTTTCAAGATATTTTTCGTCGTCAAATATATTTTCTCCCTCTTTCGGTTCGTAATATCCTACGTCGCTTTTGTAATCAAACGGATCGTACGAGCGCACGATGGCATTTCTTTGCTCCTCCGCATTTGAGCATTGTTTTATGACAGACACCGTGATAATTGCAAGACAAAGAAGAAGTATAAGTGCAAAAACGGTCTTTTTATTTATTATTTTCTTCTTATTTTCCACATTTATCCAATTTCCCAAAATCTTTTTACGTTATCTTTTCCGACTCTTATGCCGAAAAGATTATCTTCGAGTCCTTCAAATTCAACGGAAATATATCCGTCATATCCGGTTTTCTTGAGAATTGACAAGCTTTGTGATGCGTGGGCATCTCCGTAACCGATTACAGTTCCGTGCAGATAGTTGTTTGCTCTCGTTTTAAACCAGCCTTCTCCCGGATTCATTTCGTAACCCGGTTTGAAAAGGAAGTCTTTCGCGTGCACCATTTTTGCGTAAGGTGCGACTATAGCAACCGATTTTTCAGGTTCTTCATCGGCGCACATAAAGTTACCGATATCTACCAATGCACCAAAATTTTCGTAGTTTACAGCAGAAATAAGTGCCGCAACTCTCAAAGCATCCTGGGAGTAAAAGCCGTGGTTTTCCGTTGCCGTAACGATTCCCTTTTCTTTAGCGTATTCGGAAACGCGGCGGCAGCCTTCTGCAAGACGCGGTATTGCGTTCTCATAAAATTTATATTCATGTCTGTTCCCGTGTCCGTATGCGACGTCGTGACGGAATGTTTTCGCTCCGTATGCAGCAGCAAGATCAACCTTCGAACAAACGCGTTTGATCTCCGCATCAAGATCCTCACCGGAACCGAAAAGAAAATCAGCCGCTGTGCAAAACGACGCTACTTCAAGGCCTTTTTCTTCACAGTAACACTTTACTTTTTTTGCAAGCTCAAGGTCAGAACAGTTTTCGTGCATACCGTCAACTATCTCGATGCCGTCAAAACCGTTTTCCTTTGCAAAATCAACAGCGCCGAAAATCCCGAAGCCTTCCTTCGTTATATATTTTCCAAAGCTATAAGTACTTACACAAATTTTCATTTTTTCAACCTCGTTTTTTTGATGAAAGAATTATATCACAAAATTGTTAAAATATATATGGCTATTTTTAAATATACATATTAAACAAGTGCATATATTCCGAATACGGAATAACGTATCTGTTTTAAGAAAAACAGCAAAAACAGGCGCACAAGCTCGGACTCCTTTGCAAAAGCCGTTACGTGGACGTCATATTCACCGTCGGAATACAGTGACGGAACACAGTCGGCTTTAACAGTCTTTATTCCGAAAAAGTCACTGTAAAACATAATATCGGATATTGTATTCTCTTTGTCGTATCTTATATAGATCTCTGCATAACGCTCCGATTCCTTCTTGGAAGAGATGAGCGATTCTGTGTTTTTACCGCAAAGCGCAAAACGTGTTTTGGCGTTTTCGTCATTGGACATAACGTCTGAGGCAAGGCATATAAACAGCTCGTATTTCGATATAAGATTATAAAACCCGTCAAGCCTTCCGTCGGTGGAATTCTCAATGGGAAGTATGCAGTGGTCTGCCTTGCCGTCATAAACGGCTTCACAGACGGAATTAAAATCAGTGTAATAGTTTATATCAGAAGACGGTATATATTTCGAAAGCGATCTGTAGGCTTTGTCAAATGCCGCATTTTTAAAGCAAGCGATATTTCCCGTGTCGAGTTCAAACGCGGAAGGTTGTAAAAAATCGCTTATTTTTCTTTTTCCCGGAGTTATTTCATCAAGCACGGAGCAAGCGGTAAGATACGTAAGCTTTTTATTTATGTTTTTATACATTCCGTACTCGGGAAAGTCGGCTTTCGGTATATCAAGATCGAATATTTTATTGAACTGCTCTTTCGTTTGCTGTGATAAAATACTGTCTGTACGTGAAAGCGGTGCAAGCATCTCCCTTAAAACAGCGTACATTCTCTCCTCAGCGCTTTGTCTTTTCAATTCGAGGCGCAAATAATTTTCCGTATCTATCGTGTGTGGCATCGTGTCTCCGCATTTTTAATATATTAGATAAATGATACGACGTTTCGGCTTTTAATTCAATATTAAGTTTGTAAACAATTACATCATCCGAAAAGCTCGGCGGTTTTAAATACTGTATCACTTGATATCAAACATGCCGTCAAGTAAAAATAAAAACTTGACACAGCGGTCAAAAAGTGATATACTGTGCAAAGAACAGTCTTACGAGGTGATAATTTGAAAACTTCCGTTTTATCAAAATTCAGCGCTCCCGGCTGGAAAGAGTTACCCGATATTGATCTGTATATGGATCAGGTGCTCGCTATCGCGGAAAAATATTTCGGTGTATTTTCATATACCGATGAAAACAACATAACGTCGTCAAT
The DNA here is from genome assembly GCA_045545665.1 of Eubacteriales bacterium. GTDB lineage: Bacteria > Bacillota > Clostridia > Oscillospirales > CAG-272 > RGIG7213. Next base: position 24,382 of record JAZQBL010000037.1, read on the forward strand.
GCTCAACAACTACGTCAAGCAAAAGGCAGTACCGCCTCCTGAAAAAAAGCGGTACAACAAGGAGCATCTTTCGAGATTTCTTATGATATGCGTACTTAAACGGGTATTGTCAATTGCACAGATCAAAGCACTTTTCGACTCACTTTTTGCCGAATTTTCAGCACCTGAGGTTTACACGCTTTTTGTAGGTGAGCTTGAAAGTGCGATAGCATCTCTTTCAAAAAACGCACCGCTTCCCTCTTTGACAGATGAAAGCACAAGCGTTTTATCGCTTCGTTATGCGGTACGCTCGTTTGCTTTTCTTATGTTTTCTCAGGAAAACCTCCCCGAATCGGATACAGATGAAAAAGCGAAAGAAAAGTCAGCAAAAAAAGAAAGTGAAAAATAGTTTATATGTAACCAAAAGCCCCGAAAGATCGGGGCTTTTTACTATACTCTTTTTTTCGCTTTGGGTATAAGTATCACTTTTTTATTTGATCCTTCGGCGTAAGTACCGTTTGCCTTTTGCAGATCGTTTGCAAAAACGCCGTATTTTTTGGCAACGTCCCACAGTGTTTCTTCCTGCGTCGGATAGTAAAGGGTAAAGGCGGACGGGGCGTCTTTTTGACATTTTTCAGTGAACTCCGCCGTATCGACGACAGAGGCGGTGTTTTTCTCGCACACCATCGCATCGACGTATATTTCAGCATCGGCAAAGCATCTTTCACCGTCACATCTTATCTTTACGTCCGTGCATTTACAACACGATGTGCAGACCTCGTTTGCGGACTTAAAAGGCGAATCAAGCTCACCTTTAAACGGTAACAAAAATCTCACGCAATCGTATTCTTCATCGCCGTATACGACAGTTATCTCGGCACTGCCCGAGCACTCAAGCTTTCCTGTGCAAACGGAAACGCTGCAGTCTTCTATATTTCCCGATGCAAAAAGCACAGCCCCGTCTATCTTTTGTGCGATATCCTGCGGTATTTCGTAATTTATACTGAAATTCCCTTTGACAGTTGACACGTTGCTTTCAACTGATATATCCTTTCTTTTTACGTCACAGCCGCAGGATACACAGTAAACGTCGGAAACCGCTGCTGTGACACCTTCGTTTTTGCACGTAAGCTTTATATCGTATAAAAAGTCAAGCTCTATTACTCTTTTTTCACCCTGTGTATCCTCAGCTACCGAGGCTGTTATATCATAAATTACCGTCTTACCGGTACATACGCTGTTTTCTGTTATTTCACCGCAGTTTACCATATGCGAAAGCATGACCGACACAGGCAGAACGAATGCCTGCGGTGTTTCTTTATCGGACGGTGTTTCGTATATAACAAAGCCTTTTGCTTCGGTTCTCACGTTTGCTTTTCCGTTTTCAACGCTTATTTCGGATGCAAGCGGCACAAGTGACACAAGCACGACTCTTTCCGCTTGAGGCGCTCGATCGGGAATTATGATATCCTCCGACATTCCTATACCGTTTTCCGTACACACGAACGTATCGGACAGCTTTATTTCACTTGTCTTTTTCTGTATATTTTCTTCATTTACGTCAACGCCGCCGTAAACGGGCTGTATGCTTTCTTCAGCGTAAACGTCGGCAGAAGCTTTTATTTTTGCTTTTAACGTAAGCTTACGTGGATCTGCCGCGCGCACCGTTATGCTCTCTTCTTCAAGTGAAATATCGCATATACTTCCGCTTTCCTCCGTGTTTATACTGTCGTGAAGCTCCGTCTTCATCTCCGCATACTGCAAGGTTTTGTCCTCGCCCCGATAAAGCACACCGCAGCACACGTTTCCGTCGTATTCTATCTTATCGTCCGAAACGTACACCTCTGTATTTCTTGTGCAGGGAAAAACGTGAAGCACTCTTTTTATGTCGGGATAATAGTCGGGCAAGGTATACTCGCACGACACCTCCGTACGGTTGTTTTTTGAAAGCGCTTTTTTCATCAGCTTGCTTTCTTCGTTTATTTTTTTCATATTCGTTTACACACCTTTCTGAAGCTCTTGTACAGTATATTAAGGCAGATAAAAAGTTATGAATAAAGTCCGTTTTCTTTCATTCTTTTTTTGATTTTTGCAAGAGATGCCTTCTCTATTCTCGAAACGTAAGAACGTGATATACCGAGCATTTCGGCGACTTCCCTCTGCGTTTTCGGCACCTTGCCCGTAAGACCGTACCGCAGTATTATTATTTCTTTTTCTCTTTTATCAAGTGCGCTGTTAAGTGAAGATAAAACGTTTTGAAGCTGTATTTTTCTGTCAAGATCCTCGGCTATAGTATCCGGTACGCTTATTATATCGGAATACGTCAGCGGATTTCCTTCCTTATCCGTATCGAGAACTTCGTTTATTGATATCTCGTTACGCAGTTTTTTACGGCTTCTGAAGTGCATAAGTATTTCATTTTGCAAGCATTTTCCCGCATACGTTGCAAAGCGGGTGCCTGTTTCGGGCTTGAAGCTGTCTATCGCTTTTATAAGCCCTATCGTGCCTATTGATATCAGATCGTCATAATTTTTTGAAAGAGTACAGTATTTTTTAACGATGTGCGCAACAAGGCGCATATTGTGATTTATAAGCTTTTCCCTTGCATACATATCACCGTTTTTCATTTTTTCAAAGCATTCCTTTTCCTCTTTCTGAGAAAGCGGCGGCGGATATATCTCGCTGTCGCTCACCTTTAAAAAAGCGAAAAAAAAGTTGTATATAAACGCAAAAAAACCACCCACGGACAAGCTCCTCCATTCATATTTTTTTAACAAGTTGTTACCCGTAGCGATACAATAAGAGTATACAATAATGATTATGAATGTCACTATTTTTATAGAACAATGGGATTGATAATAAAATGAAGGTTGCAGTAATAGATATCGGTTCGAATACGGTAAAAATGGACGTATTCAACGTAAACGGAAAAGAATTTTCCCTTATTTCGTCAAAAAGCGAAAAAGGCGCTCTTGTAAAATACAGAAAAGATTCCCGGCTTACGGAAGAGGGCTTTGCGATTTTACACACCCTGCTTGAAAAATATATAACACAAGCCGCATCGTCCGGTTGTGAAAAAACGTATGTTTTTGCAACCCAAAGCCTGCGTAACATAGAAAACGCAGACGACGTATGCGAAAGAATAAAAACCGCCCTGGGCGTTCACATTGACATAATAAGCGGAAAAGAGGAGGCTCTTTACAGCTTTTACGCTTTGGCAAGCGGATGTAAGGAAACCGACGAGGGGATAATGGCGGATATGGGCGGCGGCTCACTCGAGCTTGCAGACTTTTCAAACAAAAAATACATAAGCCTTTGCAGTGTGCCGCTCGGTGCGTTACACGTCAAAGAAACTCTCGGCATCGGTATGATACCGAGTGATACCGACGAAGAAAAAATAAGAAATTACGTATCCGACGTCTTAAAAGACGTACCGACGAAAAATATGGATACCGTATTTATGATCGGCGGTACGGCACGCACAGCATTTTCCATTTGCTTCGAAGGAAAAACGGAAGTGTCGCTTGCGGACGCCGAAAAAGCATATTCGATACTGTCAGCCTCGAAAGAAAAAACATTTAAGCTTTTATCTGCAAAAGCGTCAAAACGTGCCGACAATTTTATGACGGGATTTTACGTATTCATCACCCTTTGCAAGCATTTCGGCGCAAGCAAGCTCGCTCTTTGCAAAGCAAGCGTACGTGACGGATATTTGGCACACGCACTAAAAAAAGAAGACGTTGAATGATGAAAAAAATTTTCTGTAAAACAAAGGCGGTCGTTTTCGCCGTTTTATTAACACTTATATTCTCCTCGTGCTCCGACGGGCTGTCGGGACTTTTCGGAGTTGACAACGCCGATTACTCAAATGAAAGCACGATAAAAACTCACCAAACAGAGTCTGAAATATCACAGCAGCTTGAATCGGTCTGCTCTGTGCTTACCTTCGGCACAGGTGACATCGTTTGCTTTTCAAACTTCAATGACGTATGGCAGCAGTATTCCGACACTGTTCTCTGCTATCTTGCAGGCACGTATTTTGAAAAATATTCCGCCGACGACGAGATGTTCACCCTGCTTGCGGAAAATTATCCCGAGCTTAGCGTAAACACCCTCATTCCGGCATCGGATTTTGAAAACACAGTATACAGGCTTTTCGGCGGAAATACGCATATGAAGCACAAAAGCACGTCACGCTTTTCGTATCTTGACAAGATCAGCGCGTATATTTCAACGGGAAAGACCGTTACGGAATACACGGACGTCCGCATACTGTCGCTTTTTGAAACACAAAACACTTACCGTGCCGTCGTTCGCTTTTCTCAGGACGGTTTTGCATTTCCTTCCGATTATTCGGTGATATTCCGCAAAAGAGCAGACGGTGAGATACCGTATATCTATTCCGTAAAGGAAAGCGACAGCGTTACCGCTGACACGTAAAAAACAAAGATTAACGTGTAAAACTGTTGAAATATCGGTTATTTTATGATATAATCAATACAGGGGTTTGCCCGTCATCTTTACAAAAAACAAAAGAGCCGTTTTAATAACAGCCCTACTTGATATTTTCCGTATAAAATATTTCAACGGAGTCATTTGTTATAACGATCTTTTCGATAAGCTCACGCAAAACGCTCTGCTTTTCCTCCACGGTCATAACGTCCCACACGCTTTGCAATGCGTTAAGCTTTTCAAGCTGTTGACGTGATTTCAAAGAGATGGTTCTGCTTTCTTTTTCGGTGAGTATTTCGCCGTCGATTTTTGAAATCTCTTCTTTCAGTCGGTTTATTTCCTCTAAAAGCACATCATCCTCGGCGTTCGAATAAAGCTCGTAAAGTCTTGAAAGTCTGCGGCGCAGTGAGGTTCTGGTCTTTTCAAGCACCTCAAGGACGTCTGTGCTGTCCTCTTGCGCTGTCTTTTCCTCGTATTTCAAGGAAAACACGTCGTTTATTACTGTTTTTTCAAGCTCCTCGGCAGAAATGCGCACGTTGTCGCACTTTGCTCCTTTATGCAGATGAGTCTTTGAGCTGTCACGGGAATAACAGTATATTTTGTACTTACCGTCGCTCCATTTCTGATAGCGCATTTTTGCTCCGCACACACCGCATACAACGAGTCCCGACAGCAACGCCTTTGACGTTCTCGTGTTTTTTCGTGCCCGTCTTTTCAATTCCTCCTGCACGGCGTAAAACACTTCTTCCGATACAAGCGGTTCGTGACAGCCCTTATATTCGGTACCGTTGTACACGATATAACCGATATTCGTTTTTCTTTTTAGTATCTGTATTGCAAGCCTTTCGTATTTCAGTCCCGTCAGTTTTGCAATTTTCAACGTAGAATATCCCTGCAAATAAAGAGAATACACTTGACGCACGGTCTGTGCATCATCATTCGGAACAAGGATGCCCTTTGCTTTATCGTAATCGTATCCAAACGGTATTTTACCTCCGCCGGGCCATAGTCCATTTTTGACCCTTTCTTTCTTACCGATGCTTGTACGTTCCTTTATCGTTTCCCTTTCAAGCTGTGCAAATGCCGACATTATACCGAGCATTGCCCGCCCGATAGGCGTTGAAGTGTCCATATTTTCACGAAGCGATACAAAACCCGTATCATTCGGTATCAGCACGTCCTCAATGAGATAAAGCGTATCCTTCTGGCTTCTTGAAAGTCGGTCGAGCTTATATACGACAACATTTTCTATAATTCCGTTTTTTATATCGCTTATAAGCCTTTTCATTTCGGGGCGTTCGATATTTGCCCCTGTATAGCCTCCGTCTATATAAAGATCGAAATCTTTTATTTCACGGCTTGCACAGTAACCCTCCAGCATCTGTATCTGCGCTTCGACTGAATACCCTTCTTCCATCTGTGCATCGGTGGATACACGTATATAAAGCGCTGTTTTACGCTTTTTCTTCGTGTTTGTCATTTGTGTCGTATTCGTCGATAATTCGTTTCTTTGCGTTGTCAAGCGCCATGGTTATTTTGTCGGATGACACCGTTTTTGAAGATAATTCTCCGTATTCTATCGGTACGGAGCCGATATATCTTTTAACCGTCATTTCAACCTCCGAATAAACTTTTAAAGTAATTTTTTCCGTTTGACGGTAATTTAATCAAAAAGGTCTGGTTTTATATGAAATTCAAACGTTACGCATCATTTATCTGTTTAATCGTTCTTTTGGCTTCAACCCTTGCCTCCTGCTCCTCCTCACAGGATACGTTCAACGATATAGACGACCCGACGTCAGCATCCACGTACAGCGTGACTGTATCGGATTATTCGGGAAACTCATACGTTTTGCAAAAAGCCCCCGAGGGAATATACGTATCTTCCCCGAGTGCTGCCGAAACGCTCATTGCCTTAGGCTCTGCCCGTCTTATTCGTTCTTGCTCTGCGGAGTGTAAGGATCTGAAAGGAATACCCTCAACTACCTCCGTATGCGGTACGTCCTTTGTAGCACCGAAGATGCTGAAAGACCTCGGAGTTGACACGGTTTTGTTTTCTTCCGAGGACAAATCGGTAAATGCAGAGGAATATAAGGAAGCAGGTCTTAAAGTATTTGTTTTTCTTGAAAAAGGAAAAATATCAACTGCCGAATCAAACATACGCCTTGCAGGTGCAATAACCTTTAAAACGGATCTTGCAGAAGAAATAATAAAAGAGATCAGAAATGATATCGACGTTATACGCTCAATATCCGAAAACAAAGCATCAAAGCGTACAGTCTATCTCGAATGCGGAAAACCCGACAGCTTTCTTGCATACACAGACAACTCTTTGGCAGGCGAACTTCTTTCGATCGCAGGCGGTGAAAACATATTCACCTCACAAGATGATACCGTAACGGCTGATATTGAAGTAATAAAAGAAAAAAATCCCGACGTTATAATAAGCTTTATAAACGATGAATCATATACAGCAAAGATAATACGCAAGCGTGAAGAACTTGAAAATATATCCGCTTGCAAAACAGGACTTGTTTACATATATGATAAAACATTTCCGGCAGTACGTCCCGCCCCGTCGGTATCCGATGCCCTTTATGAAATAGCAAAGCTTATAGGAACTGTGAAAAAATAATTATTTTGTGCCGTCCACAGCGGCAGAATGGAGAAAATATCATGAAAACAAGAATCGAAGAACACAAGAATTTCGGAAAAACACTCTTTATCGAACACGGCGATATAACCCTCGGCGTAACGGTCGATATAGGTCCGAGAGTTATCTATATGTCATACAAAGGCTGTGAAAACCTCTTTTACGAAGACACAGAGCGCAGAACACAGAAAAACGATCAGACGTACCGGGACAAATTCGGTAAGGACAGCGCGTGGTATCTTTACGGCGGTCACCGCATCTGGATGTCGCCCGAGGAATATCCCGCAACGTACGATGCGGACAACAACCCTGTTGACTACACGGTTGACGGCGAAACTGTCACCTTCACGCAAAAAGCTCACACAGGCAGCACGATCACTGCAACACTCAAGCTCGTATTTGAAAACGGCGGCATAACGGTTTACAACACGATAAAGAACGTAACGGACAAAACGATAAACGGCGCGGTATGGGCGCTGTCCGTAATGGCACCCGGCGGTGTCGGCTTTGTAAAGCTCAACGACAAGGACACGGGACTTTTGTCAAACAAAAAGCTCGTGCTTTGGCCCTACACGAAGCTCACAGATAAAAGACTTTACCTTTTCGACAAATATCTTGCAGTAAAGCAGGATGCCGCAGCAGGCTGTGATTTCAAAATAGCAACCGACAACGACAGCGGTGTCATCCACTATTACAAAGACGGCACGCTTTTCACGAAAGAATTTGATATAGAAAAGGGTGCGGAATATCCCGACTGCGGCGTATACTGTGAATTCTTCACGGGCAATTATTTCTTCGAGCTTGAAAGTTTAAGTGCTCTGCACGACATTCCCGCAAACTCAGAACTTACACACGTAGAGCGTTGGAGCTTGTCTGAATGTGGCAATTTGACTGAAATTACAGAGAAAAACATCGAAAATTTATTAAAAATTACTAAATAATCAATAAAAATTCGTGAAAAACTATTGATTTTTTCACCCCATTATGGTATAGTGAAATTGCAAAATAAAGAGCCTGATATTTTGTAATTTCTCGTAAAGGTGGTTTTTATATGAAAACATTGATAGTGGCAAAACAACTTACCGTTACAGATGATCTGAAAGCGATCATTGAGAAGAAGCTTGAAAAATTCGATAAGTTCTTTAACGATAACGCTTCTGCCTCCGTTGTCCTTTCAAGAAAACGTGACAAAGAAATATTGGAGCTTACGATAACAGTCGGCGGCACTTTGTTCAGAGCTGAAGAAGAAAGCGATACGTTCAGAAACGCTCTGGACAACGCAGTTGATATAATCGAAAGACAGATAAGAAAAAATAAAACGCGCTTGCAAAGAAGACTGCGCGACGGATATTTTGACAAAGCGGTGTATGACGTTGAGGTTGACGAAGAGGACGACGCTCCCTTCAAGATAAGAGAAAAAACGTTCCCGTTTATGCCGATGTCCGTTGAAGAAGCGATACTCCAGATGAACCTTCTGGGTCATCAGTTCTTCGTATTCACAAATGCAGAAACAGAAAAGACGAACGTCATATACAAGCGCAAGGACAACGACTACGGTCTTATAGTCCCCGAAGATTGATACTTTATCTTATATAAAGCGGCAAAGCTTGCCGCTTTATATTTTTTGTTGAATTCTATTGAAAAAAAAGAAAAACGTGGTATAATAATCATATAATAATTCAACAGGAGAATATTATGGTAACAAACACAATAAAATATATAGGTGTCAACGATCACGAAATAGACCTTTTTGAAGGTCAGTATGACGTCCCGAACGGTATGGCGTATAACTCTTACCTTATCGAAGATAATAAGATTGCGGTAATGGATACAGTTGATGCACGTTTTACAGATGAATGGCTCGAAAACATAAAAAAAGCAACAGACAGAGATCCCGATTATCTCATCGTTCAGCATATGGAGCCCGACCATTCGGCTAATATAGACAAGTTCTTGTGTAAATACCCCTCCGCTGTCGTAGTATCAAACGATAAAGCGTTTGCAATGATGAAAAAGTTTTTTTCAAACGACTATCAGGACAGAAGGATCGTCGTAAAAGACGGTGATACCCTTGAACTTGGAAAGCACACCCTTTCCTTCCACACAGCACCTATGGTACACTGGCCCGAGGTAATGGTGACGTACGACAAAACGGACAAGGTACTTTTTTCCGCCGACGCTTTCGGCAAGTTCGGCGCACTTGATACAGAAGAAGATTGGGCGTGCGAGGCAAGACGTTACTATTTCGGCATCGTCGGCAAGTTCGGTGTTCAGGTTCAGGCAGCTCTTAAAAAGCTTTCAACGCTTGACATTGAAATAATATGCCCCCTTCACGGTCCCGTGCTTTCGGAAAATCTCGGATACTATCTCGATCTCTATAACACCTGGTCATCATACGGTGTTGAAAGCGAAGGCGTACTCATCTGCTACACTTCCGTTTACGGAAACACAAAAAAGGCAGTTGAGCTTCTTGAAGCAGAGCTTAAATCTCTCGGATGTGCAAAGGTTGCAGTAAACGATCTTGCAAGATGTGATATGGCGGAAGCTGTTGAAGACGCTTTCCGTTACGGAAAGATCGTTCTTGCCACAACAACGTACAACGGCGATATTTTCCCCTTTATGCGTGAGTTTATAAACGAGCTTACGGAAAGAAATTATCAGAAGCGTACCGTCGGTATAATCGAAAACGGAAGCTGGGCGCCCATTGCGGCAAAGAAAATAAAGCAAATGCTTGAAAACAGCAAGGATATCTCATTTACCGAAACGACAGTAACGATACATTCAGCTGTAAAGGACGAAAACAAAGAACAAATTAAAAATCTTGCAAAAGAGATAATATAAGGAGAAAAACTATGAAAAAATACGTATGTGAAATTTGCGGTTACGTTTACGACGAAGCAAACGGCGATCCCGACAACAACATCGCTCCCGGAACGAAATGGGAAGATATCCCCGAAGATTGGGTATGTCCTCTTTGCGGTGTCGGCAAGGATCAGTTTTCCGAAGAATAATTTTCACCTACAGGGATCGGCATAAATAATCCGATCCCTTTTTCAAAACATCTGAAGTCTTTATTAATTTTGATTAACGGAGATAAAAATGTCTGATATTCTTAAAACGATCGACAGTTTCAAACGTGCCTGCCCTTGCGGGGTCACACACGAAACGACTATAAAAGATATACAAATAGGATCAGGGCTTGTCAATTCCGTGGGAGATATTCTTAAAAAGAACGGTTTTCCGAAAAACATTCTGCTCGTCGCCGACAAAAACACACTTCATGCCGCAGACGGTATTGCAGAAAGTCTTGACGGATTTTCTGTATCATATAAAATATACGACGATCTTCGTGTTGCGGAAATTGAGCATGCAAATGAAATAGGCGCTCTCATAAGAGGAACGGACACGGCAGTGCTCTCTGTCGGAACAGGCTCTGTAAACGATCCGTGCAGGCTTGCCTGCGCTGTTGAAAACAAAAAACTGTGCATTTTCGCAACCGCTCCTTCTATGGACGGGTTTGCGTCTTACAGCTCACCTATCGTTGCAAGCGGCTTTAAATCGAGCTATCCTGCCAAAAGCCCCGAGGTAATAATAGGTGACACGAAGATACTCGCAAACGCTCCCTCCGAACTTAAATCGGCAGGATTCGGCGATATGGTATCAAAATACATAGGACTTATCGACTGGAAGGTATCGACCATACTCACAGGTGAAACGTACTGCGAAAAGGTTGCAGCTTTAACACGTGAAGCAGTTGACGAGCTTATGGAAATGGCTGACAAAGTAACCGAAAATGATGAATACACCGCAGGAAAAATATTTGAAGCTCTCCTTAAGACGGGAATAGGTATGAGTTTTATGAAAAATTCACGTCCCGCAAGCGGTTCAGAACACATAATATCGCATCTCATCGAATGTCTTGAGCTTAAAGAGGGCAAGCTTCCCAATCTTCACGGTGATGACGTTGGCGTATGTACGCTTGAAATGCTTAAATTTTACGGCAGTCTTGCAGAACACGACGAGATAGAAACAAGATACGAAACGGTAGATTGGGACGACGTATACGATTTCTACGGCTTTATGGCAGAGGACGTAAAAAAGCTCAACCATCCCGAAAACATCGTTGACGGTATAACGCCCGAAAAGCTTAAAAGCAGTTGGGGCGAAATAAGACAAGTAATAAAAAGTATGCCCTCATACGATGAATGTAAAAAAGCAATGATAAAAGCAGGGTGTAAGATCACGGTGCAGGATATAAACAAAGATCCCGAATTTTTCAAAAAATGTACGCATTATTCGCCGTATATGAGAAAAAGACTTACCCTTTTACGTCTTAAGGAAATGATAGTTGTTTAACAAAAAACGGCTTTTGATTGAAATTTTCTTTCATTCAAAAGCCGTTTTTATTTATTCTTTTATTTCAACGGGGTCGGGATGTATCGTCACCTGACAGTGAAACCGTTTTTTCATATCCTCTTCTATTTGGTCGATTATCCGATGCGCTTTTATCAAGCTGATATCTGCCGATATTTCAGCGTGAAGCGTTATTATAAGACGCATAGGACCGTAATCGTGAACTATAAGATCGTGTATTTTGATAATATCGGGGTATTGCTTTACAAATTCCTCTATCTCGCTTACAAGCGTCGGATCGGGCGCTGTACCGAGCAAAAGATCTATAGGCTCTTTCAGCGCCTTGCACGCCGTTAAGAATATAAAAAACGAGACGATAATACCTGCCCAGCCATCGAGCATTACAGGCGTATACAGCGAAGCTACGGAGCAGACAAGAACAAGAGAAGTTGTCACAACGTCAACTATACTGTCAAGTGCCGTCGCTTTGATAGCCGCTGAATTTATTATCTTGCTTATTTTCCGATAGAAGAAAAACAGCCACAGCTTTACCAAAACGGTAAGAGAAATTATTATTATAAACAAGGGGCTGATCTTCGTGGGTACGTGGTTTTGAATTTTTTGAACGGACGTGTGAAAAAGCTCAACGCTTACCGTTATTATCATAATATTCACGATGAGCGCCGTGAGGTATTCTATCCGCCCGTGACCGTATGGATGCTTTTCATCCGCTTGCTTTTGCGACAAGTGAAAACCCAATATTGTAACTATATTAGAGCCTGCATCGGAAAGATTATTAAACGCATCCGTAATAACGCCGACAGAGCCTGCGGTAAGACCGAGGATCAATTTTGTAACACACAAAACGACGTTTGCGATCATTCCCGTAATATTTGAAAGTAAGGAATATCTGTTTCTGACAGACGTATTTTCAACGTCATCACAGTTTTTAACAAACAGTTTTACAAGGAGCTGTGTCAAGATCATCCCTCCGTTTCTTTATTATTTCTTATATGGATAACACCGACACTTCCCGATATCGTCTCTTTAAAAACGTGCTGATGAATATCATCTGTCAGATATCCGTCAAATGAATAATGCAAATGACCGCACAGCGCCTCTTTAATAATTGCGCCGTTATCGAATACGGTTTTATGAAGTCTTGATGTGTTTTCATCGGGATCGTAGTGACAGCCGTCACCCCACGCAAGCACCCTGCCCTGCCATACCTCTTTCGATCTTTCGGCAAATGTTTTATCGACAAGAGAATTGAAAGGAACGTGCTGAAGCAGTATTATGGGTTTTTGCTTTTTAATTATCTCTTTCATAAAAGAGTCCGCCTGCGGTGACATCTGCGAGGTCGTGTTATTGATACCTACAATACAAATATCGTCAAATTCCATAAGCTGAATTTCCGAACTTATATCAAGTGTTTCATACATTTGATATATTTCCTTTTGCTGAATATTTTTACACCACCAGGGGCAAATATCGTGATCGGCATATACGAACACTGTGGGCGTTTTAACCTTGTCAAGACCGTCTTTAAACGTCTTTACGTTGGCGCTTGATGCAAAATCGACCATATCACCGCCAAGCAGTACGCCGTCGGCACAGCATTCGTCTATCACCTCTGTAAGCTGTTTCCAGCATTCGCACGAAGTAAGTCCCCACGGGGTCTTGAAAAGCTCGATCCTGCTTTTTACCGTTTCAACGTTTGACGGTGAAACGTCGTCGCTCAACTGAAGTATATGAAGATCGGAAATAAATATAAAGTCGTAATCCCTTACAGTATTTACGTATACGGTTATTTCCTCCACACTATAACCGAGTGCCGTTAGTTTTTCTGTAGCAAACGGTTTTTTGTCCCTGTTTTTTATCGTGACCTTTTTCATAACAGACCTCAGCCTTGCATAAGTTCTTATATTACAAAAAACCTCTCCTGAAAAACAGAAGAGGTTTTCGTGGTGCGAGAAACGGGACTTGAACCCGTACGGTGAAATCCACACGCCCCTCAAACGTGCGCGTCTGCCAGTTCCGCCACTCTCGCATATATGCTGCACTCACATGCAACGATATATATTATACACATTTTTTTCTATTTGTCAATACCTTTTTGCAAAAAAAATTATTTTTTTATAAAAACAAGAAAATCTGCGTTTTTTGCCGATTTTTTTGGTTTTTTACGTATTATTTGTAGTTCCGGAATACGAAATTAAGTCTTCCGTGGGGAGCCTGGTCGCCCGAAGTATACATTTCTTCCATCGTATCTACAACGTCGTCACTGTCTACCCACTTGAACGTGAAGTTTATCTTTGTGTAATCCGTTATGCCGAGGGATGCAAGCGGTACACGTATCATCATTTCGTTGCCTTCCACTCTGTAGTCGATCTCCTCTGTCGTTTCAAATGCGAACGCATCGTCGGAGGTTGACTTTGCAAGTGTCGTCTTGTTTTCGGATGAAGCCTTGTAGTTTACGATATAATCGTATCCGTACCAGCCTGTCGTTGCATTATCGGAATTGATAAACAACTGCATCCACGTAGAATCCGTATTGTACGGTGTTATAGCACCGGGATTATCGCCTTTGCTTTCTGACGTTTTAACGTAGAAATATGCATATTTCGTATCGTAAACGATCTTTGATGCAACTATATCGTTTCTGCCCGATTCATCTGTGAGAGTCTGTCGGCCGAAGCCCTTGTTCTTTCTGTTCATCGAATCGCCTTCAAGGTCGCTGTAGGTCACGAGTATATCGTTCCACTGATCGAACGAGCCGTTTATATCTATCGGCTTTCTTGTGTCCTGTACAAGAGTGGGCGCTGTTCCCTTCAGTTTTCTGATATTTTCGATAAGCTGCATATAGTAGTTATCAAAATATCCGCCGCGCATCATTTCGCAGTCACGGCTGAAGTTGGGACTTGCGTTATCCACAAAGTTGACTCTGTTGGAGCTTGAGGGCTGTCTTTGAGCGACCCATTCGTTCCATCCCGTTACAAGAACGTACGGAGCATCGGATGCAATAGCATAATCCCACTGCTCCTGGAAGTTGTATCCGTAGAGATACGCATCGGGTGCTTTATCGTTTGCGCCGTTGTGATAGCTTCTGCCTCTGTTATCGTCGTTGCCGTAAAATGCGGAGTCAGAGAACTGGATCGTTGCGTTGTGCTGAGCCACAGAAACGCTTATAGCATCTGCCTTGCCTTCGTAATTATATACCGTCTGAGGCCATCCGAAGTCCATCCAGGGCCAGCCGCCTTCGTGATTCGTGCCTTCATTGGGCCACTGCGGAACACGGAAAGTAAAGAAATCCTTTATTTTGCTGTTTGAGATCCTGTTTTCGAAAGCAATGATAACGGGTTTACCGTCTATCATAAACCATGTATCGGGGCAGTAATTGATCGAGTATATCTGATTATATACCTGACTTACAACATCGGAAGAATTTGTATTCGTATAGAAAACGACTTGAGGTGTGTCCCATCCCTGTTCTCTCATATCGTGCAAAAATCTCATAAGGGGTTTTGCATTGTTGATGTAGGGATATCCGTTTGTAACGTCGAAGTACAAAAAGTCAACGTTTGCGTTTGTAAGCTCTTCAATGTGCTTACGCATTACCCACAAATCGGAACTGTAGTAGTAACCGTAAAGAGGTTCGCCGTAGAAGTGCATATCACCGACGCCGCCCCAGCCTTTGTAGTTGGCAAAAAGCGCTCTGTCGCCGCCTTCTGCAAGTATCTTCATATTATCGTAGACTTTATCATCGTCGCCGTGCTCGCCGAGCCAGAGGAAGTAAAAAAGTCCTACGTATCTTTCGTTGAACGTATAATTTTTCGTTTCTTCTGCCGTGCTGAGTTTTCTGTCAAGATCGTCAACTGCCACCATCGGTCCGCAGTTGTAGTTGTTTTTATTGGGATAAGAAACGCCGTCAACGATTATGTTATCACCGTCAACTGTATATGCGGGAGTTCCTGCATACGTATCAAGCTCAGAGGGATAAGCGACCTCGCCCGAAGTATCGGAGGTAACGTCATCGCCCTGCGAGCAGGAAACGAACATAGCAGATGCAAGAGTAATTGCCGCAAGGATGCCGGAAAAAATTCTCTTTTTCATAAAAATATCCTTTCTTTTAATACCAATAAAGCAGCCGAACAACGTATGCGTCCGACTGCTTTACAAAACTATTTATCCTTAATTAGTGGATTATGCAAGCTTCGGTATCTTTATCGAAGATGTGCATTCTCGTAACGTCAAATGCAACCTTGATCGTATCGCCTGCTCTCGCCTGTGAACGTGAGGAAACACGTGCAATGAGGTTCTGTTCGCCTGTCTTGATGTAGAGATAGATCTCAGAACCCATAAGCTCTGTAACTTCAACGTATGTATCAATTGCAGATTCAGCAAACTGAGAAATGTACATAGGCTCATCGTGGATACACTCAGGACGGATACCAACGATAACTTCCTTACCGATGTAATCCTTGAGTTCGGGAGCGTTTGCCTTTTCTGCAGGAAGCTTCATCTTGTTGCCCTGGAATTCAACGTAAACGTCGTTGCCTTCCTTTGTAAGGGTAGCGTCGATAAAGTTCATCTGAGGTGTGCCGATAAATCCTGCAACGAATACTCTGTTGGGCTTATCGTAGAGGTTTTGAGGTGTATCAACCTGCTGGATCTTACCGTCCTTCATAACAACGATACGTGTAGCCATCGTCATAGCCTCGACCTGGTCGTGCGTAACGTATACGAACGTTGTTTCGAGTTTCTTGTGGAGCTTTGTAAGCTCGGAACGCATGGCAGCACGGAGCTTAGCGTCAAGGTTTGAAAGCGGTTCGTCCAAAAGGAAGACCTTAGGATTACGGACTATAGCACGGCCGAGTGCAACACGCTGCTTCTGACCACCGGAAAGAGCCTTAGGACGTCTGTCAAGCAAGTGCTCAATATCAAGTATACGTGCAGCTTCTTCAACTCTGCGCTTTATTTCAGCCTTGGGAGTTTTACGGAGCTTAAGACCGAAAGACATATTTTCAAATACAGTCATATGAGGATACAAAGCATAGTTCTGGAACACCATTGCTATGTCTCTGTCCTTGGGAGCTACGTCGTTAACGAGCTTGTCACCGATGAACAGTTCACCGTCTGTGATCTCTTCAAGACCTGCGATCATACGAAGTGTTGTGGACTTACCGCAACCCGAAGGACCGACAAAGATTATAAATTCTTTATCCTTAACTTCAAGACAGAAATCGGAAACAGCTTCAACGCCGCCCGGATATCTTTTGTAAATGTGCTTAAGGGATAAGCTTGCCATTATAAAATCTCCTTTTATCTTTTGAAATATTCTTTTTTTGATTAAAATGTACCGTAAAAATACGCAAGTACATCTTTATATATTCTGACATCAATGATTATATCAAAAATATATGAACTTTTAAAGACGTTTATTCAACAAATTTTACGCTTTTCATTTGTGCAATTTGCACAAACATTTTTAATCTCGTTTTTAATCAAAATTCGTTAAACAAAGTATTTTTTAATATATTAAAATATTATTTTTTCGGTTTCTTCATGGTAAGGGATATTCTCTTGCGCTGAACGTTCACTTCAAGCACCCACACCGTGACCTGATCGCCTACGGAAACAGCCTCGGACGGATGCTTTATAAACTTATCGGAAAGCTGTGAAATATGGACAAGTCCGTCCTGGTGAACGCCGATATCAACAAACGCACCGAAATCTATTACGTTACGTACGACGCCCGTAAGCTCCATACCGGGCTTCAAGTCAGCCATATCGAGAATATCCTCGCGGAGGATAGGTGCGGGAAAATCGTCTCTTACGTCACGTCCCGGCTTCTGAAGCTCTTTTACGATATCGTCAAGCGTGGGAGCACCGATGCCGAGTTCCTCGCAAAGCTGTGCTTTGTTCGCCTTTTTGATCTTCTCACCGAGTAAAACGAGGTTGCCCTCTTTTACGTCGTCGTCTGTATATCCGAATTTTTCAAGGAGCTGTTTTGCAGCTTTATACGATTCGGGGTGTACACCCGTATTATCGAGTATTTCGTCACTGCCCGATACACGCAGAAATCCCGCACACTGCTCGTATGCCTTTGCACCTATACGCGGAACCTTGAGAAGCTCTGCCCTGTTTTCGAACTCTCCGTTTTCCTCACGGTATTTTACAATATT
Organism: Eubacteriales bacterium; assembly: GCA_045545665.1. Lineage (GTDB taxonomy): Bacteria > Bacillota > Clostridia > Oscillospirales > CAG-272 > RGIG7213. Next base: position 42,004 of record JAZQBL010000037.1, read on the forward strand.
TTTAGCCGACGTTGCATTGATACCCGCAATATACGAAAGGAGCGAATGAGATGCTGTATTAAGATCAATACCGACGGAGTTTACACAGTCCTCAACGACACCGCTGAGTGCTTCGTCAAGTCTTGCAGGCTTCATATCGTGCTGATACTGTCCGACGCCTATGGACTTGGGATCTATTTTTACAAGCTCCGCAAGAGGATCCTGCAATCTTCTTGCTATTGATACAGCACTTCTTTGCGTAACGTCAAAGTCGGGAAATTCTTCTGCGGCAAGCTTTGATGCCGAGTAGACGGATGCCCCCGCCTCGCTTACCATTATGTACTTACATCCGCAGTCCATTTCCTTTAAGAGTCCCGAAATAAATATTTCGGATTCTTTTGAAGCTGTGCCGTTGCCTATTGCAACAACGTCAACGCCGTACTTCTTTATCAGCTTCTTTACTATGGTTTTTGCTTCCTCTATGCGGTATTCCTGTTTCATCGTGGGATATATAACCGCCGTATCAAGCACCTTACCCGTTTTATCGACTACCGCAAGCTTACAGCCGGTACGGTATCCGGGGTCGAGTCCGAGCGTTGTTTTGCCTTTGAGAGGGGGTGACATAAGCAGATTTTTGAGGTTTTCGGAGAAAAGCTTTATTGCCCCTTCACTTGCAACGTCGAAAAGGTCTGCCCTTATTTCTCTTTCGATTGACGGTGCTATAAGTCTTTCGTAACCGTCCGTTACAGCGGACACGATGTACTCGTACGCTTCGCTGTTTTTATTCGTTACGACCTGTGAAAGAATGAGATCTATCACCGTTTCTTTTGATATATCAATGCTTACCTTCAAGAACTCGTCCTTTTCGCCTCTGTTTATGGCAAGGACACGGTGATGCGGTATTTTGCTTACCTTTTCGGAATATTCGTAATACATTTCGTATACGCTTTCCTCGTCCTTTGCCTTTGTTGTTGTGATAAGTCCCGTATCGTAGGTGAGCTTTCTTATATCCTTACGGAGGTTTGCATCGTCCGAAACGTCCTCGGCGATAATATCAAGAGCACCTGCAAGCGCTTCTTCCGCTGTATTTACTTCTTTTTCTTCGTTTACGTATTCTTCGGCAAGCTTTGCAATGGGAGTGTCATACTTGTCCTTTTGTTCAAATATGAGCTGTGCCAAAGGCTCAAGCCCCTTTTCTCTTGCAACGGATGCTCTTGTTTTACGCTTGGGCTTGAAGGGTCTGTAAATGTCCTCAACCTCTGTAAGTATCTGCGCTTTGTCGAGAGCTTCAACTATTTCGTCGGTGAGTTTGCCCTGTTCTTCTATTGAAGAGCGCACCTCTTCCTTTCTCTTTTCAAGATTACGCAAATAATTGAGTCTGTCGAAAAGATCTCTCAAAACAGTATCGTCAAGCGAGCCTGTTACCTCTTTTCTGTAACGGGCAATAAAAGGTATGGTATTTCCGGCATCTATAAGCTCGACCGTGTTTACCACCTGTGTTTCTTTAAGGTTAAATTCTTCCGCTATTTTCTTTAAAATATCCATATTATCTCCGTTTTACTTTTTCTGTGTAAAGCTGTTTATTTCGTCGTCCGTAAGATATCTGAAGGCGCCTTCTTCAAGCTCACCGTCAAGCGATATATCTCCGAACGTAAGTCTTTTAAGTGACGTTATTTTGTTTCCACACGCGCCGAACATACGCTTTATCTGGTGATATTTTCCTTCTTTCAGAGTGATAACACCGCTTTTGTCCGTTTCTTTGACGATTCCGCACGGCATCGTCGTATATCCGTCCGCAAGCGTTATTCCCTCTTCCATTTTGCGTACGTCCTCCTCTGTGAGTGGATCTGCACATTCGTATGCATAGCTTTTTTCGACGTGGCTTTTCGGCGCCAACGCTCTGTGAGATGAAGCGCCGTCGTTCGTTATTATCATAAGCCCCGTCGTATCCTTATCAAGTCTGCCCGACGGAAATACATTACATTTTACAATGTTTTCGGGCAAAAGCTCAAGAACTGTATGCTCACCGGGTTCATCCGAGGAGCTTACGTAGCCTTTGGGCTTATTGAGCATTATATAAACGTACTTGCTGTATCCGACGGGAACACCGTCAAAAGTTACCGCATCTTCGTTTTCGTTTATATGTACGGCAGGGTCTGATACGACCTTACCGTTTACGCTTATACGTCCTCGCTTTGCAGCGGCGGCACATTCTTTTCTTGAAAGGAGTCCCGCGTGGGTAAAAAACTTATCAAGTCTCATTACAAACAAATTGCGATATAGAGTGTAAGCCCTGCCGCAATACCGAGCAGTGTACCGAAAACAAGGCCTATCGCAAACCTCACAAAAAAACTTTTCACCGTATCACCCCGTTTATATTACTTTACAATATTATTGGGCAATACTTTATTATTTTATCACACCGATATTTTTTTGTCAATATTTTTCTTGACGATAGAATTTAAAAGGATATTAATATTAAGAAAATCTTAATATTATCCCCTCTTTGATTTTAATTACTTATATGATATAATCAGATCAACGAAATCGAAAGGCAAACAAAAAATGTATAATATACTTATATGTGACGATGAGCGTGATATCGTAAACGCCCTCAAAATATATTTATCCGATCCCGAATACAGAATACTTGAAGCGTATAACGGACAAGATGCCGTGCAGATAGTAAAAAGCGAAAATATCCATCTCGTTTTGCTTGATATAATGATGCCCGTGCTCGACGGCATAACTGCAATGTCCGAAATAAGAAAAACAAGTAACGTGCCGATAATTCTGCTTTCTGCCAAAAGCGAGGACTGCGACAAGATACTCGGCTTGAATCTTGGTGCGGACGATTATATAACGAAGCCGTTCAACCCCGTCGAGGTAACGGCAAGGGTAAACTCACAGATAAGGCGGTACGTACGTTTCGGCGGAAACGTATCAAATCAGAACGTCATCTCCTGCGGCGGCATTGAGCTTGACGACGAGCAAAAGAAGGTGACGTGCGACGGGGATGAGGTATGTCTTACGCCGCTTGAATACGAAATACTCAAGCTTCTTATGCAGTCTCCCGGCAAGGTCTTTTCACCGAAAGAAATATACAAGACCGTCTGGGGCGGTGTATACGACGGATGCGACAACACGGTTGCCGTTCACATCCGCCATATCCGTGAAAAAACGGAAATAGACCCTGCAGAACCGAGATACATAAAAGTCGTCTGGGGACAAGGTTATAAGTTCGAAAAGGAGAAAGCGAAATGAAAGAGCTTACCTCGCGAGCCTGGTTAAAGGTAAGTGCATTTATTCTTACCGTTATCTTTATTCTTTTGAGCTGCGGCGGTGTTGTCGCCGTCTACTGTGCCATAGCGACAGGAATATACACAACTCCGCAAGACAGTTATAAGGATGCCTGGTTCAACTCAATGATCCACAACGATATGTCAGACGTAATGCTGCTTTACGCAAACGGCGAAGATAATATATACGCCCCGATAAGGTCTGAAAACATATCTTACTTTGAGATAAAAGACCATACCGCAGGTGAAATATTAAGCAGTTACGGAGAAAAAGATCCGTCATCAAGGCTCTTCAAAGGAAACTATCTTTTAAGAACCGTATACGACAGCTACTCCAAAATGTATTTTAACGAAATTTATCGAGTAGACACGTTCGGTTCGGAACCTGCTGAAAACGAAAAATATCTTTCCGTATCTCTCTCTTTATTATCTCCCCTTACAGCAAACGATAAATATTCATTAATCGGCGGATTTGTCGATATAGCTTACAGCGTACGGTACGCACTGTTTCCGCTGACAGTCTTTTGTCTTATATGCTCCGTTATAGGGTTCGTATATCTTATGTACGCATCGGGCAGGCAAAGAGGGACGTCCGAAATAAGGCCCGGTTTCGGCGTAAAGATACCGTTTGACTTATTTTTGGTGTTCGTTGTCGGTGTATTTATTTTTGCTTTGTATCTTTTGGGAGAGATCGGGCTGCTCAGAGAACCGCAGGACGCCGTCATACTCGTTATCTATATAACAGCCGGTATATCCACCCTGCTCGGTCTGTGTATGAGCGTTGCGGCAAGAATTAAAATGAACACGCTGTTTAAAAACACTGTTATATATATTATAATACATTTCATATACCGTGTTTTCAGAAAAATATTCAGCATTTTAAAGACCTTTACGCTTAATTTAAACCTGTTCATACGCACCGTAGGTGTACTTGCCGTCGTTTTCTTTGCCGATCTTTTACTGACTATTATTTTCAGAGAAAGTTTTATCACCGTATTTTTATGGTTCTTACTTAAATTTTGCGAAGCTTTCGTCATTTTATTCTGCGTTTTTATGTTCAACAGACTTTCACGCGGTGCACACACGCTTGCAAACGGCAATCTTTCAGAAAAGATCGACACGTCAAATTTGATACTCGATTTTAAAAAGCACGCAAACGACTTAAACAGCATAGCCGACGGAATGGAAACGGCTGTAAATGAACGGCTCAAAAGCGAAAGAATGAAAACGGAGCTTATAACGAATGTGTCCCACGATATAAAAACACCGCTTACGTCTATCATAAATTACTCCGATCTTATATCAAAGGAAAAAACGGAAAACGAAAAAATAACGGAATATTCCACAGTTCTTCAAAGACAGTCGCAAAGGCTGAAGCGGCTTATAGAAGATCTTGTCGAAGCTTCAAAGGCATCGACAGGCAACCTTGAAATGAAGCTTGCGCCGATGTCGGCAAACGTATTTGTTAATCAAGCCCTTGCAGAATACCGTGACAGACTTGAAGAAAGATCCCTTACTTTAATTTCATCCGTGACAAAAACGCCGACGACCGTGCTGTGCGACGGAAAACGCATCTGGCGCATCTTCGACAATCTGATGAACAACATCTGCAAGTATTCACAACCGAATACACGTGTGTATATATCACTTGAAAACACAGGCTCTTTTGCACGTATAACATTCAAAAACACCTCAAAAGAAGCACTCAACATATCCCCCGACGAGCTTTTGGAGCGTTTTACCAGAGGTGACAGCTCACGTAACACCGAAGGCAACGGACTCGGTCTTTCCATAGCGCAAAGCCTCACCGAGCTTCAAGGAGGCAAAATGCACATTGTAACTGACGGAGACCTATTTAAAGCAATTTTAGATTTTCCTATTGTTCCCTCTGTCACCGCATAAAAACATTATTGTTTAAAATAATGCTCAAAGTTATCAAATTCACTTGACAAAAACCTTACCGAAAGATATAATGACATTGTAGAAAGTGTAAGGAGTATACAAATTGAAAAGAAAATTTTTAGTTTTTTTGATTGCATCAGCGCTGTTACTTACCTCTTGCGGCAGTACATCCGATGGTCAGGATACACTTGACACATCTTCTGAAACAGAGGCAGTTACTGATGCTGAAACGGAGGTCAAAATAGAACTCACATATTATATCAGATCGCCTTATAACACAGAAGAAACACAGCAAGGCGACGAGTACACATCACTGCAACAGGCTAAAGATGCAGCAGACAAGCTTTCCCACTTCGGATACGTTGTATTCGACTCCGAAGGTAAGCTTGCATATAACCCCTGTCCCTCGTTTGCAGCTGCAAAAATCCTTTACAACGCCAAGTTGGATGCCGATTATATGCGCGACAACAACTACATATACGGCGATGCAAACGTCAACCCCGCACTTGACAAAACAGAAAAGGTCGTTTCTTGCGACAGATACGTAGGCTGGGTGCTTTACGATGCAGGCTTCAACACAAAAAGACAGCCTTCCACAAAAGGTTACGCTCTTTACGGTACAAACACCATTGAAGATCTTTTGAAGCGTCTCGGCTTTGAGAAGATAACAGACGAAGATGAAGTTCAGGCAGGAGATATTATATTCGTCGGAAACAGTCAGAATATACCCGTCCCCCAAGACCTCAAGGATTATCCGAAGCATGTGTTCATCTGTGCCGGAAAAAGCAGCCGCAGAAACTTTTACAGATACGATGCAGGCTCCAACACAAGGATAAAATCAACACAGCCTTCAGTTGAGCCTCTTTCATCGACAGGTGCAGAATTTAGATTTGCATACAGACCAACTGATAAATGAGGTGTATAAGATGAAAAAATTATTTATTCTTTTGATTACCGGATGCCTGCTTTTGTCATCGTGCGGAGGCGCCGATTCTGATTCGACAGCTGCCGAAACGACCGATATTGCAGAAGAAACAGTTCCCGAAACGGAACCGGAGGAAACTATTATGTATTACGTAACAACCCCCTACGGCGAAGAAGAAAACCGCATAGGTTCGTATGAATCGCTTGATGCAGCGAAAAAACAAGCCGATGATATGGTACGCTTCGGTTACGTCGTGTACGACTCAAAAGGCGAAGCCGTATACTGCCCCGCAGGCTCGATGAACGCTTCAAAGATTCTGTACCACGCAAAGGACATAGCAGATTATATGCGCGACAACAATTACACGTACGGTCACGCACAGATAAACCCTGCGATCTCAAAGGGTGACAGAAGATGCGAAAGACTCGCCTCCTGCGACAGATTCGTCGGTTGGGCTCTCTACGAAGCGGGATTTTCCGAAGGACAGCCCGAAAAGCACGGTCTTATGGCTGATCTTTGCCCCTTCTTGAGAAAGAACGGCTTTACGGAAATAACAGACAAAGACGAACTTTTGCCCGGTGACATAGTATACGTCGGATACAAAGGCCAGCCCGAACCGTACGGTCACGTATTTATCTACGCCGGAGAAGCTTCCCGCAGAACCGACTACAGATACGACGCAGGAAGCGCAGACCGTATAAAGTGTGCAGGTCAGTACGCTTCATATCGCGAATCGGGTCAACCTTTCAATCAGCCGCTTGAACTTTCAAGCACTGCCCTTTTCTGCATTGCATACAGAGCGCCTGCTGACAAATAAGATCATAAGCCGCATTACGGTGCGGCTTTTTTTGTTGTTCCCGCCAATGTCAATTAACCATTTTTTGGCTGACTTCGCTGTATTTTTGTGCAAGTTGCATAAATTTTCGTTTAAAATTTCTACCAATCCGTCATTTTAAATAAACGCAAAACCTCTTGAATATCATCGGACAATATAGTATAATAAATCATACGAAAAATTTTGTGCAATTTATATTCTTTATTTTGCAAGAAAGGCAAGGTAACAACCGATGAACAATAATATTCGTAACGTGTGTCTTATAGGTCACTCTTCCCACGGAAAAACTTCCGTCGCAGAGGGCATGCTCTACTTTACAAAAGCCACAAACCGTTTGGGAAAGGTAAGCGAGGGCAACACGGTACTTGACTACGATGCAGAAGAAAAAAAGAGAGGTTTTTCAATTTCCTTGTCCGTCGCTCCCATTGATTGGAAGGGTAAAAAGATAAACGTAATCGACACTCCCGGATATCTCGATTTCAGCGGCGAAGTGTCTCAGGGCTTACGTGTAGCGGGAAGCGCCGTTATCGTCGTTGACGGTAAAGCGGGCGTTGAAGTCGGCACGGAGCTTGCATGGGAAAAAGTAGTTGAATATAAGGTTCCCAGAGCATTTTTTATAAACAAATTCGACGATGACGAATGCCGCTTTGCAAGAGCCTTCAAAGAACTTCGTGAAGCTTTCGGCGTTTCCGTCTGTCCTGTCCTTATCCCCCTTATAGACGGTGAAAAGGTTACGGGCTTTATCGACCTTATAGATATGTGCGTTACCGTATTCGACAAAGAAGGTAAACACACGGAATCGGCTATTCCTCCGGATTACGCTCCCGTTGCTCACTCTTACCGCAATATGCTTTATGAATCTATAGCCGAAACGAGCGAAGAGCTCATGGATAAATACTGTGCAGGTGAACCTATATCGCGTGAAGAAGCTATTCAGGCCATACACGTAGGTTTCGTCGGCCGCACTATAGCTCCCGTTATATGCGGTGCCGCAACAAAGCTCTGGGGTATAGATACACTTATGGACAATATCATCGAATACTTCCCTTCTCCTTTTGCAAGAGATATGGAAAAGGTCGTAAGAAACGGTGAAGTAATAAACTGCGAAATATCACCCGACAATCCCACAGCAGCGTTTGTATTCAAAACTGTTGCCGATCCGTTCGTCGGTAAGATGTCATATTTCAAGGTAATGAGCGGTGTTCTTAAAAAGGACGACGTACTCACTAACCCCGAAACGGGCGTAAGTGAAAAATTTGCTCACATTTACACAATAAAAGGCAAAGATCTCACCGAGGTCGATTCGCTTTACACAGGCGATATCGGTGTTACTACAAAGCTTGCCGGAGTAAACACAAACGATACATTCTCGGCAAACCCGAATGCAGATCCTTACAGAAAGATAAGATACGAAGAACCTTACCTGCGTGTCGCCGTAGCTCCCAAAGTGAAGGGCGACGAAGATAAGATATCCCAGGGTATTACAAGACTTCTCGAAGAAGATCTTACACTCAGATTTGCAAACGACTCCGAAACAAAACAGCTCGTTCTTTCAGGTATCGGTGACATACACGTCGACGTAACAGTAGCGAAGCTTGCTTCGCGTTACGGCATATCCGTCGATCTTTCCGAACCTCGCATAGCTTACAGAGAGGCTATAAAGAAGAGAGTCGAATGTGAAGGAAAACACAAGAAACAGTCCGGCGGACACGGTCAGTTCGGACACGTTAAAATAAGATTTGCACCCGGTGACGGCGAAGGACTCGAATTTACGGAATCCTGTGTCGGCGGTTCGGTTCCGAAGAACTTCCACCCCGCTGTTGTCAAAGGGCTTGAAGAAGCAATGCAAAAGGGTGTCCTTGCAGGCTTCCCGATGGTATCACTCAAAGCCGACCTTTACGACGGTTCTTACCACGACGTCGACTCCTCGGAAATGTCCTTCAAGCTTGCCGCACATCTTGCGTACAAGGAAGGTATGAAAAAGGCTGATCCGATAATCCTCGAGCCTGTCGGTGCGCTCAACGTAACAGTTCCCGATCCCCTTGTCGGCGACGTATTGAGCACGATAATGAAGCGCCGCGGCAGAGTCCTCGGTATGACTCATACGGGCAAAAAAGGTTATCAGATGGTAGAAGCAGAAGTTCCCATGGGTGAGCTTGCGGATTACTCAACAGCTTTGCGTGCAATGTCACAAGGCAGAGGAAGCTATACGCTTTCGTTCATCCGTTATGAAGAAATGCCTGCAAACATCGCGCAAAAGATAATCGAAGAAGCAAAAAAAGAAGAAGACTGATAAAAACGGTTGCCGCTTGATCGCGGCAACCGTTTTATACGTTGTAAATATAATTTTTCTTTCTGGGACGTGCCGTAGGCAGAGTACCTCTTCTGTAGCCTAAAATACAGTTGCCAATACCTACATAATTATCACCTATGCCCCATTTCTTCAAAAGTTCTTTGCCTTCCTTGGTTTGGAAAACCTCTCTTGCACGGTGTATCCAGCACGAATCAACACCTAAGGAAAAAGCGGCATTCATAAGATTTCCCATAACAAGACTGCCGTCTTCTACGTGCGTTGAAACAGTTTTGTCAGCCAATACCACGACAACAGTCGATGCTCCGTAAAAAGGATCGCTTGAGGTACCCATCACTTTTCCGTTAAGACGGCTCAAAAGTGCGACCGTTTCTTCATCCTGCACAACTACCATAACAGGCGACTGCATACCCATACCCGTAGGTGCGTACGTGCCTGCCTTTAATATAAGTTGCAGCTTTTCGTCTTCAACCTGTTTTTTTGAATAAGCCCTTACGCTTCGTCTTTCCGTAAGTGTTTTTATAACTTCATTTTCCATTATCATCCCTCCTGAATTTATCGTAGCATATTATTTTTAACAAGTCAAGTTTCTTTTCCCTGTATTTTTATTCTGACGTCCCCCGTGTCGGTAATTATCTTACACTTTCCGCCGTTTGTCGTTTCGGGAACGTCAACGGTACCTGTATCTGTTTGAACAACAAAAACTTTATCGGTAATCAAAGTACCCTTGACATCGCCCGTACTTGTCTTTACGAGTATCTCGCCTGCATCCGAGCCTTCAAACGTAACGTCGCCCGTACTTCTTTCAACCGAAAGCTTTCCTCCTGATATAACACCTTCAAGTACTATATCCCCCGTGCTTCCTTCCGATGTGAAGTTTTCGCATTTGACGTTCTTTGTTTTCACTTTTCCCGTAGTGACGGAAATATTAACTTCTTCACAGTCAACATTTGAAAGTGTAATATCTCCCGTCGATGCAGAAAGATCGATAGTTTTGGAAAGTATATTTTCAAGTTTTATATCTCCCGTGCTTGTTTTGATCCTGACACTGTCTGATGATCCGGCAAAAAATTCAATATCACCCGTGCTTGCAGTAATACTGACGTCTTTAAAATTGAGCCCATTTGGTACGTTTATATCGCCCGTGCTTTCGTCAATGCAAAGCAAATTATACTGTTTTTCCGGAAGATAAACCGTTATTTTCGGTGAGTCAAAATTTATTCCGATGTGGTCATAAAAAGCTCTGTTATCGGTCATTTTTATCACAAGTGCGTTGTTTTCAACTGCAACGTTATGCTTTGTTTTTTCTTCTTCGTAGCACTCGACCTTACATTTTCCGTCATCGGCTAATGTAAAAATTATATCCGCCGTGTCCGTATTTACAGACAGATCCGTAAAATTTTCCTCTATTTCATAAATATTCGTTTCGTATTTATTTGTGGTAAGTTTTGTGATATCCCAATTGTATTTTGCCATAGGAAACGCAAAAACAGCCGTTCCGAAAACCACGAGCAAAGACGCCGTAATAAGCCATATTTTCGTTGATCTACGCATACGTTTTCTCCTTTTTGATAAAGCTTTTTTTAACCTGCACCGTAATCTTTTTTGTGAGCATCAGGGCACCTTTGCTTGCCGCCTTACAAATATAAAACGAAAAGATGGAAAGTCCTGCACAAGCTATCCCTACACCGATAACAGCAGTCCCCGTAAGTCCATAACCGCTAAATGCCAAAACCGTACCCGAAATAATACCGCCGAGAAAACACGCCGCAAACGATACAAAAACCGCCCAAAACGATACTATAACAGCCCACAGCACTATATATATCGACAATACAACTGCAAATGCTGCAACGCACAGAGGGAACCAAAGCGGAAAACCGAGTATCAAAAGTATAATTTCCCACGTTTTCAGACCTTTTTCGGGTCTTATTCTTTTCTTTGCAAGCTTTGACAGCGGAATATCCGCAATTATCTGTTTTACGACTGCGTCAACGTCTCCGATACTTGACACGGCTTCTTCTTCGGAAAGTCCGTCCTCTATCCGATCTTCAATCATTTCATTATAAAACGCCACTCTTTCCTCGACATCCTCCTTTGGAATACCGGATAGTCCGTCACGCAGCTTTGCGAGAAATTCTTGTTTATTCATCTGCATTGTCCTCCTTTGTCACGAATCGGTATATACATAAAATCTCATTCCATTCGTTTTTGAAATCTTCAATACGTTTTAAACCTTGATCCGTTATATGATAATATTTTCTTAATCTGCCGCCGTGTTCGGCTGTGTAGACAGTCAAAAGATCAGCCGTTTCCAATCTCTTTAAAATCGTATACAAGGTCGATTCCGAAAGTTCAATATACGGCTTCATATCTTTGATTATCTTATATCCGTACGAATCCTCGTTTTTTATAGCCGCTAAGACACAAACGTCCAAAAGTCCGCGTTTCAACTGAATATCCATGCTATACCTCACTTTCCGATATACATCATATCACGAAGTATTGTTTTTGTCAATAGATATTCCAAAAAAACAGGCAGTTCTTACTTTTAAGTAAAAACTGCCGTTTCGCATACTATTTTTTTGTATTCCAATCGGGATTCAATTTTTTATATATCGCTTCTCCGTACGGAATATGAAGACGGAACAGAATATGCATCAAATATTCATTAAAGCAATATTTTCCGCAAATCATATATTTGAACCATTTTTTATTATAGAGCTTTCTGTATTTCAAAAAACATTCTTCAAGTCCGTGTTCTTTTGCAAGGCAGCTGAACAGAACACACTTGTCCATAAATTCTTTAGAATATTTAGTAAGCTGTTTTTTTATTTTTCTTTCTTCAAAAAATTCCGCTCTTACATAGCTCACCATAATACGGGCAAAATCTTTTTCGCAAAAATCAGATCTTGTCACGCTTCCTTTTCGCTCTGTCCAAAAATATAACACCTCGTTTGTTCTTACCCATTTGCCTACTCTTTCCCAAATATACGGCAATATCATAGAGTCTTCTTCGATGTATCCTTCTTTAAATCTCAAAGAAGTGAATATATTTTTTTTGCAAACACGCATACACGGAGAAATAATACTTACAGAAGATACATATTTATCGTATTCATCCCCACCGTTACAGCACATAATGATCTCGTCTGCTTTACAGTCAATTTTTGCAAATGATAATTCTTCATCAGGAGCTACAAAGCGATATTTACACGAAGCGATATCAGCATTATTTTCTTCTATAAGACGTATAAGACTTTCATACATTTCAGGATGTATAAAATCGTCGGAATCCAAGAAAGCTATATAGTCAAACTCAATATTATTTTCAAAAAGATAGTCGAGTCCATAATTCCTTGCCGAAGCCGCCCCACCGTTTTTTTTATGCAAAGCACAAACATTATCATACTTATTTGCATAATCATCACATATTTTTCCGCTGTTGTCAGTTGAGCCGTCATCGACAAGCACTGTTATTATACTGTCTGATACAGTTTGTTGAAAGATACTTTTAATACTTTTTTCAACATATTCTCCCGTATTATAAACAGGTATTACTACCGCTAACTTCACTATATTTCTCCGAAACTATATTTTATTTCAAAAAACTGTCAATTCTCATATAATCATTGAACCAAGAGCACCAACGGGTAAGCATTTTTATCTGCGATGAATAAATGTCTGTCATTATATACGTCTTCTCTTTGAGATCATCATCACTTAATTTTTTTGCATCGTCCGAGTTTATAGCAGTATATCTGATCTTAAAATCTCTGAAATAGTCACCGACAAATCTTCCTGTTGCAAAATGATGGCAATGTCCGGACTCACCTTCAACAGAATGTGTGTATATTTCACATTCTTTATTTAAAACATTTCTGATTTTTCTAAATCTTCTCTTTTAAAAAATTTTAGACCACATCCATTCGGAATGTTCAAGGTCGGGAAAATTGAATATTACTCCTTCGGTGTTTTGATATTCAAGAGCATTAAAAAATTCTTTTCTTCTTGTTTTCTCTCCGCAATTCGACATACAGATAACGTATGTACCCTCACCCATTACAGAAAAGAAAAACAACGTTTCATCATCCGGGTGTGCACAAACTATAAGTCTTTTGCACTTTGATATTTTTTCATAATCGGGTGTTTTATCTGTAAAAAAACCTCGAAACCAGGTTGCGAACCTATGTACACGTACCTTCGATCTATATTTGAATTTTTCAAGAAACGCAAGAATTTTGTAATATGCAGATATTAAAATTTTTTTCAATCGCATTTTAATATTTACCAAAAGCGGTGCCGTATAAAACAGCACCGCTTACTTTCATCAGAATAAGATTATCAAGAATTGTGACACAAGCACGACTGCTATAAGTGCTATCGGGTAGGTTGCCGCATACGCTGCCGCAACGTCCTCTGTTTTTGCAACACCGATAAGTGTACCAAGTGCGGGGGTACTCGTCATACCGCCGGTAATCGCACCGAGGTTGTTTAAGAGGCTGAGCTTCAGAACGTACTTTGCAAATATGAATCCGATTATCAAAGGAACGATCGTCATGATAATGCCGTATACAAAATACATCGGGTCGAAGTTTGCCACAAAATCAATACCGCCGGGAATACCTGCACCGACAAGGAAGAGAACCAAACCGAGCTCACGGAAAAGCTTGAGAGTGTGCGTATCAGGCATAAGATTTACCTTTCCTGCTCTGCCAAAGTGACCGATGATAAGGGAAACGAGGAGACATCCGCCTGTTGTTGTAAGCGAGAAGCACGTACCGTCAAGACCTTCTGCACTGAGCGGTATTTTTATCTTACCGACAAAAGTACCGAGAACTGCCGCAAGTGAAAATGCTGCAAAGCCGTGTTCATCAAGATTGAAAAGCTTTCCGGCAAAGCTCTTTTTGCTTGCCGAATCCACCTGAACGAGCTTTGCACGTTCAGCATCCATATCAGCCTTTGCGAGCTTCGGAACGAGCTGTACAAAAAGTACAACACCGATAACACCGAAGATATATGCAATACCGTGACCTACGGAAACAAGAGGTTCGTAGACCTCGGCAACAGTAGCTTTAGCGGCTGAAAATGCGGGAGTTGACGTAAGTGAGCCGGAAAGAAGACCGACTATCATCGCAACAAATCCGTCCTGATCGCTGATGCTTGCGCCGTATCCGACGACCTCGCCCATTCCGATACAAGCCGCTGCGGAAGCTCCGCCTGCAACTATTATAACAAGCCCAAGAAGAACGTATGACTTAAAATTCTTCTTCATATTTCCGAAGAATTTAGGTCCTGCGATAAAGCCGACAGACGTTACGAAAAGTATAAGTCCGAGACTCTCTATAACATCGAGCGCTTCAATAAATATTTCACCGTACTTGGCACCCTCGCCAAAGATCGTATCCTTGAATAAAGCACCGAACAAAAGTGCAATAACAAATACGCCGGCATCACCCAAACAAACGCCTTTTATCGTTATTCTGCCGAGTGCGTAACCGATAAAAAGAACGGCAAACACACAAAACAAAACAAACGAAACACCTGTAACGGGAATAACTCCGCCAAACAAATTCATTTCAAAATGACCTCTTTTCCGAATATATTACTTTCTTCTGTAATCCGGCAAAAGCTTAGGAGATACTGCATTTGTGTCAATACCTGCATCAGCAATTTCCTTTTCAAATTTATCAACGTGGGAAAGTGTAAGCTTGCCGACGTTTACAGTCTTGCATTTTGCCGCCGCACTCTTACCTGCACTTCTTCCGAATACGATGATATCGAGAAGTGAGTTACCCATAAGGCGGTTACGTCCGTGGATACCGCCGACAGCTTCGCCTGCAACAAACAAGTTTTCTACGTTTGTTGTCATACAGTCAGCAGTTATATCAAGACCGCCGTTCTGATAGTGGAGCGTAGGATAAACGAGGATCGGTTCTTTGCGGATATCTATGCCGTATTTACCGAACATTCTCATCATTGCGGGGATTCTTGCTTCAATAGTTCCCTCTCCGCCTATTTTTTCTATCATAGGTGTGTCGAGCCAAACGCCGAGGCCGTTACCTGTTTCAACACCGTTTCCTCTGTCGTTACATTCACGAATGATGGATGCGGCTGAAACGTCACGTGTTTCAAGCGGATGCATAAATGCTTCGCCCTTTGCGTTTATAAGCTTAGCACCGAGTGAACGAACCTTTTCCGTTACAAGAGCGCCGAATATCTGTTCAGGATATGCCGCACCCGTGGGGTGATACTGAAGCGTATCTGCATAAAGAAGCTTAGCGCCTGCTCTGTAACCGAGCACAAGACCGTCAGCTGTTGCGCCGTAATGGTTTGACGTGGGGAAGCCCTGATAGTGCATACGTCCTGCGCCGCCTGTTGCGATGATAACAGTCTTTGCCTTTGCTATGAGTATTTCCTGTGTTTCCATATTGAGAAGCACAGCACCTGCGGCATTGCCGTTTTCATCAAGGATAAGCTCGATAGCGGATGTAAAATCAACTACGGGAATACCTCTGTTGAGAACTTCGTCACGGAGTGTGCGCATTATTTCAGCACCGGAGTAGTCCTTTGCCGCATGCATACGCTTACGCGAAGTACCGCCGCCGTGTGTTGTTATCATATTACCGTCAGCGTCTTTGTCGAATTCAACGCCGAGCTCATTAAGCCACTGAATAGCTTCGGGAGCGTCGCAAACGAGCTTTGAAAGAAGCTCTCTTTTAGCCGCATAGTGACCGCCGCCAAAAGCATCTACAAAGTGTATTGCAGGAGAGTCGTTTTCCTTGTCAGCTGCCTGGATACCGCCTTCAGCCATCATTGTGTTGGCGTCACCGATACGGAGCTTTGTAACGATCATAACATCAGCACCTGCTTCGTTTGCTTCGATAGCTGCAGATGAACCTGCGCCGCCGCCGCCGATAACAAGCACGTCAACGTCATAGTCGGGATTTGAAAGATCAATATCTGCCGACTTGATACGGCTGTGAGCCTGAAGCATCTCTGCAAGCTCCGTAGGAACCTTTTCGCCCTTGTTTGGACCTATTTTAAGCTGTACAAATTCATTTTCTTTATAGTCGGGGTGGTACGCCTTGAGAAGGTCTTCCTTCTGCTGTGCAGTCATACGTGCAGGTTCAAGCTTTATATTGGCTTCTCTTGCCGCTTCAACCGCCTTCAAAGATTCTGTAAATTTTTCCGAATACATATCTGCCCCTCCTTATTTCTCTATTTCTCTGTTGTTGTAAAGCTCTTTTATCTCATCAACGGGTTTTTCCATAAGTGCCTCGATGAGATCCTTGAACGTACCGTCTTTTATTTCTTGTACACGGTTTTCAAGGTGTGCCGTCTTGGGAGCAAGATACTTACCGTTAAGTCTGCGTGCAAGCATTGCAACCTGAGGATGTGATATACCTGCAGGGCAACGTGAAGAACATACTCCGCACATTACGCAGTCAAATGACTCCTCTGCACACTTTTCGTATTCGCCTCTCTGAGCGTATGCTATGTACTGCATTACGTTAAGCTCCTGAGTACAGCTCTTTGTACAAGCGTTACAGCCGATACAAGCATATATTTCAGGATAAAGCTGCATCATTATCTGCTCTGTGGGTCTTACTTTTTCAATATCATATACCTGCTTTACGAGGGGGAAGAAGGGCAAAGTTGCGATATACATATTGTCCTCAACCTTTGTCTGGCAGGCAAGGCAGGCTTTAAGCTCTCTGTCGCCTTTTATTCTGTACACCGTAGCGCAAGCGCCGCAGAAGCCGTTACGGCATCCGCAACCGCGTACAAGCTGATAGCCTGCGTATTCCATTGCGCTCATTATGGTGAGATTTTCGGGAACACTGTATTTTTTTCCGAAAAGAAATATATTAACCATGTTTTCCATTTCGATTATCCTCCTATTAATACTCGCTGGGTAACAATTCAAGCTCATCACAGCGGAATACGGGTCCGTCTTTACATACGTATTTTGAACCGATATTACATCTTCCGCACTTACCGATACCGCACTTCATACGAAGCTCCATCGTCGTATATACCTGAGTTTTATCGTATCCCAGTGACATAAGCCCTTCCAACGTGAACTTTATCATTATGGGAGGACCGCATATGATAACGGTTTTATTTGTATCAAAGTTAAGCTCTTTTACGTAGTTGGGAACGAATCCTACGTGGCCGTCCCAGCCTTCCTGCTCACGGTCTATGGTAAGATGAACGTTGATACCGTCTTCTTTCATCCATTCGTCGATGATCTCGGCATAGTCAACGAGGTCGTCCTTGCTTCTTGAGCCGTAAACGATGTCGATCTTACCGTATTTATCTCTGTAATGACGGCAGTAGTTGATAACCGAGCGAAGCGGTGCAAGACCGATACCGCCGGCAACGAACAGCAGATCTTTTCCTTCAAACACTTCCTTTACGGGGAAGGGCTTGCCGTAAGGTCCTCTTATCGTTATCTGCTGACCGACCTGTGCCTGGTGAAGCCACTCTGTCACACAACCGCATTTTTTAATGGAAAATTCCATATATTCCGTGTTTGTGGGAGACGAAGTTATTGAAAACATCGCTTCACCGACAGCGGGGATCGAAAGCATAGCGCACTGACCGGGCATATGGTCGAATGCTTTTTTTCCGTCGGGAGTTACGACACGGAACGTCTTGACGTCGGGTGTGTCGATCCTTATATCGGTGATAACGCCGACCTTGGGTATAAGTGATTCTTCTCTTTTATTCATCATCATTACCTCCCAACGCTTTCATAACTTTTACTATATTCATAGATATAGGGCATTTTGCAAGGCATCTGCCGCAACCGACGCAACCGAACACACCGTCGTTATTCGTGGGATAGTACACGAGTTTGTGCATAAATCTCTGACGGAAGCGTTCAAGCTGTGAAAGTCTGTTGTTTCCGTGTGCCATTCTCGTAAATTCGGAATACATGCACGAATCCCAGCAACGGAAACGGATAACACCGTGTCCTGTGTCGTAGTCCTTTATGTCATAGCACTGACACGTCGGGCAAACGTACGTACACGTACCGCATCCGAGGCAGGAGGATGAAAGCTCGCGCCACTCGGGTGCATCGAAAAACTCTGATGTTTTATCTTTTCCGAATTTATCGGTCTTGAGGTCTGCAAGCGGAAGCTTTTTCATTATTTCTCTTGTCTTGTTCTGCTGTTCTGTAACCTTTGCGTCGTCGCAGTCAGAAACAAGTGCTCCGAGCTTTGACAAAAGTGCTTCGCCTTTTTCTGTATTTGCCTTGAAATACATCTCGTCGTCCGTTTTCCAGCACGTGATATCACCTGCAGGCGATGCTGCATCTATTCCGAATGCTGTGCAGAAGCACGTTTCTTTCGGTCTTGTGCAAGCCATTGATATTATCGTTGCGTGCTCGCGTCTGTTTGCATAGTAGCTGTCACAGGGCTCGGAAATGAATACTTTATCAAGTATATCAAAGCTCTTTACGTCACACGCTCTGACGCCGAAGATAACGAAATCTTCTTTTTCATCTCTTGTGTCGATAACTTCGATCTCTTTACCGGAAACCTTAAATTCCATAAGGTTTTCAGTCTGAGGAAAGAAGAAATCCTTTGCGCTTCTTACTGTATTGAGTTCATCGCTGAGAGCAATTCCCTCTTCCCATTTCTTATATACAGCGCCCGCATTCGTATCTGTGGGAATATAAAGCGCGGATTCCTTTGCAATAGCGGCAAATACCGCATCAAGCGTATTCAATGAACATTTACGCATCTTTATTCCCCTTTCTTTACAGCGTCGTTGGGTTCGATATCTTCCGTTGTATAGTTGACAAGAGGCGCGCGGCTTCCTTCAACTTCGCCTGCCTGATATTCGCCGTAGAAGCTGTTTATATCTTTTATGAATTTTCTGTTCAGCAAGTGGAGGGGTATGTTCTGAGGACATACTCTTGAGCACTCACCGCAGTCCGTACATCTTCCCGCAACGTGGAAAGCACGGATGATATGGAACATTTTTTCTTCAAAGCTGTCTGCTATTGCCTTATTTTCAACACCCGATTTAGGGTTATCGAATACGCACTTTTCGCACGTACATGCAGGACATACGTCACGGCAGGCATTGCATCTTATACAGCGTGAAAGCTCGTTCTGCCAGAAAGCAAATCTTTCGTCTTCTGTCATATTTTCAAGCTTCTCGACTTCGTCAAAGCGGTTACTGTCGAGAACGTCACCGTCTTCACCGATAAGCTCGTCGTACGCGGTGTGCTTTTTACTCTTACAGTTTACACAGCGTTCAGCCATAACGTCGGCTACGGCAATTTTCTTAACGTCGCCGTATATCGTTTCAACGCTGAGGTCTTCGCCGTCTGACGTTATTTTCGATATAGCATCGGGAACTGCACAATTTACCTTTTCAATATCTGCCATACCGTCGCAAGGTATGCCGACAGCGTACACCTTTTCTCTGTTGAAGCGGTGTTCTGTCAGAAGCTGATTAAAGCTGTACGTGTCGCAGGGCTTCAGAAATACGAGAACCTTGCCGTCGCTCTTTTTCGTTTCTTTTACAAGATATTTTGAGAAGTTTGCACCCGAAAAATCATTGTATACGAAATTTTTCTTTACTTCGTCCGCATTTGCGAATACTGCGGGGGAAAGGTCGTAATCAAATTCACCCTTTTTCCAACCCATAACACGGTCAACTGTTCCGTTTTCAAGCAGTTCGCAAGCCTTTGCGATCAGCGATTCACACGTTATTTTTTGCATCGTAAATCCTCCAATCTCTTGTTTTCTCCAAGTTTGGAAACGGCTTCTGTAAAGTCGTTCATCGTCTGAGCAAACTTTGCACCTTCGGCAGCGGATACCCATTCAAGACGGATACGCTCTTTTTCGATACCGAGGTAGTTGAGCATAGAGAACAGCAGTGCCATTCTTCTTCTCGTATAGTAGTTACCCGACGTATAGTGACAGTCACCGGGGTGGCATCCGCAGATTATAACACCGTCAGCGCCTCTCTGGAATGCACGGAGGATAAATATAGGATTGACTCTGCACGAGCAGGGTACTCTTATAATATTTACACATTCGGGATACGCAAGTCTGTTGTTTCCCGCAAGGTCTGCACCCGCATATGAGCACCAGTTACAGCAGAATGCAACGATCTTCGGTTTAAATTCGTTATTTATTTGCATATTGCATCTACCTCCGCTATAATTTGTGAGCTTGCAAAGCCCTTGAGGTCCATAGCACCGGAAGGACAAGCAACCGTACATGCACCGCAACCCTGACATACAGCCTCGTTTACAGTTGCAACACGTCTTATCGCAACAGTTCTGTCGGGCATACGGAATTCTTTATCAACGTAAGTGATAGCACCGTAAGGACATACTCTTTCACAAGAAGAACAGCCGTTACACATAAGCTCGTTGGAGTTTGCAACGCAGGGGTTGCCCATGAGCTTATCCTTAGCAAGAAGTCCTATTACCTTTGCTGCCGCCGCACTTGCCTGTGATACCGTTTCGGGGATATCCTTCGGACCCTGGCACGTACCTGAAAGGAATACGCCTGCCGTCGGGCTTTCAACGGGACGGAGCTTGGGATGCGCTTCCGTGAAGAAGTCGTTTGTATCCATACTTGCCGTAAGCATCGTAGCCAAAGGACGTGCGGACTTATCGGGTTCGATAGCCGCCGCAAGGACAACGAGGTCAGCGGCAATATTGAGCTGTTTGTTTGCAAGAAGGTCTGATGCTCTTACCATAAGCTTATCACCCTCGGGCGATACCTTACCGACCATACCCTTTATGTAGTGTACGCCGTATTCTTCAACCGCTCTGCGGTAGAATTCATCAAACGCCTTACCGGGTGTACGTACGTCGATGTAGAATACGTAAACGTCCGTATCCGGATATTTATCTCTTGTAAGCATTGCATGCTTTGCCGTATACATACAGCAGATCTTCGAGCAGTATTCCTTACCCTTTTCAGCGCAAGCCGAGCATCTTGAGCCGACACACTGCACGAACACTATCGTGTGGGGATGCTTGCCGTCGGAAGGACGGAGAAGCTTACCTGCCGTAGGTCCTGCGGCATTCGTGAGACGCTCAAATTCAAGAGACGTGATAACGTCCTTTGACTGATTGTAAGCAAACTCGTCAAACTTATCCATGCTGATGGGATTGAAGCCCGTAGCGGCAACGATAGCACCGTACTTTTCTTCGATGATCTCATCCTTTTGCGTGTAGTCTATAGCGCCCGCCGTACATACCTTTGAGCATATACCGCACTTGCCTGTTTTGAGCATCGTACAGTAGTTGGGGTCGATAGTTGCAACCTTCGGAACTGCCTGAGCAAACGGAATATATACCGCACGGCGGTTATCCATACCCATATTGAATTCGTTGGGTACCTTCTTCTGAGGACACTTTTCAGTACAGATACCGCAGCCTGTACAGATATCCTCTTTTACGTATCTTGCTTTCTTTCTTATTTTTACATTAAAGTTACCGACGAAGCCGCCTATTTCTTCTACCTCGCTGTAGGAGAAAATTCTGATGTTTTCATTCTGGGCTACGTCAACCATTTTAGGCGTAAGGATACAAGCAGCACAGTCAAGCGTCGGGAACGTCTTGTCGAGCTGAGCCATTTTACCGCCTATGGTGGGTTTCTTTTCAACTATATCAACGGGGAAGCCTGCTTCTGCGATATCAAGAGCAGTCTGTATACCTGCAATACCGCCGCCTATTACGAGCGCACGTTTTGTAACGGGGCTTTCACCGGGAGTAAGCGGAGCATTGAGGTTTACCTTTGCAATAGCCGCCTTTCCCAAAATAATAGCCTTTTCCGTACCGGACTTCATATCCTTATGTACCCAGGAGCACTGCTCACGGATATTGGCTATTTCGACCATATACGAGTTAAGTCCTGCGGCCGCCGCTGTCTTGCGGAAGGTCGCTTCGTGCATTCTCGGCGAGCATGAGCAGACGACGATTCCCGTCAGTTTATGTTCTGCTATTGCATTTTTGATTATATCCTGACCTGCCTGTGAGCACATATACTGATAGTTTGTGGAAAAGACAACGCCGGGTTCGTTCTTAAGAGCTTCGGAAACAGCCTCAACATCTACTGTTCCTGCGATGTTACTGCCGCACCAGCATACAAATACACCAATTCTCTGCATTTCTTCTCCTCCTTACTTACTGTATTTACGAAGTGCGCTCACGATCGCCTGCTGAGGAAGCTCCTCATCAAGAAGCGCAGGTATATCGTCAGCTTTAAGATGGTTTGCGCCCTGCTTTCTGATAACGGAAAGGCGCACTGCTTCAACGAGCTTTGCAGGTTCAACACCTCTGGGGCATCTGTCAACGCACGCAAAGCACGTCAGACACTTATAAAGTGACTTTGAATTCATAAGCGGTTCGATATCGCCGCTTTCGACCATATAAACGAACTGATGCGGATGGTACTCCATCTCATCAAACGCAGGGCACGTGCCCGTGCATTTTCCGCAACGCATACATTTTTTCGGATTGACACCGCTGGAGCGGATTATTTCCGCTTGGAGTCTTTCTGTTTCTTTACTCATTGCCATCCTCCTTTACACCGAGAGCTTCAGCCAAAAGCTCTGTAAAGTACACTATTTTAGCCGTGGGATTGTTCTTTTCAAGATTGTATTTGCAAAGCGGACAAGCCGTTACTATTATATCTGCGCCGTGTGCGTTTGCATTGTCTACGACAGCCGTGCTCTTTTTCTTTGCGGAAAGTGCATCCTCAAGAGCTATATATCCGCCGCAGCATTCGTTTCTGTAGGGGAAAACGACAGCTTCGGCGCCGAGTGCCTTTATAAGATCCTCCATAATGGTGGGATTCTCGGGATCGTCCATCTGCATTACGCTGTTGGGACGGAGCAAAAGGCATCCGTAATATGCGGCTATCTTCTTACCTTTAAGCGGATTTACTACCTTTTCGGCTACCTTATCGAAGCCGACCTCATCTCTGAGGTATTCAAGATAATGAAGTACTTTTGTTTTTCCGTCGTATCCGCCATCGGCACCGAGATAATTATTTACGTGCGATGCAAATTCTTCATCTGTCTGCATTGCGTGGTTGGTCTGCTTTATAACGTTGTGGCAAGCGGAACATACGGTTACGAGAATCTGATCTTTTTTCTGAGCTTCGGCAAGCGCTCTTACAGAGGAAAGCTTTGTTGCTATCTCGTTACGCGCCGTCGTGAAAACGCCGCCGCAGCACTGCCAATTTTCTATTTCTTCAAGAGAAAAGCCGAGTGCCTGTGCACTTTTTCTTGCATATTCGTCCAGATCCTTTGCCTTTGTCTTTAACGTACAACCGGGAAAGTATGCTACTTTTTCCATTTATATGACCGTTCCTTTCTTAGGGCTTTCGTGGAGTTGCGGATTTCCGAAAACTCGAAAATCCGCAAACAGCCCGGAAATTTATTTTAATCAAACCATCTGTTCGGGATGGAAAACCTCGTCGAATTTTTCTTCCGTCAGGAAGCCGAGTGCAACGCACGCTTCCTTGAGTGAAATGTTATCTTTAAATGCTTTTTTTGCAGTCTTTGCCGCATTTTCATAACCTATATAGGGGTTGAGAGCCGTAACGAGCATAAGGGAGTTATGCAGGTTGTGGTGCATCTTTTCTTTATTTGCAACTATTCCGACAGCGCAGTTCTTGTTGAAGGAAACTATCGCTTCCGCCATAAGTCTTGCAGACTGTAAGAAATTATATGCACACACGGGCATAAATACGTTAAGCTCGAAGTTGCCCTGTGATGCCGCCATACCGACTGCAACGTCGTTACCCATTACCTGAACGGCAACCATTGTAACGGCTTCACACTGTGTGGGATTTACCTTACCGGGCATTATGGACGAGCCGGGCTCGTTTTCGGGTATGAATATTTCACCAAGACCGTCACGGGGTCCGCTTGCGAGCCAGCGTACGTCGTTTGCTATCTTCATCATATCGCAAGCAAGCGCCTTGATAGCACCGTGTGCAAATACCATTTCATCCTTAGACGTAAGCGAATGGAACTTGTTTGCGGCAGTTACAAAGGGCTTACCTGTGAGATTTGCCACTTTTTCCGCAACAAGCTCACCGAATCCCTTGGGTGCATTAAGTCCCGTACCTACGGCAGTACCGCCGAGTGCAAGCTCGCACAAAGGCTTTACTGCAAGCTTTATAAGCTCTACGTCTCTTTCAAGGCTTGAACGCCAGCCGCTTATTTCCTGGCTGAACTTGATGGGAGTTGCATCCTGAAGGTGCGTTCTTCCGCTTTTAACGATTCCCTCGTTTTCTTCTTCAAGTCTTTTGAACGTTGCAATAAGAGTTTCAACTGCGGGAATGAGCTTATCTTCAAGCATCATAACAGCCGCGATGTGCATTGCCGTCGGGAACGTATCGTTTGACGACTGGCTCATATTTACGTCATCGTTGGGATGAAGTATCTTTTCGCCTGCGAGCTGATTTCCTCTGTTTGCAATAACCTCGTTTGCGTTCATGTTGGACTGTGTGCCCGAACCTGTCTGCCAAACGACCAACGGGAAATTATCGTTAAGCTTTCCTGCGATTATTTCATCGCATGCACCGCTTATCGCTTCAAGCTTCTGTGCTGTCATTTTTTCGGGACGGAGAGCGCAGTTTGCCTGAGCCGCCGCCTTTTTCAGTATACCGAAAGCGTACGTGATCTCTCTCGGCATCGTTTCGATATTTACACCTATTTCAAAATTTTCATGGCTTCTCTGAGTCTGTGCAGCCCACAGCTTATCTGCAGGGACCTTTACTTCGCCCATAGAGTCATGCTCTATACGGTAATCCATAATTTCACTCTCCAATTATATCGTTGTTGCTTTAATTATTGCTTTAAGCGTATCTGCGCTGTGGCGGAGCTTTGCAATTTCCTCATCATTCAAAGGAAGATGTACTTTACTGCGTACGCCGTTATTGCCGACGATGCTGAGCGTACTGAGACAAACGTCGTCGATTCCGTATTCGCCGTGCATCATCGTGGATACTGTCATCGTCGTATCCATACCGCTGAGCAGGCACTTGCATATATAGCATACAGCCGTTGATACAGCGTAGAACGTAGCGCCCTTGCGTGCGATTATCTCACCGCCGGACTTCTGTACGTATCTCAAAGCTTCATCGTAATCAAATTTAGGAAGGCTCTCGCCGTTTTTACCCGTAAACGAATTGTGGCAGTCCGCGATATTTACGTTTGATACGTTGGCAAGCGACCACGGGATGAAGGAAGAGTCCCCATGCTCACCGAGCACGTATGCGTGTGCGTTATTCTGGCTTATCGAGTAAAACTCCGACATCTTTGCACGAAGACGTGCCGTGTCAAGTATAGTGCCCGAACCGATTATACGGCTTTCGGGAATACCCGAACGCTTACAGAATGCATATGTAAGGATATCAACGGGGTTACTTACGAGAAGATACACGGCATCGGGTGCGGCGTGTGTTATCTGCGTCATTATCTGCTTAAGTATGTCAATGTTCGTCTGTGCAAGTTCAAGACGTGACTGACCTGCTTTTCTCGCAACGCCCGACGTAATGATAACTATGTCGGAATTAGCGGCATCAGCATATGAGCCTGCATTGACTGTACAGGGGTTGCAGAACGGCAAAGCCTGTCTGATATCAAGCGCCTCGCCTATCGCTTTCTCGTTGTTGATGTCGATCATTACGATCTCAGAAGTAAAGCCCATAACAGCAAGTGTGTAGGAAATAGTAGCTCCTACGCTTCCGCTTCCGATGATTGTGATTTTGTTCATAATTATTTTCATCCCTTCTACGCTTATCGCGTTTTATGTGGTTTATTAACAGTATTACCGTAGTGCGGAAGAATTTCTTCCGTACTCTTCAAACAGTTCGGAAAAGCAATAATTTTTCCGCATACCTATTCCTTATAATTATAATACATCGTTAAGATTTTTTCAAGTGTTTTGATAAAAAAACTGAAAATATCTTACACATACTGTCATTTATCTGCTTTTTTCTTTTTTTATCGCCGTTTATTTGTTTAAAATACCCAACAAAAAAGCCCGTGACATGACTTTATCAGCACGAGCTTTAGCATTTATTTGTTTTTTATCAGATAGTTCCCGTTATAATAAGCGTTGCAACGCCGGGTGTCGTAACGACAGCACCCGTTTGGGCATCTCTTTCAAACGTTGCCGCAGGTACTGTTATCTGACCGGGGACGGTCGTGAATACTCCCGTTGTTTCGTCGTAGTTATAATTGACCCCTTCGGTCCACACGTTTCCGTCAAACGTCACGGATATATCGGACAGCACGGGTGAAAACGTATCGGTGATAGTGGCGTTATCGGTTGAAACAACAGCTGTATTTCCGTAGTTCTGTATGAGCATTCTGTAAGTTACCGTACCGTTTTCAACAACGGGAATAGGTTCAATGCTCTTCGTAACGGTAAGATCGGCTTCTTCCGAAGGCGATACCGTTTCCGATACCGTTATCGGTGTCTGTATTCCCGCGCCGTCAACCGTTGCCGTGTTGACGATAGTATCACCGACACCGAGAGGCGCAAATCCGTTTGCTTCCGCCTCATATATAAGTATCACGTTTCCGCCTGCGGGAACTGTGATACCGCTGAAAACAAGCGGCTGTGTTGACGTTGCCGCGGGAGGTGACTGCAAAACTCCGTTTACGTAAAATCTTACCGATCCGTCAACGTACGTAAGCGGATAAAAAGTTTCCGTATCTACCGTATACGCACCGAGGTCGTCACTTACCGTGATACCCGTAAACGGTGTATTCCCCGTATTTACCACACTTACGACGTACGTGATATCGTCGCCTGCCGAATATTCCGTGGTAACGGCAGTTTTCGTTGCAGAGAGCACTTCGAGTATCTCTCCGACTGCAACGTTTGAGCTTACGACCAGCCCGTTATACGTGAGCTGGGCGCGGTTTGTAAATTGTGCCATATATTCTCCTTTTGTACAGTTATTATTCGGGTTTGCACCCACTTAAATAATATGCAAAAGGAGAGATATGTGTGACGAAAAATGTCGTTACGTGTACTCTGAAAGCTTCTTTTCCGCTTCTTCTATACCCTCATAAGCTTCAAATATCTTTTCTTCAAGTTCCGTTTTCTGCTTATCAAGCTCCATAAGCTTCATATAATCGCTTCCCGTGTTCTCTATTGCCTGTTCGATCAAAGCAAGCTCTTCTTCCCACTTTTCCGTCTGCTGTGTTGTCTTTTTTATATAATTTTCAAGCTTACGCTTTTCGGCTTGATTTTTCTTGTTTTCAAGATACTGAGCTTTATTATCGCTTACGGCTGTATCCTTCATCTGCGTTTGCACAGCCGCCGTTTGCTTGTTAAGATAGCTTACGTACGACTCGTAATTTCCGTGATGATCAAGCCCTTTTTCGATATCTATTATCCTGCTTGAAAGCTTGTTTATAAAATAACGGTCGTGCGATACGGATATAAGCGTGCCCTCAAAACCGACAAGTGCTTCTTCAAGCGCTTCGCGTGTCGGAATGTCGAGGTGGTTGGTCGGCTCGTCGAGCAGTAATACGTTATTTTTACGCATTATCAGCTTTGCAAGCGTAAGACGTGCTTTTTCACCGCCGGAAAGATTGTATACCTCTTTCTTTATATCATCACCCTTGAACAAAAACAGCGCAAGTGCCGAACGTATCTGTGTTTGCGTTGCATCGGGAAATTCATCCCACAATTCTTCAAGCACGGTCTTTTCTTCGTGGAGCTGTTGGTTTTCCTGGTCGTAATATCCTATGCGGATATTGTACCCGAACTCATACGTTCCCGAATCGGGATATGCTCTGCCGTTGAGTATCTTCAAAAGCGTACTTTTTCCGCTTCCGTTTTTGCCCGTTATGAATGCAAAATCGCCTTTTTTTATCAGAAACGAAACGTCGGAAAAGAGCTTCTTTTCGCCGTATGCTTTTGAAAGCTTTTTAACTGTCAGCACGTCCTGTCCCGACTCGCTTCCCGAATCAAATTTTATCCTTACGCTGTCGGGCAGCTTATCGGGTGCGTCGATCTTCACCATACGGTCTATAGCCTTTTGTCTGCTTTCTGCGGCTATTATATTTTTTTCTCTGTTCCAGCGTTTTTGCTGTTCGATGAACGCCTCCATATGGGCTATCTTACGCTGTTGGTTTTCGTAGTGGCGGCGCTGTACGTCACGGTCTTTTTCCTTCGCCTGAACAAAAGCGGAGTAGTTGCCGTTGTACATTTTACCTTTGCCGTATTCGATATCGAGTATTTTCGTGCAGACCTTATCGAGAAAATATCTGTCGTGGGATACCGTTATCACCGTCTGCGAAAGCTGTGATACGATCTCCTCAAGCCAGAAAAGCGTCTGCGTATCGAGGTGGTTCGTAGGCTCGTCAAGCAAAAGTATATCGGGCGGATTAAGTATAAGCTTACCCAGAGCAAGGCGTGTTTTCTGACCGCCCGACAGTACGTTCACAGGCTTGTTGACGTCGTTTTTATCAAATCCGAGCTTTGTCAAAAACGACATGGCTCGGTTTTTATATTCAAATCCGCCGTCGGAGGCAAATTTTTCACTGAGCCGGGCGAAGGCGGAAACGACGCTTTCGTCACCGTCCTCTATTCTTTTTCTCAGCTTCTCTATTTCTTCTTCGGTCTTTATAAGCTCACTGTATGCGGAAAGCATTTCCTCGTACACCGTATTTTCCGAATCTATGACGGCGTTCTGTGACAGCATTCCGACCGTCTTTTCCTTGGAGATGTAGACCTCCCCTTCTGTCGGCTCGTACTGTCCCGTTATTATTTTCAACAGTGAGGATTTACCTGCGCCGTTTACTCCGACGATGCCGAGTCTTTCTCCTTCATTTAACGCAAAGCTGACACCGCCGAGTATCTCCTCGACACCGAATGAAAGTTTTATGTTGTCACAACTGACAGAAATCATTTTTTATATCCTTTATCTGAATTGATATGAATAGAGCTTTTTGTAGATCCCGTTTTCGTTTTTCATAAGCTCCTCATGACTTCCCGATTCCGAAATACCGTTTTTATCGAGAACGATTATTTCATCCGCATTTTTTACTGTGGAAAGTCTGTGCGCCACAACAAGCACCGTTCTGCCCTTCGTCAAGACGTCAAGGGATGCCTGAACGAGCATTTCCGTTTCATTATCGAGCGCACTCGTTGCCTCGTCGAGTATAAGCACGGGAGGATCTCTCAAAAACACACGTGCTATTGAAATTCTCTGCTTCTGACCGCCGGAAAGCTTTATACCGCGTTCTCCGACGTTCGTTTCGTAACCGTTCGGAAGCGACATTATATGCTCGTGAATATTTGCGCATTTAGCTGCATATACGACCTGCTCGTCTGTTGCATCGGGTGTTCCGTAAGCGATATTTTCACGTATCGTACCGTTAAACAGGAATACGTCCTGCGACACGATACCTATAGCCTCGCGCAGACTCTTACGGCTGAGTGTCGTTATATCTATTCCGTCAAAGCGTATTACACCGGAGGATATTTCATAAAACCTCGGAATGAGATTACATACCGTTGACTTACCGCCGCCCGACGGTCCGACGAGTGCGACCGTCTTGCCGTAAGGCACCGTAAGGTTGAGGCCGTGTATGACGTCGCGTGTTTTTTCATCCTCGTTTGAGCCGTAAGCAAACGTGACGTTTTCAAAGCGTATCTCACCTTTGGGTGATACAAGCTCTTTTGCCTCTTGTGCTTCTTTTTCGGGCTCTGTATCCATTATTTCGGCAAAGCGGGTAAAGCCCGTCATTCCCTCCTGGAACTGTTCAAACAGCGAAACAAATCTTTTTATCGGATCGAGGAACATCGTTATGTAGAGGAAAAACGCAGTAAATTCGCCTATATCTATAATTCCGTGGTAGAAGAAAAGACCGCCGGCAAAAATGACTATAAGATAAAGCACGTCGGAAAAGAACGTCATTCCGGAATGGAACATACCCATTGCTTTGTATGCAACACTTCTGCAGGACTTGAATTTACCGTTTTCCGTCCTGAACTTTTCTATTTCCGTCTGTTCTGCCGTATAAGCACGTGTTATACGCATACCTGCTATTGACGTTTCAATGCTTGCGTTTACCTCCGCTATCTGCTCACGGCTCTTTTTAAACGAGGAATTCATAAACGTCCTCATTTTAAAAGCAAAAAATATAATGAGCGGAACGCAAAAGAAGATTATAAGCGTAAGAGGCAGGCATATCGAGGCGAGAATGGCAAACGATCCGACAAACAAAACGGATGCCAAAAAGAGATTTTCAGGGCCGTGGTGAGCAAGCTCGGCAACCTCAAAAAGGTCGTTTACTATCCTTGACATAATGACGCCCGATTTATTTTCATCGTAATAGGAAAACGGGAGTTTTTCAAGATGTCTGAAAAGATCCTCACGCATATCCGCCTGAATACGCACGCCGACTGTGTGACCGTAATAAGCCACGAAATAATTGAACAAGCACTTCACGCAGTAGATCGCCAAAAGCGCGCAGGACCACACAATAAGCGGTCTGAGCTTCTGATTGGGCACGTAATCGTTTATTATATTCTTCGTTATCATAGGGAAAAACAAGTCCGCCGCCGCTATCATAAACGAACAGACCATATCGAAAATAAACAGCTTTTTATGCGGTTTATAATACTTTACGAATCGTTTGATAAGCTTCATTCAGATCTCCTTTTTACCGTTTACGAAAACGGTGTATTTATCAACGAGAAAGCAGGGTTTATAGGAAAGCTTCGAGGTCCTGAGTCCTTCATCCCCCGTGTCATCCTCTCGGTTTATATAAACAGCTCCCATATCACGCGAAAGCTTTGCGAACTCACTTACGGTAAACTGATATACACCCCTGTATTCGGGGAGTGCCTTTTCGATGTGCGCGTACATCGTATCGCCTGCAAGCTCTCCCATAGCAAACGATATAACTTCATTTCCGATATACACGGCTATACCTTCAAAGCCGTATGCATCGGCATTGTCAAGAACTGCCTGTACGGCACGTATATCTTCATAGAACATATCGTCGTCTTTGCTCACGATCGACTTATACTTTTCAAAAAAAGCCTTTATATTTTCCGTATCTTCATCCGTTATGCGTTTCGAATACGCATCGGGAAAAAGCCGTTTGAATGCATTCAGGTGATTTTTCTGCCCGTGGAATTTCTTGCCGGGAAAGTCCGCAAGCTCATACGAAAAATAAACGTAATCGCATATATCACGCTCGTGTTGCTCGGTCACGTCAAAAAGCTCTGATACGGTCTTTTTGTCAGCATCGGTAAGTCCGTAGAAAACAAGCGGTTTTCCCTCTTTTTCGCAGTACGCATAAAGCTCTTCAAGCGCCAAAGGGACGTTTTTCCCTATCGGCATCATAAAACCGTTTATACCGTTTATATCCACCTTTTGTATAAGGGTATCGTGCAAAACGCAGTGATGCGTTTTATACGCTTCTGCCCACATGAAGACACCGCCGAGAGTCTTGTCGCACGTTTTATCTTCGTAAGGCGTAAAATATTTTTTCAGCGACATCACGTCGCCTATTTCTGTTTTTTTAAGATCCATCATATTTGCACACTCTTTCAACTTATGATTATAACAGAACAATATTTCCGTGTCAAGATTTTTAAAATACAAATGAAAAATTAATATTTAACGTGTATAATAGTATAAAAATTACGGAGGATATAATAATGGATAATTTAAATAAGTATATAGACCACACGCTTCTCAAACCGTCGGCAACGAAGGACGATATCAGAAAGCTCTGTGCAGATGCGGCAAAATACGATTTTGCTTCCGTTTGCGTAAATCCCTGCTATGTAAAACTGTGCAGTGAGCTTCTGAAAGGCACTCAGGTAAAGGTCTGCACTGTCATAGGCTTTCCTCTCGGGGCAAACACGACAAAGACAAAGGTATACGAAACAGAGCTGGCTTATGATGACGGCTGTGATGAATTTGATATGGTAATAAACGTCGGTGCGCTTAAAGAAGGAGATCTTTCCCTTGTATCATCCGACATATCCGCCGTTGTCAAAGCGGCAAAGGGTAAGACGGTAAAGGTGATAATTGAAACGTTTTATCTTACAGATGAAGAAAAAGCTGCCGCAACACGTCTTGCGGTAAATGCAGGTGCTGATTTTGTAAAGACCTGCACGGGCTTCAACGAAGGAAAGGCAACGTCACACGATGTAAAGCTTATGTTTGATGCAGCGGAAGGCAAGGCAAAGATAAAAGCATCGGCGGGTATACGTGATCTTAAAACGGCGCTTGAGCTTATTGACGCAGGTGCTGAAAGGCTCGGAACGTCAGCAGGCGTTGCTATAATCGAAGGCTGAATATGAAAGCGAAAATAACGGTCATCGGCAGTTATCTTGTCGATTTCACATCGTATACAGACAGATTTCCGTCAGACGGTGAAGCCGTATACGCAAGCAGTATACGTATTTCACACGGTGGCAAGGGTTCAAACCAAGCTGTCGCCGCACACCGTGCGGGTGCGGACGTAACGCTTATATTGAAGCTCGGATATGATACGTACGGTGACAAAGCCGTAGAATTTTACAAAAACGAGGGCATCGACACACGTTTCATATCAAGAACGGACAAAGCCCCGACGGGAATGACGTCGATTACGGTAAATACCGTAACGGGAGAAAACAGAATGGTACTGCTTCCCGGTGCAAACGAACATCTTTCCGTAAGCGATATTTATGCTGCCGAAAAGGAAATATCGGAAAGCAAGATAATTCTTATGCAAAACGAAACGAACACGGAGTGTCTTTCCTGTGCGCTTACTCTTGCAAAAAAGCACGGAGTTACGGTCGTGTTCGATCCGGCGCCTGCAAAGGATATACCGCCGAAGCTTTTGTATTCGGCGGATTTCATAACGCCTAACCGGGCAGAGGCTGAATATTATTCTTCAATGAAGGTATCAAACGAAGCGGAAGCCGAACGTGCTTCAAAATTTTTTATGCTTAAGGGTGTAAAGAATATCATAACAACGCTCGGGGAACAAGGCTCGCTTTATTTCGGATATTACGGATATCTTCCGACAAAAGCTGTAAAAACGGAGGCAGTTGATACAACGGGTGCGGGTGATTCCTTCAACGGTGCGTTCTGCACTGCGTTTGCGGAAGGAATGGATATCGAGGATGCGCTTGAATTTGCAAATACTGCCGCATCGCTTTGCGTAATGAGAAAAGGTGCTGCCGATGCTATGCCGTACAGATCGGAAATTTTGACACGTAAACTCGTTTATTATCCGAAATAAATGTGTAAAATAATAAAAAAACAAAAAAATCGGAAAAATTTTGCGTTTAGGTGTTGACAAATGCAAAACATTCTGCTATAATACACACTGTTCCCAAGCGGAACGGTGAATATTGCGGATTTGTGTAAGGGTAGCACAGCAGACTCTGACTCTGTATGTGAGGGTTCAAATCCTTCATCCGCAGCCAACAAAAAACGCACTTTTGTCTACCGACAAAGGTGCGTTTTTTGAATGAAGCGCGCCTGTGGCGCATGAAGACGCCTCGCTAATGAAGCAGCCTTCGGCTATGAAGCGTGGCTTCGCCACATGAGGATGCGCGCTTCGCTTCATGTTCCGCTTGCGGAACACTTCATGGCAACGGCAACTTGTTGCAGTTGCCGCTTCATATTGCCAGCGGCAATGCTTCATTGACAAACGGAGATAAATATGATACACTTATACCAAAAGAGGTGATGTTATGAGAAACGATAAATTATCTGTCCAATCTATGGATTTTGCAGTTCAAATCATAAATCTTGTAAAATCACTTAAAGAAAAGCGAGAATCCATAATATCCAATCAAATAGGCAGAAGCGGCACCTCTATTGGAGCGAATATCCACGAAGCACAATATGCGCAAGGAACAAAGGATTTCATTTCTAAATTTGAAATTGCCCTTAAAGAAGCAAGTGAAACAGGATATTGGCTTGAATTGCTTTATCGCACAAAATATATTGACAAACCTTTAAAGCTCTTTCTTCAAAATGTACCTCGTTGCGAGTTATGCTGATTGTATCTTGTAAAACTGCAAAGGAGAACTCCAAATGAAAAAGAAAAATAAAAACACAAAGACGGGGTTGTTGTCCTTATTTCTTCAAATTCTCGTAGTTCTTTTTATAGGCTTTTGTATTTGTAACGTTTTGGGTACTGTTATCCGCTGTATATTCAACGGATTTGATGATTTTTTACTTAAAATCATTGACCTACCCTATTTACTTTACTTGTTTTTTTCGCTGATCATATCGTTAATTCTAATTTTCGTAATACGCCCAAAAGCAAAATAGTGCAAATTTTAATATTTACGCACCTTTTGTTCGTTTTTACCCTTGTTTAGACACCTTTTTACTCGTTTAAGCCGACAAAGGGCTACCAAAAAGATATAGCCACGAAAAAAAACTCTGATTTTATCAGGGTTTTTCTGTTTTTATGGACGAAATTTTAGTTTTCGGTTTGCGCATACAAAAAAGATGTTTTTCTCAAGTTAGACTTGAACTCTATGAAATAGAGTATCTCTCTCGTATTGGAAAATTGTTTCACTATAATTTATTTAAGAACCAAAAAAATAAAGATACTATGATATAATGTAAAAAAGCGTTTTAGATTTCGAATAATTTTTTAAAAAGTTCCAACCTTTTTCAGATTTGCGTGTCTATATGGGTGAAAGCTTTCGAGAGGAGCCAAAAAGTGAACAGACAAGACGTAGAGAAAACTATAACTGAATACCTGAAGCCCATATTCGGATTTGCTCTGAAGAGGTGTAAAAGCATCCACGATGCCGAGGATCTGTCGCAAGAGATTGCGATAAGAGCGTTCCGCGCACTCCTTGTCAAAGATGACGTCGCGGACATGGGAAAGTTCATCTGGACCGTTGCCCATAACACGCTCAGCAACTACTATCGTGATGCTGCGAAAAGCATGGTCGGTGTTTCTATTGATGAGGTTGCGGAGCTGATTGCAGATCCGTACTCTGAGTTGGATACAGACGACAATCGTGACGCTATCCATCGTCTCCAGACTGAGATCGCATACCTATCTAAGCTGCAAAGAAGAATAGTGATAGCTTTCTACTTTGAGAATCGCAAACAGGCAGATATTGCCGGAGAACTGGATATTCCTCTCGGCACTGTCAAATGGCACTTGTTTGAAGCTAAAAAAGAATTGAAACGAGGTATGGATACGATGAGAAAAGCAAGCGAACTCAAATTTAACCCTATTAAATTCCACTCCTACGGCATCAACGGTTCCGTCGGCAAAAAATCTCCCGATGAGTTCTTCCGTTCCACACTGACCCAGAATATCTGCTATTGTGTGCGTAATACAGCAAAGACGATCAATGAGATTGCCGATGACCTTGGAGTTTCCCCTGTGTACGTTGAAACCGAAGTGGAATTTCTTGAAGAATACGGCTTTCTGCAGGCACATAAAGACAAGTACATTGCGGGCTTCATCATCAGCGAGCCGACTGCAGAACTGCTTACCATGCAGAATGATATGTACAAGCGTGCTGCGGAGCTGTTTGCGAACGATCTGTATGATGAGTTGACCTCTTCCGGCATTCTTGACGATCCGGACATCCGGTGTGATCAAACTGACGGCCCCATCTCCTTGACTGAGTCTCCTGAAGCGGACCGTAATTTCATCCTGTGGACGCTGATTCCTTATATTGCAGCTTGGTCCGGTGAGAAACTGATGGATGAGAGCATTTCTTTTGAAGAGGTTGCCACGATCCGTCCGGATGGTGCTCATAATATCTATCACGCATCTGTAGTGCCGAATGAAACGGTTCTTCCCTATGACTACGTTTATATGAGAAACTGGTGCGGTCCTATGTGGAATGGCAATGGCAAGCGTATTCTTTGGCAGATCGACAGCGAGTGGACTGACCGTGCAGACGGCTACAAACTCAAGTATTCCGAAGAATCCAAACGTATTCTCTCACTCTATGAAAGAGAGTTTGAGGACCGTCTTTCAAAGGATGAATATGCGTGGCTTGCAGAACGAGGTTGTGTAAAAACCAACGGAGATTACGACGGACACTTCAAGTCTGCATGGCAGATCGTGGTTTTGGCAAGCGATGAAATTCGTGATAAACTTCTTGCCATCGGAGAGCGAATCAAGGCAAAGTACCGAGCTGAATTTGAGGCGCTGAAGGCGCCATATGCCGAGGCTGTACTGGAATCGGTTCCTACACATCTCAGAAAGATAAAAGAGTATGAGTTGCAGTTTGTATTTCACTCAGACGGATGGTTCATGCTTCACTGCATCACAACCCTCCTGAAAAACGGCAAACTGAAGGAGCCTACCGAAAGTCAGAGAAAATCCCTGACCACATTGATTGCCAACGTATAAGCAAAGCGAACTGCACGGCAAAATGATGACGGCAAAGAAACACTTTACTATCATTAAATTGTTTTTGAATTTTTCACGTTTAAACCAAAAAAGACAGGCGCATAGAAAACCTCTGTGCGTCTGCCTTTTTATTATAATTCAACTCTTTACTTCAACTTCATTATCATTTCGGAAAGTGCTTCTTTATCAAGCTGATTCACAACGCCGTTTCCGTCAATATCGGCATATTGCGGATAAGTTATCACCCAGACACCGTTTATGTAACCTGTCAAGTGTACAAGATCCTGTCCGTTTATTTCACCGTCACAGTTGACGTCGCCTTTTATTATGATGATATATTCGCCTATCTGTTCTGTCCCTTCGTAAATACGCACGCGCGTTCCCGTTGAAACGATGTCATCAAGTGTCAAATGTTCATCGAGGAAAGAAACGCTTATACCGTTAGGCTCAAAATACTTATGAACGTCGCTTACGGTAGTACCGGGAGTGACGTTTGTCAAAAAGCTTACCGTGACGGGAACGAACGTCGGCTTTTCTTCATTCACGGTAACTGTAAACGAACACGAATATTCTTCATACGATACTATGATATTCTGTGTTCCGTACGAGTATTTATCGTACCCCGACACCGTATAATCCGTAATTTCTTTCGCCGTTCCGTCCGAATATACCGCATTTACTTTTATTCCGTCAAGTAATAGCTCCTCTCCGTAGAGATATTCAAGCTTTTCGGGAAGTGTTGCTATTTCGACACGCACCATAGCAACACAGTTATACGAAACGTAAGACGACGTAATCGGGGCATTCCCCTGCCCTGCGGATATTTTTTCCCACTGTTCTTCACTTCCCACGTAGTAAACGTCCGTCATACTCGTGCAGTATTTAAACGCATCAGTGCCTATATTCATAAGGCTCGTCGGCACCGTAACCGACGAAAGGCTCAGACAGCCGTAAAATGCGTAATTACTTACCGACGTAACTCCTTCGGGAATAAAAAGCTCCGTTACAAGCTCGCCGTCAATATACAGATGAGCGTTATTGCAAAACGGATTTGATTCTTTTTCAAAGCTGACAGCACACCATTTTGAAACACTTTTTATATGAACTCTTGCAAGGGACTCACAGCCGTAAAACGCTCTGAATCCCATACCTTCAACACCGCATCCGACAGCAGCGGAAACGATCTTATCACAGCCGTAAAAAGCGTAGCTTCCTATGTACGTTATTCCGTCCTCAATTACGATATTGACAATATCCGAGCTTACAGCGTACCACGGCGACTGTGACGACAGCGTATAGTTTGCCATACGACCTTCACCGCTTATAACGAGCGTTCCGTCGCACAGCGACCAGCTGACGGTATCATCCGTACTCATACCGCAACCGCCCGAAAGAGCGGACGTGCCCGCATCGGTGCTTTGCACGTTTTCGGTCAAAGCCCTACTTTCAATATCGTTTTCGCCATATTCACACGTCTGTGCGCCCGACACCGTAATATACAATGAAGACAATAAACAAGAAAAAACAGTCACAGCGGATAAGATCCGTTTGATATCCATATTCTTTGCCCCCTACTTTAGGTATTGTCTTAATTATACATTGCTTCAAATATGAATACAACGAAAATATTGTAAACTTTGCCGTTTAACTTTTTACAGTTAAAGTATTTTTTAATCACTTTAAATCAGGTTGAAATTTTACACAATAAGTGTTATAATAAGGAAAATACTTGTTTTGGAGAAAAAGATGCACAAAAAGAGATTACTTGCAAGCATACTGCTCGGTGCTGTAATGCTCGCCTCCTGTAAAGGATCGGACACCGCAACCGACACAGACATCTCAACTGAACACGTACACACGATGCAGACCAAAAAGCACCTGCCGACGTGTACTGAGGACGGAAGCACGGAGCACGTTTGCACCGTTTGCAATTACACCTTTTCCGACAACGTAGTCAAAGCGACAGGTCATTCATTTACAGACGGCGTTTGTTCCGAATGCGGATATTTTGAAAAAGAAATATACGTAGACGGTGTAAAAGCATCAGCCGTTCCCGAAAAAGGTAATTACTCCGTTTACGTAAGAGGTTCGGAAAATGACAGCTTCCATTTCTGGGATTACGACAGCTGGCAGGTAAAGAACGGTGCTTCGGCAGTTTCCGTCTATTTCTATTCGGTTAAAACTCTGTATTCTTCATTCAACGCATTAAAAAGCGACGCTGTCAATCTTTCGGTCGGCGACACAGTCGGAATAACCTCACATCACGAAGGCTTCGGCCGCGGAGGCGGAATATTTGAAATAAACTCAGGCTATGTAAACTGCAGTTCAGTGCAGATAGCCGAAGGAAAATATGCAACGCTTATTCCCTTTAAAGTCGGTGATGAGAAGGTCATAACAGTCGACCAGTTCGGCACGAAGGCAAACGGCGTAATGGCAGATCAGACAGCCATAAACACAGCTTTTGTATTTTCAAACGCCACAACAGTTGAATTTGAATCGGAAAAATACACCCAGAAAGCAAGACTTCAGATCTCAAACGTACACAACAAAACGATAAACGGCAGAGGCGCCGTCATATCAAACGACTACGAAACGGGCGTTGTGAACTGGCAGGATTTCGTAATAAACGATAATTCAAGCAATATAACCATCAAAAACCTCATTATAAGCTGTGACGAAACAGAAGGCAAAAACACACTTTTCAGAAACAACGACCACGTTCAGCTTTATATAGGCAACGCAAGCTTTGTAACGCTTGACAACGTAACGGTAAGAACTCCGCACAACACAGAAAACGACCGCCACGTAACGTCCGTCTGGATGCAGGAGGGCGCACACGATATAGTTATCAAAAACTCAACAATACTTAATTTATCGCACAGCACAGTCGGCGGCGGTATCTGGATAAGCAACTGCAAAAACGTACAGATAATCAACAACCACATCGAAAAAGTATCCCACGATGAGGTGTTGGCGGTGTTCAACGGAAGCGTTGACAACGTATTGATCGAAGAAAACTACATACACACGCACGACGAGCCTGCTCCTCAGGCATCTGCACACGTTATCGGGTTCAGTGTTTATATAGAATCGGAGCGTTCGTACACCTACACCAACATCGTTTTCAGAAACAACATACTTGATATCGTTTCGTGGAAGGATGCTTTTATGTTCGGAAACTTTGCCGGTATTGAAATATACGGAAACAAGGTAGACTTACGTTGCAACGATGTGGCACAGCCGATATTGAATGCCGTTTTCAGAGTTCCCGACACCTCAACAACACAGAAAAACGTATCGGTATATGACAATGAGATAACCGTGTACAATCCTTCGGAAATACCGTTTACGGAAAGCTGCGGCGAAGGGTTTGATTTCCACGACAACACTTTGAAATTTGTCACGAACTAAACTGAATCAGATAAAACAAGGGTTACCGACCGAGTCGGTAACCCTTTTATCTATTTATAAAACAGATTATTTAATTACTTAAGCGTACGTGTGTAGTGGTTATGCTGGTGAATGAGAATTTCCTTTATATAGCTTGAAGATGCTATTGCGTCACGTACGTCGTCAAATCTTTCGTTAAGATCGTAAAGAGCCTGGCTGCACGGATAGAACATTGTGGGCGCTTTGATTATATTGTACGCTGAAAGCGGGAAATCTTCAACGCCGTGGTGAGCCGCCTGGCAAATATCACTCTTAAGATATGAACCGTAGTACTGTTCAAGCTTTCTTGCAACGCCGCTTCCGGCATCGGCAAGGATAAGAGCATTCTTTCTGTCAGTATAGAAGCGGCATACAACGCTCATATCATTCTGATCATAGGGATTATATTCAATCAACATATCGTCAGGTGCATAAAGTATTTCCATACGAACGTCACCGAACGTAAATTCCATACCCGTATGTATTGTCAGTATCTTTACGCCTCTGAACATATTTACGTACTTGTAAATATCTCCCGTGTAAAATGCGGTATGCCACGACGATTTTGCCACGCCGGGCGTTTCGGGACAGTACATAAAGCGTTCAAGTGTTACAGCGGACGCATATTTCTGTGCAAACGCCATAAAGCATTCATAGTGGTCGTTATGCGAGTGAGTTATGAGCCATGCACGGATAATTATCTTCTCTTTACTTCCGTTATTGAGTTCGACAAGCTTATTGTAAAGTATGTCACTCTCAGCCGTGTAGCCGCCGTCGATAACAACGAACGAGCCGTCGGAAAGCTGTACAACATATCCCATACCGTTGAGATACGAAGATTTAAGCTGTGTTATTGAAGGTGTGATGCCTTTGGACACAACATTATTTTTTAAAGGAAGATCACCGGCTGAGCCCTTTGCCTCTGCAATACGGAGTCTGCGGCTGTTTTCAGCCCAGTACATATGATAGAAGTCGTCACCCTTAACGAACGTCGTTGCGTGTATTTCACCCTTCACCGTATCGCTGTATATTTCACATCCGTCTGATATAAAGCCCGCGTATACAGCTTCGTAAGTTTCAAGCGGAATATTATCGTAAGAAAGAAGCGTGTGATTTTCCGTATATTGTGTAAATTCCGGTGTTGTAAAGGAGTCATCGGGTGTAAGCGTTTTGTAAGAAATAGCGTAGTTTTCGCCTATATTCTGTTTTACAAGCTCAAGGTCAACGTCGTCTATCACGCCGTCACAGTTTACGTCTGCATCCTTTACGTACGCATACAGAAGCGGCTGTTTTATGTGCTTTGCAACTCTGAGAATATCTTTTGCGTTTATGATACCGTCGTGATTTACATCACACTTGTACACGCCCGGATAATCGAGTATCGTTACGTCGTAAAGCTGTGCGGAAACTCGGCAATACGTATAAAGATCTGCCTGTGTTCCTTCGGTAAGAGAGCTGTTCTGAACGCCGAGGGCAAGAGTACCCGAGGAATGTGCGGGCGATATTACAAACTTACCGGGCGTTCTTTCAAAGAAGAACCATCTCTGTGACGTCAAGTTTTCCGACGGTGTGGTATTTACAAGAGTATTGTTTTTAACAGATCCGCCTTCCGCACTCATAACACCGCCGGAAAGTACGTTCGTAAGTGTGTACGAACCGTCGGAATTGCGTACGAACATCCATTTTTGTGCGTCGGTGTTGTCGTTTCTGTTTCTCGCCTTCACCATATACACCGTGCCGGCGGAATTTGATGACGTATTTGCAACACCTATATTTACGTTAGCCGACGTACTGTTTATCACAGCTGTAAACTTTTCACCGAAATCAGCAGCAGGTGCGGTTTTATAATCTTCAGTATTGATACCCGTATTCAGGTAGTGCATAAGGGCATCGTAATAACCGTTCGGGCATTCTGCTTTTACATCGTCGTTGTTTTCAAGATAGTACGATACGGAAAATGTGGGGCAGCCCTGGTATCCTCTGTAAATGCCTGTGGTCAAAAAGTGCTCATAAAGTTCGTCGCCTGATTTTTCACGTACGTTTTTCTCGAAATAATATTTATTTTGGTAATACTCTTCATCGTAGACCAAGTCTTTAAGACTCTGATCGAAGTAAAATGAAAGAGATACTCTCTGGGCAACGGTTTTGTTATATTCGTAAATCGATACGTTTTTGCCGGGTTCTGTGTATCCGCCTGCAATTTCAACGACTTTACCGCTTGAATGTGCAGGTGACAAAGAGTATTCACCCGGCATTCTTTCGTAAATATACATTTGCTGGTGAAGATTGTCAACACCGTTATTTGTATACGTCGCAAGGTTTGCATTGTTTGCAAGAGAAGCACCCGAAACGTCAAGTGCCGCTTTGGGATACGTCTTGTTAGTTACAACGTATGCTCCCGTTTCGGGGACGTATGTGAACAGCCATACCTGTCTTTTGTCACTGAACGACTGTGTTACGGTTTCGACATTCCAAGCGTTGTTCGATGAGTTCGTCGCGGTGGATTTAAGACCGAGGTTCGTGCTTTGACCGATAAAGTTTATAATAGCTTCGAACGAGTCTGCAATATATTCGGAAGGAGCTGTTTTAAATCCTGCCGTATTTCTGCCCGTATTGTAATAGTGCATAAGTGCATCGACGGGGTTATCGCAGGATGATCTCACGGAGGCGTTATTGTCAAGATAATATTTTGCGGAAAATACAGGGCTTGCCTGCTTGCCTTCCGCAAGTCCGAATTTACCGAAATGTTCATAAAGCGCCGCCTCGGTCGCACCGACTTTGGACGTGATCTCGGGGTATTTTACTCCGTAATATTCCCAGTCAAAAGCGATATTCTTTATCGCATCGGGGATAAGGACTTGAATATTGAAAAGCTGTGCGGGGGTGTGGTTATACTGATACGTTATAACGTTAGTACCGCTTGATGTCGAGCCGCCGATATCAAGCACCGTAAAGTGTGATGCGTGTACGGGAGCTAAAACGTACTGTCCCGGGAGTCTTTCAAGCAAACGCCACTGCTGAGCCTGTGATCCGTTCGATTTGTACGTGCTTACGTTTGCACCGCTTTCTTTTGATGCACCGTTAACGTCAAGAACCGTTCCCGTATATTTGTTCGTTATCGTATACGAGCCGTTATCATTGCATTTGAACGTCCAGATCTGCTTTGTATCGGTAATATCAGCCGCCAGAGCCTGTACGTTATATTTTCCGTTTGAGGAGCTTGTTGCAGATGATGCAACGCCTACGTTGAACGCACCGTTTGCGGTATCTTGCGCACGTGAGATCACCGCATCAAACGTACCTGACAAAAATTTGTCGGGCGAGGGCTTCGATACGGTCGTAGAAAGCATTTCGCAGTAATGCAAAAGTGCCTCTTTATAATCCGTGCCGAACTGTTCGCTTACCGATTCGTTATTACGCAAGTACTCGGTTACGGAGAAAGTCGGGCTTCCCTGCTTACCTTCGTCAACACCTTGATTTTGAAAGTGCGTATAAAGTTCGTCTTCAGCCGTGCCGTATTCTTCGGCGACCTCGGGATACTTAGCCGCATAATATTCCGCATCAAATACGTAGTCCTTGCAGTCTGACGGTATCCAGTCAGCCGAATATGCCGTAAATGGCAAGATTGAAATGACCGTCATCACCGCAACAAAAGCGGCAACGGTGCGTTTAAGTGAAATTTTCATACATCCTCCCGTAAAAAAACAATAGTTCTTCGTATTACAAGTTTAAATGATATTTGAAAGATTTTCCTTTATCTTTCTTGCTATTTCGGGGCGGTTCATACAGTAGACGTGTATGGACGACACACCGTTTGCAAGCAGGTCTATTATCTGTTCGGTAGCGTAAGCGATACCCGCCTGCTTCATTGATTCGGGGTTTGAACCGAACTTGTCCGTTATTATCTTGAATCTCTGCGGTAAAAAGTTACCCGATATCTTACATATTCTTTCCGTTTGCTTTGCGTTCGTAACGGGCATAATGCCTGCGATAACGGGGACGGTCACACCTGCTTCTCTTATCTTGTAGAGGTAATTATACAGTATGTTGTTATCAAAAAACATCTGTGTCGTAAGAAAATCACAGCCTGCATCGACTTTTTCTTTGAGGTGGATTATATCCTCGGCAAAGGTTGAAGCCTCGGGGTGCTTTTCGGGATAACACGCACCGCCTATACAAAAGTCACCGTGTTTTTTTATCTCTCTTATAAGCTGTGATGCGTACTTAAAAGAAGCATTTTCGGGAAAGTCCGAGCCTGTCGGTATATCTCCTCTTAACGCAAGGATATTTTCCATTCCCGACTGCTTTATTTTTTCTATCTGCCTTTTTATATGCTCCTCGGTAGATGAAACACACGTAAGATGCACAAGAGGCGTTACGCCGTTGTTTTTGATATTCTGCGCAACGGATACGGTATAGTCGCTCGT
The DNA here is from genome assembly GCA_045545665.1 of Eubacteriales bacterium. Lineage (GTDB taxonomy): Bacteria > Bacillota > Clostridia > Oscillospirales > CAG-272 > RGIG7213. The sequence continues at coordinate 86,498 of JAZQBL010000037.1, forward strand.
TCCTCCGCCGGCACCGTATGTAACACTCATAAAATCGGGAGAAAGCTTTGCGATCTCCGCTGTTGCATCCATAACGGTATCTATGGAGTCCGACGTCTTCGGAGGAAACACTTCAAAGGAGACAGTCGGCTTCCCCTGCGCTTTTTTGCCGTTTATTATATCTATTACTTTCATATAGCTCCCTTCAGCCGTGCGGCGAAAAAGTAATTATATTCTTTCCTTTATATCAAAAATGCCCAGTATTTATTATATACTTTTTTCATTTTTTTGTCAACAGTGATGAAGTAAAGTATTGAATTTTTTTTATTTATGTGATAGAATACTGGCAGTTAATATTTCGGAGGTCGTTATGGAAGATTCATCCTTCAACAGCATAACCCATACAGTTGAAAAAAGAGTGGAAGGAAAATATAAATTTCAACGTATTTTATACGTGATCTGTGCGGTCATAGCTTCGATCGCTTTATGCGCTATGTGCATCGCCGTGAAATTTCTGGTCTATTTCACACCGGTTATGTTTATGCTTTGCATAATCGTTTTCAAATATCTTTTTATATATTTTCAGATAGAGTACAGATACACGATCGAAAGAGGCGTCTTTACCATGGAAAAAGTATTCGGTGCAAGAAAGTGCAAAAAATACTATCAGGTAAACATAAACGAAGTTGATATGATATCGCCCTTTACAAACTTCACCGTATCGGAAGGTGACACGGTGTTTCCCTCTTGTATAAGCACGAAAGACCCCACACCCGACCTTTACGCCATGATCGTAAACGACGGTGAAAAAAAGACGGTCCTTTATTTTGAAGCCACGAAAAAGACCCTCAAAATAATGAAATACCACAACAAAAACACCGAGGTCATTGACACTTTAAGGCATTAATTCAAAAAGCTCCGCATACATTTTACCATAAGTAAAAAGGAGTGCGGTACTATGAAAAAAACACTGTTTATCATTTTATTCGTTTTTGTGATCTTTTTGAACTCGTGCAAAGAGGATATTGATCCGGAAACGTATCTTTCTTCCCTTAAAGAAGAATACACAACAAACATCACCGTTGAAGAAAACAGCACCGAATACACGGCAAGGATCACCCGAAGTGCTGACGGCGTCATCGACGTCGTATTTGCCGAGCCGTCCGTTCTTTGGGGAATGGGCTACAGCTTCGACGGTGAGGACAGCTATCTCATATACAACGATATGAGCATCGAGCTTAACGAAGAAAGCCTTGAAGATTTTACAAGCGGCGGCGTTTACCGTTGGCACGAGCTTTTAAGGTGCAACGGAGAATTCACGGTCAGCTCTTCATCTCTCAACGGCAAAAAAGCCGTCAGACTTTCAAACGGCGAATGTGAAATATATTTTGACAAGGAAACGGTATCTCCGATAATGATAAGATCGGACGGTACTGTCATAACTTTTAACGATTGGAACGGAAAAAATACCGATGTGCAAACCCAGGACGTACTTACAAATTGATACCTCAGCGCTTATTTCAAACTTTAATTATTTAAAAAGCAAACTTGCTTCCGACAAAACGCTTATGTGTGTTGTCAAAGCTGACTGCTACGGTCACGGAAGCGAGTGTATAAAAGTTTTATCTGATGCAGGTGCTGAATTTTTCGCCGTGTCTTCCCTCGAAGAAGCCGTCGAAGCACGCAAATACACCGATAAAGAAATACTCATTTTAAGTTATACGCCTCCGTGCGATACAAAATATCTGTTTGGCGGTAACTTTATACAAACGGTATATTCAAAGGAATACGCCGATCTTCTGGTATCGAACATGAAAGACGGTGAAAAGCTCCGTGTTCACATAAAGATCGATACGGGTATGAACCGCCTCGGTTTCAGATACGACGATGAAAACGGCATTTTGAGCATCCTTAACGATCCGCATTTTACCGTCGAAGGAATGTTCACACACTTTGCAAAAGGTGACGAAAAGGACAAAAGCGCAACGGAAAAACAGCTTGAAAAGTTTATTTTTGCAAAGAATACCGTTTTGAAAAATACAAGCAGAAAGCTTATATACCACTGTGCAAACAGCGGTGCCGTGCTTGATTTTCCGAAATCGCATATGGATATGGCGCGCGGCGGCATTTCCCTTTACGGTCTTCCGCCGTCCGATGAAATATCAAGCGAAGGACTTACTCCCATAGCAAAGCTTATATCGACCGTTGTACACGTGCACGACGTTTTCCCGAATGATGAAATATCGTACGGCGGTGATTTCAAGGCCTGCAAAAATATGAAGGTCGCAACAGTTGCCTGCGGATACGGCGACGGTCTTTCAAGAAGAGCTGTCGGAATGGATATCGAAATAAACGGCTGTAAAGCAAAAATAATCGGCAGGGTATGTATGGACCACTTTATGGTCGACGTGACGGACTTCGAAAAGCTCCCGTCAGTCGGAGATGAAGCTGTCGTTTTCAGCGATGCCGTAAAATATGCCGAACACATAAAAACGATACCCTACGAATGTCTTTGCAACGTAAGCAAAAGGGTAAAAAGGAAATACGTATGTTAAAAATAGAAACAAATTCAGACAGCATTTTCTTTAATCTTGCAGCGGAAGAATACTATATGTCGGTAACAGATGAGCCGTTTTATATGATATGGCGCACGACTCCGTCACTGATTTCGGGCAGATACCAGAACGTATACAACGAAGTCAACCTTTCCTATGCAAAGGAAAACAACATAACCGTAAGCCGCAGAAAAAGCGGCGGCGGAACGGTATACGCGGACCTCGGCGGCGTTATGTATTCAAAATTCTATCCGAAGAAAAAAGGTGCCGACGTATCCTTTGCCGAATGCAGTGACGATATCGCACGTGCCATATCATCACTCGGTGTAAAAAACGTATCGTATTCGGGGCGGAACGATCTTTTGGCTGACGGCTTCAAAATTTGCGGTAACGCAAGAATGGAAAACGAATACGGACTTTTGCATCATGGCTCCATACTTTTCAACGTGGATTTTGAACGTATGGAAAAAGCCCTCATGACAGAAGAAGGAAAAATGATGTCTAAGGGGATAAAAAGCGTTCGTTCGAGAGTCAGAAACATATCCGATATTGCCGAAGAAAAGCTCACGTACGAACAGTTCAAATCACTGCTTTGGTCGGCAGTTGACGGGGACACCGTGCTAAACGCACAAAAGGATATCGAAAAGATCACCCCCGAGGCTGAATATCTTTCCTCCTGGGACTTCATCTACGGTGTGAATCCTTCCTTCGGATATACTGCAAAGCACCGTTTTGAAGGCGGTCTTGTGTCCGTCGGTGTTGACGTTAAGCACAGCATCATAGAAAACATTTCATTCAGCGGAGATTTCTTCTACAGCGGAGATATTACCCACCTTACCGATTCGCTGAAGGGTGCAAAATATACTCCGTCAGACGTTTTTAAGATCATTTCTTCAGTCGGCGGATTTCACAAAATAGACTCAAAGGAGCTTTCAGAGCTTATCTGCGGAGGCTGATATTGTACATATATCTTTCAAGGAAAATAAAAGTAAGTGCCGTATTCGTTATGGCGCTTACTGTTTTTATTTATTCATACGGCACATCTGATACTTTCTTTATGCTTCTTGCTTCTTTCGTACACGAATTCGGGCATATATCGGCATCACTGCTTTGCGGTGCAAAAACGGAAGAAATACTCATAGGCTTTGGCGGAGCTGATATAAAAAAAGCGGGAATAACGTCTTATAAAGAGGATATTTTAATTTTTTCCGGCGGAATATTTGCAAACATTTTATCTTTCCTGCTTTTTCCCAAAACGCCCTTCGGTACATACAGTCTTGCTTACGCCGCGCTTAATGCGGTGCCTGCCGAAACGCTTGACGGCGGCAGAGTTATTTATTCCTTACTGTATCCGCATTTCGAAAGAAGAGCCGAAATATTTTGCAGGATCTTATCGTTTATATCACTGTTTGTCTTGTGGCAGATATCGGTCTATATCCTTTTTAAAACGGGAGAAAACTTTTCTCTTTTTCTGTTTTGTCTTTGCCTTTTTGCATCCGTCGCAGACGAAGAACACAGTCAATAAGCAAGCATATCACCGTTTTGTTTTAAAAAAATATCCAAATGCTCTATTGATTTACTTATATATATATGATATAATGACTTTTACATAATTATTATCCGCCGTTTGGCGCAATGAGGATCAATATGGAAATACCAAAGATAGAAGTCGGCGACGTGCTCATAATGAAAAAACAGCACCCGTGCGGCAACAAGTCATTCAAGGTTATGCGTGTGGGATCCGATATACGTATCGTATGCACGTCCTGCGGACGTGACGTCACCGTACCGAGAATAAAGCTTGAAAAGAACATAAAAAAGATAGAAAAGAATGAAAAGGAGAGCTTGGCATGACAGATAAGCTCAAGGAAGCGGAAGAAAAATTCATACAGATAGAAAAGGATCTTTCCGACAGCGATATCATTTCCGACCAGGAAAAATACAGATCCCTTATGAAGGAATACAAACGCTTAGCTCCCATAATAGAAAAATACAGAGAATACAAGTCGTTCACAGAACAGAAAGAATATGCCGAAGAGCTTCTTGCCGACAAGCCCGACGAGGATATGAAGGAAATGCTGACAGAAGAGCTTCTTTTATCAAAAGAAGGCATTGAGCGAACTCTGAACGAGCTTAAGATACTCCTTTTGCCGAGAGACGAAAACGACGATAAAAACGTAATAATTGAAATAAGAGCAGGAGCAGGCGGTGACGAAGCGGCACTTTTCTCCTACGTACTGTACAGAATGTACACGATGTACGCCGAATCCGTCGGTTGGAAAACGGAGCTTTTAAGCGTAAACGAAACGGGGCTCGGCGGTTTCAAGGAGGTCTCCTTCACCGTTATGGGTGAAGGCGCATACTCAAAGCTGAAATTCGAATCGGGCGTTCACCGTGTACAGCGTGTACCCGAAACGGAAGCTCAAGGCAGAATACACACATCGACCGTGACGGTCGCCGTTCTTCCCGAAGCCGAGGACGTTGAAATCGAAATAAACCCTGCCGATATCAAATTCGAGACGTGTAAAAGCAGCGGTGCAGGCGGTCAGCACGTAAATAAAACGGAATCCGCCATAAGACTTTACCATAAACCCTCGGGTATAATCATCGAATGTCAGGATGAAAGAAGCCAGTTCAAAAACAAGGACAAGGCAATGAAGCTTTTACGCACAAAGCTTTACGATATGAAAACACAGGAACAGCACGATAAAATTGCAAACGAAAGGAAAAGCCAGGTCGGCACAGGCGACAGAAGCGAGCGCATAAGAACGTACAACTATCCGCAGGGACGTGTTACGGACCACAGAGTCGGTTACACATCATATGCACTTGAAAGCTTTCTGAACGGAAATATATCCGAAATGATAGATTACATCATAAACGTCGACACGGCTGAAAAGCTTAAATCATAATGAAAACCGTAATTGAGAGAATATCAAAAACGGATTCCGACGAACGTATAATACAAAAAGCGGCAGAAATAATAAGATCCGGCGGACTCGTTGCTTTTCCGACGGAAACGGTATACGGACTCGGTGCAGACGCACTTGCATCCGATGCGGCACTGAAAATATACGAAGCAAAGGGACGTCCGTCGAATAACCCCCTTATAATACACGTAGCAAATGCTGAAGACGCCGAAAAATACGCTTATACGAGTGAGCTTTATTATAAGCTTACCACGGCATTTTCCCCCGGCCCTCTCACCGTGATCATGCCGAAAAAGGATATTATCCCCGACACCGTCACGGGAGGTCTCGACACGATAGCCGTCAGAATACCGTCAAACGAAACGGCTCGCGCCTTGATAAAATGTGCAAACACGGCAATTGCCGCACCGTCGGCAAACACGTCGGGCAAGCCGTCGCCGACGGAAGCATCTCACGTTATTGAGGACTTGGACGGAAAAGTCGATATGATAATCGACGGCGGAGAATGTGAAATAGGTCTTGAATCGACCGTTGTAAAAATAAACGGCGACGAGGTCGTGCTTCTTCGTCCCGGCGCGGTTGACGAGGAAATGCTCCGCTGTATATGTCCGAAGGTAACCGTATCAGACGCCATACTCAACAAATTGAAAGAAGGTCAAAAAGCGGAATCTCCCGGGATGATGTATAAGCATTACGCCCCCGAGGTACCCGTTTATCTCGTTGACGGAAACGAAAACGATGTCACCGCATTTTTCAGAAAAAAGCTTGAAGAAGATCCTCTGACGGGTATTCTTTGCTACTCCGACTGCAAAGACGAAATAAAAGGCAAAAACGTAAAGTATCTCGAACGCTCGCACACGTCGCAGGCACACGTGCTGTTCGGATATTTGAGAAGCTTTAACAACAGCGGTGCAAATACCGTATATTCCGTCATTCCCGACAGCGACGGAGTCGGTCTTGCAGTTCTCAACCGACTCATCCGTGCGGCAGGATTTAACGTAATAAAGGTCTGATATGAAGATAATAGGATTAACGGGACAAAGCGGTGCAGGTAAAAGTGCGGCGTGCGCCGTCTTTGAAAAACACGGCATACCGTGCGTGAACACCGATGTCGTATACCATTCTCTTTTAAAGCATAATTCACCCTTGGTGTGTGAGCTTGTACGCACGTTCGGATTCTCCATATCCGACAACGCAGGCGGAATAGACCGAAAAAAGCTTGCAGGCATCGTGTTTTCCTTCAAGGAGTCGCTTAATACGCTCAACAAAATAACACACAGACACATTCTTTCCGTCAGCGAAGATATGCTCAAGGAGTATGAAGCGCACGGCGCATACGCCGCCGTGATAGATGCCCCGCAGCTTTTCGAAAGCGGATTTGATAAAAAATGCGATATCACTCTCGGGATCACAGCGGACAAAGAAACTCTGATAAAAAGAATAATATCACGTGATAATATAAGCGTAAGCGATGCGGAAAAACGTCTGAAAAACCAACACCCGAAAGAATTTTTCATCAAGAACTGCACGTACACGATAGAAAACACTCTCGGACTTGATGAGCTTGAAAAAGCAGTCGTATCCGTCATAAACGAGATAAAGGAGTTGTAACATGGCAGATGCAATAAAAAGAAGTATCGTGGCAATACTTTTAATAATATCGGCAATCGTTCTCGGTTATTTTGTTGACTCTGCTCTTGACAGCCGAGAGAAAGCCGCATATCCCGTTTTATACAGTGAATACGTGGAAAAGTATTCAGAAATGTACGGCGTACCGCAGGACGTCATATATGCAATAATAAAAACGGAAAGCGATTTTGATCCCAACGCCACGTCATCAAAGGGTGCAAAAGGACTTATGCAGCTTATGCCAAACACCTACGAATGGGCATGCGGAAAAGCAAACATACCGTACGATGAAAGCAAAGTGACCGACCCCGAAACGAACATACACTGCGGTGTTTATTATCTTTCCTACTGCTATGAACAGTTCTCCGTCTGGCAGACCGTATACGCCGCATACAACGCAGGACATGGGCAGGTACGTTCATGGCTTGACGATGAGGAAATATCAAAAAACGGACACCTTATCGACATACCGTTTGACGAAACAGCTTCATACGTTGAAAAAGTATCAAAAACAAGAGAAAAATATATAAAAATATTGGAGGAACAATAAATGGCTGAAAAGACAAAAGGACAGCTTCTTGCAGAAAAGCTGACGTATAAAAAGAAGACCGCATACGAGAAGTATCCCGAAGAAACGGATATAATAAACAGCTACTGCGAGGGATACAAGGATTATCTCAACAAGGGCAAAACGGCAAGGGAGGCATCCGATGAAGCCGTAAAACTTGCAAAAGAAAACGGATTTAAAGAATTCAACTTCGGCGACAGCATATCAAAGGGTGACAAATTCTACTACGTAAACAGAGAAAGAAGCGTATTTTTGTTCGTTATCGGCTCTGAAGATATCGAAAACGGTATACGCATATGTGCATCGCACATTGACTCTCCCGCAATAGACCTGCGTGCCGTTCCCCTTTACGAAGACGGCGGTATGGCATTTTTCAGAACGCACTACTACGGCGGTATAAAAAAATATCAGTGGGTCGCAATTCCCCTGTCGCTTCACGGAATAGTTACCAAAAAAGACGGTGAAAAGGTAGTCGTAACAGTCGGTGAAGATATAAACGATCCCGTATTTTATATCAACGACATCCTTCCCCATCTCGGAAAAGAACAGTACGCAAAAACACTTTCCGAGGGTATAAGCGGCGAAATGCTCAATATACTTATCGGTTCAACGCCTTACGATGACGATGCGGTAAGCGAAAAAATAAAGCTTAACGTATTGTCCATTCTTTACGAAAAGTACGGCATAACGGAGGAAGACTTCCTCTCGGCAGAGCTTCAGATAGTTCCCGAATACAAAGCGCGTGACGTCGGCTTTGACAGAAGCCTTATCGCCGCATACGGACACGACGACAGAGTGTGTGCTTACCCTTCCCTTACGGCTATGTTCGCACTTGAAAAACCCGAACACACGATCATGGCAGTTCTCGCCGACAAAGAGGAAACAGGCTCAAACGGCTCAACAGGTATGAAAAGCGCAATACTTGACGATATTATAACGGATATATGCGTAACGCTCGGCAAGAACGAACGCCGCGTACGTGCAAATTCAATGTGTCTTTCCGCTGACGTTAACGCCGCATACGATCCCAATTTTGCAAGCGCATTTGAGAAGAACAACTCCGCCGTTATCGGCTGCGGTATCGGCATAAGCAAATATACGGGCGCAAGAGGAAAGTCCGACACTAACGATGCAACGGGCGAATACACGGCAAAAATAGCACAGATATTCGACAGCGCAAACGTCGTATGGCAGACGGCAGAGCTCGGCAAGGTCGATTTCGGCGGCGGCGGTACGGTCGCAAAATATATAGCCGAAAGAAATATCGACACAATAGACGTAGGCGTTCCCGTTATATCAATGCACGCACCGTACGAGGTCGTTTCAAAAGCAGACGTCTACAATATGCACAAAGCAACAAAAGCATTTTTTGAAAAATAAAATTGACGTTCTCGTTTCAACGATTGAACTGATAAAAAAATCGGTGGGATCTTCCACCGATTTTTCGTTTTAAGCATTTAAAGATCTGCGTTTACCGAGCGTTATGCCGAGTCCTGCTGCTGACACAAGCAAGCATACGGTAATAACAGCTGCATCATCGCCCGTTTCGGGATTATCGGCGTTTTCAGCCCAAACGATTCCCAAAAAACATTCAGCTCCCTCACCGCCGCAGATGCGCCAACCGTTTTCCGTATTTTCAAATTCCACCTCAAAATTCATTGTCTTCACATTTTCCCCGACAATATCCGCAAATTTAAAAAGGACTGTATTTTTTGTTTCCGCTTTCACAGATTCTTCAACCGTTTTTCCATTAAGAGAGGGATAATCCGGCGCAACGGCATAAACAACCGGGTCAGGTGTGTATACCTCACCGTCAAGTTCTATAAGTGCGCCTCTTAATTCCAGATTTTTCTCAACGTATTCGTCGGTCAAAAACTTTTTCAAATGATCGTACCAGAAGGACGGTTTACCGTACTCTCCGTCAAGCTTATAAAAACTTAAGTCTTCATCATATTTGCCGACACTCATTTCACAAAGCTGCTTTTGGAGTGTTTCATCCCTTACAGGTGTTTTCGGAAGTCCAAAAATCGACACGTCATTGATGATGGCACCGCCATTCATACCCTCTTTAAAGCAGACCATCTGTTTTATCAGATCAACCGCTCCCCCTTTGGTGATCGCCGTATCGGGATCAGGCAGATCCAGATATGCGCTTGTGGCAGAACCGCCGGACACGCGCCAGATGCCATCCGCGCACTTGAATTCAACAGATCTCATTTTTTCATTTTCAGAACGCAAAAACGTATATACTGCTTCATTTCCGTTTACGGTGAGTTTTTTGTTCTTAAAATCCTTGATCTTCACGTCACAAAAGTATGTTTGTCTTACGACGCCTGTTCTTACGTATATTCCACCGTCATAAAGCGTTATGCCGCCTTTAAGTATTTCTTCGAAATTTTCTTCAACATATTCGGGGGCGAGAAATTTTTGGAGGCGTTCTTTCCAATATTCGGGCGTTTTATATTCGCCAAAAGAATAATAAAGGTGATCTGAGGGATAATTTTCTTTGGAATAATGTCCGGGTGATATATAATTCATAACCTTCAGCCCCTCATCGACAGGCACTTCATCCGCCAAAAACTCATCCACGGCTCCGCAATAAAATATTCTTTCGTGCTCCTCCAGCATAAATATAAGGGCTTCTGCATCATTCATTGTAAATTCGGCAGCAGCCGAAGGAAAGAGTGAAAGTACAGACGTAAGCACAGTTACACAAATAATGATCGACAGTAATTTTTTCATATTTTCAGCTTCCCTTCTTAAATAAAATTCAAAAGTGTCTCGGAATGTGTACATCGGTTACACCTCTTTCGCATACAGATGCTTTTGATCTTGACAAAAGTATCCTTTGTAATTTAATTATGTCACAAAAGTATTCATTTGTCAACTCTTTTTTGGCTGTGTTTTTCACAAAATTTACTGTTAATTTTTGTATAAATTGACATATCTTTTTTATCTCATCGTTTTTACTCAACGTGCAAAAGATAAACGGCATATGATTTTTTACTCTCTTTGATATCTTTTGAAAACAATTTTAAAAGTACAAGAAAATTTTGCATTTTTATATTTACATTTTGAATAATTTGTTGTATAATACACAAAGTGAATAAAATTAAAGGAGATAGATAAATGGCAAACAAGATTTTGGTTGAAACATCTGCGCGCCACGTTCACCTTACAAGAGAACACGTCGAAATACTTTTCGGCAAAGGCGCAACACTTACACACAAGAAGGACTTGAGCCAGCCCGGTCAGTTCGCTTGCGAAGAAAGAGTAACAGTATCAGGCCCCAAGAAGGATATTCCCAACGTAATAATCCTCGGTCCTGAAAGACCTGCATCCCAGGTTGAAATTTCCTTCACGGATGCACGTACACTCGGCGTTACAGCTCCCGTTAAGGAAAGCGGCGACGTTGCAGGCACACCCGGCGTTAAGCTTGTAGGTCCTTGCGGCGAGGTTATGCTCGACGAAGGCGTTATCATTGCAAAGCGTCACATCCATATGACACCCGAAGATGCAGCTGCTCTCGGTGTTGAGGACAAGCAGATCGTAAGCGTTAAGGTTGATTCCGAACGTACAACGATATTCGGCGACACAGTTGTTCGTGTAAGCCCCAAGTTCTCTCTTGCAATGCACATCGACACAGATGAATCAAACGCTGCATGCGCTTTCGGCACGTGCTATGGTGAAATCGTAAAATAATTACCTTATAAAGGAGATATAAAAATGGCTGAATTACAGTATTCAAATGAAGTACAGCATATGTGTAAAGTGGCTAAAGGCCCTCATCACGGTCCTGCTCCCATTCCCGAAGAAGGCAAATGGGTAAAGGTTTATGAAATAAAGGATATTTCCGGTCTTTCCCACGGTATCGGCTGGTGTGCTCCCCAGCAGGGTACATGTAAGCTTACGCTTAACGTAAAAGAAGGTATCATTCAAGAAGCTCTCGTTGAAACACTCGGATGCTCCGGTATGACTCACTCTGCTGCTATGGCGGCTGAAATTCTCCAGGGCAAGACACTTCTCGAAGCTCTTAACACAGACCTCGTTTGTGACGCTATAAACGTAGCTATGCGTGAAATATTCAAGCAGCTCGTTTACGGTAGATCACAGACAGCTTTCTCTGAAAACGGTCTTCCCGTAGGTGCTTCCCTTGAAGACCTCGGTAAGGGTCTCCGTTCACAGGTTGGTACGATCTTTGCTACAAAGGAAAAGGGCGTACGTTACCTCGAAATGGCAGAAGGTTATATACTTTCCCTCGCACTTGACGCAAATGATGAAGTTTGCGGATACAAGTTCGTTCACCTCGGTAAGATGATGGAAGCCATCTCCAACGGTACAGATGCCGCAGAAGCTTACGAAAAGAACGTTAAGACTTACGGCAGATACGACGGTGCGGCTAAATACATCAACCCCAGAAAGCAGTAATGGAGGGCAGACAAATGATAAGATTTGAAGGATATGAAAGAAGAATTGCCGGAATCGAAGCTTGCATGGCTGAATACGGCATTAAGGATCTCGAAGATGCAAGAGATATCTGCCTTGCTAAGGGTATCAACGTTGAAGATATCGTAAAAGGCGTACAGCCCATCGCTTTTGAAAACGCTGTTTGGGCATATACACTCGGTTGCGCTATCGCAATCAAAAAGGGAGTAAAGTCTGCTGCTGACGCTGCTGAAGCTATCGGTATCGGTCTTCAGGCTTTCTGTATCCCCGGCTCCGTTGCAGCTAACCGTAAGGTTGGTCTCGGTCACGGTAACCTCGGCGCAATGCTTCTGCGCGAGGAAACAAAGTGCTTCTGCTTCTTGGCAGGTCACGAATCCTTTGCAGCTGCTGAAGGTGCTATCGGTATTGCAAGAAGTGCAAACAAAGTAAGAAAAGAACCCCTCCAGGTTATTCTTAACGGTCTCGGCAAGGATGCTGCATATATCATCTCCAGAATCAACGGCTTTACGTACGTTGAAACAGATTACGACTTCTACTCCGACGAGCTTACGGTTAAGCGCACTATCGCTTACTCCGACGGTGAACGCTCCAAGGTAAGATGCTACGGTGCTAACGACGTTCTCGAAGGCGTTGCTATCATGAAGAAGGAAGCTGTTGACGTTTCCATCACAGGTAACTCAACGAACCCCACAAGATTCCAGCACCTCGTTGCAGGTACGTACAAGAAGTGGGCTATCGAAAACGGTAAGAAGTACTTCTCCGTTGCATCCGGCGGCGGCACGGGCAGAACGCTCCACCCCGATAACATGGCTGCAGGTCCTGCTTCCTACGGTCTTACAGACTCTATGGGACGTATGCACGGCGATGCGCAGTTCGCAGGTTCTTCCTCCGTTCCCGCACACGTTGAAATGATGGGTCTCATCGGCGCAGGTAACAACCCCATGGTAGGAATGACCGTAGCTGTAGCAGTTGCTATTGAGGAAGCAATGAAATAAAATTTATAGCAAATTCTATTGCAACGCACAAACAGGTCATTCCATTATGACATGTAGCCGTTGCAGTTGCTATCGAAGAGGCTATGAAGTAAGATAATATTTTCAAAATATTAAACGCACCCGCAAGGTTCGAAATGGATCTTGCAGGTGCGTTTTTCTAAAAATCCCCCTTGAAATTCATATCTTTCAAGGGGGGCGGCTCAAAGGAGTACGTCAGATCTTTAAGCCTATTATAGAGGATAAATGGCGTAGCAGACCATTTATACAGCGGAAACCGTCATAACCGATGTATATAATCCTCTGCTTAAAAAGAAGTCTCATTCTTTATAAGTCATTTTGTTACCAAAATATTAGTTTAATCAATATAACTAATAATCATGTTCTATTTTGTATTATTGCTTATGA
>JAZQBL010000038.1:0-9622 GCA_045545665.1 Eubacteriales bacterium
AACCATATTAATTCACTAAAAAGGAGAGTAAAATGATGAAAGTATCAAAGTTTATGAAAATGTTATCGATCGTTTTGATGGTTTTGATAACATTTCAGTCGTTGCCTGTTGATGCATTGATAGACCCGTATATATCAAGCACATCAAATTCATCACTTCAAGATTCACCTACCGTTGATGCATACATAATCGGCGAAGACGAGAACAAAAGAACCGCTACAGAAAAGCATTTTCGTATGTCAGACGGTTCATATACGGTCTATACCTATGATAAAAACGTTCATTACAAAAATGATGACGGTAAATGGGATGACATAGACAATACTCTTTGCGCTGACAGCAAAGACGGTGTTGAGGGGTATTCCAATAAGAAAAACTCAACAAAGATCAAATTTGCCAAAAAATCGAATCAGGGTTACCTTTACGAGATCAAAGAGGGTGACTATAAGATAACAATGGGAATCTCGAAAGATACCTCTCCCGAAAAGGTTTCAGCTGAAGTGGTATCTTTGGATAACGGCAATTCATCGGCACTGGAAACTTTCGATAAAAAAGCCGTTTTGAACAATATAACTTCAAAAATAAGGTATGAAAACATATTCGCGGGAGTTGATCTCGAATACACCATAAGCGGTGACTCCCTGAATAAATTTATCATAATAAACGAAAAGTGCGACACATACAGCTATAAATTTGACCTCGAACTTAAAAATCTTTCCCCTAAGTTAGAGGAAGACGGTTCTATAGTTTTGTATCATTCGGAAAACGCAGGTGAACCTGTTTACGTGATACCTGCTCCGTATATGTTTGACAGCGCAGAAGTATATTCCGATGATGTTCATTACACACTCACGCAGAAGAATAAGAATAAATATACTCTGGAAATAACAGCGGATGAAGATTGGCTTAACAGTTCCGAACGTGTATATCCGATAACGATAGACCCTCCGGTGTATAAGTATAAGTATAACGGAACATATGATGCATATGTTGAAGCCGGAAATCCGGATATAAACCATGGTGCCGAACGTGTCATATATGTCGGAAAAAACAAAAACGGACCGTGTTACTCGCTTTTAAAATACAGTCGTGATTTTCTTCCTGTTTTGTCTCCGTCTTCCATAATTGTAGATGCAAGTGTTTCTCTTCATCAGCTTCAGACCAATGGTATATTGCCGGATACGTCAACTGTAACCGTTGGTGCGTACGAAGTATTATCTGATTGGCAAGAATATCAGGTTACTTTGAATACCGCTCCCGAGTTCAATGAGGAAAAGGTTCTCGACTATTCCGTGGTTTCATCAAGCACGGCAGGGAAGTACCATACGTGGAATATTACCGATCTTGTAAAACGTTGGTATGCAAGCGATACAATATACGGAATTGCGCTTGTTGATATTGCAAAAACGGGATATACATATCCTTCTGCTCGTTTTCACACTACAGAATATTACAACGTCTATGACGAAAGCGCACCTGTATTTCAAATGAATTACAGAGATAATAAGGGACTTGAAAGCTATTGGACGACACATTCGATGAATGTATTCGGCGCAGGAACAGTATACTGCAATGATTTTTCCGGTAACGTTACGTACACTTTGCCTTTGGTATCTACACCCGGAAATATAATGCCCCTTACTGTGGGTCTTGTTTATGACGGATATTCAGCCGGTAAATATTTTACAAGTTCCAACGAAATACTTACTGCTGATTATACTGCGATGCAAATAGGCGCAGGATTTAAGCTGAATATAATGGAAAGCGTCGTTGTGAAAGTCATAGATGAAGGAAATGGCGACATTACTTATCTTGTACACAACGATGCAGACGGAACAGAACATTATTACTACAAGCCCGACGGCGAATCCAAATATGTCAGCGAAGACGGATTGCCGTATGAAATAAAGGTTACGGGAACAGTCGGCAGTTCTACTTGTACGTATACAATGACCGATAATAACGGTAACTCTAAAATATTCAATGCAGCGGGATATATGACCGAAATGCGTGATGTCAACGGCAACAAGATCGCATTCGGTTACGACAGCGGGGGTAAACTGTATACGATATGTACTTATTCTGCTCAAAATAATGACGATATAAACTTTGTATATTTTTCGTATTATGGCGATACTTTGATAGGGATAACTCAAGGTAATACAAGATGTGATTTTACATATTCTGAAAATACGGACGGTACGCCCAATACGCTTCAAAGTGTTGAAATATCAAAAAATAACGTAACTGACGGTATAATAGATACAATCGAGTTTTCCTACAACACAGATAAGCAGCTTACAACTGTAAGAAACGTTGACAGTAACTATTCTGTAAGAGTTTCTTACGAAGACGGGGTATGTAAAGAATTGTCAGAACGTACTCCTTTAATAGGTCAAAGTATCCGTATGAACAGAGAAACGGATAAAGTGACGAAATTTACAATGGGCGGAAAAGATGATGTGATAGGAACATCGGACGATCTGCTCGATATATATGTATTCGACTATTTCGGAAGAACTATCTGCACGTACACAACGGACGTAAACGAACAGACAGTATATTCGGCATCTTCCGTAGGATATAATTCGGAAGTTAATACAAAGAAAAATAACAAAATAAACAAATCCGGCTCGAGCGGTATGTTGAGCCGCAATATGCTTAAATATTCAAGTTTTGAAGCCGGCGCAAGCACTTTGAACGGTTATTGGAGCCGTACTTTATCATCAAACCACTCATTTGCTTTTGATACGGCCGAAAGGTATTTAGGTGCAAAATCAGCAAAACTCACAGCTTCCGGTAACGGTGTAAGCTCGGTATATACTTCAAGTACACTTACACCCGGACAAACATATACTTTGTCCGCATACGTTAAAACCTCAAACGTTACTGGCGACGGTGCATATCTTACCGTAACGGGAACAGACACAAATGCATCAAGCCTGAAAGTAACTTCAACCGACAACGAATTTGAAAACGACTGGAAGAGATTAAGCGTTTCTTTCGTCGCAAATTCAAGTGACTGCACGGTAAGTCTTGTACTTTCCGCAAGCTCGGGAACAGTATACTTCGATGCTGTTCAGCTTGAAGAAGGACAGATCGGAACGTATAACCTCATCGAAAACAGCGACTTTTCATTCGGTACACACGGTTGGACACTTCCTGCTGGAGCTTCCGTTAATGCCGATGCGGGACTCCACGGCAATTGTATGGAAATAGTGGGTTCAACTCCTTCAAATCTCGAGGTAACACAAACGATCGACCTTAATTGTTCTGTAAACACAACGTTCATTCTTTCGGCATGGATGAAAGGCGATTCGATAGATACGTTTGCACATGATGACAGAACGTTTGAAGTAAAAGCGGAATTTGTTTATCTTACAGAAAACGGTACGCAGTATTCGGATACGTATACAGTACACGCAAAAGCAAACTCCAATAACTCCGCAAAGCAGTTTACGTCCGAGGCGGCGGTAACACCGAAAGATATTGCAGAAGCTTGTACCGTTATCGATTACGTTAAGATAAGTCTGTCATATAACAAAAATGCAAATGAGGCATATTTTGATGATATATCGCTTATTGCAGAGCCTGCTGCAACGTATAATTATGATGACGAAGGCAATATTAGCACGGTTCAGTCACCCGACGGAAATACACCGATATATGAATATGCATCAAACAATGTTGACTTAACATCGGTAACAAACCCCGACGGTTCATCGTATACTATTGAGTACGTTCAAAAGAACGGTGAAAGCACACACCAGGTAAGCTCGATAACCGATGCAAATAACGTTAGTGTCAATTATACCTACGACAGATACGGTAACATCACAGGCGTAGACGTTGCACACTCGAACAGCGATATCTTGATTACAACGGATTATACGTACGATTCAACAGGCAGATTTGTAACGGGTATCACGGATGCACTCGGTAATACAACGCAGTATAACTACAATACGGCAAACGGACTTCTTAATTACGTGATAGATGCAAATAACACGAAAACAAGCTATTTGTATGACATCTCTGACAGAATAACGAATGTCTTTACCGACCTTGATCTGGATAACGTAATCGACGATAATGAATCCTCTGTATCGTATGAATATGACAGCCTTGACAGACTTTCAAAGATAATATCAAAAAATACGACGTATAATTTTGCTTACGACTTGTTCGGAAACGTAAAGACGATAACTGTCGGAGAATCCGAAACTCCCTTGGTTTCGTATGTCTACGGCTTGCGTAACGGAAAACAAAAGAGACAGACGTACGCAAACGGCGACTATATCGCATATGAGTACGACGTCCTTGACAGAGTGGAAAAATTATGCTATAATGACAACGTAAGATATGTCATTACGTACGCAAAAGACGGTACTGTATCGCAGATCGAGGACCTTTCTGAAAATATTACGTATAAGTATGAATATGACCGCTTGGGAAGACTTCTTACTTATCACGAAATAAGAAACGGACAGATCATTACTTCCTTCACAAACCATTATGACAGTGTCGGAAGAAATGACAAGTTCGCATATAAAAACGAAGGCTATTCCGAAAGAACGTATGAAAATACGTACAGTAATACGGGATACCTTTTGCAGACAGAGTTTGCAGGCAATTATGTTTATGTAAGCAAGGGACTGTATTACAGAGACCTGTATCATATACATAAGTATAACGGGCAGCATAGATATAACGTTAACTTTAACTATAAATTCTTTACAAATGCTGATGGCGAAAGCAGATCTGCAAATCAGATAACAAAGCTTTATTATTCTGGCACGGGTATCAACCTTGAGTATAACTACGAGTACGATTCGCTCGGTAACATTTCAAATGCTTCCGGCGTAACGTATGCATACGATGCGTTAAATCAGCTGATTCGTGAGAATAATCCCGATACGAGCAAAACGTACGTTTATTCCTACGATACGGCAGGAAATATACTTTCTGCTAAAACGTATGCTTATACAACAGGCGCACTCGGTACACCTCTAAGTGAAGAAGTATATGCGTATACAGACGCCAACTGGGGCGATAAGCTCACCTCGTATAACGGTGTTTCATTCACCTACGATGCACAGGGAAATCCCTTAACGTATTACAACGGTGAAAATTACACCTTTACGTGGCAAAACGGCAGACAGCTCGCAAGTGCTTCAAAGGGTACAACAAACGTCGCTTACAAATACAATTCCGACGGTATACGTTACGAAAAAACGGTAAACGGAGTTGTTCATAAGTACTACTTAAACGGCAGTACCATAACAGCCGAAACAATAGTAGATAACGGCAATGTTACATACATAGAGTATTTCTATGATACTCTCGGTGCCCATTCGTTCAGTCTTAACGGTACGATGTATTTTTACATCAAAAACCTGCAAGGCGACGTAATGCACATAGCAACTGCCGACAATACTATCGTCGCAAGCTATACATACGACGCTTGGGGCAACATAGAATCTGTAACAGGTACACTTGCAGATACGGTAGGCTCAATAAACCCCCTCCGCTACCGTGGATATTACTACGATGCCGAGACGGGGCTCTACTATGTATCCAGCCGTTATTATGATCCTGAGATTGGGCGGTGGATTAGTCCTGAACCCAATGTTGATTATGGCGAATTTGACGAAGGCGCCGGATTGTTGGGTTACAATATATATGCTTATTGCGCTAATAATCCTGTTATGTTTAAAGACGAAACCGGTGAAAGTATAACTTTAGCTTGTGTTTTGATTTTTGGTGGAATAGGTATGTTGTTAGGAGCGGGTCACGGGGCAGCTTCATCATACAAGAAAACAGGTCAAGTTAGTTGGAAATCAACATTAGGATGGGCATTTGTAGGTGGTATAGTAGGAGCGGCTATTGGTTATGGTGTTGGCGTAGCGATTGGAGCTTCTGGCTCGTATGTTGCTGGAAGTGGAGGAAAGGCTTTATTAAAAACTATTCAAAAAACAAAAATATCAAATAAAGGATTATCAAATTGGATAAAAGAGTGTTTTCGATACCAAGGGAAAATTGGAAATGGTGGATTGTCTGATGCCATACGCTATGAGTTGAGATATAATAAGTTAGTTGGAGGAAAGTCCCACATTCAAAAAGGAATTGAGCGTGTTAAAGGCTTAAAAAGAATAATTGACAAAGGAGGATTAACCTCTTCGGAACTTGCTTTAGCCAAAAAACTTTTAGCGGATTTGGAAAGGGCTTTAAGAGGTAAATAAGTGTATGAAAATAAGTGTTGTTAATAAACTTGTTCAATGTTTTCCAAAACTAAAAGGAGACATTGAAAACCATCTGGAGGACTTTCACGAAATATATTTACATTTAATATTTGGTGATATTTTTAATCCTTATCTCTTAAATTTATTAGATGATCCTCAAGCTAATCGACTTGAATTAAAAAAAGCAAGTGAGTTGATTGAGTATATGTCAAATTTAGATATCAGTATACAAGAAGTTGTTGTAACTACTGTATTAGAGCGCTTGTTGGACGAACGAGAGAAGTTTACTTTTTTTAATGAAATTGCAGGAGAACATACATGTCAATTTATCGAGGAGTTAAAATAGCTCTTTACAAAGTTTTACATCTTAGCAAGCATCGCCTTTTGGGGACAAAAGGCAGTTTATTGGGATAATCCCAAGCCCTTAAAGGTTTCAGGAATTTTCCTGACAAGTCTGCGTTTGGGTGACCAAAGGCGGTGCTTGCCTGTACATAACAATTCAATTCCTCGATTGTAGATTCTGCTAATATTACGGTTACAAAATTGCCTTTAAGCGAGGAAACAGTTCAGTTAATCGGTTTCCCCTAACTGTTTTCTCACAAAAAGGCATCGTGGAGTTCAATATAGTTAAGCTGTTGTGGCACCTTGTATTGCTTAAAATTTATGATCATCTTTCTTGTTTCTCGTATTGCCAACTGCCTTATTACGGGACAGGCGGTCGGCAATACGGTAAAGAAAGTATCTCTTAATGTCTACAGCAAAATCGGTGATTAAAACCACACCGTGCGTATTACAACGGCTAAAGCTATATCGTAAAACAAACAACAGAATATTTTAAGGGCATCGCAAAATGATATCAAATCATTCTGCGATGCCCTTATTTGTTGCCTGTTTTAATAAGTGAAATGAGTACAAAAACGCCTATGTGATTATTCTTCAACCACACCAATAACTCTTCCGCAGCAATAAACGCTGTCATTGTCTGTAAGTTTTATGGGTTTATATGACTTATTATGAGATATCAGGCATTTGTCTCCGTATTCCTTGATAAATGCTTCGCCATTGACAATAAATATTCCTATATCACCTTTGTCGAGTGCAGAGCATTTCTCTATAAACACTTTGTCTCCGCTATGAAATGTCGGTGCCATACTGTCACCGCTTATCGGTATCACATAATCGGCATATTCAGCTTCCGGAGTTTCCTTTACCCAAATTTCGTCAGGCATTTCTGTTTCAAGAAAATTACCCGTACCTGCTGATGCAGGATAATTATAAAAGTCAAACTTTATTAAACGCACCCTTTGTTTTTTGGGCTGATAAGAAATCATTCTATCGTGCTCAATATCTAAAACAGAATCAACAGCATTTTTCCCAAATGTATCAAGAAATCTGTATTTGCGAATCATTGCCATCTCACCAATCGAAGGATACTCACCTGATATATTAAACAAAGCGTCGGGTGTTATTTGCAGTGCTTGACATAATCTCGGTATTTTGTCTATAGAAGGTCGAGAAGTTCCGCTTTCCCAGTTATTAATAACTGTGCCTGTTTTTTCTCCGGTCAGTTTAGCAAGTTGGACTTGTGTAAGACCTTGAGCCATACGTGCCTCCCTGATTTTCTCTCCAATTAGTTTCATATAAATATTTCCTCCATGGTACTGTAAACACATTATAACACACGTAATTTGGAATGTCAATAAAAAAAGTCAAATAAATTGGATAAAACCTATTGACAAATCAATAAGTTTGGAGTATTATATGGACTATTCCAAGAAAAATGAACAAATTAAAGGTTGAAGAGCGAAAAAAGGATAAAAAATGTCGGAGAGAGCTATATTACACATAGATATGAATAACTTTTATGCATCGGTTGAGTGTATGCTGAATCCGGAACTTAAACCGTATCCTATAGCTGTATGCGGAAACCAAGAAGAACGACATGGAATAGTTTTAGCGAAGAATTATGCGGCAAAAGCACTTGGTGTAAGCACAGGTGAAGCGATATGGCAAGCGAAGATGAAATGCATGGATCTAATTGTAGTACCGCCTCATTATGATCAATATATGAGATTTTCAAAATTGGCTCGTGATATATACTCAAGATATACTGATCTTATAGAACCATTTGGAATGGACGAGGTCTGGGCCGATGTAACAGGCAGCCAAGCAATTTTTGGTTCATCGCTTGAAATTGCGGAAAAAATAAGAAAAACGGTAAAATACGAACTTGGACTTACCGTCTCTATAGGCGTTTCCTTTAATAAGATTTTTTCTAAATTGGGCAGTGATATGAAGAAACCGGATGCAATAACTGTGATACCAAAAGAAACGTTTCGGGAGATGATATGGAATTTACCTACATCCGATATGCTGGGTGTCGGCAGAGCTACTTCAAAAAAACTTTCAAGTGTGGGTATCAATACAATAGGGGATATTGCAAGATTCCCGTGTGATTTTTTTAGAAAACGGTTGGGAAAGTGCGGTGTTGCTCTGTGGCGTTTTGCTAACGGTTTGGATGAATCTCAAGTAACTGTACGTGATATAGAGATGCCTGACCAATCTGTAGGACACGGAATGACCGCAATTCAGGACTTAGAAAATGATGCCGAAGTGTGGAAGTTTATTCTTGAACTTGCGCAGGATATAGGTCATAAGTTACACATATTTAATAAAAGGGCAATGGGGGTTGCAATTTACGTAAGAGATAAAGAACTGTTTACAAAACAATGGCAATGTACTTTGGATATGCCCACGCAGAGTTCTTCGTGTATTGCAGAAAAAGCATTTTCTCTTTTTGTAGATAATTACGCTTGGAAGTACCCAATAAGGTCATTGACGGTTCGTGCAATTAATTTGGTATCGTTCAATACCGAATATCAACTTAATATGTTTTTGGATTCCGAAAAAATGCTGAAAAATGAAATGTTAGATAAGACAGTTGAAGATTTGCGCTGTCGTTTCGGAAAGAAAATAATACGCAAAGCATGTCTTCTGGATAATAAAAAGATGTCGGATAAAGGTAATCCCAACATCATAATGCCGACAGGAATACCTATATAGGAGATAGAATTAAAAATAAAGAAAAAGTAAAAATAAATGCGGAGGTATATTATGCAAGTAGTTAAGTATGTAAAACAGCCTGTAGCGGTTTCTGTTGTGATTATGACAGATGGAAAGGTTATTCCGAAAAAAATTCAGTGGAAAGATGGTTGTAAGTATAAGATTGACAAGGTCTGCAAAGTAGAGCGTGCAGCTTCTACTAAAGTCGGAGGATGTGGATTGAGGTATACTGTTATGATAGAAGGACTTCCGCATTATCTCTTTGATGAGGAAGGGCGATGGTTTATGGAAGATCAGGTGATAACTGAGGTGAGGGG
>JAZQBL010000039.1:0-93382 GCA_045545665.1 Eubacteriales bacterium
GAAATATCAATGTCACCAAGCTGACTTACACGTTCTATCATAACGGTATTGGGGCATTTGCTCTTCGCTATGCCGTACAGCTTGTTTGTGTTTGAACTGTCCTTGCCGCCGATGACTATCATCAGATCGACTTCGGAAGAAAGAGCTTCTGCCTCTTTTTGTCTATTTTCAGTCACAGAACATATTGTATCAAAAATTTTTGTATTTGTATAGACTTTTTTGAGTTTT
Organism: Eubacteriales bacterium; assembly: GCA_045545665.1. GTDB lineage: Bacteria > Bacillota > Clostridia > Oscillospirales > CAG-272 > RGIG7213. The sequence continues at coordinate 229 of JAZQBL010000039.1, forward strand.
TTTTGTGACTTTTTCCACTCAATCATGTTTTGTGTGGTCTGCGATACAACAATTATACATTTTTCCGAATCATTATATTCACAAATAACGTCATCAACATCAGCTTCGGACAGTATCGTACGCACCTCTCCGTTTGAATAACTGCGTATTCCCTCGACCTCGGGATGCTTACTGTCACCGAATATGACTGTCAAAGTTTCCTTCGTTGAGTTTTCACCGACGATATTATGTATCTTTTTAACGTACGGGCAGGTGCAATCGACCACGTGGAAAAACGGATTGTTTTTTTCAAGTGTAAGGAGTTTATCGGAAAGCTCCTTCACGACGCCGTGTGTACGGATAACGACGACAGCAGGTGATGATTCGCAAGCGAGAGATGCAACACGGTCTATATCCTCGTTAGATATTATCTTTACGCCTTTTGCTTCAAGCTCCTCTGTCACGATCGGATTATGTATTATTTTTCCGAGTGTATATATATTTGAATTTTTTTCCTTTTCTATTATATCGTATACGGTACTTACAGCACGCTGTACTCCGAAACAAAACCCTGCGTACTTAGCAAGAATGACAGCCATTATTTTTCCTCCGATGAAGCATTATCGAGAGAACAAACCGTTTCAAAAATAAGCTTTGCCGCACTTTCGTACTCTTTCATCGTTTCTTCCTTGAAGGAAAAATCCTCATTTTCGATAGGCTTGCCGATTATGACGTGTGTTTTTCTGAACAGTCCGGTTTTATTTTTCGGTGTTTTTATGTACACGGGTATTACACGGCAGTGCGATCTGCCTGCTATAAGTCCGACACCCATTTTCACTTCCGTTTCCTTTGGATCGACCTTCGGATATCTCGTTCCCTGAGGAAATATTCCGACGTATTCGCCATCTTCGAGAAGCCTTTGTGCCAATCTTAAAGACGTAGCATCAGCACCGCCTCTTTTGACGGGAAATGCTCCGAACGCTCTTATGACCGACGAAAGGACGGGAACCTTAAAAAGCTCTGCCTTACCCATAAACTTTATCGGTTTTTTGAGTGCCGCGGCAAGTACTATGGGATCGAAGAGCGACGTATGATTGGCGCATATAAGTCCGCCGTCTTCGGGAATATTTTCAATTCCCTGCACACTTTTTATGTTGAGTAAAAATCTGAAGCACGGACCGAGTATCTTTATAGCTCTTTGATAAAAGCTCATAATCCGAACCTCTTTTTGGCAAGATCCGATACGTACTGTATACTTTCTTCAAGACCGTATTCGGTATTATCAAAAAGTATCGCATCCTCTGCCGCAACAGCTGGTGCTATCTTACGGTTTTTATCGTTGTCGTCTCGCTTTGTCATAAGCGAAAGAACTTCCTCGTACGTTACGTTTTCGCCTTTTTCAATAAGCTCTTTATATCTTCTCTTTGCACGTGCTTCGTTATTTGCAACCATAAATATTTTAAGTCCGGCATCGGGCAATATTACAGTGCCTATATCTCTGCCGTCCATTACGACATCGTTGTTTTTTGCTATATCACGCTGTGTATCAAGAAGAAAACTGCGCACTTTACCGATAGATGAAACACGTGATGCGTACATGGATACAGTATCCGTTCTTATGTCGGAATCTACCTGTTTTCCGTTGAGATATATATGCTGTACACCGTCTTTGAATTCAAGACCTATTTTTACGTTTTCAAGAGCACCTACAACAGCTTCTTCATCATCGGGGGATATACCGTTTTCGTACATATAAAGTCCTACAGCACGGTACATTGCGCCTGTATCGACGTGTATGATACCCAAGGACTTCGCAAGCCCTTTTGCGACCGTGCTTTTTCCTGCACCTGAAGGACCGTCTATCGCTATATTTATACGCATTTTATATCTCACTTTCATTTATCAGAGCGTTTGCCGCCGCATATGCGGTACTGAACGCTATTTGTAAATTAAATCCGCCCGTGTAGGCGTCACAGTCGATGATCTCGCCTGCAAAATACAGACCGTTTACAAGCTTTGACTGCATCGTTTTCTGGTTTATTTCCTTGACATTTATACCGCCCGAGGTTATTATTGCCTCGTTTATATCCGAAAAACCGTCAACGGTCAAGGGGAAATTCTTCAACAGTTCAAGCAGAGTGCGTCTTTCTTTTTTCGTTATCTCGTTTACTTTTTTGTAAGGGTCTATTCCCGACAAGCGCACCATAACGGGTATAAGCTTTTGCGGAAGCAGAGCGCCGAGTGAATTTGAAAAATTACGGTTTATATTTTTTGAAAAGTCCGAAAGAAGCCGTCTGTCAAGCTCCGCTTCATCAAGGGCGGGCTTAAGGTCGATAAAGAGCTTATATCTTCCCTTTTGCATAGGCTTGAGCGTTGCCGATGCGCTTAATATGACCGGACCGCTTACGCCGAAATGAGTAAAAAGCATCTCTCCGAAATCACGGTACACGGTCTTATTCGTGTTTGTATCGACAAGCTTCACTTCGATATTTTTAAGCGACAGTCCCATAAGCTCACTGCAGTATTTTTCACTGCAAACAAGCGGAACAAGCGACGGCGTGGGTTTTATCACCGTGTGTCCGAAGGCTTCGGAAAAAACGTATCCGTCGCCTGTAGAACCCGTTGCCTTGTATGAAACTCCGCCCGTCGCTATTATAACTCTGTCGTACTGTTTTTTCGCACTTCCGTAAACGGTAAAGATACCGTTTTCGTATCCGATCTTCTTTATTCTGTCGGTTATAAGCACCGCGCCGTTCTTGCGGCAATACGCAACGAGTGCATCTGCAATATCGTGCGCTCTATCGGATACGGGAAAAACGCGGTTACCCCGTTCGGTTTTGAGCGGTACACCGCATCCTTCAAAAAAAGCCATTGTATCGGAAGGATCAAACATAGAATAACACGAATAGAGAAATTTGGGATTTGTCGGAACGTTTGCAAAAAACTCCTCTTTCGTGCAGTTATTCGTGACGTTGCATCTTCCTTTACCGGTTATACGAAGCTTTCTGCCGAAAACCTCATTTTTATCATATATATCGACGGCAAGACCGCCTTCGGCACAAATACCTCCGGCAAAAAGTCCTGCCGCACCGCCGCCGATAACGGCGACTTTTTTACAAGCGTTACTTGCCTGCTTTGTCATAAACGTCGTACTTATCCCAGATATCTTCAAGCTCGTTGAAGGTATCCATAAGTTCCTTTTCTTTTTTCTTACCTATTGCAACAGTCATCGCATTGATGATACTGAGCGGAGCGACAAGTGAATCGACAAACGATACCATATCGCTTCTCGCAACAAGTACACAGTCCGACTTTTCTGCAATCGGAGAGTCAACAGAGTCGGTGAGAGCTATAGTTTTAGCGCCTCTCGACTTTGCGAATTCCATTGCATTTATGACTCTCTTGGAATATCTCGGGAACGTGATACCGATTATAACGTCATCAGGTCCTATTCTGAAGAGCTGTTCGAATATTTCGGATCTGCTCGTCGTGCTGACAAGCTTTACGTCATCGAACATCATTGTGAAATAGAAGTTCATAAACTGCGCCAAAGAAGCTGACGAACGCACACCCATTATGAATATCTTGCGGGCAGAAACGACCGTATCAACTGCTTTGTCAAAAGCTGCCTTGTCAATACTTTCAAGAGTTATCTTTAATTTTTCGACGTCAAAGTTTACAACTTTTTCAAGTATCTCGCCTTCGCCTATTCTGTCGTTTGCTATTTCAATACGCTGAAGAGTCGTAAGGCGTGCACGTATAAGCTCTCTCAAAGATTTCTGGAGATCCGGATATCCGTCGAATCCAAGCTCTATTGCAAAGCGCACGACGGTCGATTCGGATACGTTAACCTCGGAGCCGAGCTTGAGTGCCGTCATATACGCCGCCTTCTCATAGTGAGCAAGCATATAATTTGCAATAGCGCGCTGACCCTTGGAAAACTTATCCATCGAGCTTTCTATTTTCTTTAAAATATCCATCTATGCTTTCCTATTAATAAATGAAGCCTTCAGCAGCCAAAAGCTCTGCAATAAGAACTGCACCGCCTGCCGCGCCTCTGAGCGTGTTGTGTGAAAGACCTACAAACTTATAGTCGTAAACCGTATCTTCGCGGAGTCTTCCCACAGATATGCCCATACCGCCGTAAATATCTCTGTCAAGCTTTGTCTGAGGGCGGTTATCTTCTTCAAAATACGTGATAAACTGTTCGGGAGCGGAGGGCAATTTAAGCTCTTGAGGTTTGCCCGAGTACTCAGCCCACGCCTTGAGGATCTCCTCTTTGGAGGGCTTTTCTTCAAAGCTTATAAATACAGCCGCCATATGTCCGTCGGACACAGGAACTCTTATGCACTGTGTTGTGATCGTGGGAGTTGATGCAGGAACTATCTTTCCGTCTTCTACCTTACCCCATACGCGGAGGGGTTCTTTTTCGCTCTTTTCCTCTTCGCCGCCGATGTAAGGAATGACGTTGTCTATCATTTCGGGCCACTGAACGAACGTCTTACCTGCGCCCGATATTGCCTGATACGTCGTTGCCACAACTGTTGTGGGACGGAACTTCAAAAGGGGTGTTATAAGCGGAACGTACGACTGAATGGAGCAGTTGGGCTTTACAGCGATAAAACCTTTCTTTGTTCCGAGGCGTTCCTTCTGGTACTTGATAACTTCCGTATGACAATCGTTTATTTCGGGGATCATCATAGGAACGTCTTCCGTCCAGCGGTTTGCCGAGTTATTGGAAACGACAACGACCTCAGCCTTTGCGTACTTTTCTTCAAGAGCCTTGATCTCTTCCTTTTTCATATCGACAGCACAGAAAACGAAATCTACCATAGATGCGACCTTTTCAACGTCTGCTGCATCGTATACTGTCATCTGCTTTGCGTATTCGGGAATATCGCAGGAAAGCTTCCATCTTCCCTCAACTGCCTTTTCATAAGGCACTCCTGCGCTTCTTGCGCTTGCTGCCAGAGCGCATACTTCAAACATGGGGTGGTTGTCGAGAAGCTGAATAAATCTCTGTCCTACCATACCCGTAGCACCGATTATACCTGCTTTGATTTTTGCCATAGTATATACCAAACCTTTCTGAAAGTGCGATATGCAACAAACTTGTCAAAGCCTTGCTTTTGAAAGAATTGCATTTCAAAACTTGCACTTTCCACCGTTATTATTTCATTCGGGGAATATTATAACAATTATAATTTATTTTGTCAACACATATTTGAAAAGAATGTGAGATTTTTTTATTATATTCCTGCATTTTCATATATTCTTGCAATTTTGATACGCAGATTTTGCAAGAAAACAAAAACCGGCCGCTGACAACAGTTTATGTTATCAGCGGCCGTTTGTCATTTAAAAAATCTTCAATCAGTCTTCTGCGGGTTCTTCAACAGCAGCATCAACAACGTTCTTGCGTACGCTTTCGATACCGTTGAGGCAGCTTGCTTTTGCCTTGTAGCCTTCGCTTGCGAGGATGGGCTCACCGTTTCTTGCCTTGAGGCGGAAACGGAATTCACCGGATTTGTCTTCGTAAACTTCGAATTTAGGATGCTTTACAGCTTCAACGTTTTCTACTGTCTGATCTTCAACGTTTGCTATCTGCGCATTTTTAGTTACACTTTCAATGCTGTTCTTGCAGCTTGCAAGGGTTGTGAAAACTTCGCCGCCTATGCCGATAGACTCGCCGTTTCCTGCCTTGAGTGCAAATGTGTAACCTGTTTTTGTTTTGTTAATAACAAACTTTCCCATTTTGTATATTCCTTTCTTTTACCCCCCAAAAGGAGTATTATTCCCTGTATACAATATTAACATAAAAATCTTATATTGTCAAGAGAAAAACAGCAAAAGTGCTCAATCTCTCCATTTTTCTCTTATTTCTCTTATCTGTGTCATCAGTTTTGTGTTGTCTTTATTCGGTCTGCCGCGTCTGTCTTTAACCAGAAGCAGGAGCTTTTCAGCCTCGGAAACGAGGTCGTTATATATCATTTCGGCACGTGTGTTACCCTTGTTTACCGTCTTGCGCTCTATTTCTTTGCCTTGTGCGTATACGGTCATTATTCCCTCTTTGAGATCGTATTCGGCACCGCTGTACGGCGCTGTTGCTCTGTAACCGTTTTCCGAAAGAAGGTCTCTGAAATCTTCGCAAGCATCATCGTCGCCGTGATTGACGAATATAAAGTCGGGTTTGTTTTTAAATCCGTTTACCCAGCGCAAAAGCCCGTCTCTGTCGGCGTGTCCGCTCGTGCCGTGGAGCGAGCAGATCTCTGCGTTTACCGTTATTTCTTCGCCGAAAAGCGTCACCGTTTTTTCGCCGTCAAGAAGTCTTCTTCCCAAAGATCCATCCGTCTGATATCCGACAAAAAGAACGATACTGTTCGCTCTCCACAAATTATGCTTCAAATGGTGGCGTATGCGCCCTGCCTCGCACATTCCGCTGGCAGAAATGATAACCTTCGGTTCTTCGTTGATATTTATTGCTTTTGATTCGTCCGCTGTTGTGGATATGCGTATACCGTCAAACCAGATCGGATTTATTCCTTTTTTTATAAGTTCCGTCGTTTCTTCATCAAAGCACACGGGATTGCACTGCATAAATATTGCAGTTGCTTCCGATGCAAGCGGGCTGTCAACGTAAACCGGGAAACGGTTGTGGCCTTTAACGAGGTTCTTTTGTTTTATCTCTCTTATTGCATAGAGCATTTCCTGCGTTCTGCCTACGGCAAACGACGGTATTATCACGTTTCCGCCGTTGTCAAGAGCCTTCTGAATATATCCTGCAAGTTCGTATACGACGTTGCTCCTGTCGCCCGAGTGTACACGGTTTCCGTAAGTCGATTCAATAACGAGATAATCAGCTTCTTCGACCTGTTCGGGATCTTTTATTATACGCTGATCGGTATTTCCGACGTCTCCGCTGAATACTATTTTCTTGCTTATGTCGCCTTCGGTAAGCCAGATCTCAATACAAGCCGAGCCGAGAAGATGTCCGATATCGGTAAAACGCACCTCAACACCTTCGCCGACCTTTATTATCTGTCCGTAATAGCAGGGGCGGAAGCGTGATATTGCGCCCATAGCGTCGTTAAGGTCATACACGGGCTCTGGTGCCGGAACGCCTGCACGTTCAGCTTTTTTAGCTCTCCATTTTGCTTCGTTTTCCTGGATATGTGCCGAATCACGAAGCATAATATTACAAAGATCGCACGTTACGTCCGTTGCGTATATCAAGCCCTTGAAACCGTCTTTGTAAAGCTTCGGCAGCATACCCGAGTGGTCGATGTGTGCATGCGTCAAAAACACCGCTTCAACATCGGACGGCGGTATCGGAAGCTCGACGTTCTGAAAAACGTCTCTTCCCTGTTCCATTCCGAAATCAACAAGATAATATTTTCCGTTTACTTCAAGCAACGTACAACTTCCCGTTACTTCATGAGTCGCACCGATAAACTGTATCTTCATTTACATTACCTCCGTTTTTGTTTAATTATTCCCAAGATCATTATATCATACAGAACAGCTCATGTAAAGTAAATTATTCTTTACATTTTTTATTTTTGACATTAACATATCCAAAAGATAGGGTCTACTCATATCCTTTGGAAAATAATAAGCATCGCAGAATGCTTCGATATCATTTGGCAATGCTCTTGCAATATACTGAATTTTGGAAAGCGTAGTTGTTCGTATCGTGTAGCGTTGCGTTTGTCTGCTCAAGCACAGGTCTATCAGAAAAATTCCCGAAATTTTTAAGAGCTTGGAGCATCCCAACGGGCACCGCTTTTCGAACTTAGGAAGTAAAAGCAGTCTTCGCTGACGTAACGCAGACTTTTTTCGAGATGAACCATTTTATCCGCTCCTTCTGTTTCAGCAGGTGAGATTTGCAGGAGATTCTCGCACTGAATTTAAATAATGACTTGATTTGAGCAAGCATGATTCTTTGGCAAACGCTATATCTGTATAAATGCTACTCTATATTTATTAGGTGTACTTTATATGTAACCATTTATCATCGAATAAACTTTTTGCCAAACAGTCTTCGTGGCAAAACAAGTCTTGTGAAGGATTTTCAGTCGCTTCATCTTGATTGGATTTTTGTACAGTCAAAACATATTGCGGAAATTCCTTGATTTCCTTTCCACAAAAACAACAACATTTTTTCATCATCATTATCACCCATAATTTTTCGCCAAATTTTCAAGCCTTGCTTTGTTACTTCTCTTATAAAAGTAATTATTTCACCGACATTATTTTCAACTGTAATATTGTATTTGCCATTATCAATGACTCGAATATAAACTTTCGCACCGCAGTAACACCGCATTCCGGCTACAAACTGTATCAGCAAGTGTACCTGTTACGGACTATCCCTCAGTCTTTTGCTTTGCAAAATCCACCTTTCTTTACACAAGAGAGGATTTTTTGTCACTTCGCAATCTTTTCGTCTCCCGGTGATAAAACCGGGGTGATTTCCACGCCTTAAGGCGCCAAAAAACACAGTCGGAACTTTCGTCCGACTGTGTTAAAATTATTTATTTCGAAGAAGGTATTTCGTACTCAATAATGAGTTCAAACTTCGTCTTTTTCTTTGCAGAATATATTGCAACTTCATCGTCGCTAACTTTCTGTATGTAAATGGTATTATTTACAAACGCAGAAGCGATTCCAACATCATCTGCAACCTTCTGCTTTTCCTTGCCGTTACGGCTGGAATAGAGTGTACCTGTTTCGTCATCGGCAACATCAGCTATGAAGAGGAGGTAATCGTCATGCGTCATAGTCATTCTTTCAGCATCGTCTGCTATCTTCTTGGGTTCACCCGTTTTCTTTACGTAGCGGAGTGTTTCATCTTCGTCGATGAAATAGCATTTTTCGCCATCTGACGTAATTTCAAATGATGTAACATCACTTGCAATTTCAACGTATCCTTCTTCGCTGTAACCGTTTCCGCGATAAAGATCACCGGAATCGCTCAACGAGTAAACCTGAAGGAAATAAACAACTTCAGCAGTAGGTGTCGTTTCGAAACTGGATACATAATTCTCTATCTTGTGTGTTTCGCATTTATCGTCGAGATAGTAAAGTGTGTGGTCTTCATTAGCTATGAAGTACTGTTCAAGTAAGCTTTCCATAGGCAACGTCAAACAATTTGAACCACTTGATACTTCGGAGTTATACTTGTTGTATCCCATCTTATCGATTCTGATACCGTCCGAAGTTATCTTTACCTTTTCTCCGCCATCTTCGGAAAAATAAACGTCATTACCTTCGCCGAAAATCGCCTGCGTATGATCTGTATTGAGGCACATAGTAGGAAGATTGTTTACATCATTAAGGATCTTAACTGATTCCTTTCCGTCCTTCTGTACGTAAACAGCCTTCTTTTCAACATTAAAATAGTAAGCAAGTTTTGCTTTGTTTGATATTGCAAGAGGTCTAAGTCCGTCACCGTCTTCATATTCTTCAGCCTTGCCGCCGGAATATGTAAACATTGTATATTCATGTTCGCCGTCTTTGATTTCACATTCAGCATAAGCTACAGTCTTACCATCAGGAGATACACATATAGATTCAACCTTTTCATCCGTGATGGATTCTGCTTTTTCATCTTTGATAACGTAATGGAAAAGCTCTTGTTCTTCTCCGGCTTTATCAGTAACAACATAAACAAGTGCTGTACCCTCGGATGCGAGATATACATCTTCTATGTTATCTTCTTCAGCAACAGTAAGGAGCTTCTTGCCGGTATATACGTACAATACGTCCTCTTTTTCGCCGTCAACAACAAACGCTTTGGTTTTGCCGTTAATAGATGTTCTCTCAATAGAAGCTTCACCCTCTACAGTAGATTCTACAACCTTACCGTCAACAATAATCAATGTTTCTTCCTTATCGGGATCATACGACAGAAGTATAGACTTCTCGGGGATGACATATTTTGTTGCTTTGGGCCATGCGGCAATAACGATAATTATAAGAACGAGCAAAAGCAACGCGGCGCCCGCTATAATTCCGATACGCTTTATCAAAGCAGGATTTTCCTTTACAAAGCTGCTTGCTTTGTTTGCAGTATTTGAAAAGAAATCTTTAACTTTAGTAAAATCAATGTTTGTTGCAGCGCCGTCTTCGTCATCGTTGTTTGCTGCGGCCGCTACAGTTGCTGCTGTTGCCGCTGTTGCTGTCGCTGCAGCCCCTGCGTAGAAGGCAGCGTTATTCGCATCATCGTCGCTATATGCATCCATATTATTGTCAACTGCATAACCGTTGTTAGGCTGAACTGCGGGCTGGTTTTTAACCATAGGGCCAAACAATTTAAGAGCAACAAAAACAATTATAGGGAACAAAAGCATGATGTACATACCAAATCCGGGTCTTACACCAATTGTAATTCCCCACATTTTTTCGCGTACAACGATTAAAGTTATAAACGAAAAGATTGCAGCAAGAACATTGATGCCGATATAACTAAGTATTGCGATCGTTGAGATCTTGTTTATCAACTTAGTATTCAAAGCAGGGAGAACATTAGTACCTGCAGATGTTGCTTTGAATGCGCCAAATAAGCCGAAAAGTATCATAAGGATACTCAACACAAGGAGAATAATAACAAGGACCGATGTAAATGCGAGAGTAAAAGATGAAGAGTCTGAAAGGTCACTGGCAGCAGTCATAAACTTGTACCCGTTGACACCCTCTGACATCTTTTCACTCCCATAGCTCGCATAAGCAACCGCATAGTTGAAACACATGAGAATGAAGTTGAACACACCTATCACGAAACATGCAAGTGGGTTCAAAAGTTTTTTGAGATTGATTGACATGACGTTTTCCTTTCTTTCAGTAAAAATAAAAATGAATAATAATGAACGAAGGTCAACACTTTTATTGTGCAAAAACCTACATTTTTTTGCATTATAACACACCTTTCTTTTAATGTCAACAATTAATTAACTTTTTCTTGAGTAATTTTAATATTTTTCTACTTTTTTCGAACATATCTTTTAAATCTTTTTATTCTCTTTTGCATACAGTAATGTTTCTACAAATTGATTTCTCGTCTTCTTTCGAAATAAACAAGCCGATCTTAAAAAGTCAAGATCGGCTGCCCGGAAATGGTTTATGGCAAAAAAGCAACAAACATTCAGTGTAGAGCGAAAACTTAAAACATACAAAAACAGCTTATTTTTTCAAAAGCCATGAAACAATTGAAAAAATAACAAAATCGACCAGAACTAAACAAATATGGAACATCACCAAAATTCCAATAATATTTGCAGAATAATTTGCGAAAAAACAAATAATCGAATTCACAGGACCAAGAAATGCAAAAAACAGAGATAGTATAAGTTCAAAGTAATAATACCGAGGGATCTTTCGTTTTTTAAGATGAAATACAGTCCTTACCCATCTTGCGGGAATAACATATCCTTTAGGATAACGTGATGAATTAGTCCTGATCCTTTCTATCATTCCTATCGCTGAATTCTTGCAACACATACTTGACAAAAAAGAAAGTCCCAGAAACATAAATGTACATTCAACGTCCATATTTAAACCTCATTGAATTTCCACGAGCTCGGGCGGGCACTCAAAAAACATTATAGCAGCTACGCCATAATGTTGATTTTCCACAAAACAACAACATTTTTTCATCATCATTATCACCAATAATTTTTCGCCAAATTTTCAAACCTTGCTTTGTTACTTTCTTCATAAAAATAATTATTTCACCGACATTGCTTTCATGTATTTGCCATTGTTAATGGCTCGAATATAAACTTTAGCGCCGCAGTACCACCGCCTTGCATTGATTTAATACAATTTCGTCTTTTTCTATTCAATTCACGGTTTTTATGCTAACCATTCATCTGTTCTCTTCTCTTTGCGCCATTGGATATTAATAATTCCGTCAGTTGGTCCACTTGTTCCTGTGCTGATCCGTTAGGATTGGATATTGCAAAATCCAACGCAGTCCATCCACCCTTTGCCGGTTCATTCACCTTTACTTTTTGATTCAATAAAAGAGCAGTAATTTCGACGCTTCCAACAACTACCGCACAATGAAGTGCAGTATTTTGATAAATATCTTTAACATTTACATCTGCTCCTAATTCAACTATTCTTTTAACCAGTTCAAAACGATTGGCGATACAAGCGTGAATCAAAGAGGTTCTGCCATCGTGACCACACATATCAACACACGGGAGCTTCATAACCATTTCAATAATTTCCGTATCTGTATATGCTGTTCCCTCGCTTGAAGCCTTCATCATATCTGAAATCGTATCGATTTCATTTCGAGGCTTGGCATCAATCTGTTTCTTTCTGAACTTAGTGATACTACCGCTAATATCAAATTCACAAATCATTGATTTCTTGGGAATATTACGTGCAATAGAAACCAAAGTATCAATTGCTTTTTCACCATGAATATTCGCATGCAAGCAAATAAAACCGGCACATAATCTTGTCTTGGGATCGTCATCCTCTAACCATTTCAGCAACAAATCAGAGTAGAGTGATGGATCGGCAATCACTCGATCCGTCAAACCTCCCAATGCTGTCACTGCGCGGTTATGTCTGCCTGCAGAACCTTTTTCGAGAGTATCTTTCGAATACAAATTATACCTTGATGAATGCAGCAAAAACGATTTTTTAAATCTATCTAATTTTTTCTCCGAATCATTCATATTTTTCTCTTCCAACATTATGTATATTTTTAATAAAAACATAATTTGCGTTACCATTATAGCACAGTTTTTTTAAGCTGTCAACATTTCCATTTTATGTCAAAAACAATTACACCCGTTGCGAATCTGCCGCAAATCCTATCGTTATCCGCCGAACATAAACAAAGCTGCGCTGATAGTTAAATGCGACCGATAAAGAAGCATCACTCATATCAGAAGCTTCGATTTAAACCGGTGCAAAGTTTTGAACAGATCTCAATTTTTGAAAAATATTTCTCGGTTTATTTTTCAAAACGTATTGAAATTCCCTTCCGAAAGCGATATAATATTTTATGTATAAACTTCGGAGGGAATATATGAGGAAAACAAAAATCATTTGTACGATAGGTCCGTCCAGTTCAGACGAAAAAACAATCACACAAATGTGCAAAGCGGGTATGAATGTTGCGCGTTTGAACTTCTCCCACGGCACTCACGCAGACCACAAAGAGAAAATAGACCTTATCAAAAAAGTCCGTGAAAAGTTAGAATATCCCATTCCCATTATGCTTGACACAAAGGGACCCGAATACAGAATAAAGACCTTCCGAAACGGCAAGGTCGAGATCCCCACGGGAAGTACTTTTACCTTTACCACGGAAGACGTGGAGGGAGATGAAACAAAGGTCTCCGTCAATTACAAAGGGCTGATACACGATCTTGAGGTCGGTGACAAGATTTTAGTCAACAACGGTTTAGTTGTATTCGAAGTAAAAGAGCTGTGCGAAACCGTTGCCGTTTGTACGACTGTCGTCGGCGGTATTCTCAGTGACAGAAAAAGTATGTCGTTTCCGAACAAGGTAATGTCGGGACCTTATCTTTCCGAGCAGGACAAGGCTGATCTGCTGTTCGGCATCGAAAACGATATAGATTTTGTTGCGGCGTCGTTTGTATCAACTAAAGAAGACGCTCTGTCTGTCCGTGAATTTTTAAACGCAAACGGCGGTGCTTCCATAGACTTAATTGCAAAGATCGAAAACCGTGCGGGAGTTGACAACATTGAGGAAATATGCGAAGCCTGCGAAGGTATTATGATAGCGCGGGGAGACCTCGGTGTTGAAATTCCTTTCGTAGAGGTTCCCTCTGTTCAGAAATATCTGATAAGCAAGTGCCGTATGCTCGGCAAACGTGTGATCACAGCCACGGAAATGCTGGAATCCATGATGCAGAATCCCCGCCCGACACGTGCGGAGATATCCGATGTTGCAAACGCTGTGTACGACGGAAGCTCTGCGGTTATGCTTTCGGGAGAATCCGCTGCGGGAAAATATCCCGTTGCCGCAGTTGAGAGTATGGCTCAGATATGCGAATATACAGAACAGCGTATTGACTATAAAAAGTGGTTCTCCACTTCCGAATTCCGTATCAAAAATAATCTTGATGCCATCTCACACGCGACGTGCGCTATGTCTATCGACGTAAACGCAAAAGGTATCGTCGTATGTTCCGTATCGGGTACTACCGCAAGAATGGTAAGCCGTTTTCGCAGTCCCGTTGACATCATCGGAATGACAACGGATAAAAAAGCCTGGAGAAAGCTTGCACTCAGTTGGGGAATAACGCCTATGCTTTCCGAAAAATTCAACTCTATGTACGTCATGTTCTATAAGGCTATGGCGTGCGCAAGAATGGCTTTAAATCTCCACCCCGGTGACAACGTGGTATTGACGGGCGGAACTATAAACGGACAGTCGGGAAACACGAACACGATCAAGGTAGAGCAGGCTTGATCCTGTAAAAATCTGCGCTTTCGATTCGTTGTATATAAAACTTTTTTCAATTTACTGCATTAGTTTTTAAAAAACTATTGATTTTTTATAAAAAAGTAGTATAATATTTTTTTGGCATTGAAAATACAGGGGGCAGTGTAAATTATGACAGCCTTACAATGCCTTAAATATCAATTTTGAAAGAAGGCGTATTTTATGAACCAGACGGCAAGTATTTTTATGAGCCTCTCGATAGCTTTGCTTTCCGGACTTTTATTGTCAAGAGTTGCAAAAAAAGTAAAGCTCCCTGCGGTTACAGCATATCTTGTAGCCGGCGTTCTCATCGGCCCGTTCATTCTCGGTTCTTTGAACATTCCGGGAATAGGAATTACAACAGAACAGATCGAAGGATTCGGTATTATTTCGGATCTCGCTCTCGGATTTATCGCTTTTGCTATGGGTAACGAATTCCGTCTTGCCCAGCTTAAAGAGATCGGCAAGCAGGCTACCGTTATCGGAGTTTTACAGGCACTGTTCACGACTGTTGTTGTGGATGCGGTGCTGATCGGTTTGCACTTTCTTATGCCCGATAAGCTGTCTTTATCCGCCGCTATTGTTTTAGGCTCCGTTGCAACGGCTACCGCACCTGCGGCAACCTTGATGGTCGTTAAGCAGTATAAGGCAAAAGGACCCGTAACCGATATACTTCTTCCCGTTGTTGCTTTGGATGACGCGGTCGGTCTTGTGGTATTTGCTGTTTCCTTCGGTATTGCAAAATCCATAAGTCTCGGAAAGGTTGACGTACTTTCAGTTATTCTCGAGCCTTTACTCGAGGTCGTTCTCTCTCTCGGTCTCGGTTTTATTTCGGGACTTCTCTTCACTCTTTGTGAAAGATATTTCCATTCACGTTCAAAAAGAATGGCTGTGTCGGTTACGTTCGTTATGATGACGGTTGCCGTATCGTGCCTTAAATTTGATATCGGCGGTATTCACATCGGTTTTTCTTCCTTGCTTGCTTGTATGATGCTCGGAACTGTATTCTGCAATATGTGCGAGGTATCGGAAGAGCTTATGGACAGAGCCGACAGGTGGACGACACCTATTCTAATTCTCTTCTTCGTTATCAGCGGCGCCGAGCTTGAGCTTTCGGTATTTGCCGATTGGGCTGTTGTCGTAGTAGGTATCGTTTACATAATCTCACGTTCGTTTGGTAAGTACTTCGGCGCTAACATCAGTGCAAAAATGATGAAATGCGATCCCAACATCGTTAAATATCTCGGCATTACGCTTTTACCTCAGGCGGGCGTTGCACTCGGTATGGCTATTAAAGCAATCGAGCTCGGACCTGACGGTGCTGTTGTAAGAAATATTACGTTGTTTGCGGTTCTGATATACGAGATCGTCGGTCCGTACCTGACGAAGATTGCACTTACGAAAGCAGGAGACATCAAAGAAGAAGGACGCACGAGCGCAAGAGAAGAACATCTTGCAAAAAAATCGCTGAATAAATAAGCTGAACAAATAAAATAAAAGATACTCTTTTACTTTCAAAGTACAGAGTATCTTTTTATTTGCTGCGTGTTTCGGATCTTACCACTTTTGTACCGAAGGTCTTTTCTTCCCAATAAACCAGCTCGGAAAAATATATCTTATCTATGCAAAGACCCTTTAAAAAATAATAGTATCCAACGGAATACATCAAAAACGCACGTTTGACAAGAATTTTAAAATTGGGAAGACTTCCATCTTTGTTACAAATAACAAGTCCCACGATCTTTTTTCCTATACTTGCATTTCTGAATACAATGTCTTTGAAAAAGAGTGGTGTCAAGAATAAAAAGTAAATAAAGAAATTGAGTTCAAAACCAAATTTTATAAAAATATTTTGAAAAATGTAAAAGAAAACTGCTACAACAAAATCATCTATAAAAGATGCAATTGAACGTTTTACTAAGATCGGCATCAATAAAACATCCTTTCAAAAATATTTTCTGACCGTAATTTTACGAAAGATACGTACATCAAACATCAAAAAGCTTCAACGCCATAATTAGGATAACAAAAATACATTTTATTAAATCACGGTGCTGACAATAAGAACCTTGGAGGCTTTCCGCTTTCCTCCTCACCTTGATAATACCCTATTCCTTTTCCGCAATAAATAATGCATATTTCTCCCGTCTGCGCTTTATTTACAGCCTCTTTCAATGGCAAAACGCCGATATAACTTTCTCCAACAAAATAAACATTTTCAGCTTCACTCAATTGCAGGAGATAATTCCTCATTTTATCACCCGACATATAAGCAATCGGTTGTAAGCATTCTTTTTTGAAATACTTAGGTCCGGCGAAATGCCAAAAAACGGTATTTCTTTTTTCGGAATTATTCAGTTCCCATATGAATCTGTCCTGTTTTTCCTTCACTATATATTTTCGTATTATTTCTTCTTCAAATTTATAATTTTCCATACTTATACTTCCTGCTGTACAGCAAAACAGTCTTTGTGTCGCCATTATTTTCGTCTTCTTTTTTTAACCCAACAACATCATATACCAGCAAAGTAATTGCAGTGTCACACAATAAAACAATAAATACCAAAAAGAACACTACCCACAAGCTGATATATTCTTCGTCCAATTCTGTCTTCTCTGTTTCAATATCGTAATATACCGCAGAATCACTCCTGAGATCTACAATACATTTTTCATCAAACAAACGGTCTCTTATAGTTCTGTCATCTACCACTTTTGCTTTCACCGACGTAACGTTTTCCGATAAAAGATCATTTACTATATGCTGTTCATAATCATACCATAGGTTAAAATTTTTGTCAGCAAAGCACAAAAGAGATTTTTTCACAAAAAGAGACGTCGCTTTTTTAATCAAGTATGTCATTAAAAAATATCGCCGATGGGGAGCCGCTTCATAAAGAAATGTTCTTCCTGCTTCCTTTTTATATAAAAACTAACACTTTCGGTTTGAAAGCGTTATAGTGGGTTACATACTTTTTATTTCTTGATATGAATTGCGGCGGAAAAATTCTTTGTCGATCTCATTTATAACACACGTTTTTTAATGCTTTTTCTTGCGAATTTCTTTACTCTATAATGATATTCCAAAACTCTCCGCCTCGGTCAACTCTTACAACAGGGTTGTTATCACAGCAAGCAAAAAGATTTTTTTATGTCATTCCCACAGGTAGCAGTTAAGACGTCTGTTGTATCAGATGAGATAAACCGACCGATCTTAGGATCATAATAACGGCTAGATATATAGTCCGTATCATTATCGCAGTAATATCCACGATAACGATCATAATATACAAAGTGTTACAACAGTTTAGCCATATTGAACTTAACAACGCCTTTGCGAGAAAACGGTTAGGGGAAACCGATTAACTAAACCGTTTTCTTATCAAAGGCAATTTTGTAACCGCCAAGTTAAAACTTTTTCAAATCACCTACTACAAGGGAAATGAGAGTGCGCTATACCAGCCAGCAAGCATCGCGTTTGGTCACCCAAACACAGACTTGTCAGGAATATTCCTGAAACCTTTAAGTGCTTGGGATTACCCCAACAAACGGCCTTTTGTCCCCAAAAGGCGATGCTTGCCGGTATTATGTCCATATCTCAATCTTAATTAATCGCTGGTAAATATTCCACAAAAATATTGTTCTACTGCTGACTGATGTGGAAAATAAATAGCAATCTTTTTTTTACATTTCTTTAGTGCTTCCTTATATTTTCGCTTACTCCCATTATCAGCCAAGTACAGGATTTCCGCTAGTTCGTTGTTGGGATCGTTAGAATAAGCTTCGGAAATCAGATCGTTGCCTGCCTTCTCTACTTCCCTAATATCAGTGCTTACATACGGAAAATCCATTTGGTTTATACACATAAAATAACCAAATAACCACAAGCAATCAGAATCAGTCCAACATCTTTCTTTTGCAAGTGTATACGCTTTTTCAAGACCTAGCTCGAACACATTTCTATTCAATTTATCCTTCGGCATATTACAATGCCAAAATGTTAAAACATACCAACTCTGTGCTGCAAGCCGATATAAAACTGTCTTGTTTTGAGATTGGGAATGCATCAGATTATTTAAGTACTCTATAGATTCACCCCATTGTTCCTGTTGCTCGTATTTAACTAAAATATCATCGTCATACAATATTGCACTCATCTTGTTTTCACCCATGCATCCGAGATTCTAATTACGCCATCAATTACGGCATAGTGCACAATAATTTTCTGACCCATGTATAAATATACCGATTCATATATAATTGAAGTAACTCCTTTTTTTACCATCTTATTAATTAAGGTTGTTGCACCTTTTTTCAATGCTTGAGATATAAGGTTTTTAACGCCGCTTTGTGTAACATTTTTCAGCACAAGATTCCATGCATGCTCTTTGGTAATAATGTGTCCCCATGTTTTTTGAGAAATACTAGATAGTGCTTTATATATAGCTTTTAGTTTAACCCCACTTGTGGATGTAGCTCCACAAAGGAAACCTACTCCATAACCTACAAAACCGCCAATTCCACCTCCGACAACAGACCCTCCAAGGCCATAGCCGACAACATATTTCCAGCGATCTTGTTTAGCTACATTATTTTTAACGGCTTTTTTATATCCGTATACTCCTCCAGCAGTTCCTCCAATTAAAGCGCCAATTCCTATTCCAATTAACACTGCTGTCGATATTACGAATTCGCCAGTTGGGTCAATATTATTTACTGGATTGTTAGCACAATAAGCATATACATTATACCCTATTAACCCTGCACCCTCATCAAACTCGCCATTATACACATTGGATTCAGGGATAATCCACCGACCGATCTCAGGATCGTAATAACGGCTAGATATATAGTCCGTATCATTATCGCAGTAATATCCACGATAACGATCATAATATACAAAGTGTTACAACAGTTTAGCCATATTGAACTTAACGACGCGTTTGTGAGAAAACGGTTAGGGGAAACCAATTAACTAAACCGTTTTATCTCTTCAAACTATTTTCTATTGTTTGCAATGCAAAATAAACTTAATAAATATCAATATCTTATTCTTAAATTATTCTGAATTTTGATACTATTCTCACTACCGATATCATTATGTTTTTACACTTGTATTCCGAAAAAATTATTATTTTTTGAGAGATGTATTTTTAAAACCTTTGAAAGTACATTTAATTCTCTCTTCTGACTCCACAGAAAAAACGGGCGTTCAAATATCCAAATTTTTCTTTCTTTTTCCCAGATATCCGGTTCTATTGTGCAGACGTTAATTGGTCGTTCGCTCAACTTTTTCAATTCTGTGCTAAACTGCGAAGAACAGCAATAACTTATTCCTCTTTGAACCTCATCGTAAATCGTAAAACAACCGCTGTCATTATAAAAGCTATGTGTTACCACTGTCCAACTTCCATAACAATGGTAAAAAATTTGGCTTTTATATAAAAGATTATAATCTTTTATGAGAAAATCAAAAATTTCTTCTATTTTTTTCATAACAGACTCCTCATCCCAAAAAATGAACTGCTAATTTCCAAAAATTGCGTGTTTTCCAAATACCAACAGTTACTTTTTCCATGGCATACCATGCTCCTTTTGTAATAATATCTGTTGGCAGTCCAACATCGATTGTTGTGCTGCTTTCCCATAGGAGTTTCTTTCGCTTTTTTCTTAAATTATATCAAAAATTTGTGAATTTTTCAATGGTTAGATGCGTTGCAAGGCGGTGGCGAATCATCGCCACCGCCTTGCATTCATAATTAGTTGTTAGCTACATTTCTTCTCTTTCTGTCGTAGACGGTCAGAGTGATTACTGCACCGCCGCTGATAAACATCAAAACGAACCACATTTCCAGATTGGAGTTGTCTCCGGTCTGAGGATTGTCGGGGACGGAAGGTGTGTAATCGTAGGTATTCTCAAACGCTGCAACCGGCTCTGCCGTTTCTGCTTCATTCATCGTCACAGTTGCGACGAGGGTGTTGGTTTCCTCATTCAGCGCAATGGTGATGGTGATCGCATATTCGGCGGTGCTGTAGGTTATGTTTGCCTTGCCGCTGTTGACCTCAGTCAGCTTGTAGGAGAAGGTCTTACCGATATCGTCCTCAGTAAAGGTCAGGGTGAACTTCGCCTTGCCGTTTTCATCGGATATCTCGGTGATGCCCTCCGCACCGTCTGCCGGAGCTTCCAACAGGAACTCAAAGCCTCCGGGTCCGATCTTTTCGCTGCCCTTGTTCACGACCGTCTTGACGATGTCAATATCCACGGTAATGTCTGCGGGCTTGGGAGTATAGACATTGTTGAAGGCGATGGTGTCGACTGCATCGTCGCTGCCTTTCTTTACGATTATGGGGTCGCCTGCTACCAGCTTGCCGTTTTCGTCGTCAGTCACTTCGATGGTCACATAGTAGACCATTTCGTCGAAGGTCACGCGCTCAGCTACCACACTGTCGTCCTCGTAAACTACGAAGAAGTAAATACCGGGTTCGGTGAAGGAAACTGCGTCGAAAGAGAAACCGCCGTCTGCGCCGTTAAGTGCGTACATCGGGGTTGCGTCCTCAATGATGTTGAAGACTTCGTTTGCTTCAATCATCACGAACTTGAATTCGCCCTCGTTCAGATCTCTGCCGGTGAGTTCCTTGCTACCGACGATATTCACGTTTGTAGAGGTTACGCTGTAGTCGTTGACAAATGCGATGTCCTGTGCCACCTCGGAGGTCTCACCCTTCACCTTCACCATAGTGGTGCCGGTTATAACCAACTGACCCTTACCGTTATCCAAAACGGTTACAGTAATGTGGTACCGGGTATTGTCGTATACCACGCCGCCAATAGGGTTCTGGCTATTTTCCTTGACGATGAAGTTGTGGGTTCCGGCTGTGTCAAGAGGAATGCCTGCGAATACGAAGTTGCCGTTCTCATCATTCTTCACGGACTGAATCGCTGCACCGTCGATCTCAAAGTTTTCGTTTGCCTTGTAGAGATCGAAGGTAAAATCATTTGCCTTCAGCTCACGGTTGCCGCTGATCAGATTCAGTGTCTTGCTACCCTCAAAGTCGATGACAGTAGAAGCAGAATCGTAATCGTTGGTGAAGTTCAGGGCATTAATTGCGCTGTCTGCAACTGTTGCGGTTGCGTCCACAGCACCGTTTCCGTCGTCGGTAACAGTCACGGTAACCTTGTACTCGATATTGCTGTAGGTGACACCTTCAATGGTCTTACCGGCGTTCTTTTCCTTCAGCACGTAGTAGAAGGTCTCGCCTATATCATCCGGTACGTAGGTCATGTTGATCACAAAACCGGTTTCGGGATCTGCGGTTGTGGTTGCCACGGGAGTTGCGCCAAGGTTTTCGAAGTTCGCATCTGCCTCATAGAGTTCGAATACGAACTCGTCATCCTCGTTCCACTCGCGTCCGTCAAGCGTCTTGGTGCCGGACAGCTCGATGGAATCGGTGCCGGTCACGTTGTAGATGTTAGTGAATACAATTTTATTTACCAAAGAAACTTGCTGGCCATTCACCTTTGTAACAGAGTAGCTGCTGGACAATGTGCCATCCAGATTGTCGGTCACCGTGACGTGGATACGGTAGACCGCACTGTCATTGGTAATGCCGTTGACAGTTCTGCCTGCGTCTGCCTCGGTGATCAGGTAGTAGTAATCGCCGGCTGCCATGTACTCGATCTTATCGAATACGAAGGCGGTGCCATTGTTCTGCTTGGACTGGAGGATGTCGCCAAGCATCCAGTTTGCATCAGATTTGATGAGGTTGAAGGAGAACTTCAAGCTACCGAGAGTCCTGTTTTCCAGAGCCTTTGTGCCTTCAAACTGCACAGAAGCGCCTTCTTCGATAGCGTACTCATTGACGAAATTAAGCGTAGAGGCGGTGGCATCTACAATGGTAGTTACCGTCTCGATACCGCCGGTGCCGTTATCACGAACCTCAACCTTGATCTGATACGCAGCGCTGCTGTAGGTAAGTCCGTTCAGATTCGTGCCTGCACCCGTCTCTTTCACGACATAGTAGAAGGTCTTGCCCACATCTGATGCCGTGTAGCTCAGATCAAACTCATATCTATGAGTTGTGGAATCCATCGCAACGGTCGTCTTGGGAGTCTCGCCGATGTTGTAGTTCTCGTCGGCTTCGTAAAGCTCGAAGGAGAAGCTGTCGTCATCCTTGAAATCACGTCCGTCGATAAACTTTTCACCGGACAGGGTCACAGATGCGCCGCCGGTAATTTCATAGACATTGACGAACAGGATCTTATCCTGCGGGATGCCTTCATCGTCATAGATGTGAATGGTGGCATGCAGCTGACCCTTCAGGTCATCGGTGATCTGGACCCACACGCGATACTCGGTATCGTCATAGGTCACACCGTCAATGGTCTGGCCGCCGTTCTTTTCCACTACGATAAAGTGCTGATCACCGACAGTATCAAAGTCGATCTTAGTAAAGGTGATCAAACCGCCCCTTGCGTTTTTAACGGTTTCTCTGGGCTGTCCAATCTTCTCCCAATCGGTATTGGAGTTGTAAAGTTCAAACTCATATTCGCCGCCGACGAGGTTATTGTCCACCTTTCCGGTGAGCTGCTTCTCGCCGTTAAACTGTGCCCATGTGGGATTTGCCTTGTAGTTATTCTCAAACACCAAGGTGTTGCCTGCACCGCTGACCGATTCAGACTCCACGATCAGTGCGCCTGCACCGTTGTCCTCGATGACTACGGTCACGGTGTATTCACGGCTGTCATAGGAGATACCGTAGGTCGTTCCGCCTTCGGCGACAACCTCTCTTACGGTATACACATAGGTTCCTGCCTTGTTGTAGGAGATCGCCGGGAATACGATGTTGTCGGTATTTGTTGCAAGGTTCTTCACCGTCCAGCTTCTCGGATTCCGGATCGCATCACCGTTGTAACTCCGCTCGGTGAGCACGAAGGAGAACTCGTCATTCAGAAGCGTTCTGCCGTTCAGAACCTTGTCGCCTACGATGGAATGGTCTACAGGCGTTGCCGTATAGGTATTCTTAAATGTGATCTTGTTGCCGGTAGCATTGACAAATACGTAACTTGCGCTCAGCTTACCGTTCACGTCGGTTACGCTCACAGTCATACGGTAGGTAGTCTTGTCGGTGACAACACCGTTACCGTCTGCACCGGTTTCGACGATATTGTAGAAATAGGTTCCTGCCTTGTCGAACTTAAGGGTTTCGTTAAAGGTTACCTTACCTGTCGCATCGTTGGTTCCTTCGAGAACCTTGGTGCCGTCCTGTTTCTGAACTTCGAATTTGAACTCGCCGTTCACCAGATCTCTGCCGAAAATTTCCTTGCTTACGAAGTCGATGTCAAGCTCAGTATCGGCAGGATCGTAGGTATTGGTAAAGTTTGCTGTAATGGAAGTTCCGGCATTTGCAGGCTGTTCTGCACCGATGTAGATGATAGCAGAGATGGTGCCGTCGCCATTGTCAGAAACAATGACCGTAACGGGGATTTCAACATTACTGTAGATCCATCCTGCCGGTACAGTTTCAGGAACGATCTCCTTCAAGGTATACTGATAGGTTCCCGTTTCCATATAGGACAGAACAAATCTTGCAAAACCACGGTCTGTAGTTGCCGGAGAGGTGTATACAAGGTTCTCACCGTCATACAAGCCGAAGGTGTATCCTGCCAGAGATTTTGCCGAACCGCCGTTGTTGGTGATCGCCTTGTTCAGATCGATGGTCACCGTGGCATTTCCGGAAACCGAATAGGTGTTGGTGAATTCTGCATTCACATTCCAACCGGCGGTGTTCTTTGTTACTTCGGTAGTGTCGGGTCTGGAAGCGACCACATCTGTGATCTCAAGCTGTCCGTCCATGTTGGCATCACCAACGATAACCGAGAAGGAGTGTACAGTCTTGTCGTAGGTAAATCCGCCGAGAGGAGTGTCGGGCTCGATCTCGATAACACGGTAATAATAGGTTCCTGCAGCCTCGTATTTTTCATCTTCAAAAGCGTTTGCAAAGGTAAAAGTGGTTGCGCCGTAGGATGCCTGAGCAGTACCAAGATCCTGCCAACTGCCATCGTCAAGAAGCTTCTGGAGCACGAAATCAAAGCTATAACCCTGTTGCCAATTCTGATTTTCCAGCAGTTTTCTTCCTCTGACGGTGATATTAACGGGGTAAACCTCTGCAGCCTCATAATCATTTACCACGATTACAGAAACGGTGTTAGCATCCACGACGGTTACCTGTCCGTCGCCGCGTTGACCGTTATCCCAATATGTCGGTGTGAATCCGGCACCCTTTTCGGTCTCAACTACCGTAGCCGTTGTGCCTGCGGGAAGTCCGAACACCTCAAGTTGTTCGTCGTGCCTGAGCGTAACGGTGAACTTGCCTTCTGCATCGGTGGAGATGCTTGTGATTGCAGAATTACCGGAATGCTCAGCCGTAAAGGTAGCATTTGCCGTGCCGATACCGCTGAGAGTCACCTGTATGGTAAAGTTCTTATCTTCCGGGATCTGATAATCCTGACCGAAGTCATGCTCGACTTCCTTTGCGATCGTCAGGTTGCCGGTACCTCTTTCATCGTTGACAAAGGACACGTTCTTGATCTCGTATTGGTTGACAGTCACTGTGCCGCTGTCGGAAAGGCCGGTAGCGGTGGCAACATATTCGGCTGTCTCGCGTTCTATGATACGGAAGGTATCGCCTGCGGTCAGACCGCCGATGTAGAGGACGTCGCCGGCATTGAGTTCAACCGTAGCGTTTCCGTCATCAAACAGTACGCTGGTTTCAACCTCGGTTCCATCGGCCTTGATAAGCCATGCCGGATAATAACGTCCATCCTGCGCATTGGTAGTGTTGAAAATGTCAAACACGAACTCCGTGCCCGGATCCGCAACACCGGCTGCCATTGTTTTTGTCAGCTTGATACCGGTCTCGGGAATCACAGTCATCTTACCGTTGTTACCGAGGGTAGCACCAACGTAGAAGTTATAACCCTCATCGTTAACAGCGTGATTTTTGGTATCTGTAAAAGGTATATGGACCTGACCGAGCGTTCCGGTCAAATTTTGGGCCTTATCCACGGTGTAGCCGTCAAGGTTCACGTGAACGTTACCCTTGGGGATATACCAGGTTCCGTCGCCCTTGGGAAGTGCCGTTGCTTTTGCTGCTGCGGACAGCGGACGGTAAACGGTCTCGGTACGGAGGCTTCCGTTGTTCTTATATACGCTATAGGAACGGTAGAAGGTTCCGTCAGCCGATGGCTGTGCCTCACTGGTATACAGAGTGCCGCTGGTGTCGCTGTAAACAGGGGCATCTTCCAGATAGTAGTACTTATCGTTCTGTCTGGAGGGGTTAAAGTAGCTATAGGTATTGACGGTGCCGTAGCCGGTGGTATTTTCATGATTCCACTGGTTGGTGTAGAAATTAATGGTACCATCTGCATTTGTATTTTCTGCCAGATAATCCGCAGATACCACTTCCTTAACGTTTAAGGAATTGATATTATCGTCCAGTGCAACCTCATATACCAAGCGGATGGGATTATCTGCACCGCTGACGGTGAGTTCGGAAAGCTCGCCGTTCTCATCCAAGGTTACATTATAGGAAACGATAGGGATAAGCGCTGCGGGAACCGCAAAGGTCACAAGCTCTTCGCCGGTGGCGATGTTTTTGCGTACCTGAACGGTCGCATACATCATATCGGACTCGGTTACACCGTGGCTTTCATCCACCGCACCCAGATAACCGTAGGAACGGATCACGAACGCAGGATCGGTGTCCGCGTTGCCGGTTACCTCAGGAAGAACGGTAGTACCCTCGTTATAGAAGCCGAGGAACTTGCCTGCTGCGTTGGCATACCAACCGATATAATTGGAGTAGTTGTTGGCATTGGTATAGCTAAGCTGACCGTTTTCATAGGCAAGACCGATCAGCGTTCTTGCGGTATCATCGCTGTCGAGTTCCAGTCTCGCACGAACGGCCGCTACCATTTCTATACCCAGCGCGGTAGGATTGTCATAGGTTCCAAGGTTACCACCGCCGGATACAAAATTGGAGGCAATATCCGCACCGGAGAAAAGGTGATTGTCAATGAGAATACCCTTGATATCGGTCACGCTCATATATTCGCCAATCTTATCTACGAAGGAGACATAGCCGGAAAGATCCTCATTCTGAGAAATAAGAGTGGGGAAATATGCAGACTGAAGTTGGATCGTACTGACGATGTTTTTGAACACGTCGATCATATTGCTCGTGCTTGCGGAAAAATACTGATCTACATAGTTCTGTTCCAGGGGCGTGCTGATCTTGGTAACGGAGCGGTTGTTTCCGAGGGAAACCGTCTCGCCTACATCAATATGGTTATAGCCTGCAAAGGTGATCTGACCGCGCCAATTGGTTTGAATGTCATTCCAGAAGTCGTCCACAGCGGTGGAAGCTTCGGAGTGATCAGGATCCAGAACACTCAGTGCGATGCTGTCATTGTCCACGCCAAGACCCAGCGTATAGAACAAAGCGTCAGTTCCATACTTTTCTTCGATCTTAGCCTTTGCATAAGCTGCACTTAACTGGCTGACAAAGCCGAGAGCAGCGCTGGTTGCACTTCCGTCGCCCAACTGAATGGTACCGGGTGCGGTAAAGTTTGTACTGCCAACCGTAGGCGCGCCGTCAGACATAAGCACCAAAACCGGCTTGCGATTTAGAGTTCCCAGAATCGGATCTTCTATAGTTGCGGAATTGGCAACGGATGTAAACTGATTCATCGCCAGAATAACACCCTTTTGGATATAGGTTCCGCCATAGGCATCCTTTTGATTGGATGCAGGAGCTTGGTTGCTGTTTTCGTATCTAACAGCACTATTCAGCTTAACAACTTCAAAATTTCGGTTGCCGTTTCCGTTAGGATTATTTCCATAGCGTGTACCATAGGAAAGATATTCGCCTTTACTGTCGGTAGTGTAGCGTCCGAGAGGAAGCATAAGAATTGCATCGTTGTCAGTAGTGCTTCCCCCTACTGTATAAGGTCCGGAATAAAGAACCACACCTACTCGGTTATGCTTATTGGAGGAAAGCAGATTCTTAATGCTTTCGTTTGCGGCAGAGATAAGGTCTTTAACAACATCGTTGTTGCCATTGTCACCGTTCATTGAACCCGAAAGGTCCAGAACCAACATAGTATCGGTAGGAACGCTGGACATTCCGGTGATGTTCATGTTGGCTGCTATGGCAGACAGAGCAACAAGGAAACTGTTCTGTTCATCCTGGGTAATACCAAGACCGCTAAATGCGGATGCATCGGTAAAGACGGATTTATCCATCCAAACGCCGCCTGCGTTTTCGGTAGAGATATCACCGGTTATGTGGAAGAACTGTTTCCAACCGTCCATGGTTGACGGGTCTGCCGCGCGGTTGCTGTTTACATTTGCCGCAGACGCTGTCAGAACGGTCAGAGGGATCATGGTAAACAGAATGGCGATCGTCACAAATACGCTTGTGATTCTGTTTCCTAAACTTTGTTTGCGAGTCATATAATTGGCCTCCTTTATAAACACTTTAATTTTCACAAATTGATAGGGGCGAATTAATCCTTTGCAGTTCACATCATTTCGCCCTCCATTGGCTTGTGTTTACAAGCCTAATTACAGGGATTTTCGAGCCTCTGTCCCCACGCGAAACATTATAATGGGTGGCAGACGCAAAATTTGGCACTTGGGGCTTTGGTGATTGGCTTTGCGGCTAACAAGGCATTGTTTGGTAGGGTACGAAGTAGCCTACCAAACAGGAGTACCCCTGTTTGCACTCCGCTTTAGACGAAGATATTTTGTTTTAACAGCTTATGACGTGCTTTCCTGTTTGCACCGTTTTGGACATCTACAAACACCGAGGAAATCGTCGTGCTTTTCCAGATGTTGACAATCGTTGCACCATCCTTCACCGGATATTTTGGGCTTTGGACTAAAATGTCGGCAGATCTCCTGGTCTGCTGTAACAAATGGGTATCCGGTTGCAGTATGCATCGGTTCTTTTAAAAAATCCGGATAAATCGGCATCGGTTCATTTCGTTCCCGTTCCAATTCCGGCTCGTAATATCCGTACCTTATCTCAAATGTGTGTCCTTCAATTTCAACGATTTTGTAGAGATCACCTTCTCGGATATTCGTCATTCACGGGGTTCCTCCTTTCAGACAGAAAAAATCCTGCATAATGATTTATGGCATCATTATACAGGATTCTTTTTATTCTATGGGTAACTTTTTGAGTCCAAAAAGTGGACAGTTTTTTGCCTTTACACGTATGCACCTAACTCTTCTCGTTTTGTCGCACCCGTTTTATTCATAATACGGAAGATGGATTTTTTTACCGAGTCCACCGACATATACAGTCGTCCCGCAATTTCGCTGTTGCTGATTCCAAAAGCAGCAAGACGGGCAATCTCCCTTTCTCTGATGGTCAAAGCACTGGATACACTTCGGGACAAAAGCGAATTGTGAACCTTCGTCCAGCCTTCCAGCAAACTTTTGTGGAGTGCCTTAAAACGGTCAAACGCTTTCTCGTCCGCAAGCCGCAATCGGTCGTCCAACAGAGTATCAAAATTACGTCTGTGCTCGGCAAGAATACCCAGCAAATTGTCAGGCAACGCAAGAGCGATGGCTATATCTATATGCTTGACGGCGCTTGCATCGTCACCGATCTGATGATAGGAAATCGCAACGAGCAAACGCAGATATATTTCGGGAATGACCAGCTTTTCCGCAACTACACCGGAGATCAGCGGCTCGGTGATATAAGGAATGCTCTTCACCAGTCCCATACCCGTAACATCGGGCAGCTTGAACTTGCCCTTTGCCATTTCCTGTGCAAACACAAGCAGGTATTTGACGTAAAAAACCTTTGCTGCAGCGTGAGAATCCGGGTGCAAATACTCAAATTGGCCCCGCTGGAACCATCCCGGATAGTTTGAAAGATCCCGCACCGCACTATTAACGCAAGCAAGGGAAAGTGCCATGATATCTCTGTCTATATCGTTTTTTGCCGTTGCCTCCGTGATATGTACCTTAGCTTCTCTATACAGGTTAATATCGCCTTTCCACATTGCCGCAAGCGCAAGCAGCATACCGCCTGCGTTGACGGCGTAAAAGCCGGAATGTAAATTTAAGAAATGCCGTGCGTGTTCATACACCTTGTCGATCTCGCCGCGGCTGTAGGCAATCTCGGCGGCAAACAACTGCTGTGCTTCGGGGTGATCAGCAAGGGATGCAATGACCTCGTTTGCCGAACCGGGCTTGGTATATAGGTCTGTCATATCGAGGAACGGAGCCTTACGAATAAGGGGCTGATGTAGGGCAGAGTTTTCCTTTGCCGCTTTACCTTCCTTGCTTCTGCCGTCGATTGGGCGCTGAGCATCGGCAGGAATCATCCAATCCCGTCCTTTTCGCTCTGCTCCGGGAATTCTTCCTCGTTTACACAGGTCCTGCACATTCCTTACTGTCATTTTCCATTTTTCAGCCACTTGCTGCGCTGTTATTTTATCTGCCATAGCCGCACCCTTATCTCTCATTTTTCAGAGCGTAAAGGGACGCCTTGTTTGTTATATAATAACCAACAAGGCGATATCCCCTTGAAAATTTTCGTATTATCCCCGTTATATGCTTCGTTATACCGCATATTACACAAGGGAACAATTCGTTATCTTACCCTCCTTTATTATACTTCGTTATAACGAGAATTGCAAGAGGATAAATTGTAACTTTTTTGAACAGTTTTTTGTAACGAGAAAAATCCGACCGTCTCGTTTGATGATCGGATTTCCTTTTGCCCCGTACCGGCTTTCACCCATTGGTCAATTTTTGCCCCTTTGAGCGAAAACCCCTGTGGTTTCGGGGTTTTTCGAACCGATATCTTTTTCGGTTCACACTGTTGGTTGCGGAGGAAGGACTTGAACCAACGACCTTCGGGTTATCGCTTCGCGCCCGTCCCGTCGCATAGTCGAAATGCGTGCAAAGCGCAGCCTTGCTTCATTTCTCCTTGCTTTGGGGACAGCGCTTGTTCAAAGCATCACACCGTGATGTTTTGAACTTCGCTACCCAACGAGCACCACTCGTCGTGCTCATGCCCCAAAGCAAAGATGGAATTCTCACTCTCGGAATGAATCAAAACAAAAAGCCACCCAAACGGGTGGCTTTTCGTTTTAACTGGTTGCGGAGGAAGGACTTGAACCAACGACCTTCGGGTTATGAGCCCGACGAGCTACCAACTGCTCCACTCCGCGATATGAATAGTGACCGGCTTTTAATAAATGGTGCCGGAAACCGGGCTCGAACCGGTACGGGAAAAAATCCCACGAGATTTTAAGTCTCGGGCGTCTGCCTGTTCCGCCACTCCGGCACATTGCCTCTCACTGTTCAAGTATTGTATCACACTTTTTTTGTTTTGTCAAGTCTTTTTTTGATTTTCTTTTCAAAAAGCAAAGATTTTTCTTTCCTCATTCGGCAATTCACTTGTTTACTACCATTCTGTACTGTATTCTTCTCGAGTCATCGTTTTTTTTCATCGTGCATGTCTTATCATAATTCTTCGCTTGTATTTTTCTTATACCCTTCACCGAACACCGACGTTGCCGAAGTGACGATAATAAAAGCGTTTTCGTCTTCCTGTCTTACAATATCCTTCGCTTTTGGGAAATTTCTTGACTGAAGCACGCACATAATTACCTCTTTGCTATGATCCGTATACGCCCCTTTTCCGTCAAGAAAAGTTACCCCCGTTTCAATTTCGAGCAAAAGTCTTTTTGATATTTCCTCCGGCTTATCGGAAATTATATACACAAGTCGTGCCGTATCAGAACCATACAAGACAGTATTGATCACCCTTGTTTGCAAGAAAGCCGCAACCGCCGCATAAAGTGCAGGAGATATATTTTTGAAGCAAACAGCCGATGCGACTATTATTATACAGTCTATCACCAGAAACAGCGTACCTGTGCTTACGTGTCTGTATTTTGTTCTCAAAACACGTATTATTATATCGGATCCGCCTGTTGTTGCACCGAATCTGAAAACAAGTCCTATTCCGACACCCGTCAAAAGTGCTCCGAATATTGCGGCAAGAAGCACGTCTTGTGTCAAATCAAGCTCAAACCTTGCTATAACGTCCATAAGAACAGATGCAAGTCCGACCGTGTAAACGGTTGAAAGCATAAACTTGATCCCGAATTTCACAGCTCCGAGAATGAGTATCGGAATATTAATCAAAAACACCCACGTACCCGTATGAAATATACCGACAGTTTTATCAAGTATTATGGATATTCCCGACACCCCTCCGGGTGCAAGGCTGTTGCTTTCAAAGAAAAGCGTTACTCCTGCGGCGTATATCAATGCGCCGATGGATATCATAAACAATCTTTTTAAAAATTCCGTTTTTTGTTTCATTCATTTAACCCATAAACAAATTTCCGATATTTCTTTCGGCAACCACGTATATGATATAATCGGGTGCAAGCTCTTTTACAGCATCTCTGTCGATACCGTAATCCCACATTTCGCCGATATAAAGGTTTGAAAAATGTTCAGCCGTATAGGGCAGCATCTGCATAGCGTACGAATCGCGGACCATATACGCCGAAGGAAGTCCGTCACCGTTTGCGGTAAGGCTGAATGCGTCGATAGCCTCGGGTCTTGATATAGTTTCGGGTTTTTCGTAGGATTCGTTGACCTTGCTTTCAAAGCGAGGAACGAGGTGCGGAACGCTTTCGCGTATTCTTTCTTCAACGCCTATAAAACCTGCAAGATCTCCGCCTATATCCGTCGTGTATTTTATATCGAAATCATCCATGTCATACGGTGCGGCATTCGGGAATTTCTCCGCTATTTTCTGCATAAGGCTTCGGTAACCGAAATAAGCCCCTATCTCCGTCCAGTGAGTATCTGTCTGATAATACAGTTTTCCCGCATCTTCATTTTCTTTTATTACGTCTGTAAGGTCGATGACAGATATACCGTCTATTTCCGACATTTTTTCAGCAAAAGCATTCTTTCTGCTTTCGTTTTCCTCAACCACACGGTTTTTGATCCTGTCTGAAACATCGCTGTCACCGTAAACTGTGAGCGGATTGGGCGCACAAAGAATAATGATCTCCGTTTCCTTACCCGTAAGCTTTCTTATATCGTCAAGCTGATGCTTTGCGTTTCTGTCCATATACGAAAGCTGTTTATCTGAAAATGCGTTTTCTTTTGTATAATCCTCAAGTGTTTGGTCGTAAAACAATCTTGAGCCGCTGCCTGTAATAATATTATCGGAATTTACCGTCTTTTTCGGGACCGACGTATATGCAGGAGAGGATACTTCCATTCCCTTCTTCTGTGCCGTTATCATTATATCACTGCCGCCGCTGTTTTCGACCGATATAATGAACAGTCCGTCAATACAAACCGTTTCTGAGGGTTTTCCTCCGCATTTGCCTACTATCTTCGCACCGTCTTCCGCCTTGCCGAAAACGAGCGTACTGCCGCGTGCAACGGAAAGTGCTGTGTATATTTGAGGCTTTTCGGTAGGTATGCCGTTTGTGACACTTTCACCGTATGAAGAAGATGTGACCTCGTCAAGCCAGATATCGAGCTCATCTTCCCTTATAACGTGTACGACCGCATCGATGCCGTCTTCTTCACAAGCCAAAGCATTGGGTGCTGATACGACCTCCGCATAGCTTGCAGCAAAATACGGCTTTAAAAGTGCTCTTTCATTTTCTGACGGTATTTGCAAAAGGAGCTTCGTATTTCCTTTGATCCCCGAATCTTTTTCAGCCGTTGTAACGGTTATACCGTTTTCTTTTTCAACAACCGCGTATTTCAACTCAAGCGGTGACATATCCACCGTATACGTTATATTTTTCACGGTCTTTTTCATACCGACGCGTTCTGCAAGCTCTTTTCCGTCAGTTTCCGTCTTCGTAAGCTCAAGGTGGTTTATATTAAACGGTGTAAAAGCTTTACCTACGTCTTGTGCTATTGCATCGTATACGTAGTAAGCGCCGAGAGAGTTTATTGAATTTTCCGTGTTGTTATAAAGATTATATCCATCCGTGTAATTATTTATTACTTCCGCAAGGGATGATATATCGACTGTCGTATTTTCATTCATATATTCGATAAGCTTTGACGAGCGTGTATTTTCCGATATTTCATCCCCAAACGGAGATATTTCATCGTACACGGTCTGCGTGTTCGGTATGATATAAAGACAATATTCCGCGCCGTTGTTTTCATAAAAAGACTTTACGTTCTGAAGTGTATCTGCAATTTTTGAAAGCTCTTCTTCCGAATACGTATATTCACCGTTAAAGTCCTTCTTATAGTCAAACGTATCCGTCTTTACGGGAAATAAAAATCCGTTCTTTCCGTTTTTAACGTCGTTTGAGGAAACCCTGCCTGTGAGATTATACACCGTTTTTCTGAAGATAGATGCAGGTGTATTATCACTTATCCCTCCGTATACAGAATGTGAGAGCTTTTGAAAAAAGCCTGTCTCGTCATCGTTTGAATAATTTTCTTTATACGCGCACACGGTCGCCGCGGAAATATATATGATTGCAATAAACAATATAGCGGCAGCTGTTGATATTATTACTTTTCGTGTTTTCTTTGTCATAAAATCATCTCCGTAAAATCATTTTATTAAGTAATGCGGAATAGTATTATACAGCTTACATTTTATCATACACATACCGATAATGCAAGTATAAAGTTTGAATATTTTCAGGAGTTAACCAATGACAAAATATGAAGATTTCAAAGGTCTTACATCAAAAGAAGCAACCCTTTCCGCAGAAAAAAGCGGAAAGAACCGTGTGACAAGAAAGAAACGGCATTCGTTTTTCAAGCAATTTATTTCTTCGTTCAACGATCCTATAATAAAAATACTTTTGGGGACTCTTTTAATCAACGCCTTATTCTGGATAAAGGATTTTGATCCGTACGAGGCAGTCGGTATAGTATCGGCAATACTGATTTCGACGTTCATTTCAGCACTTTCCGAATACGGCTCGGAGGGAGCGTTTTTGTCTTTGCTTGAAGAAAGCGAAAAATGCACGTGTTCTGTGATAAGAGACGGAAAAATATCCTCTTTGCCGCCGTCGGAGCTTGTATGCGGTGACATCGTTTTACTGATACCCGGAGAAAAAATACACGCAGACGGCGTCATCGTGCACGGGAAGGTTACGGTAAACCAATCGGCACTGAACGGAGAAAGCAAGGAAGTTATAAAAATGCCTTCGGATGGCGGAGCTTTCGGCGGAATACTGTCGCAAAACACACTGCTTTCGGGAACGCTTATATGCGAAGGTGACGGTCTTATGCAGATAAAAGCCGTTGGCGACGGTACATATTACGGAAAAATAGCAGGCGAATTGCAGACAAAAGGCGCGGAAAGTCCGTTAAAAGAAAAGCTCTCGGTGCTTGCACGTTCCATAAGCAAGCTCGGATTTTTTTCTGCCTTTCTCGTTGCATTTGCGGATCTGTTCAACGCAGTAATAATAGACAACTCATACAGTAAAGAGCTTATATTTACATTTTTGTCCTCGCCTGAAGCGGTTATGCAAGCACTGTTACACGCGGTAACTCTTGCGCTCACCGTCGTTATCGTTGCAGTACCCGAAGGCTTACCTATGATGATAGGTGTGGTGCTTTCCGCAAACATCAAAAAGATGAAAAAAGACAACGTGCTTGTGCGAAAGCCCGTGGGAATAGAGACGGCAGGCTGCATGAACATACTGTTCACGGATAAAACCGGAACGCTTACGTACGGCAAACCGACTGTGTCCGATTTTATTATGGCAAACGGTGACGTTCTTCCCTTTTCGGCTTTCAAACAGACTGATGCTTACAAGCTGTTTTCCTGCTGCAGTATTTTAACGTCATCATGCAAGCGCACCGACGGTGAAGCAGTGGGCGGAAACAACACCGACAGAGCCGTTTTTTCAGTATCCGATGAAAAATATTCAAAAGATTACACGACAGTAAAAACGGTTGAATTTACAAGCAAAAGAAAATATTCTTCGGCAACGGCTGTGAAGAATAACAAAAAAAGAACGTTTTACAAAGGTGCGTACGAGGTATTATTTTCAAAATGCACTCACGGCATTGACAGATCGGGGAACGTCGTTAAAATTGACAAAGCCTTCAGCGATACCGTAAAACAGTTTGCCGAAAACAGCGGGCGTATTCTTTTGCTCGCTTATTCCGATGAAAGTGACTGTCTTACGCTCATATGTGCCGTAAATATGAAGGACGGTCTGAGACGTGAAGCAAAAAGTTCGGTAAAGCGTCTGCAAAAAGCAGGCGTTGACGTTGTTATGATAACAGGTGACGGTCCTGACACGGCAAAATCCATAGCTGTTGATTCGGGTATTCTCTTCGGAAAAAGGCGGAAGATCGTAACGGGAGTCGAGCTTTCGGGGATGACTGACGATGAAATCAAAAAAGAACTTCCCTCTATTGCCGCAGTTGCAAGAGCTTATCCCGAAGACAAAAGCAGGCTTGTGAAAATTTGTATGAGCGAGGGACTCGTTGCCGCAATGACAGGAGATGGAATAAACGACTCCCCCGCCTTAAAACATGCGGACGTCGGTTTTGCACCGGGATCGTCTGCATCCGTAGCAAAAGAGGCATCCGACATAATCATACTTGATGACAACATCTCATCCGTGACAAAAGCAGTCCTTTACGGAAGAACGATATTAAAAAACATAAAAAAATTCTTGATGTTTCAGCTCACGATGAATTTTTGTGCCGTTGCCGTTTCGCTGTTTGCTCCTTTGATAGGCTGTGAAACGCCCGTAACCGTGTTACAAATGTTGTGGATAAATATCATAATGGATACTCTGGCAGGGCTTGCATTTGCAACCGAAGAAGCAAGGGAGGAATATATGAGCGAGCCGCCAACAGGAAAAAACGAACGGATACTTACAAAACCGATGATCGTAAATATACTTTACAGCGGCATCATATGCGTCGTCATTATGCTTTGGTATCTGCTTTCGGATTTCGTTTATAATTTCTTTTCAGGGCACAATACGGAATTTTACTGCGGTTTTTTCGGCCTTTTTGTTTTTTTGGGCGTTTTTAACTGTTTTAACGTAAGAACACATAGATTAAACCTGTTTTCACACATAACAAAAAACAAACTGTTTATTCCCATAATAAGTGCAGTAGTCGGCGTTCAGCTTTTGCTTATGTACTTCGGCGGAAGTATTTTCCGCTGTGCTGTACTGAATTTCAGACAGATATCTTTTGTTTTACTTTTGTCATCGCTTATAATACCGCTTGATATGATCAGAAAGCTTTTCTCAAAATAGTTATTAATATAATATTCTACTTGACAACAATACCATTATGTAGTATAATATATTGTAAGATAAGTGTACATATGGGGGAGCTATGAAACACAAGCCGGGATTTTACGAAAAATACGTTAAGCGTCCGCAGGACTTTATTTTGTCATTGTTAGCTCTGACAGTTCTTTTTCCTGTCATACTTATCGTTGCTTTGATCGTGCGCATAAAGCTTGGCTCGCCCGTTGTTTTCAAGCAAGAGCGTCCCGGGCTTAACGAAAAAATATTCAAGCTTTACAAGTTCAGAACGATGAGTGATGAAAAAGACGAAAACGGCGAGCTTTTGCCCGATGAACTGCGTTTGGGCAAATTCGGAAAAGTACTCAGAAGCACGTCGCTTGACGAGCTTCCGTCACTTATCAACATCATAAAAGGCGATATTTCAATAGTAGGTCCCCGTCCGCTTCTTGTCAGATATCTTCCGCGATATAACGAGCATCAGGCAAGACGTCACGAGGTCAGACCGGGGTTCACGGGTTACGCGCAGACAAACGGAAGAAATGCAATAACCTGGGAACAAAAGTTTGATTACGACGTTGAATACGTAGACAACATCACATTCATCGGAGATTGGAAAATAATATTCAAAACTGTCCTGACGGTTTTGAAGCGAGACGGTATAACGTCCGAAACCTCCGTCACGATGGAAGAATTCATGGGCAGTGATACAGTTGAAAAGGCAAAGGAGTCGTTGACGTGAAGCATGCGGTCTTGTTAACGGTACATAACAACACAACAATAGTTAAGACTTTGATAAGGCTTTTGGACGACTCCCGTTTTTCTTTCTATCTACTTAAAGATTCAAAATCAGACATTGATATTGAAAAATTCGTCCCCGAATTAAAAAACGCAAGTGTAACACTTCTTGAGCCTCAAAAAATGTACTGGGCAGGTTTTTCTCAGATCGATGCTGAATTCAAGCTTATAGAAAAAGCAATTAAAGATTCTCCTGACTTTTTACATTACCTCAATGGTGCGGATCTACCTTTGAAAACTGCGGATGAAATAGATGCGTTTTTTGAAGAAAACCGATCGGACATCTTTATTGACACAGGCGATAAGCCCGATTTTGTTCTCAGACTATAAAGTTTACTGTAAGCATTATTTTGTCGAAAATAATCTGTTCAGAACAAATAAGGCCGTCAAGATATTGAATCACGCCATTGCAAAACTGCACACTCCTTTTGTGTCTAAAAAGAGTAAAAAGTATCCTCTGTACGCCGGATCTGCTTTATGGAGTATCCCGGGTTATTTTGCCGAATACGTCCTTTCGAAAAAAGATGATGTTTACAAGATATATAAAAATTCTTTGGCGGCAGATGAAGTCTTTATCCAATCTCTTCTTATGAATTCCGAATATGCAGCATTACGCAGTACACACAAGAATGCACGGTATATTGACCGGAAAAACCGTGAAGGAAATTCCCCGAAAACGTTTAAAGAATCCGATTGGGAAGAAATAAAATCTGCAATATATAATCCAAACTTAATATTTGCACGCAAATTTTCCGAAGACGTAGATTTAAAAATAGTCGACCTTCTTAACAGCGAACTGAAAAACAAATAACGGAAGCGGTAAATTATATGAAAGAATTCAGAATATTATTTACAGGTGTAGGAAGACGAATAGAGCTTATCCAGGCGTTCAGATCTGCCGCACTTAATCTGGACATAAAATTAAAAATATACGGTACTGATATTACTCCAACTGCCCCGGCATTGTTTTTTTGCGATCACGCAAGAAGAGTTTGCAGGGTAAAGGACCCGAATTACATTCCGCAACTTTTGGATATCTGTAAGCAAGACTGTATCGATCTTGTTATACCGACGATCGACACGGACCTTCTTTTGCTTTCACAAAGCACCGAACGCTTTGCAGCTGTCAACACAAAAGTTATGATAAGCGCTCCCGACAAAATTGCTGTTTGCAGGGACAAAAATCTTACATTTGATTTTTTCAAGGAATGCGGTGTAAAAGCGCCCGAAACATTCAACGATTACAAAAAATATCAAGGCACCTTCCCGTGTTTTATAAAGCCGAAGGATGGGAGCAGTAGTATCAACGCTTTCAAAGTAACCGACAAATCACAACTTTCCATGTATGCTGAAAAAACGGATGATTATATCATTCAGCCGTTTATTCAGGGTACGGAATACACCGTCGACATTTTCTGTGATTTTGACGGCAACCCCGTTTTCATTACCCCGAGAATACGTCTTGCCGTAAGAAGCGGCGAGGTTTCGAAGACAAAGATCGTCAATGACAGGAAAATACTTGATGAAACGTACAAAATAATCGAAAAATTCAAGCCGTGCGGACCGATGACGGTTCAGCTCATACGTCAAGATGAAACACTTGACGACTACTTCATAGAAATAAACCCGAGATACGGCGGCGGGGCTCCGCTTTCGATGAAATCAGGTGCACGTTCAGCCGAATCCGTACTGCAAATATTAAGCGGTACCACTCCCGTAAAAAGCACTCACATAAGCGACGGGGCTGTATACAGCAGATTTGATCAGAGTGTATGTATCTGCAAAAGCGAGATACCGCATGATATAAAAGGTGTTATTTTTGATCTTGACGACACTCTTTATTCAGAAAAAGAATACGTAAGAAGCGGATTTTGTGCCGTTGCAAGATTTCTCGGAAACGATGAATACGCCGACAAGCTCATATCTTATTTTCAGCAAGGCAAGCAAGCTATAGATGAATTGCTCACAGAAGAAGGTCTGACAGGCAAAAAAGCTGAATGTATCAGCATTTACCGCGAGCATACACCCGAAATTTCACTGT
Source organism: Eubacteriales bacterium (assembly GCA_045545665.1). Classification (GTDB taxonomy): domain Bacteria; phylum Bacillota; class Clostridia; order Oscillospirales; family CAG-272; genus RGIG7213. The sequence continues at coordinate 39,850 of JAZQBL010000039.1, forward strand.
ATAACGGAGTAAAAGAGCTTATATCAAAGCTTCATAGTGCAAAAATAAAAGTGGGGATCATAACCGACGGGCGTGTCAGCGGACAAAAAAACAAGCTTGCATCTCTCGGTCTTGATAAGATAATTGACGATATTATAATAACAGATGAGCTTGGCGGACCTCAGTTCAGAAAGCCGAATGATATTTCTTTCAGAATAATGCAGTGCAGGTGGAAGATCCCGTTTGAGGAGATGATCTATATTGCAGACAATCCCACAAAGGATTTTCATGCGCCAAAGCAGCTCGGAATGAATTATTTGTGGTTTAAAAACCCGGACGGTCTCTACAGTACTGATGATTGTGACATGCAGGACAATGAGGTCGTTGAACGCATTGAAGACATAGAAACAAAACTATTTACCGGACAAAATATATGAACACTGTAAAGATAAATAAAAGAAACACTTTGATGATAGCGCACAGGGGACTTAGCGGAATCGAAAAAGAAAATACCCTTCCCGCTTTTGTCGCCGCGGCAAACAGAAGCTATTTCGGTATTGAAACGGACGTGCATATGACGCGCGACGGCAAGTTCGTCGTGATACACGATGAAACGACCTCACGTGTTGCAAAAGATAACGTGACGATCGAAAAAACCGACTACAGCGAAATTAAAAACATTGAGCTTTACGATATATGCGGCAGAAAGACGCGTACCGATCTTCGCATTCCTCTTCTGTCCGAATATATAAGAATATGCAAGAGGTATGAAAAAACAGCCGTTCTTGAGCTTAAGACCCCCTTCACAAAGGAACAGGTAAAGCAGATAGTCGATATAATCAAATCGGAAAAATATCTTGACGGCGTGATCTTCATTTCATTCCATCAGCAAGATCTTATATACGTAAGAGAATTATGTCCCGACAGTCCCGCACAGTTTCTGACAGGTGACATAAGCAAAGAAAACGTGGATTTTATGAAAAAGTACCGTCTTGACCTTGACTGTCAGCACAAGTCACTCACAGAAGATAACGTCAAAGCTCTTCACGGTCTCGGATTAAAAATAAACGCATGGACGGTCGATGACCCGAAGGCAGGCGAAAGGCTTGCGTTATGGGGTGTTGACTACATTACAACAAATATTCTTGAATAAAGGATAATATGGAGATGTGATTTTCATATCTCCTTATTTTACACTTTTAAACGGATGAATTATGAAAATTAACGGATTACAAAAACTCACCCTGCTTGATTTCCCGGGAAAGACTGCCTGCATAGTTTTTACCCCCGGTTGCAATTTCAGATGCCCTTTTTGCCACAATGCGTCTCTCGTCACACATATAGACACATCATCGCAGATAGAAGAAAACGAGTTCTTTTCATTTCTTGAAAAGCGCCGCCGTATGCTTGACGGTGTTTGTATAACGGGCGGAGAGCCTCTGATGCAAAACGGTATAAAAGAATTTATAAAAAAAATAAAAGATATGGGATACGCTGTAAAGCTTGATACAAACGGAACGTACCCGGACAAGCTTGAAGAGCTTATAAAAGACGGTCTTCTTGACTACGTTGCAATGGATATCAAAAACTGTAAGGAAAAATACGCGCTGACATCGGGAATATCCGATATCGTCTACGAAGATATAATAAAAAGTATTAATATCATTTCAAGCAGCAACGTTGACCACGAATTCAGAACGACCGTTACAAACGAGCTTCACACCCCCGAAGATATAGGAAAGATCGCAGAAACGATAAAGGGTGAAAAAAAATATTTTCTGCAGAATTTCACCGATTCGGGAGACGTCATTTCCTCTGAAATAAGCAGTGTTTCACAGCAAAAGCTTGATGTGATGCTATCATTTGCCAAGGAACATATCCCGAATACACAAATAAGATAATTTTCAAAAAAAACATAATATGTAGTAAAAAACACTTGACAAAACACAATATGTATTGTATAATACAATCCCACCCACAAAATATATTAAACGAAAAACAGGAGGAATCATATGTATAACGTAATCAAACGTGACGGTAAGATCGTATCTTTTGATCTTGCGAAAATAAGTTCGGCAATAACCCAGGCATTTGAAGCTTGCAACAAGCAGTACAATGCAAATATTATAGATTTTCTTGCCCTCAAAGTAACGGCAGAATTTGAACCCAAAATAGAAAACCAGGCAATATCGGTCGAAAACATCCAGGACAGCGTTGAGTCTGTGCTTATCAAAGCAGGATACGACGACGTAGCCAAAGCTTACATCATTTACCGCCGTCAGAGAGAAAAAATACGTAATCTCACAGCGACGATGGTAGACTACAAGGCAATTATCGACAACTACCTTAACATAAACGACTGGAGAGTTAAAGAAAACTCAACAGTCACCTACTCCGTCGGAGGTCTTATTCTCAGCAACTCGGGTGCTGTAACGGCAAACTATTGGCTGTCTGAGATCTACGACGACGAAATAGGAAATGCACACAGAAACGCCGACATTCACATTCACGACCTGTCGATGCTTACAGGTTACTGTGCAGGTGGGTCGCTCAAGCAGCTCATGCAGGAAGGTCTCGGCGGTGTTGCGGGCAAAATAACCTCTGCTCCCGCAAAGCACCTTGCAAGTCTTTGCAACCAGATGGTAAACTTTTTGGGAATTATGCAGAACGAATGGGCGGGCGCACAGGCTTTCTCATCGTTTGATACATATCTTGCACCGTTTGTAAAGGTTGACAATCTTTCATACGGTCAGGTCAAAAAGTGCATCGAATCGTTCATTTACGGTGTAAACACTCCCAGCCGTTGGGGTACGCAGTCTCCCTTTACAAACATAACGCTTGACTGGGTAGTACCGAACGACTTAGCAGAGCTTAACTGTATCATAGGCGGAAAAGAAGCCGACTTCAAGTACAAAGACTGTCAGAAGGAAATGGATATGGTAAACAAGGCCTTCATCGAAATAATGATCGAAGGTGATGCTAACGGCAGAGGCTTCCAGTATCCCATCCCCACGTATTCAATAACACGTGACTTTGACTGGTCCGATACGGAAAACAACCGTTTGCTCTTTGAAATGACGTCAAAATACGGTACACCTTATTTCTCAAACTACATCAACAGCGATATGGAACCGAGCGACGTAAGAAGTATGTGCTGCAGACTCCGTCTTGATCTTCGCGAACTTCGCAAAAAGTCCGGCGGTTTCTTCGGAAGCGGTGAATCAACGGGTTCTGTCGGTGTCGTTACGATCAATATGCCCCGTATCGCTTACCTTGCAGAAAACGAAGAGGACTTCTACAAGCGTCTTGACCGTCTTATGGATATTGCCGCACGTTCACTCAAAGTAAAACGTACGGTAATTACAAAGCTTCTTGATGCAGGTCTTTATCCTTACACAAAGAGATACCTCGGAACGTTCAACAATCACTTCTCGACCATCGGTCTTGTAGGTATGAACGAAGCGGGACTTAACGCTAAATGGCTCAGAGCCGATCTTACGAACGAAAAGACACAGCAGTTTACAAAGGACGTTCTCAATCATATGAGAGAAAGGCTGTCCGATTATCAGGTAGAATACGGCGATCTTTACAACCTCGAAGCAACACCTGCAGAGTCTACGTCATTCCGTCTTGCAAAGCACGACCTCAAGCATTATCCCGATATCATCACAGCAGGAAATGCAGAAGGCAAAACACCTTACTACACAAACAGCTCTCACCTCCCTGTCGGATATACAGAGGATATATTCTCTGCTCTTGATGTTCAGGACGAGCTTCAGACACTTTACACGTCGGGTACCGTATTCCATGCGTTCTTAGGTGAAAAGCTTCCCGACTGGAAGGCGGCGGCTACTCTCATAAGAAAGATAGCGGAAAACTACAAGCTTCCCTACTACACACTTTCACCCACTTATTCCGTATGTAAAAACCACGGATATCTTGCAGGCGAACAGTTCGTATGCCCCGAATGCGGCGAAAAGACGGAAGTATACAGCCGTATAACAGGTTACTACCGTCCCGTTCAGAACTGGAACGACGGAAAGGCTCAGGAGTATAAGGACCGCAAGGTATACGACATTGCAAACTCCAAGCTTACGCACGAAGGCGTTCTTTCCGAATCAATAAAGGAAAGCCGTGTTGAAAACACATCAAACGAAAACGACGGTGCATGGCTCTTCACAGCTGCAACGTGCCCCAACTGCAAGATAGCTTGCTCAATACTCGACAAAGCGGGATTTGCTTACGAAAAGCTTATCGCAACGGAAAACGTGGATATGACGAACAAATACGGCGTAAAGCAGGCACCGACGCTTGTCGTGGTAAAAGACGGTACAGCTACAAAATATTCAGGCGTATCGGACATCAAAAAGATGCTCAACGCATAACGGGAACTTAAAATATGTATGATATTATAGTGATCGGCGGCGGCCCTGCGGGGCTCGTCGCCGCCCTGTATGCTCGCAGGGCGAACAAAAGTGTACTTGTTATAGAAAAAGGCGGATTCGGCGGACAGATCGCCTATTCGCCAAAGGTTGAAAACATTCCCGGCTTTACGGAGATCACGGGAAATGAATTTGCAGAAAAGCTCGTTGAGCAGGTTTTGGCTCAGGAAGCCGACGTGGAATGTGCCGAGGCACTCAGCATTACCGAACGCGACGGAATAAAGACCGTTACAACGGATTCGGGCGATTTTTCAGCAAAAGCCGTTATCATTGCAACGGGTGCAAAGCATAGACTGTTGGGACTTGAAAACGAAGAAACACTTATCGGCGAGGGTATATCATTCTGTGCCGTGTGCGACGGTGCTTTCTACCAGGGCAAGACCGTTGCCGTAATAGGCGGCGGAAATTCCGCTTTGCAAGAGGCTATACTGCTTTCGGATCTTGCAGAAAAAGTGTACGTGATACAAAATCTTGACTTCCTCACAGGCGAAGAAAAGCTTGCAGAAAAGCTCAGAACGAAGGAAAACGTACAGATAATTTTAGGCTCCGTCGTCGAAAAGCTCATCGGCGAAAAAGAACTCGAAGGAATAATTATAAAAGATACTGCGACGAATGAAAGCACGAGCCTTTCCCTTGACGGAATGTTCGTTGCTATCGGTCTTGTTCCGCAAAACAGCGCATTTAAAGATAACGTCTGCCTTGATGAACGCGGATACGTTATATCGGATGAAAGATGCACTACAAATACCGCAGGTATATTTACCGCAGGTGACTGCAGAACGAAGACGATACGTCAGGTAATAACAGCCGCATCGGACGGTGCAACAGCCGCACTTGCCGCTTGCGATTATATCGACAGCTTATAAATAAAAAGCACAGAACTTTTTCTCTGTTGTTCTTAACGGAGAAATTGCAGGCACGAAAACTTCGGCAGAGAACTTGTTTTCTCTGCCGATTTGTGTTATAATAGAGATAATGAAAAATCCTCTCCCTTTGGATGCGTGCAACCTTAGGGGTATGGGCTTTGCCCTATGCCTGCGTTGCTTGCAACGCTGTAATACAAAGGAGAAACTTGCGATAAAATAGTTTTATAGTGAAGGAGATATGTGTAATGAGCAGAAAAAAGCTTGAACCCTATTTGGAATTGCTGAACGGAAGTATACTCGATAATTTAACATTGGCTGCTCAGATGATGATGTTTTCATTTGGAAATATTGCTATTCATTCTCAATGCTTTACAAGAATTATGCACAAAAATCGGATTTTGCTGACGACTTTGGATTATCAAAATTGGGATGAGGTAGATGATAAAAACAATGATGAATGGTATAATTTATCTCTGCATAAAAATCTGATCATAAATAACAAGGTAATTAAAACAGAACTTACGAATAGCAACGATTTATTTATATGGTTGGAAAATGACATACAGTTGCAAATATTTATTTCGAATGGATTTCCCCATTATGTAGAAGGTTGCGAACAATGGCGAATTTTTGAAAATGATAGAGAAAATATGCCGCACACGGTGATATATTCTAATTGCGTTCAAGAAGAATAAAATAATATAGCCTCGACAGACCTTTTAAAAATCTGTCGGGGCTACTTATTTGTTTACTACGGAGCAAATATTAGCAAACCCACGTATGATTTCTCCGCTAAGTATATCACCTTTTTTGTTCTGTGCTTTTAATTTTTTCATTTCATTCCGCTTTAAAAAGCAGGCGGTAAGATATGCTTTTTCCTTGCGCCCTCTTAATGGAAAACGATGCGATAAGTCCAAAGGCAAACAATAATATCAGAAATATAAACCCTGCCCCGCCGTCGTCGGCTAATTTTCCGTTAACTACCAAAAAAGCGGATCCAAAGCCTCTGTCCGAGCGTCTTACGGTGTTTATTATCATTGAACCGTACAGAAAAAGCGGTATCACTGCTGCCGCAATAGGATCAACGTACCATTTAAAAAGGCTGAACCGCATAAGAAACGCAACGAGCACCGGTGTCATAAAAAACAGCGTAACGTACGTAGCGAATACCGCCGCACCGAGTCCTGCATCGGCAATATCCAGCATCAAGGACACCGTATAAAAGAACGCCATATATACGATCACCGTGAAAATATAATATAAAAACTGAAAGATAATAAGCTTCTTTTTCATTTTATAACTCTCTTATTTCCGTTACGCTTATTTCCAAACGACTTAAGACGTTATTTTGGGCAGCATCATCATAGCTGAAGCTTAATTTTATACATCTTTTTACAGTCGTATTTTTTCCGTCACCAGTCTTCACTTTATATGTTTCTGTGTAGATAAGTGAATACGGATATTCGTTTTCATTTGCTATTAAATTCTGAAATACGATACTGTCACGTCCGTTACCGTACAACGTCATATCGGTTTCGGAATTTTTGTCCGGGGAAAAACCTTCGTACGGATCTGTTTGTACCGCAAAAGTTTTAAATACTTTTTCAAGCGGATCGCCAAACTTTACACCGTACGGCGTATCAAGACCGTCGATCGGCACTTTGGTATACAAGCGGTTTGAATACTCTGCACTTTTTCCGTCCTCTGAGGCTTTGTAATCGTTATAAAACCCAAACAGATCATTCGTTGCCTGCCAGCCTCCGCCGTAAGGTCCGTCGTAGTGCATCCCCATCGCCCCCACTACGTTCGCACCGTTGTAGCTGTATTTTTCCACCTGCGCTATAAAATCGCCTTGTGAAAGTCCTGATCTGAAATTCAATTCATCAAGGTATGAGGAAAGATATTTTGATTCTTTATCGCCAAAGCTTACGCTTGTATCATCACCGTTTTCATCTGTTTTAGGAAAAGAAAGCGTGATCCGTTCAGAAAAGAACAGATGCTCGTGGTCAATACCGCAGCCTCCGTCAACAACGTCACCCGTATCATTTTCAGAAGTCGTCGGCGTTATCTTTTTTATAACTTCAGCAAAAAGGCAAAGATATCCGTCTTCTTTTTGCAGATAAAGAGCGAAACGGTTGTCATATCCTTCAACATCCTTTGTTATCTTTCTTTCCGCTCGTGCTACAAGCTCATCGGTGATAAGAGGGATATAAAGTGCGTATCTTTCATCTATCGTTATCTTTTCACCGCAGTCGGGCAACGTAAGTATGTATTTTCCGTCAAGCTGTGATATACACGATGCTCTATTTTTACCGACGCTTATTGCTTTTATCTCACATTGAGGAGTCCACCCGCCGTCCGGATAATCACTGTATTCCCAATACGATATTTCACCTTCAAAGTCAACTGTTACTATATCATTTTCATGAAGGTCTGTAAAATCAGACCATACGACACGGTAAAGTGTCCCTGCGCTATCGTAGGCATAAAAGCAGTACGGCTTTTCGTCTTTGTATTCAAATGCAACACAGCTTGGCATAGTTTGTGCTATTTTCAATATAAGCGGCAGATTTTTACCGCTTTCCTGTGTCGTACTGTCGTAACCATTTTGAGAATCATCCGAATTTGTATCGGTACATCCCGAAAGAGTTGAAATAATAAGTGCAAGCATCAATAATGAAACAAGTAATTTTTTCATAGGACTCCTCCTTTATTATTTTTTATCGGCTATATAATATACGCTGAAAACATCAAGTGCTCTTATCTTTATATACCCTTTTTCAAGTGCTTCCTTCACCGTCATTGAAGTGCCGTCGGCAAAGGTTACTATGACGTATTTGCTTTTTACTGACGGAAAGTAGTACACCTTTTCATCATCTTCAAAGAATTTTTCCATCGCCGTATCCGTCGGGATATTGTTTTCTCTCGCCATATCTCTTATATTGGCAATCGGTTTTTCGTAATACGGAACGTACAGCTCATCCCTTGCGTATCGGAATTTTTGTCCGTCTTCTATATCAAACGAACCTGAAGGCGGATTTGAATCCTTTCTTGAATATACCCACTCCGCCCCGTTATAGTGGAAGACGTAGCTGCAAAGTTCCTCCGGTTCTGCATTTTCAACGTACAGCTTTAAAACACCGCCGTCTTCTTCATATTTTCCTGTAAGTGCAAACGACTGTGAGGATGAAAGTGACATCATGAAAGTGCCCAGGTATTCGTTAAGAGCGAAATAATTTCCGAATTTGTCACCGTCGATTTCACCTGAAACATACATGCTCCAGCCTGTCGGCATCATATTTTTAAGCTCGTACGTCGGGAAAATTGACGTACTTTGAAGCGTTTCGGGGTCTACCATATAAAGATTATATAAGACCGTACTTATACGTGAATCTCTCAATATTCCGTTTTCGTGATAGCAAACGAGCATAGGGGCTTCAAGCACTTCAGGTACGTATCCGCTTGCATCGACGTAGTCTGATGAAAACGCACCGCGCGCACGTATCATTTTACCCCATTCGCTTACGAGATGGTCTTTATTTTCCTTTCCTGACACATCCGTACCGTTAAAGGATAAAAGCTGCATGATTCCGAGCTTTACGGCACCCGTTTCCGTTTCACGCGGATCTATGGAAGCGTTTCCGTCATAGTCAAATTCGTATTCATCTGTATATACTATCGTTCCCTTACCCGGAAGGAATGCTTCCGTAACGGTTTCAAAGCCCGCATCGTGCATATAGATACGGTAATATATTATTGAAAAGATATCCTCTATCATTTTTTCGTATTGCTGATATCCTTTATCAAGTGAAGGAAATTCGGAAAAATCTCCGTGATACGGACGTATCGTTTCCGCATTTGTGCTTAAATAAAGATTATGGCTGATACCGTCGCACACGGCGTTTGTCAGTTTTATCTCTTCATACGTAAAATACAGATTGATAGAATCGTTTATCAAAAACAGTACTTCATCATACGTAAGCGGTGTGCGGACACCTTTTTCACGCAATGACTTCAACACTGCGTACTGTTCTTCCGAAAATACCGTGGCTGTATTTTCATTTGTGTGAATATAGATGCCGAATTTTTCTTGCAGTTCTTTTTGCGGAAGTATTCCTTCACCGAATACACCGTCGCTTTCTGAATCGTTATCGGTAACGTTTTCCATCACGTCAAGATCATACTGTTTTGCACCTTTATCATTCGATGATATGGCATACATACAGCCTGTAAGTACAAGAGATGATAAAATAAGCAGTGATGTAACGATCATAAAAAATTTTTTGTTCCCTTTCATATTATACTACACCCTTTCTTTTTTTGCAAGCTTTTCCGTTTGCATCTGCATTGTACCTGCTGTGTTTTGCCAAAACGTCTTTGAGTTATTGTCAAGTTGTAAAAGTGACAGATATTTCGCATCCTTTGCCGAGTTCCGATTCAAAGAGCATTTCTGCCCCGTGCACGTCTATTATCTGTTTACAAAGTGCAAGTCCGAGTCCTGCACCGCCGTCCGCTCTCGAACGTGATTTATCCGTACGGTAAAACGGCTCTGTTATATGTGAAAGCTGTTCGGCACTCATTCCCTTTCCGTTATCTTTTATGATAACACGGGAATCTTTGCAAGACACTTTCACTTCGCCGTTTGTATTACACGCTTTTATTGCGTTTTCAATAAGGTTGTAAAACAGCATTGACAAAAGCGTTTCATTTCCTGCAACGACCAAGTCTGTCACCTCGCACGTTATCTCAACACCTGTTTTTTCAGCCTTGAAGTGTAATTTTTCACAAACGTCTTTTAAAACATTTGAAACGGCAATATCCGTTTTTTCCGTTTTATTTTCACGAATAAACGCTCCGTCAAGGAGTATTTCCGATATTTTTTGCAAGCGGTCCGCTTCCGATATGATATATCTTGCCGCAACGGCTTTGCGTTCATCCGTGATATTTGCTTTTTCTATGTATTCTGCATATCCGTGAATACTTGTAAGAGGTGTGCGAAGCTCGTGCGCCATATCGTCAACAAGCATTTGTTTACGCTGTGCTTCCTTTTCAAGTGTTTGCATCTGCTCGTTAATTTTGGAAAGCATTGAATTGAAGCTTCTCGCAAGCAGGGTAAATTCGTCATTTCCCTTTTCTTCGACCGTTACGGAAAAATCTCCGTTTTCTATATTTTCCGTTGCTTCTTTCAGCTTTTCAAGCGGATATGACAGTTTTTTCAAGATAAAATATAGGCACAGCGCAAGTATCAAAGATACAGCGGCGGCTGTCAGTACGTACGTTAGCATAAACGATCTGAATTCAGAGTCGAGATTTTCCACGTTTTTGGCAAATATCATATCGTATCTGCCGTCACATATTTCAGACGATATTATGATATGGCGTTTGCCGTCGATATCCGCATGTTTTAAAGTGTTTTTCTCTATATCGTATTCGGTTTTAAAATTTGAATATACGATATTTTTATTTTCTTCAAATGCAAGATACAAGCCTTTTGATGCGTAATGAGTACCGAATGACTGCATCAGAAGCGATGGATTACCGTATACGTTACTGTCGATCATATCCTCGTAATCACGTTCAAATGACATCGCAACGTAATACTGTTCTGCACTTGCGGTATCTTCCGCTGTTTCGACGTTCTTGTTGTACGTGTACACGGTGAGGGAAAGAACGCCTGCATTAAGACATATCAAAAACAGTATCAAAGTAAAAATATACGTTTTTTGCCAAAATCTCATTTTCATATTTCGAACCTGTAACCCGTTTTGTATACCGTTTTTATTCTGTTGGCAGCATCAAGCTTTTGGCGAAGTCTTTGTATGTGAACATCAACGGTACGGGTATCTCCTTCATAATCAAATTCCCAAACGAGACGCAACAGTTTTTCGCGTGATAAAGCGAGGTTTCGGTTGTTTACCAACACCTCAAGCAGATCAAATTCACGCGGTTTGAGAGATATCTCCTCACCGTTTTTATAGACCTTGCGGCTGTTAAACTCAACACGGACGTCATCAAACTCGAAAAAGTCTGTATCGCGTTTCGTTCTGCGGAGTACGGCTTTTACTCTTTCGACGAGTTCAAGAATATCAAACGGCTTCGTTATATAGTCGTCTGCACCGAGGCGCAAGCCTTTTATTCTGTCGTTCGATGAAGAACGTGCGGTAAGAAAAATAACCGGTGTTTCCTCTATGTATTCCATTATTTCAAAGCCCGAATATTTCGGAAGCATTACATCAAGTATAATAAGATCGTATTTTAATTTCAGAGCTTCGGTGAGTCCTTCTTCACCATCAAACACCTGAAAGCACTCGTGACCGACCAATTCAAGATTAAATCTTACAAGGTCGTTTATTGCCTTTTCGTCTTCGACGATCAGTATTTTAGCCATGTTCCCCCTCCGTTTATCCTTTCTACAATTATACTTTACCACACTTTTGTTTCCAACTTGTTTCCGAATAAAAATTATCGTTTTATACCGATAATATTTTAACCGTTCCCGATGATTTTTAATAAAAATCAAGGTCCTCTCCTCGAAGACCTTGATTTTTCAGTTAAACAATATTATATCTTGCCCCTTGATATGAATTACGGCGGAAAAATTCTTTGTCGATCTCATTTATAACACACGTTTTTTTAATACTCCAGAGGGGTGCTATAAGTGAATTTTTATCTCCGTCGCCCGTAACTCTTGCTATTACCGTTTCCTTTGGTAAAACTTCAATTTGTGATACGGTGATACCCACATACTGCTGTAAAGTAAGCATTTCAAATTTACCGTCGTTATACATTTTTTCAAGCGGTGTGTCTTTTAAAACGTGCAAAGAATGTATTTTTACGAACTCGGGTGTCAAAGAGGAAACAAATTCTGCTGTCTTTATCATCATATTTTCATCTTCATACGGCAAGCCGTTTATAATATGAACGCACAAATTTATTTTCTCACTTACGTTTCGCAGTTTTTCATATCCTTTGATAAAATCATCTGTTGTGTGACAGCGGTTTATAAGCTTTGCAGTCGTATCGTGCACGGTTTGCAGACCGAGTTCGACAGTAAGCGTTGTTTTTTCCGCAAATTCCGCAAGATACTCACAAACGTCATCGGGCAGTGCATCTGCCCTCGTTGCAATATTGACACCGACAACGTCCGGATAATTCAAAGCCTCGCTGTATTTGTTTTTTAATACTTCAAGCGGTGCGTACGTATTCGTATGGGCTTGAAAGTACGGAATGATACCGCAGTTTTCCCATTTGTGCTCCATCACTTTCCGTGTTTTGTCAAGCTGTTCTGTAACCGAAAGATCAGCGCTTGCCGCAAAATCTCCCGATCCTCTGTCAGAGCAATATATGCATCCGCCGTATCCTTTTTTACCGTCTATATTCGGGCAGGTAAATCCGCAGTCAAGCGGTATTTTTGCACATTTTTTTCCGAATTTGTGTTTTATGTAATAATCGTACGTGTGATAGCGTTTATTGCTATCGGAATATATGAACGGGTTAGTATCTTTTTGTGTAGTTTTCATTTAAAATCCTATATAATTTAAAGTTTGTAAATAATAACTTAACCGATATATCGTTTTTAGGGTATATAATGGAAGGCAATGAAATTAATTTAAAGAAAGCGTGTTTACTATGTCAAACGAACAATGCACACATGATTGTTCTTCGTGTTCCGCAAACTGCTCATCACGTGAAAAGCCGCAGTATGAGCCGCAGAACAAGCACTCTCATGTAAAAAAAGTAATCGGCGTTGTAAGTGGCAAAGGCGGTGTCGGTAAATCACTTGTCACATCAATGCTTGCTACCGTTATGCAGCGCAGAGGATTCCGCACGGCAATACTTGATGCGGATATCACAGGTCCGTCTATTCCGAAAGCGTTCGGTCTTCACGGAATATGTGACGGAGACGGAGAAAACATCTTTCCCTTTGTTACAAAAATGGGAACGGAAGTTATGTCTGTAAATCTCCTTTTGGAGGACGAAAGAACACCTGTCATCTGGAGAGGTCCCGTAATTGCGGGAACTGTTAAGCAGTTCTGGACAGATGTACTCTGGGGCGAGGTAGACTTTATGTTTGTCGATATGCCTCCGGGCACAGGTGACGTACCGCTTACGGTATTCCAGTCGCTCCCTGTTGACGGTATAATAATCGTAACGTCTCCGCAGGAGCTTGTTTCTGTAATCGTCGGAAAAGCAGCCACCATGGCAAAGATGATGAATATTCCGATAATCGGTCTTGTTGAAAACTTCAGTTATCTCAAGTGTCCCGACTGCGGAAAGGAGATCGAGATCTACGGAAAGAGCCGTGTTGACGAAGAAGCCGCCGCTTTAGGCGTTCCCACACTTGCAAAAATACCGATAGATCCCTCTTTTGCAAAGCTCTGTGATATAGGAGCTATCGAGCTTTTTGAAGGCGATTACATGGAAAAAGCCGCCGATCTTATAGAGAAAATATAATCATTACGGAACGGTCGCCCGTTCCGTAATTTTATTTTTTCATTTTTTCCTTAAGTGCATCTATCCGTTTGTCCCCGAATATTTTTCTGACAATTCTATTGGGAAGATACCTGAGTTTTTCAAGTGTCCTATACCATTTTGTTTGATGTCTCTTAAGCCGTGCAAAATCCTTCAGAGCTTTTTCAGTTCTCCACGTAGATGTAAAATGATGGATCGTATAAGTATTTTCTGTTATTTTTTGTTCAATACTGATGACCGACAACGGACAAAAATATGTTTGAGGATATATTGTAATACCATCAAGTTTTTGCAAAGTATCATCCATTATCAATCCATGAGAAACAAGATCTTTTTTCATAAAAGCCACATTTGGCTCCATGCATATTTCGCCATCAACAATATATGCTCTATCTGCATAATAATCAAGCCAACGTCTGATAACTGCATTTCCTTTTTCGGAAGCTATTATTCCAGTTGGAACAGAATCGATGCTTTCAAAACCTGAAAAAGCCTCGTTTTCTAAAAATACATCTATCGGTTTTGTCACTTCCACGTCCGTGTCCATATACACTCCGCCTTGTTCGTAAAGAACCTTAAGTCTTACGTAGTCAGAAACAAAGGCATATTTTTTCGCTTCGTACGCCTGCTTCGTCCAGAGAGTTGAATTTACATCAAAATTATCTTCATTCCATTCGATGATCTCATAATCCGGACAATACTTTTTCCAACTTTTAAGACACTTTTTCATAAGGTGTTTCATTTCCCCTTTGCCAAACCAACAGTAGTGTATCTTTTTTTCAATCATTTTTACATCCTCATCTTTTCAGAATTTTCTTTATTGCTCTTTTCAATCTGTATTTTCTCATATAAGCTATCGAAACCAAGGATGAATTCTCAAATACTTTCTTTTGCTCTTTTTTAGTGAACTTTTCAGCGGATGAAACAAGTACACTTATGAGATCGTAGTCTAAAAGCTCTGCATCATATACGGAAGTTTTTCTGTTTACCTCTGAAATTTTGCAAAAAGCCGAATGGAGAGTCACAAATGCATCAAGATCATAGTTTCTTTCTCCTATACAAAAGTCAATATACGATGACAGCTCGTCCTCACTAAGGTCGGCGTTGAGTTCTTTTATCTGACGTTTTTTCAAATTTTTCAAGCTTTCGATAACACGTGCAGGGGGTTTTCTTGAGACTTGATTATCGTGTACTCTGTATTTAAAAAGCACGTCGTTTATTGATGCGATATCGTATTTTGCAGACACTCTGCACCACAGCTCATAGTCCTCAACTCCGTTGTAATCGGGGTCGTACCCGCCAACGTCCTTTATTGCGGATGTACGCATCATCACCGTCGGGTGTGCTATAGCACAGCTGAAAAACAGGTCTTTTTTTATTTTGGCAGGCTCGCTGTTTGACCATCCTGTTTCGGAAATAATTTTATCACCGCAAAAAGTCTGAACGCCACAAGAAACGACTGCAGTATTTTTATTTTCTTCAAGATACTTTAATTGCTTTTCAAAGCGTTCGGGAAGTGATATATCGTCGGAATCCATTCGGGCGATATACTCGCCTTTGCAAATCGAAAGTCCTCTGTTAAGTGTTTTTGCAACGCCGAGATTCTGCTCGTTTTTAATAAATACAATTCTTTTATCGTCGTATCCTTCTATGATCTTTACGGATGAATCGCTCGAACAGTCATCAATAATTATAAATTCAAAATCGGTATATGTTTGTGACAGGATGCTGTCAGTTGCCTCTTTCAAGTACTTTTCACTGTTATATACCGGCATAACGACACTTATTTTAGGCATTTTCTACCTCACTTATTATATGAGCGTAAATTGTTTTTTCGCCGTTTTCTGTTATTTCTTTTAAATTACCTTTGTATGACAGCTTAAAAAACGAGGATTTTTTTTGTATATTCTGATATTCTTCTTCATCGTACGGAGTATTTAACTTCTGCATAAGATGCCACATTTCCTTATTGTTTGGCTCAACGCTGTCAATGAGAGCTTTTATTTTTTCAACGCCCGTGTAACCGCTTCTTATCATATAGTCTATTATTATATAATCAAGAAGCATATCGTGTTTCCCCCACCATACCAACAACGCTTCGTACACATATCCGAAAAGAACATTGTCTTTTTTACCGCTGAAAAAGAAGTTGCACCATTTTCCCATACAAGCCTCGTGCGGGCACTCGTTCGGGGTCGAGAATCTTTGAGTAAAATAATCCCTATTAAGAAAATCAAATTTGAAATCATCCGATAAAAATACCGTACTGTCTATCCACATTCCGCCATATGTAGTCACCAACGCGTAACGAAGTATATCCGTAAAATGCACAAGGGTGATCTTACCGTTTTCAAATTTCTCAATGATATATTCCGGTATCGTTACGTATTTGTCATAGTTGTCCTCGGTTATAATATGGCAATGCGCTATATCCTGTGGAATTTTACTTTTTATCCTTTTAACACATGCAGCGACTATCTGGGGCATTTTTTCTTCGCCCTGCCACCAACAGACAAAAACGGGTATCTTTCCGTTCATATCAATTTTTTCTTTTGGATTTTCAAAAACGTATCCGTTTTTATATTTTTCCGTAAGCATTGACAATTCCTTGTCCATATAAGAAGACAGAGCCTTCATATAGCTTTCCGTCTTAGGTCTCGGAAAAATGAAATCTATCGCTCTGAAGACAGCTATTTTAAATCCAAATTCTTTGACATCCGGAAAAAACATTCCGCATTCTTTAAAAAATCTCTGAAATAAATGTTTGATCTTTGACATCATATTCAACCTCTGTAAAGCGGGATTTTGAACAGTTTCCAGCCCATCAAACGCATATATTTCCACATGTCTACGGAGAGATACATAATGTAATATTCAAATTTTTTAAAGAAATTTTTCTCCGTCGGAAGCCACATATCTTTTATTAATATCTTTGAATATTTTTTCAGTTCTTTTTTCAACTCCTCGGGATCCTGACTGTTTTTACATCCCAAAATAAAATCAAGGAAAAAATATTTTGTTTGCAATGCAAAGCGTTCACAAACATTCCCGATATTTTTTTGCATTTTCAACTTCATAAAGACTGTGTGTCTTTCTTTCATATCATCAATATTCGAAAGTTTCAAAAGACTCATTGCGCTTCCCGGATTGCTTCTGTAACAATATAAAGGTACATTCTTTATTCCCGCCACGCTGACACCGAGAAAAAGCACCTCAAACATAGTTCTTAAATCTTCCGCTCTCGTAGCTTTTGGAAATCTTATGTTTTTAAACAGTTCCGCTTTAAATATCTTATTCCAGACGTTCGGAAGCATCCATGCAGAAAAGAAATTTTTCAAAGATTCGTCTTTTCCAAAGACACACGTCTCACTGGCGTAATCGTAAGTTTTATATATGTCTATTTCTTCCATATTTAAAAAAGTAAGAAAACAACAATATGAAAGATCGACTTTATTTGATACACAAAGATCTAGCAGATATTCAACAAAGTGAACGTTTATTACATCATCACTGTCGATAAAAGTAACATAATCACCGGTCATTACGTCAAGTGCGATATTTCTGGCAGCTGATACGCCGCCGTTTTCTTTATGTATAACTTTAATTCTGCTGTCTTTTTCAGCATAGCTGTCACATATATCGGGAGATGAATCCGTACTTCCGTCATCGACGAGTATTATTTCAAGTTCTTTATGCGTTTGTGCCAATATGCTTTCTATACGCTCGGACAGATATTTTTCGACGTTGTAAACAGGAACGATCACAGTTACTTTATACATCTTTTATACCTCAGATATTATTTTATCGCACTCGTCGTAGAGGGCTTTTTCGGCATTTATTCCGTGAGATTTTGCGTATGACGTTACAGCATACAAAAGCTTACCGATATCATTTTCATCCGAAAGATTTTCTGCAAGTGCTTTGATATCGTCCTTTGTTGCATAGGGCGTAGAATGTTTATTGAGTTTTGATGATATTTTTTCTGCTCTGACGAGCGACGGAAGTGCTTTTGATATACCGTCAAGCGCTTCTTTTGCGCCGGTCTGCCCCTTTGTCTGCATTTTTATCGCATTCCAGTTTTTAAGGACTTCGTCTGTTGTATCGGCTTTGACGTCAGCAAATACGTGCGGGTGGCGGATTATCAATTTTTTGCATATTCCGTTTAAAATATCATTTATCGTATATTTTCCGTCGTCCTCTCCTATCTGTGCGTGAAACACGACTTGAAGCAAGACGTCGCCGAGTTCTTCTTTCATAATTTCGTCGTCGTCACTGTCGATGCCTTCTATCGCTTCATAGACCTCCTCAATAAAATCCGCTCTTATTGATTTGTGTGTTTGCTCCATATCCCAAGGGCATCCGCCGGGAGAGCGTAATATTTTGAGTATTGCCAAGAGATCGTCAAAAGTATAGCTTTCTTTTTTCACAAGTTCTGTTTTTTTATCCATTTTAACCTCTTTATTTTACAAGCTTTATTTTTTTAAGTATTCCGTAGATCTTTTCACCCTTTGGCAGATAGAGTATATCGTCGCCGTTCACCGTACCGCTTATACAGATGGATACGGCATAAACTGCTGCTGCCGCCGCTATCGGTATAAATACTGCGATTTTTGTGTCAGGCATAAATCCGTTTACGGCAAACGCGCATACACCGCACAAAAATGCACAAAATGCAGGCTTTACAAATACTCGGTAGAAATTCGGTACGACTCCTGTTTTTCTACACATAAATATAAAATTCAATATTATTATTACAAGGTAAGATAAACACGTACCGAGGGGAATACCGAATCGTCCTATTTTATCAACTCCTATAAGAGTATACGAAGCTATAAGTTTTACAACGATTCCCGCCGTCATCGATATCATCGGAAGCTTTTCGTTTCCCGATGCCTGAAGAACGCTGTTCGTTATTCCGAGTATTGCACAGAAAAACACAGCAGGAGCAAGCATCGTAAGCATGGGGGACGCAAGCTGTGCGGAGCCTTCCGGGAACAGAAGCGACAGTATACTGTATGAAAGCACACCGAGACCGACTGAGCACGGCAGAGATATAACAGCTGTTGTTTTAACTGCTGAATTTATGAGCGCTTTTCCGCTTTTGCCGAGTGTAAGTGTTTCGGTAAGCTTCGGAACGACAGCATACGCTATCGGATACACGAGCACCGTCGGCATATTGAACAGCGACACGGCAAGTGTCGTATAATTACCGTATATTTCCGTTGCCTGCTCTGCGGAATATCCTATATCCTGCAGGCGGGATGAAGATATAACGGTATCAATTACGTTTATAAGCCCCATGACCGAAGAAGAAACGGTTATCGGAAAAGCTATTGAACACAGCTTTTTAAAAACGGCGGCTCTTTTTATATCGCTTTGCTCTTTTGTTTTCGGTGAACGAAGTGCCTTTGCCGCAGTGCAGTATATCATAGATACGAAAGTACCGAGTGTCACACCGCTTATTGCGTACGCCGCCGTAACGTATACGGGATACCCTTTTGAAACGGAATACGTCGCAAGAAGAAGACCAAAGGTCATTTTTCCGAGTGACTCCGTAACCTGCGAGACAGCCGTCACCGTCATTATTCCGAGTCCTTGAAAATATCCTCTTACAGATGACGATATACAGATGAACAACAGCGTCGGAGAAATTGCAAGCGCACATAAATATGCGTTTTCAACTTCTACAAATTCGGCGATATCACGTGCGAAGACCATCATAAAAAGGCATCCGAGTATTCCTATTACGGAAAATATAGCAAGTGCCGTTTTAAAAACAGTCTTTGTATTTGCTATATTTCCTTTTGCGTTTTCACGGCTTATCAAGACGGAAAGCGCCACCGGAAAGCCTGCGGTTGAAACGAGGTACAGCCAGGAATATATGTTATAAGCCACGTTGAAATACCCCATACCTTCATCTCCTATGAGTCTTTGTATAGGTATTTTGAAAACGAGACCTATCACTTTTACAAGCAGATTTGCACACGTCAGCACGACAACGCCGTACGCCAACGTATTTTTTGTTTTATTTTTCAAACAAACCTCCGAATATCAGAATTTGAATTTTTTCATATCCGTGGAAAGTTTTTCGATATCTATTGTTTTAAATTCTCCGTTTTCGTAAAGAGTCTCACCGTCACATACCGTCATGACAACATCCGTCGGGTAAACCGTATATATCAGCGTATTGACAGGAGAAAATGAAGGTATATTATGCGCTTTCGTAACGTCGGCTATTGCAAAGTCAGCCTTATATCCTTCTTTGATACATCCGCAGTTTTCCCTTCCCTGCGCTTTTGCGCCGTTTACGGTCGCCATGGGAATTATTGATGAAACAGTCGGAAAATCGGCTTTATGCATCACACCTCTGTGAAGAAGTGCCGTCATATTCATTTCATTCAAAACCGCAAGCCGGTTATTTGATGCAGCACCGTCAGTTCCCAAAACCACGTTGACATTCGCATTCAGCATTTTTTCAAGCATCATAACACCCGAGCCAAGCTTCAGATTGCTTATGGGATTATGCGCTACCGATGCTCCGTGCCGTGCAAGGATATTTATATCTTCATCTTCAAGCCATACGCAGTGTGCGGCAAGTGTTCTGCTGTTGAGCACTCCCGTTTTTTCGAAGAATCGGCACGGGGTCATCTTACGGCGTGCTTTTCCTTCTTCGTGTTCTTTTTTCGTTTCGGACAAATGGATATGGAAGCCGCAGTTGTACTTTTGTGCAAGCTTTGCCATATACTCACACGTATGCTCTGTATTTGAATATTCAGCGTGAAGTGACATATCGACTTTGATCCTGCCGTCAAAACTGTTGTTATAATTTTCAAACAAATAAACGCTTTCGGCAATTCTCGAATCACTCAGGACGTCGGAATTTTCATCGAAAGAAACGACGCTTCTTGAAACGTTTGCCTTCATTTTACTTGAACCTATCGCCTCAGCTATTGCAGGACAAAAGAAATACATATCCGACATTGACACAGTTCCGCTTGCTATCATTTCGGCACACGACAAAAGCGCACCAACGCTCGCCGACTCGTCACAAAGCTTATCCTCGGCGGGAAATATTGCCTCGTTTAACCATCTGTCAAGCGGAAGATCCTCTGCCATTCCTCTGAAGTGTGTCATCGGTGTGTGAGTATGACAGTTATAAAGTCCCGGAAACATTAATTTTCCGCAACCGTTTATTTTTCTGTCGTATGATCCTTCCGGGGCAGTGTTGCCAACGTACGTAAAAACACCGTTTTCGTACGATACGTACATATCATTTTTATACGATCCGTCTTCAAATACGACCGTTATTTTCTCAAAAAGTGTATTCATTTAAGCATTTTCCCTTATATACGTTATGTATTCCATACAGTAGTCGTCACGTCCGGAAATGACCTCTGCCGATCTTATCGTGAGATGGTATGCGGGATTGGTATTATCCATTATAGCCGCATCAAGTCCCTGATATATTGCACACGTAAGGTATGCTGAATTTATGTTTATTCGTTTGGGAAGTCCGAACGATGCGTTTGAAAGTCCGCACACAGTCATAACACCCGTAAAAGTTTCTTTTACTTCTTTTATGGTTTTTAAGGATATAAGCGCGCTTTCGCTGTCCGTTGCGGCTGACTGTACGGCTATATCAAACAGTATTCTGTCACGCGATATTTCCTCATCATCCGCAATCTTCACTATTTCAGATGCAAACTGCATTCTTTCTTCAAGCGTGCTATGAGAAAGCATACATATAAAGCTTGCGTTTTTTTCTTTTATAACGGGCAAAAGCTGTGCCATTTCATCAGTTGTGTTCACGGAATTGAATATAATATCACGTCCGTTCGGCACACATTCCGCACATTCTATAAGGACGCCCATATCGGGTGAATCAAGCACGACGCCTGCGTTTGAATTATCGCAAACAAGCTTTATGGTTTTTTTCATCATTTTCTTTTCATCTTCGCAAAGAGCTGTATTTACGTCTATGTAATCAGCTCCGAAGGATGCCATTTTGTTTATGAGCTCAAGCAGATATTCTTCGTTTTCCTCTGCATACGCCGCCATTGTTTTCGGAATGGAGCTGTTGAGTTTTTCGCCTATGATAATCATTTTAGACACCGTCCTTTATATTTCTTTCAATACGTTTGTAATAAGTCCCACAAAGCGTTCCTTCGCTTTTCCTGCGTTTATTACAACTTCATCTTCGTCGGGTTTTTCCTCTGAAATTCCTGCCGCCATATTCGTACATACGGAAATGCACAGTGCACGCATACCGCAATGCGCCGCCGCTATCATTTCGGGTACAGTTGACATACCTACAACGTCAGCGCCGAGGGTTTTGAGCATTTTTATTTCAGCGGGTGTTTCGTACTGCGGACCTGCCATATAAGCGTAGACAGCATCCTTCAGTTCAAACCCGAGCTTTTTCGCTTCGTTCTTTGCTATATTTATATATTCTTTATCATACACGGTCTGCATATCAAAAAATCTTTTGCCGAACTCGGGTATATTCTTACCTCTTACGGGAGATTCCGCACACAGCTTTATGTGATCGTATACGACCGTTATGCCACCTATATCAAACGATGTATTTATAGCCCCCGATGCGTTTGAAACTATGAGTTTTTCAATTCCCATAAGCTTGAAAACATATATAGGATATACCGTTTCATACATTTCCCAACCTTCGTAATAATGGAATCTGCCGTTCATCACAACGACCGCTTTGTCTTCAATATATCCGCACCACAGCTCTCCTGCCTGGTACGATACAGTCGATATAGGAAAGCCGGGAATATCCGCATATTTTATCACCGTGGGAGATTTGATCTTATTTACTATATCGCCGAGTCCCGAGCCTGCGATGATCGCAACGTCGGGAGTTATTTTTATTTTTTTCAATATAAAATCGGCACTTTTTTTATAATCGTTGTATTCGGGACGCATTTTTTTATTCCTTTCGTTTTTTCAGTTTCCTATAAATTCTCTGAAAAATGAATCCTTCGGCACGTATTCACGGCTTATTTCGGGAATATTTTCGTATTTTTTCATTATTCTTTCCGCCTCGGCTTTGTATCTTGACTCACCGTCAACCGATTCAAGCAGCTCTTTTACAAGAGGTGCCAACACATTTACCTCGTACGGCACGAAAGAATTTATTCTTATATCCGACTTATCCGAATAAGGTATTATATTTTTGTCTTCGTTTTCAACAACACCTTCCCAAAGCTTAAACGTAAGGTCGGGAGATGCTCCTCTGAAAAGAAAATCACGGACAAGTCTTCTGCCGAAACGCAATTCCCTTTTGGTAAACACGTTACCGTATGCATTCATATCTGTATCGACACAGATAAATATTTTCTTACATTCCTCGTGAAAAAGTCCCGTTATTTCGGGATATACTGCCTGTATTCCCTCAAATATGATGATGGTATTATCATCCGGATCTATTTCTCTTTTTCCGTTTCTTCTTCCCGAAACGAAGTCGAATATCGGTATTTCGGTCTTATCCCCTCTTTTGAGGCTTTCCGTGCATTTACAAAACAGCTCGTAGTCGATAGCGTTTATGGATTCGAAATCCGTTTTTCCGTCTTTACCCTTTTGCTCGTGTGAGTCCTTGAAAAAGTCGTCAACGGAAACACTCATTACGTTTTTTCCGTCCTTTTCAAGCGTATCTATCAGGACGCTCGTAGCCGACGTTTTTCCCGAACACGTAGGACCTGACAGCAATATAAATCTGATATTTTTATCGTCTGCTATATCATCCGCCGTTCTTTCTATATTTTCAAAAAATCGGCGGTCACATTCCTTTACAAAGTCAAATTTTTCTTTTTCGGATACGAATATACGGTCGTGAAAATACATATTTACGCCGTCCTTTCATTTTTACAGTTTTGCGAAAAAGCCTTCCATTATCTTTTTCGTTTGCTCGAACACTTTATATCTGTCCTGCTCTAAATATTCATATGGATATTTGGGATTGAATATTCGTTCTATTTTAACGTTTCTCTCACCCACAAGCTTTGTAACAGCGCCCGCACCTGCGGAGAATATGGAATGTATCTCCTCCATCATAAGTATGTTATAGATACCTTCCGTTCCCTTTTTGCAATATCCGACGTTTTCAAGGTTACCCTTTGCGTTTTTCTGTCTGTACATATAATACGGGATATATCCCGCTTTTTTGGTCATTATCTGCGTATAGTCAACACATTTGGATACTTCAAAGTTTTCCCTTGCAAATATATCCTGCCCTTCCTCCTTCAGTATATCCGCACTTCTTTTTACGCAAAACGTATGCGCGGTAATATTTTCCGGTGAAAGCTCGATTATTTTTTCAAGTGTATCGGAATACGATTCTATATCATCCGTCGGAAGTCCCATTATAAGGTCTGTGTTTATACACGGTATACCGCTTTTTCTTGCCATTTCATACGCTTTGAAAAACATTTCAGCCGTGTGGCATCTGTCTATCTCCTGCAAGACGAAATTATTGAGCGACTGGGGATTTATGCTTATTCTCGTTACGTTATGATCGTATGCGCTTTGCAGTTTCTTTTCCGTTATCGTATCGGGTCTGCCGGCTTCAAGAGTAAACTCGTCAAGCGAGGATGTATCGAAAAGCTCGTCTATATAAGCAAGCAGATCTTCAAGCTGTTCTTCGTTAAGCGTTGTGGGAGTTCCTCCGCCGATATACACTGTCTTAAGCTTGAAGCCCGATTCTTTTATCTGTCTTGCAATGAGCGAAAGCTCGACCTTGAGTGCTTCAAGATACGCGGGAATAAGCGCCAAAAGCTTTTTCGTCGTAAAGCTTACAAACGAGCAATAGGAGCACCTCGTAGGACAAAACGGTATTGATATGTACACAGAGCACGTATCAAGCGGATATTTTTTGATTATTTTCAATTCATTACGTGCTATATCCGTGGCAATTATCGCTTTTTTGGGATACAATAGATACTGACGTCTCAATTCCTTTACCGTCTGATCCTTCGTCATTCCCTCATTGAGATAGTCAAGCACGATCTTCGTGGGACGCACGCCCGTAAGTATTCCCCACGGCGGAGTATATCCGAAAAACACCTCTGCGGCATTAAAAAATGCTTTGTTTGCCGCCATATTTTCGGTTTTTGTTTTCGGAAGTCCGCCATACGGCTCTTTATGGGAACGTGTGACTTCTTTATCGCCTATGCGTATTGAGGCAGTGCATACCGCTCCGTCTTCTTCACGGTCAAGTGTGACAGTTACAACGGGAGTTTTTTCCGTTACCTCTTCTGATTCCGAAAACTTTGCTCCGGGAAAAAACAAAAGGCACAGCGTTTGCAGATAATATCTGCTTAAATTTTTATCAATTATAAGTTTCATTTTTATTTCAGCAATTCAGTATCGAGGCATATTGTAAACGGTCCGTCATTTTCAAGCGACACCTTCATATCGGCACCGAATACTCCCGTACTTACTTTTTCTATTTGTGTTTTTGCGTATGAGACAAAATATTCGTAAAGTCTGTTTGCTTCATCGGGGGGAGCGGACGACAGAAATTCAGGTCTGTTTCCGTGGGTACAGTTTGCGTACAGCGTAAACTGCGAAACGACGAGCATTTCACCGCCGACCTGCGGTAAAGAGAGATTTATCTTACCGTTTTCATCCTTGAATATACGCATTTTAACTATCTTGTCGCACAGCTTTCTTGCAGTGCTTTCGTCATCACCCTTGCCGACGCCCAAAAGCACAAGATATCCTTTTTTACATTCGCCTACCGTTTCACCGTCAACCTTGACGCAGGCGTGGTTTACTCTTTGTATTACAGCTTTCATTTTATATCCTTATCTCGATACAGATTCAACGTCTTTTATAGCACGCAGACGTGTCATTATCTGATACAGATGATTTGTATTTTTACAGCCTATCGTAAGGCTTATCGTTATTTCAGAATCAAAAGTTTGCATATTGATCGACAGAAGCGAAACGCGCATTTCGGCAACCGCCGTCGTAAGGTCGGCAACGATGCTTATGGAATTATGCGCCACAACGTTTATCGTTGCTTCGAATACGCCTTCGTTCGAGGCACCCGTTTCCCACGATGCGGTTACAAATCTGTCTTTGTTTTCGTAATTCTCAAGCTGTGCCTTTATATTGGGGCAATCCGCTTTGTGAACGGATATTCCGAAGCCTTTTGTGATAAATCCGATTATTGCATCCCCCGGGATCGGACTGCAGCATTTTGAGAACTTGACAACACATCCGTCAACACCGTCAATAATAACGCCGCTTGTGGACTTTTTGACCTTTTTCTTGCCTGCCTGTGCCATATCGTCAAGGCTCGGCTTTTCGTTTACAACAGGTTTTACAACTCTGTCAAATTCATCCTTGAGCTTGGTCGATATTTTCGCAACGGTAAGTCCGCCATAGCCGATGATATTGTACATATCGTCAACATCCTGTATACCGACACGTTTTGCAACGTTGAGAAGCACCTCGTTTTTCTGCGCTTCGGTACACGCACCGAACTTTTGGAACTCACGGTCTATTTCGACCTTGCCCATTGCAATATTTTCGTTACGCTGTTCTTTTTTGAACCACTGGCGTATCTTGTTTCTCGCTTCGCTCGTTTTTACTATTTTGAGCCAATCTCTGCTCGGGCCTTTCGTTTGCGAGGATGTGATTATCTCGACGATCTCACCGTTTGAAAGCTCACGGTCGATATTAACTATCATCCCGTTTACCTTCGCCCCCGTCATTTTATTTCCGACAGCTGAGTGTATTGCATACGCAAAGTCGATAACGGTAGCACCGTTCGGCAGTGCGATAACGTCGCCTTTGGGAGTAAATGCAAAAACTTCATCCTGGAAAATATCTATTTTCAGAGCGTTCAGGAATTCCTCGGGGTCTTTCGTTTCGTTTTCCGTTTCGACAAATTCCGATATCCACTGAAGCTTTTTGTCTATGTCCGCGGAAGCGGTAGCACCCGTCTTATATTTCCAGTTTGCGGCAATTCCGTATTCTGCTATATGGTGCATCTCGTGCGTTCTTATCTGAACTTCAAAGGGAATACCGTCACGTCCTATAACGGTCGTGTGCAAGCTTCGGTACATATTCGGTTTAGGTGTCGATATATAATCCTTGAAACGGCCGGGAATAGATTTGAAAAGATCGTGGATTATACCGAGAACGGTATAACATTCAAGCTCTGTTTCAACGATTATACGCATTGCGTAAAAATCGTATATCTCATCAAAGCTCTTGTTCTGATTGTACATCTTTTTATAGATGCTGTATACGGACTTCACACGGCCTTCCATTACGAACTCAATACCGTTTTCTTTGAGCTTTTCGGAGACGTAATCCTTTGCGTGCTGCAAAAAGTCTTTGTTTTCGCCGAACTTTTTGAGAATATCACGGCGCACCTCCTCGTATCCTATCGGGTCAAGATAGGAAAGAGACAGCTTTTCAAGCTCCTGCTTTATCTTCTGCATACCGAGTCTGTGTGCCAAAGGCGCGTAAACGTACATCGTTTCAAGCGCTATTTCTCTGCGTTTTCCCTCCGGCTTTGCGTCAAGTGTACGCATATTGTGAACTCTGTCACAAAGCTTGATAAAGAGCACGCGTATGTCCTTCGACATAGCTAAAAACATTTTTCTCAGATTTTCTATGTGCGCCTCTTCCTTGTCTTCAAAAGGAAATTCAACAAGCTTTGTAAGTCCGTCAACTATACGTGCGACAGATTCACCGAATTCCTTTTTTATCTTCCCGAGGTCGGTCTTGTCGGCGCAGTCCTCCACGGTGTCGTGCAAAAGGGCTGCGCACACGGAATCCGTATCAAGCTCCATTCCCACAACTATCTGCGCTACGGAAACGGGATGGGATATATACGGTTCTCCGCTTTGTCTGAACTGTCCTTCGTGAAGCATTGCGGCGTAATCGTACGCTTTTACGATCTTTTCTTTGTCGTAATTCTTACCCGTTTCGTCAAGATCCTTCAAAAGCTGTTCTATGGTTGCGGGTTTTTGTATCATTATTTCATCGTTGTTTGAATTCATATATTCACACTCTTATTATTCAACCGAGCATATCGGCATTTCGTTAAGCTGTCTGAAAAGTGGGCAGGAATCAAGCGGCTTTTTCTCTTTTTGAGGTATTATTTCATAACGCATTAAAGCGGGACTTTCCCACGTACAGGAGATAAATCCCATACACTCGAAAATATCTGTTATAAGCGAAAGCTTTATGTAGTCCATATTCAGCTTACGTGATGCTGAATTTAAAAATACAAACGCCGTATTATTCTTTTCTCTCTCTTTAAGGTACTTAAAGACCTTTGCACAGTCCTCTTTATCGGGTGCATATCTTTTTTCGGGAAGTATTCTGCCGTCTTTTATATCCTCGCACAGATATTTTTTCGCTTCAAGCTCTTCGCACGTACTGCGGCAAAACTCGGCATCTCTGATTATCATCTGTCGTGTCTGCATATTTCTGTAATCGTTTATTCCGAGATTGAAAACGATATCTATGCAGTCACCCTCCGAAAATCCGAGTCTTTCGGGGGATCTTCCGAACATAACGCATTTATAAAGCTCCCCGTCTTTTTCAAGAGCTATGCGCGAATGCTTATTTGTGGCAGTTGACATAATGCTTTTGACACTGCAGTCTCTCAACAGGAAAAGCGGTGTCGGGTTTGATGTTCCGTACGGTTCGAGCGTCGATAATTCTTCCGCAAGCTCAAGGGATATTTCCTCATCTGTAAATTCAAAATCAACTTCGATCTTTTTCACCGTATCTTCATCGCTTATGTTTTCGGAAGCATATTTTTCAAGCTTTTCTTTGAATTCATCAAGCTTTTGTCTTGTACACGTAAGACCTGCGGCAAGTGCGTGGCCGCCGAACTTTTCAAGCGTATCGGAACAGTGAGTAAGCGCTTCGTGAAGATTGAAGCCGTCAATGCTTCGTCCGGAACCTTTTCCCGTGTCGGGATCGTCTCCTTCAAATGATATCAATATGCACGGAAGATTATATTTTTCCGTCAGCTTCGATGCAACGATACCTATGACACCGTGATGCCAATTCTCGTGATGTATAACGAGAACACGCTGTGTTTTGTCTATCCCCTCTCGGTGTATGATCTCCTCTGCCTGCTGCATTATATTCATTTCTTCAGTCTGTCTTTGCACATTTGCCTGACAAAGCTCTTCTGCGATCTGCTGTGCCTCGCCCTTATCCTCAGTCAAAAGGAGTCTTACTGCCGTATTGGCAGAGCCCATTCTGCCTGCGGCGTTTATTCTCGGAGCCAGGGTGAAGCTTATAACGGATGAGGACATTTTTTTTGAATTATCTTCAACACCGCTCGCCTTCAGAAGAGCGTTAAGTCCGATATTTTTTGTTACCGCAAGCTTATTGAGTCCGTAGCTTACTATAAGTCTGTTTTCATCCGCAAGCGGCATTACGTCCGCTATCGTTCCTATTGCGGTAAGATCGGAATAGTTTTTGCAAACGTCCATTATAGCTGACATTACAAGCTCATCGTCCTCGCTGTCCGTATACGCTTTACCTGTTGTAAGATACTGTTCACAGGCACATATAAGCTTGAAAACGACACCGACCCCGGCAAGCTCTTTAAAGGGATATTCGCTGTCGCGTCTTTTGGGATCGACAATGGCAACGGCATCGGGAAGAGTTTCCGCACATTCGTGGTGATCCGTTATTACCGTATCAACGCCCAAAGATGCGGCGTACGCCACTTCATTCACGGCAGTTATTCCCGTATCGACTGTTATTATGAGCTTCGTTTTATTTTCTATAAGCTTTGATACTGCCGATGTGTTAAGTCCGTATCCTTCGCTCCCTCTGTTGGGAATGTAGTAATCAACGTCGGCACCGATCGTTTTAAGATACTTATACAAGTTACATACGCTCGTTATTCCGTCAACGTCGTAATCGCCGTAAACGGTTATCTTTTCACAGCGGTCGACGGCATCTATTATACGAACTACCGCCTTGTCCATATCCTTCATCAAGTACGGATCATACAGGACCGAGCAGTCTTTTTTCAAAAAATGAAGTGCGCTTTCTTCATCGCTGTATCCGCGTGCGCAAAGCAATGCCGCCGTCGGATATTCCACACCGATATTAAGAGAAAGCTCCTTTGCCGAGTACTTGTCGTACTCTTTCAGTATCCATTTATTTCTGCTCAGCATTATTTGCACCGTCCGTTTTCTTATTAAGTATCTTCGTTATTCTCATCTTATTTTTCTTCTTTTCGGTTTTTTTCTCAATTACGAGTATCACTGCAAAAGAAATAATGACACCCGCAACAGCACCGAGCGGTGCATACTCACTTCTGACAAAATACGTTACCGCATAAAGCATTCCCGCTATAACAAGAGGCAATATAAATATCAGCGCCGCCGTTGCTATAACGTGTCCCGACGGAGATTCAACCATAACCTCGTCGTTCAATTCGGCACCTATTGAATTATCGACCTCCGCTTCAAACTTATCGTCGCCGAGAAAGATATCGCACGCCGTGCAGACCTTACCGTCTTTATTTGCGTGGCACGCCTCGCATGCGCTTTTTCTTTCGGCGATGACCGTTGCCGTACCGTTTTTATTCACTTTTTTCACGGTGCATTTTGCCGTCATTTTTTCTCCTATTCCGACTGCATGACCGCACGTGCGGCCTTCATTCCGTCTATTGCGGCACTCGTGATACCGCCCGCGTATCCTGCACCCTCACCGCACGGATATATTCCGCTTATACCGTGACAGCGCATATCTTCGTCTCTTTGGATCCTGACAGGTGAGGACGTACGTGTTTCAACACCCGTAAGCGGTACACCGCTTTTTGCAAATCCTTTTATTTTTCTGTCGAAGGATAAAAGTCCCTCTTTGAGTGTTTGTGTTATAAAATCCGGAAATACCGAATTAAGATCGCAAACGGAATATTTACCGTTCATATACGACGGAGTATATTCGGGAACGCTTCCGGTTTTTCCTTTCAAAAGATCACCGACTGTCATAACGGGTGCCGAATAGTCGCCGCCTGCAATTTTATACGCTCTTTTTTCGAGATCTCTTTGAAACTCTATCGCTCCGATCGGTGTGTTTCCGTAATCGCTCGGCAATACCGATACGCACACGGCGGAGTTTGCATATATGCCGTCACGTGCGCTGTAGCTCATTCCGTTTGTGCATATTTCCTCACCCTCCGATGATGAAGGAACAACAACGCCGCCCGGACACATACAAAACGTGTATACACCGCGTCCGTTTCCTGCTTTACTGTCAGAAAGCGAATACTCGCCTTTGGGAAGGATATCGGCGTATTTTTCGCAAAGATTACCGTAAAGCCCTCTGTTTATATCGCTTTGCAGATGTTCTATTCTGACACCTACGGAATACGGCTTAGGAGTTATAAGCACGCCTTTTTTCTCAAGCATACCGTACGTATCACGTGCGCTGTGACCGATGGCGAGAATGACAGCATCAAATACGTTTTCGTCACCGTTTGATGCTCTCACCCTGACTTTACCCGAAACGGGTGATATATCGTCAACTCTTGTGTTATAAAATATTTTTCCGCCGTTTTTTTCGACCTCGTCGGATATCCCCTCGACCACGTTTCTCAGAATATCCGTTCCGACGTGCGGTTTTGCACTCGTCAGCACCGTTTTCGGCGCACCGAATTTAACGAGTGTGCGAAGTACGTATTCACAAGCAGGATCGTTTATTCTCGTATACAGCTTTCCATCGGAAAACGTACCTGCTCCGCCTGCGCCGAACTGTATGTTCGATTCGGTGTTCAGCTCCCCGCCTGCCATAAAAGTTTCGACGTGTGCCGTTCTTTCTTTTACGGATGCTCCCCGCTCATATATGACGGGCGCAAATCCATACTGCGTAAGCAAAAGAGATGCAAACATTCCGGCAGGGCCGAAACCGACGACACACACACTTTTCTTTGACGTCGGCTCTACGGTAAATTCTTCTCTTTCATAAAGCTGCGCGCCCTTTACAAACGGCACTTTTTCGCCTTCAAAGCTTGCCAGAACCGAATAAACGTAAAGCGGATCATGCCTTTTCCGCACGTCAAGTGATTTTTTATAAACGGAAAGCGTGTATCCGTCAGCGCATCCG
The DNA here is from genome assembly GCA_045545665.1 of Eubacteriales bacterium. GTDB lineage: Bacteria > Bacillota > Clostridia > Oscillospirales > CAG-272 > RGIG7213. Next base: position 71,729 of record JAZQBL010000039.1, read on the forward strand.
ATACGGCGTTTTGCTTCATTGAATACGGCGTTTTCACTTGAAGTTATCGGGAGCTTTATATCCTTAATCAGCAGTTTTTTCATAAATACTTACCGGTACGTAATAAGAGCCGAGAACGTATGCTTTTCCGTTTTCGACAGGTGTTTTCAGCGTTACGCTTGCTTCCAGGTTGTACCTTCCTTCATATTCCGTTATCTGTGAAAAATCTATCACAACACGTATATCGTTTTCGGACAGAGTCGAATAATACTGACTGTTTTTATCAACTCGCACCGATACTTTAAGACTTGTTACTACGACCGCAAATCCTTTGTCTTCCGGAAGATTTTTCGCTTCTACATTTTCCGTGTTGAAGTTATAATTCTTAACCGCGGTCGATATATGTTCAATATTTATCTGCGCTTCCTGGACAGAACTTAAATTCTCAATACCTTCGGGAAGAACGACCGCCTTTTTGAATACCGTATCTTCCGTTATAAGCGTTTCATCAATTTTTATAACGGTTATACTGTCGATAGCATCAACGGTATCACTGTCACCTCTTATAATAATGGTAGGCGGAGTTACTGTTATTTTGGTGTTTTCCTCATTAAAATATCCGTAGGTAGATTCCACAACAAGCGGTATTTCTTTTTCTTTGAGGACCGAAACCTTTACGGTCACCTCATCGACAGACGTTTTCACGTAAGGGCTCGAATATTCTTCGCCGTCGGCTGTGTACAGCTTCACCTTTGAAACGACCGTAACAGAGTCGCTTATTACACCGGGAGAGACCGTTGCCATAGCATACGATATTTTATCAAGCTCGTCAACAGGTCCTTCAACGGTTATGACAGTTGAGCTTTTCACCTCAGCAAAGATCGTACAACCTGTGGGTATCTGATAATCGGTCGTTTTCACCTGCACGGGGATCTGCTTTTTCTGATTCACCGAAATATAGACTGTTATCTGTTCGGGGTAAATACTTTCGACCGTCAATCCGTTTTCAAGCGTGACGTTTACAGAAAGGGTATACATTCCCGCTTTTGTTATTCCGCTTGCATCGACATATGCGTTGATATCGTCGGAATTCAAGTCCGAAACGTCGGAATATCTTCCCTTCACCGATACGTCGGCAAGTTCACCGCTTCCGTATATAACGGAAAGTCCGTTTTCAACGCCCGTCACGTTTATAACGTTTCCGGTAACAGTTTTACTTTGTAACGTGCTGTCCGTGCCGACAGCATAAAACCATATAAGAAATGCGGCAAGGACCGCAAGAACCTTTGCTATATGGTCGAATATCCTGTTTTTCTTGACCTTGTATTCGCCGTCTGTAGATATATCGACCTCTTCATTTACGAGTCTTTCTTCCGCCATCGTTATATCTGTTCCTTTTCATGTGTTTTGTTTGATTTATTGTCTTTCTTCTGTTCTTTGCCGTTTTGCGGTTTTTTGGGAAGCAGTAAAGCTGTCAGCTGATTGTTTAAAGAATTATAGTCAAAATTACGTCTCAGCTCACCGTTTATCGCTATTGATATCATACCGTTTTCTTCACTGACCACAATGACGACCGCGTCACTGTTTTCGCTCATCCCTATTGCCGCTCTGTGGCGTGTACCGAGATTGGGATCTATTTCACTGCTCGTTGAAAGCGGCAGAAAGCATCCTGCGGCGTACAGCTTATTACCAACTATAACGGCGGCACCGTCGTGAAGCGGTGCGTTTTTAAAAAAGACGTTTTTAATAAGGAGTGATGAAACTGTCGCATTTATAACCGTTCCCGTTTTTATAATGTCGCCGAGCTTCGTCGTCCTTTCAATAACTATGAGCGCACCCGTCTTTATTTTCGCCATATCGCATACAGCATCACATATATTCGTTACGAGAGCTGTCGTTTCCGTTACAGATTTTTGCTCACCTATATTACGCAAACTCTTGAACGGCTCACCGCCGACCTTTTCCAAAGCCGAACGAAGCTCGGGCTGAAAAAGAACGATGATCGAAATAATACCGACCTGGAAAATATTAGAAAGCAAAAATTTCAGAGCATGCATTTGCGTAAACTCACTGACCACAAACACAAGCAGCAGCAAGAGAACGCCCGCAGCAAGCTTACCTGCACGTCTGTCACGTATGAACTTATAAAATTGGTAAAGTAAAAACGCAACTATCGCAATATCTATATAATCTATCACACCCATCGATTTGATCTGTGAAAGAATATCAGTCAACAGATCGCCGGCGGTATTAAAAAATTCAGTCATAGTGCCTCCCATTATAGTAATATATTAATATTATCACACATTAATATTTAAATCAATTAATAAAACATAAACTATTTAATAACTTATTAATCGCGTTTAGACCGTTTGGAATAAAAGTATTGATTTTTCGGGATTTCTATGATATAATTTAAAAAATCTTTTTTTCGGAGGCTTTGATGAAATCGTTTGTTTTCTCACCTCGTTGCTTCATCGCAGATATTATATATTTGATGAGCGGCGCACCCGTAAAGAAATTGATTGACGACGACGTTGACAGATTTTTGAAATGGAGTTCATTTAAGAGCAAAAACAAAATTGCACGTCTTAACTGTTGTTTGGTGAAGTACAAGGAATTCAGGAGCATTTTCCGATTCAGAGAAAGACACCATAAATTTTTGCTCTCTTTGACAACCCCCTTTCTTCCCTATTTGAAAACGATAGAATTCGGCGGAGGAGGCATAGGCGGAGGATTGCTTGTTTCGCATTACCACGCTGTAATTTTTCCAAGAGAAGCAGGTAAAAATCTGAGAGTGGGCCCGGGAGTTGTCATCGGCAGAAACAACGGCGATTTTCCCTATATAGGTGATAACGTATACATCGCCGCAAATTCAACCGTCATCGGCGGAATACATATAGGAAACAACGTCATTATAGGTGCAGGCTCCGTAGTTACAAAGGACATCCCCGACAACTGTGTGTACGCAGGCAATCCTGCAAAATTTATAAAACACATAGATAACGACGAAAATCTTCTTAACGAAATTATGTAAGCACGACCTACTCAATAATTTACAAAAAGTTAAAAAACATAGCGGTATTTTAATTTTACAAATAAGACGAATTATGATATAATATGTGATAATTCAATAAATTACGGTGATTTTTATGGACATTTCTTCAAAACTTATAATAGTAACCGGGCATTTCGGTTCGGGAAAAACGAACATTGCCGTAAATCTTGCCCTTTCACTTACCGAAAAAGGTGAAAAAGTTACGCTTGTAGACTTCGATACGGTAAATCCGTACTTCCGCTCAAAGGATTCCCAAAAGCTTATGGAAAGCCGCGGTGTGCAAGTTATCGCGCCCAAATTTGCAAATTCAAACGTTGATATACCGTCTATACCTGCAGAGGTATACTCCGTTTTCGAGAAAATAAAAAACGGTGAAACGTGTATTTTCGACGTTGGCGGCGACAGTCTCGGCGCGGCGGCGCTCGGCTTTTTCAACAAAGAGATAATCTCTTCGGGATACGAAATGATGTACGTATTCAATATGTACAGACCTATCACCGAAACACCCGAAGGCGCGCTTTCGGTAATGAAAGAAATACAGCAAAGAAGCAGGCTCAAATGTACTTGCTGTATTAACAATTCAAATCTTGGAAAATTCACTCGCAAAGAGGATATTGAGGCTTCCTACGAATATGCGGAGTCATTCTCTTCTCTTTCGGGATTGAATATAAAATTCACCTGTGCCGCAGAAGGCATAACGCTTTCAGACGGTGAGGTATTCGAAATCAAAAATATAACCAAAGAGTTATTTTAGGAGGAATTATGAACAGAGTGACCTTCAACACCGAAAGGTGTAAGGGCTGCGGACTTTGTGTTGTAGCCTGTCCGAAAAAGATCGTGTCGCTTGACACCTCCGTGCTTAATGCAAAGGGATACCATCCCGCGCAAGTTACGGATATGTCATCCTGCATTGCATGCGCTATGTGTGCTACCATGTGTCCCGATGCGATAATCACGGTTGAAAAAGACGTAGAAAAGGAACAGGAGGCTTAAGTATGGCAAAGGTACTTATGAAAGGTAACGAAGCGATTGCCGAAGCTGCTATAAAAGCAGGCTGTCTTCATTATTTCGGCTATCCTATAACACCCCAGACGGAAATTGCCGAATACATGGCGAAGAGAATGCCCAAAGTAGGCGGTCTTTGTCTTCAGGCAGAATCGGAAGTTGCCGCTATCAATATGATATACGGCGCGGCATCTTCGGGTACACGTTGCATGACGTCATCGTCATCCCCCGGTATAAGCCTTAAGAGCGAAGGTATAAGCTACATTGTAGGCTGCGACCTTCCCTGCGTTATTCTTAACGTACAGAGAGGCGGTCCCGGTCTCGGCGGTATTCAGCCTTCACAGGCAGACTACTACCAGGCAACTAAGGCTCTCGGCCACGGTGACATGCATCTTTTCGTTTTAGCTCCCTCCTCCGTTCAGGAAATGGCAGAGCTCACAAGCGAAGCATTTGACATTGCCGATACATACCGTGTTCCCGTTCTTATACTTGCAGACGGTGCTCTCGGTCAGATGATGGAGCCCGTTGACTTCGATCTCATCAAAAAGAGAGAGGTTCCCGAAAAGGATTGGGCTGCATGCGGTCACGGCGGTAAGCGAAAGAAGAACATCATCACATCTCTCTTCCTTAACCCCGAAGAACTTGAAAATTCCGTATTGGCAAGATATGAAAAATATAAGAAAATAGACGAAAACGAAGTAAGATGCGAGCAGTTTATGACTGAAGACGCAGACATCGTCGTTGTTGCTTACGGTATCACATCACGTATATGCAAGAGTGCCGTAACTGCCGCAAGAGCAAAGGGCTTGAAGGTCGGTATGCTCCGTCCCATCACGCTTTCTCCGTTCCCGAACAAGGAGCTTGCCGCTCTTGCAAAAACAGCAAGCAAATTCCTTACCGTTGAGCTTAATATGGGTCAGATGATAACCGACGTTAAGCTTGCTATCGAATGTTCACGCCCCGTTGAATTCTTGGGAAGAACAGGCGGTTCGCTCGTATCCGTTGAGGATGTACTTGCTAAGATCGAAGAAATGGGAGGTAATAAATAATGTCAGTAGTATTCAAGAAACCTAACGCTATGTCTGACGTTCCCATGCACTACTGTCCCGGATGTACGCACGGTATCGTACACAGACTCGTTGCGGAAGTTCTCGACGAGCTCGGAATCGAAGGACAGACAGTCGGTGTTGCTCCCGTCGGATGCGCCGTATTTGCTTACAACTATTTCGAGTGCGATATGATAGAAGCAGCTCACGGACGTGCTCCTGCAGTTGCAACAGGCGTAAAGCGCACACATCCCGATAACGTAGTATTTACTTACCAGGGTGACGGCGACCTTGCCGCAATCGGTACTGCAGAAACTGTACACGTAGGCGCAAGAGGCGAAAATATAACAATAATATTCATTAATAACACAAACTACGGTATGACGGGCGGTCAGATGGCTCCCACAACTATGCTCGGTCAGGTAACGACAACGTCTCCTTACGGCCGTGATAAAAACATACAGGGTAACCCCATTCACGTATGTGAGCTTATGGCAACCCTTGACGGTGTTGCATACGCAGAACGTGTTGCCGTCAACGACGTAAAGGGTGTAAGAGCAACGAAAAAAGCGATCAAAAAGGCTTTCCAGGCTCAGATAGACAAGAAAGGTCTTTCGATCGTAGAAGTTCTTTCAACGTGTCCTACAAACTGGGGACTTTCACCGGTTGAAGCTCTCCAATTCGTTGAAGAAAAAATGAAGCCCGTATATCCGCTCGGTGTTTACAAAGACACCACCGGCTATTAATAGGAGGAAATTATGACAAGCAGAATTTTATTCGCCGGCTTCGGCGGTCAGGGTATTCTCTTTTCAGGTAAGCAGTGTGCAAAAACAGGTATGCAGCTGGGTAAATGCGTAACCTGGCTTCCCTCCTACGGACCCGAACAGAGAGGCGGTACATGTAACTGCAGCGTTATCATTTCCGACGAAGAAATAGGCGCACCCCTTGTAAACACACCCGATATTCTTATAGCTTTTAACGCTCCTTCATTCGACAAATTCGAGCCGAAGGTCGTTGCAGGCGGTGCTGTTTTCTCTGACAGCACGCTCATTTCACAGAAATCCCAGAGAACGGATATTTCAGCTTATACGATCCCCGCAACGGAGCTTGCAAACGAGATGAACGCTCCCAAGCTTGCAAACGTAATTATGCTGGGATACGTTATAGCAAAGACGAAAATATTTGACTTCGATTATTTTGCAGAAAAGCTCACAGCTTCCGTACCCGATTCAAAGGCAGCCTTGAGAGAGCTTAATAAGAAAGCGCTTCTCGTAGGCTACAACTACGCAGAATGAGCAAGGATAAAAAGAAAGTCGGAATATTTGCAAAGCTTTTCGGCAAGGACCACGACGCACATTTCAACAGTGCGATAATCGTTGCCGCAGGAAGCGGATCGAGAATGAAATCCGATAAGACAAAGCAGCTTATGGAAGTATCTCAGATGCCCGTACTTGCAAGAACGGTTACGCAATTTGAAAAATGCTCGCACATAAACGAGATAATCCTCGTTTGCAGAAAAGAAGAATTTCCGCAAATTGCCGATATAATACGTGCAAACAAGTTCAAAAAGATAACGCACGTCGTGTCGGGCGGAAGCACACGCCAGGCGTCTGTTCTCAACGGTTTGGCACTTGTTGACAAACGCAGTGAGTTCGTCAGCATACACGACGGTGCAAGATGTCTTATCACACCCGAAATGATAAGCGACGTTTGCAAAGCCGCTTACCGTTTCGGTGCGGCAAGTGCATCCGCATGTGCAAAGGATACTATGAAAATAGTTGACAAGGACGGTTTTATCAAAGAAGATGCCGACAGAAGCACGATGCGCCACGCACAGACACCGCAAATATTCAAGACCGATCTATACCGTGCGGCGGCATATTCCGCAAAGGAAGACGGTTTTGAGGCGACGGATGACAACTCCCTCGTCACCCGTCTCGGCATCAAAGTCTTTTTGTGTGACACAGGTCATGAAAACATTAAGATAACAACTCCCGAAGACATAAGAATTGCCGAGGGAATACTGAAGTACAGGCAGGAAAAGTGATATGATGCGAATTGGCCACGGATACGACGTTCACAGGACGGATCCCGACAGAAAGCTCGTTTTGGGCGGTGTTACAATAGATTGCGATTTCGGACTTGCGGGTCACTCTGATGCTGATGTTCTTATTCACGCCATCTGTGATGCACTCATCGGCGCTATGGGATTCGGCGATATCGGAAAACATTTTCCCGATACGGACGACAAATACAAGGGCATATACAGTATGCTTTTGCTCGAAGAAGTGAAAGAAATGCTGAAAAAGCACTCGTATTCGGTTTCAAACATCGATGCGACCGTCGTAGCACAGGCACCGAAGCTTGCCCCGCACATTCCAATGATGAAAAAAAACATCGCTTCCGTTTTAGGTATTTCACCTTCACAGGTGAATGTCAAAGCCACAACGGAGGAGCATTTGGGTTTCACGGGAAGCGGTGAAGGCATCGCTGCGCACGCAGTCTGCCTTATAGAAACAGTTTAATTGCACAAACAAAACACCTTCGATAGCGAAGGTGTTTTTCATTCATCATATATTTTTTGATACGGTTATACAAAGAAAATATCATATTTCTATTGAAATTTGTGCAAAAATGTGGTATAATGAACTTAAATATAGTGCATCTTTAAGGCACATTAACGTAGCAAGGAGATTACCATGAATTCCACAATAAGCAGGCAGGAGATATCAGTCTTAAAGCAAAAGGCTTTTGCTAAGCTGTACTCTTCCCTTAATGATATGCAACGCAAAGCGGTTTGTCAAACGACAGGTCCGTTACTTGTGCTTGCCGGTGCAGGTACGGGTAAAACGACCGTACTTGTAAACAGAATAGCACATATTATGTCATTCGGCTGCACTTGTGAGGTTGACGACGTTCCTTCCTCTGTGACAAGTGCGGATATTGAAAAGCTTAAAAATTATCAGCTTCTCGAAAAAGATGAGCTTCGTGAGCTTTTGAAAAAATTTGCCGTCGCTCCCTGCCCTGCATACAATATACTTGCTATCACGTTTACGAACAAAGCGGCGAACGAAATGAAGACACGTCTGGCAGCCATACTCGGTGATGAAGCGGAAGATATGTGGGTAGGTACGTTCCACTCCATTTGTGTACGTATTCTTCGTGCGCATGCAGATAAATTGGGTTACACACGTTCTTTCACGATATACGATTCCGACGACAGCCGCCGCCTCGTGCTTCAATGTATGAAGCAATTGAACATTGATGAAAAATCAATAGCTCCGAAATATGCGCAGAACTGCATAAGCCGCGCAAAGGACGAGCTTTTAACGCCTGCCGACTATATGGAATCATCGTCAAAATCAAGAGATCCCAGGGCTTCGAGTATCGCTGTAATATACGAACTTTATCAGCATATACTCAAAGAAAACAATGCTATGGACTTTGACGATCTTATATTCAATACCGTAACACTTCTCAAAGGTTATCCCGAAATACGCAGTTACTATACGAAGCGATTCAAATACATATCCGTCGACGAATATCAGGATACAAACGTAGCACAGTTCACTCTTACGTATATTCTTTCAACTCATCACCACAACATTATGGCAGTGGGCGATGACGACCAGAGTATTTACAAATTCAGAGGTGCAACGGTCAAAAACATACTCGGATTCGATAAATATTTTGATTCGGCTCAGGTAATCAAGCTTGAACAGAATTACCGTTCCACAGCAAACATACTTGCAGCGGCAAACTCCGTAATACGCAACAACGTCGCAAGACGCGGTAAGGAATTGTGGACCCAGGCGGAAGACGGTGCAAAGGTACGCATCAAGCGTGTTGCAACACAGAACGATGAAGCAAAATTCATCATAAACACGATACGCGATCTCGTTAACACGAAAAATGTAAAATTCTCGGAATGTGCCGTTCTTTACAGAATGAATGCACAGTCGAACTCTCTTGAAAACGTATTTGCAAAAAGCGGTATTCCGTACAGAATACTCGGCGGACTTCGTTTCTACGAAAGAAAAGAGATCAAAGATATGCTTGCATATCTCACGGTAATCAACAACCCCCGTGACGATTTACGTTTGAAGCGCATTATAAACGAGCCGAAGCGCAAGATAGGCGATTCAACGATAGCGGCTCTTGAAGGCATAGCGACAGATCACGGTATATCCCTGTTCGACGTTATGAGCAGATGCAACGAATTCCCCGTGCTTTCAAAAGTATCATCAAAGCTTTTGAATTTTACGTCTATCATAACCACTTTACGTGAAATAGCCGTAACACAGCCGCTTGAACAGCTTTTTGAGCCGTTGCTCTCGCTCACCGGTTACCGCGATATGCTTATAAACTCGGGACTTGAAGAGGACCGCGACAGACTCAGCAACATCGAAGAGCTTTTCACGAACATACGCACGTACTGTGAAGAAACGGAAGATGCAAACCTCGAAGGCTTTTTGCAGGATATAGCACTTGTGGCTGACGTTGACAATTACGACAAGGAAGCGGATGCTGTCGTAATGATGACGATACACAGTGCAAAAGGTCTTGAATTCCCCGTTGTATTTTTACCGGGACTTGAAGACGGAATATTCCCCGGTATGTCATCTCTTACCGATCCTGCAGAGCTTGAAGAAGAGCGCAGACTTGCTTACGTTGCGATGACGAGAGCTGAAAAGTATCTTTATATGATACATACAGACGAGCGTATGCTTTTCGGCAAAACGCAGAGAAACCCCAAAAGTACGTTTTTAACGGAGATCCCGGAGGTTTACACAGAGGTCGATATAGTAAAACGCCCTGTTATACAACAGACGGAACATACGGATACACAGCCCTCAAGAAAGCGTCATATAATTTCATCGGAGCTTACGAAAACGGCTGACAAAATAACGTCTCTCGGCAAATCGACAGGTTATGACAGATTTACCGCAGGCGACCGTGTACGCCATATGGTATTCGGCGAAGGTACGATACAGTCGGTAACTGAAATGGGCGCGGATATGCTGTACGAGGTCGTATTTGATAACGTCGGCACAAAGAAGCTTATGGCAACTTACGCAAAGCTTCAGAAAGTAAATTGATCAAAAAACTCTCTTCACTGAACGATTTCCGTTTATTTGGGGAGAGTTTCTTTGTAAATATTTTATTTTTTGCAATTATTCACATTTTATTATTGAAACTGTATATGCTTTATGATATAATCTTTCCGATAAACTAAAATAATATTATAGTTGAGGTGTAGTATGTACAACAAGAAAACAGTTGAAGATATCGAAGTAAAAGGCAAGCGCGTCCTTGCAAGATGCGATTTCAATGTTCCCCTTGACGGCAAGACGATCACAGATGCAAAGCGTATCAGAGAAGCGCTTCCCACCATCAAATATCTTTCCGATAACGGCGCTAAGGTTATCCTCTGCTCCCACCTCGGACGTCCGAAGGGCGAATTCAACCCCAAATACTCATTGGCTCCCGTTGCAGAAAAGCTTGCTGAGCTTCTCGGCAAACCCGTTGTTTTTGCAAACGACGTTATAGGCGAAGATGCAAAAGCAAAGGCTGCAGCACTTAACGACGGCGACGTTATGCTTATCGAAAACGTACGTTACCACAAAGAAGAAGAAAAGAACGATCCTGCATTTGCAAAGGAACTCGCTTCTTTGGCTGACATTTACGTAAACGACGCTTTCGGTACAGCTCACAGAGCACACGCTTCCACAGAAGGCGTAAGCCACTACCTCCCCTCCGTTTGCGGTTACCTCATCCAGAAGGAAATATCCGTAATGGGCGGCGCGCTTACAGAGCCGAAGCACCCCTTCGTTGCTATTCTCGGCGGTGCTAAAGTTTCCGACAAGATCGGCGTTATAAACAACCTCATCGAAAAGGTTGACACACTTATCATCGGCGGCGCTATGGCTTACACATTCCACAAGGCAAACGGTTACTCCATCGGTAACTCACTTTGCGAAGACGACAAGATCGACCTTGCTAAGGAACTTATGGCAAAAGCAAAGGAAAAAGGCGTAAATCTTCTTCTTCCCGTGGACAACCGTGCAGGTGACAAATACGATCCCGATTGTAATTTCCTTCTCGTAAATTCCGACAACATTCCCGAAGGCTATATGGGTCTTGATATCGGTCCCGCTACAGAAAAGATCTTCGCTGACGCTGTTAAGGGTGCCGCAACAGTTATCTGGAACGGTCCTATGGGCGTTTCCGAATGGGAAAAGTTTGCATCCGGTACACGCAGTGTTGCTCAGGCTGTTGCTGACAGCGGTGCTATCTCGATCATCGGCGGCGGTGACTCCGCAGCTGCTATCGAAAAGCTCGGTTTTGCTGACAAGGTAACACACATTTCAACAGGCGGCGGCGCATCTCTTGAATTCCTCGAAGGACTTGTTCTTCCCGGTATTGCTTGCCTCCAGGACAAATAATCAGAAAGCTTTGGTGTAGATATGAGAAAAACAGTTATCGCAGGAAACTGGAAGATGAATATGACACCTTCCAAGACAACAGAATTTATAAAAGCACTCGCACCTGAGGTTGCCGCTTACAATAAAGCTGACATCGTTCTTTGCGTTCCTTTCGTTAACATTCCCGCGGCAGTTGAAGCCGCAAAAGGTACGAACATCGCTATCGGTGCCGAGAACGTACATTTTGAGCCCAAGGGTGCTTACACAGGCGAAATAAGCGCTGAAATGCTCGTTGAGTGCGGTGTTAAGTACGCAATCGTCGGACACAGCGAACGCCGTCAGTACTTCGGTGAAACTGATGAAACAGTAAACCTCCGTGCAAAGGCAGCTATCGCATCAGGTCTTACAGCTATCATCTGCGTAGGTGAAACGCTTGAGATGCGTGAATCCGGTATCACAGCTGAGATCGTTGCTATTCAGACAAAGAAGGCTCTTGCAGGTATTTCCGCCGAAGATCTTTCCAAGGTCATCATCGCATACGAACCCGTTTGGGCTATCGGTACAGGTAAGGTTGCAACGACAGAACAGGCAAACGAAGTTTGCGCAATAATCCGTGACGTTGTTGCAGGTCTTTACAACAAGGCAGCTGCTGATGAGCTTACTATTCAGTACGGCGGTTCTATGAATGCGGCAAACGCAGCCGATCTTCTCGCTATGTCAGACGTTGACGGCGGTCTTATCGGCGGTGCTTCCCTCAAGGTTGCCGACTTTACAACAATAGTTAAAGCAGCTCAGTAATATGAATTTCTTTGACAGGCTGAAGATCATCCCGTCATTGATACTTTTATTAACCGTTATCCTCCCCTCTTCCGTAACTGCCTTCGCAGACACAGCGGAGGCAGGGGGCGGAATAACGGTTTTTTTATCAGATGACGGCGAAAACATAAACGTAACGTGCAGTGCGGAAAGCGACTCGCAATTTCTCGTTCTGATATCACCCGACGGAGAGCAAAAACCCATTCAAGCCTTGACAAAAGGCGACAACTCCATCACTTTAAGATGTGAAAGTGAAAAATATCTTTATTCGAAATACGCGGTATGCACGAAGGAAAACGGCAGCTTTACACCGTCGCACGAGGCGTATATCACAAATTTTGATACACGGGCAAAGAACACACAAGGTCTTAACGTACCGTTTTCAAAAAAAGGGCTGAACATCCGACTTATGAGCGATGCACAGCTTTTAGGCGTATCACACACGGTTATTGATACGGCTGTAAACGAGCTTATAACATCTGACACCTCGTCCGCTTATTCCGTTGTAATAGATGGAAAAACATATCATTTTGATACCTCATACGTCAACACTCTTGACCACAAAATAAAGGTTTTAGCTGACAGCGATGTAAATATTTATATGCAGCTGGTACTGTCGTCACCTTCAAAGACCATATCGGAAGCCGGTAAAAAGCTTTATTATTCTTCATCATCCGATGATGCAAAATATTATGCTGTGTCTCTTAAAGATACCGAAGCTTGTGAAAATTATTATGCCGCTCTCAAATTTTTGGCTTCACGGTATACAGACGAAAGCAGAAAATACGGATTTGTGGGCAACTATATCATCGGTAACACAGTCAATTCAAACAGATACGGAAATTACGCAGGCCAAATTTCATTATCCGAATACGTTTCGGATTATTCCACCGTGTTCCGCACATCATACGCCGCCATAAAAAGCACGTATTCGAACGCCTTGATCTACACATCAGTGAATAACTGTTTCAATTCCCCATCGCACGGATCGACACCAGACCCGTCTTTGGATTATACCGCTCGTGATTTTCTAACCTCATTCAACGAAAATATCTCATCATCGGGAAATCTTATTTGGCATCTGTGTGCCGAGCTTTATAACGTCGATACAGATACTCCCGCTTTTTGGCAGGAAGATTTGACATCCTCTTACGACACGCCGTACATTACGATGAAAAACGTTGACACACTTACATCCTTCATCAACGACGGTGAATTTTCCTGCGGTGAGCTGAGCCGACGCCTTACAGTAAGCGCCTGCGCTTTTTCAGCCGATGACAATACTGCCGAAAAGCAAACACAGCAAGCGGCATCATATGCGCTTGCTTACTGCATAGCGGAAGCAAATAATGAAATCGACGCTTTTATATACTCGTCCCACGTCGATTTGAAAGAAGACGTATGTAAAAACGCAGGTCTTTACACACGGCGCGAGGACACCTTCCAGCTTGCAGACGAACAAAAAGAGATCTATTCGGTATTCAAGTATATTGATACCTCATCAGCACAGAATTATATATCAAAATACTCGGAACTTATCGAAAGCTTTTCAAAAGAACAGGGTATAAGCACCGACGTTTCGGAAAAACGCATTATATTCAGTAAAAAAGAATCCAAAGCATCAAACAGACGCACCGTTCATTTATTTGACTTTGACAACGGCGTGAACGGTTTTTATCCGTCTGACAACGCATATTCCGTTGCCGCAAAGAATATTGACGGAAAAGAAAAACACTTATACTGTGTGACTTACAATACGGATATTTGCGAATACAGAGGCATTTGCCGTACGCTTTCGGATATTTCACTTGATGGCTGTGGATACGTAAGCTTCGATATAACACCTACAGCACCCGCAGGGGTTGAATACGTTGATGTTATGTGCAGGCTTTGGGGGCGCACAAAAGATGGAAAAAGCACCACCTTTGAAGGAACTTCGCAGATACCGTCAGAAGGTAAAACGAAGCTGACCTACAACATTTCGGACTTCATCGAGAGTTCCGAAGGTGAAATATACGGGATGAAGATATGGATAAAACCGTATTCCGACAAAGCCGGCGGAGAGTACGAAATGTGTTTATCTGACATATCATTTCTCAGTTCTTCCCCGTCGCTGTCGTCATTCTTTATCGTTCTTTTAATAATAATCGTATCCGTCGGATGTGCTGTATTTATACTGTATCTTTTCAAAAGAAAAAGGATGCCCGATGAATATCAAAGCTTTGAAAGACGAAAATTAAAATAAAAATAATTCCTGACAGATTTTAAGATCTATCAGGAATTTTTTTATTTATTTCAAACGCGAAATATATTGGCAGTAGACGTACACGTTCTGTATCTTTTTAGCTTCTACCCCGTCGTCTGCCTGGATTATCGGCTGTGTTTCAGAGGGGGTTATGTAGAGTTTAAAAACGATAGCATCCTGACCGGGGCGCATATTTCTGATGCGCTTATACGTCAAATTACGTTTTGTGACACCGAGATAATCATATATGATGGTTTCAATGTCGTGATTGTTGAAGCACTGCAAGATATCTGTTTCATCATGAACTTCCAGAATATGCTTTGCTTCCTCAAACGTTAAATTGTGGCAAGTGAACTCACCTTCATTAAGAACACTCATCGTGCTGCTGTTATCGAGCAGTAACAACGGTAACGAGTTATTCATAGTACAAACCTCCTTGTTTTGTGTTTTTGTTTTACTGATTATATTATACACAAAGTTTTGCAAGTTGTCAATACTTTTCTTTCATTTTTTTCGATTTTTTCTGAAAAAGACGTCGAATTTTGAATATTTACAGTTTCATATATTCACACTATAAATTTTTCTCCATCCAAACGTGCATTACCCCTTGTACTTTATCGGGCTTTGTCTTTTGTGAATATCCGCACGAAGCATAAAATCCAGCGGCTTCAAGCTGTGAATGAAGTAACAGCTGAGTGCCGCCGTTTTCCTTCACGTGCTTTTCGGCAGAATTGAGAAGCATTTTTCCAAGGCCTTGTTTTCTGTACTGCTTCAGCACGGCAAGACGTCCCAAAACATACTCACCGTTTTCGTTTGTAAAAACACGCAAGACGCCTATTGCATTTCCCTCTTTGTCTTTTAAAACAAAATGAGTTGCGATTTCGTCAACTTCATCAGGAACATCAACAAGTCCCTGTTCATCCGTAAATACTGTTTTTCTTACGTGCATTTCGCACTCTGTAAGGGTTGAATTTATTTCTATTTTCATTACTGTAACCTTTCTTGTTTCTTTTATTCTACAAAAACATCGTGAATTACGCTTTAACTGCTGTTAAACATTTTCAAATATAATTGACATACTGAAATTTAAGTGATATAATTTAATAAGAAATATTTTTTATGCATTATTTTTGCTTCGTACGGCAAAAATCATATCGTAAATATGACAAAGGAGAATTTCAATGGCTAATTCAAATGATATATCACGTGCAATGTTTTGCATAGGCTACGGGCTTTATGCTCTCACAGTGAATGACGGTAAAAAGGATAATGCACTTATCGTAAACACGGTAACACAGCTCACAAGTACACCGAACCGTGTAGCGGTTGCGGTAAACAAGCAGAATTATTCACACGACGTTATGTGCGACACGGGAATTATGAATATCAACTGTCTGTCTGAAGATACACCCTTTTCCGTTTTCGAACAGTTCGGTTTTCAAAGCGGACGAAACACGGATAAATTCGCAGGTGAACAGCTCGAATATTCTCCGAACGGTCTTGTGATACTGCCCAAATACAGCAACGCGTATATTTCCCTTCAGACAGATCAATACATTGACGTTGATACTCACGGTCTGTTTATCTGTAAAGTCACAGATGCAAAGATAATCCGTGACACACCCACGATGACGTACACGTATTATCAGAAGAATGTAAAGCCGAAACCCGAAAAGAAAGAAACGAAGGGTTATGTGTGCAAGATCTGCGGATACGTTTACAACGGCGATCCGTTGCCTGACGATTTTGTTTGTCCGATCTGTAAGCACGGCGCAGTTGATTTTGAAAAATTATAAATAAAAAAGCTTTCGCAACTTACATAAGCAGTAACTTGCGAAAGCTTTTTAAATGTATATTTTGTAACATTTGATTCGAAAACCTTGCTTTTTTTCATTTTATTGATATAATTATTATGTACCGTGTACCGACAGTTCGTTTGTACCATCCTGTCGTAAAACAAAACCAGGGCTTTCGATCGGTGTCCTGTTTTGCAGGGTACCGTATTTTATTTTTCTCAGGTAGCATATGAAAACAGAATTATTAGATAAAATAAAAAAAGAAAAAGAAGAAACTGCAATTCTTTTAAGAAGCATACCGTCAACTGTTGTGACGCTTTTCGTTGTAAGTGTCATATGTATGAATCTTCTTGCAAACAAAACTCTTTATCAAAGCGAACACATAGCTCTCGACGGCGGGATTCTTATATCCTGGCTTTCATTTATGTGCATGGATGTCATAACAAAGTATTTCGGCGCAAAGGCTTCAAACAAGATAGCTGTTCTTGCATCGGCAATTAATCTGCTGACGTGTCTTATATTTTTTCTGGCAAGTATCATACCGTCAAACGCTGCTGATTATGAGGTACTCGACGGTCTGCTTGGCGGCACCTGGTTTATTTTGCTCGGCAGCACCGTTGCGTTCTTATCTTCAGCCGTCATCAATAATTTTTTAAACCGTACCATCGGCAAAGCATTTACACATTCTCCCGACGGAAAGCTCGCTTTTGCAACGCAGACGTACGTATCGACTTTCATCGGTCAGTTTATGGATAATTTCATTTTTTCCGTTATCGTTTTCGTCTTCTTTGCACCGAGATTTTGGGACGGCTTCCACTGGACAGTCATACAATGCGCCACGTGTGCGCTGACGGGAGCTGTCGCCGAGCTTATAATGGAGATCATTTTCTCTCCGTTCGGATATAAAATATTCACCGAATGGAAAAAACACTCCGTCGGAAAAGAATATCTCGAATATATGGGAAAGGAAACAACTAAATGAAAGTTTTAATAACGGGAACATCTCAAGGCATCGGCAAAGCGATTGCAGAAATATTTTTAAAAAATTCTCACTCAGTCATAGGTTTTGACAGGCAAAACGCAACTATCAACAATAGTAATTACACTCACTTTACAGTCGATATACGCGATTATGACAAGCTTCCCGACGTTTCCGACGTCGATATTCTCATAAATAATGCAGGAACGCAAAATGAAAACGACATTTCGACAAATCTGCAAGCTCTTATACACGTAACTGAAAAATACGGCATAAGACAGGGCATACGTTCTGTTTTGAATATCGGTTCGGCAAGCGGTCATACAGGCTCAGAATTCCCCGAATACTGTGCAAGCAAGGGTGGTGTTCTCGCATACACAAAAAACGTTGCTATGCGTATTGCGCCTTTCGGTGCTACGTGCAACAGTCTTGATCCCGGCGGTGTTCTGACACCGCTGAACGAATGTGTTATAAACGACAGCGAGCTATGGGAAAAAATCATGGACGAAACACCGCTCAGACGGTGGGCAAGTGTCGAGGAGATCGCCGAGTGGGCGTATTTTCTCTCGGTAACAAATACGTTTTGTACCGGTCAATGCATTGTCGTTGACGGCGGTGAATCAATAAACCGCAAGTTCATCTGGAAAGATCAATAAAATCAACTAAAAAAAAGCAGAAAGTTTCTGCTTTTTTTATTACAAAAGGGAGTCGAATCGACTCCCTTTTGCGTTATAAATTCATTTCAAGAATTATTTCTTGCCGAATATGCCGCCGAACCATTTATCAAACCAGCCGCCGAACCATTTATCAAACCAGCCGCTTGAGGAAGATCCGCCTGTTGAACTGTTGGAAGTTACCTCGACTGTTTCTGTAACAGGTTCGCTGCATTCACCGTCAGCATTATACGCTATAACTTCTATAGGAAGCTCACCTGCTTCGGTTGCATTCACTGTGTAAGTCCACGTGCGCTGTTTTGTGAACAGTCTTCTTCTGTACTTCGTAACCTCTTCACCGTTTACCGTTATATAATCAACATCGCTGCTTGTCTTAACCGTTACAGTTACAGTCTTTCCTTCCTTAACAGAAGATTTTGAAACTGATACGTTGAATGTGTCGGGTTCAAATGCGGGTACTTCTACCGTTGCAAATGAAGCGAGTGCCAATTCAACTGTAGCTGCGTCAATATATATACCGTTTGTTTTGGGCGTTTCAGCTTCTACCTTAGGAGGCTCGGACTTATACGTACGCTTGATGTTTGTGATAGAAAGTATCGTATTAGTATCTTTTACACCGTCACCTGCGTTCATAATAACGATTGCCTGCTTGCCTGCAAGAGCTGTAATATCGTAATAAAGCTCAGTTGCGCTCTTGATATCCTTAGCGTTGAATACTTCGGTAAATACGTAATTATCGCCATTCTTTTCAACGCCGTAGATATTGATCTTCGTTGCACCCTTTACAGCCTTCAAACCGATCTGTACAGATGCAAGTTCTGCTTTATTATCAATCTTAAATGCAATTGCCTGGCCTTCTGCGAGGTACGTTTCGTTGTTAGGACCGTAGTTGACATAGTCCTTGATTGCAGGAGCTACATTTTCTTTTCTCTCGTATTCATATCTGCCTGCAAAGTAGAGGTAGTTGACCCACTGCTGTGTACCTGCAGGTTTTCCGCCGGCATAATTGTTGTCACTGTCTGCATTTGCTATTGTAGGACAACCGTCAATGAACATAGAACCTGCAAGAGCTGATCCGTCTTTATTGACAGAAGATTCTATCGTTCCTGCTGCGATTATTATATCACGAAGCTCTGTATATTCGGGCCATGCTTCATTGTCATCCTTATAAGCATTTTCTATCGTCTGATTGTTATCGTCAGTAACACCGTCGTAGATTCCTGCAGGATCGTAAATTCTTACAGCATCGAAGTAGAAATCATAACCGTCAGCCTTCGTCTTATCAATGTAGGAAATGTGAGATACAAGGACTGTAACTTCATACGTACCGTATTTAAGATCATCAACCTTTATTACAGGGATCTGATAAAGTGCATCAGTGCTATCTTTATCAACCACCCATTCCCACTTTTTGGTCTCTTCATTCTGTTCATATGAATAACCGTAGTAAGTATCAACGAGGAAGTTGCGGTTTACTTTTTTGCCGTCTTTATCTACGACATCGACACCGTTTACTTGAACAACTATAGCACCTGTCGTGTTGCTTGTAAGGCTTATGATATCAAAACCTGTACCCTTGAACGTAAACTTAGCTTCACCGAAGAAATTGCCATTTACGTTTATCTTCTTGGCTGTACCAAGTGAATACGTTGCACAGTTTTCATACGCTGAATCGAAACCGTATACGTTATCAGCATCGTTTCCGATCGCCTGGATAGCAGAACCGGGACGGTCCTGATCCTGCTTAGCGTCAACAGACGCACCTACATCTACCCATTCGTACGGTTTGTATGCTTCAGGGAATTTTCCATCTTTTTTAAGGTCAGAGAAGGAAACTTTTATCGGTTTTTCCTTATTAATATCGTTTTCAGCATATTCAGTTGCATATGATTCAAATGATACAAAGCTTTCTTCGTAATAGATGTTTGCTGCGGGGATTACTGTGAGTGTTTCGTACGCATATTTCTGGAACATGATTTCACCTGATTTACGTTCAACTGCGTACGTGAAGACGTCAACGTCGTACATTTCCATTGTCTTCTTGGGGGTATAAGTTATGTTCGTATCACTCGTTATTGCAGCTGTGCCGAACTTGCCGTCAGTTGATTTAACATTGGTGATCGTACCGTCAGCACCCTTGTTATAGAATGCTTCACCAAGTTCGTCGGAATAGTTGCCGTTTACAGCACTCTTTGCCAAAGCAACGACCTTGTCGTAATGAGCCTTGTTGTCTGCAACAACGTTTATATCTACGGGCAAGCCGTAGTCGATAACAACGGATTCTCCGCCGCGGATCTCATCAGAAAGAACAACCGCAAACCAAACGACTGTGTTAGCGTAGCTGTATTCGCTGTTATCTTCTTCAAGTTCATTTGATGAAGTGATACCGCCGGAGCTGAACTGCGTTACGTACGTTGTTTCCTTATTAACCGCACTTCCCTTTGTGATATTCCAGCTTCCTGTACCGTTCTGTTTGGAGGTTACAGAATACCTAGCCGAAGAATCGTAAAGAGCAAATCCGGAAGGAAGAAGTGATGAAGGATTTACAACGGCGGTTTCATCATTATCATACTTATCATAAGCCGTTCTGTCCTTTACTTTGTAAGCAAGGTCGAACGCAACGGGTTTTCCGCCTACAGCTGTTATCGGGTTACCGTTTTCATCAACGAGATAGAAGCCGTAGCTTACCTGGAATCCACCCCAAGGAAGCGTAGGTGTTGCAACCTGCTCGGATGCAGGATTGCCTTCAACGTCGATGTAAGTAAGCTTTGCACCGTAGCCTGCATCGGTATCCTTGTTAGTCGGATACGTACCGTTTTCTCGTTGTGTAAGAGTAATATCAAAGCTCAATACAAGTTTGTTTTCGGGAATAAAGCCGACGTTCCATGTGAACTTTTCTGTAGACATATCATAAGTAAACGTGGAAGCGTTTATCTTATTATCCGAAATGATATTACTAATATCGGTAAGCTTGCTACTTTTAGCTGTCGAACCGTCTTCGCTAAATGTAACCTCTTCAATAACTTTACCGTTTTCGCAGCCTTTTTTAACTTTACCGACAAGTTCTGCAGTTACGTAGTCACCGCCAACGACCGTATCTATTTCGCTGTACTTGTACGTTTCGTATTCTTTAACGTATATTACGGGAGCTACATCTTCTGCTGTTGCCTTCTTCATCTGAAGATCAACGTATTCACTCATCTCGTCAGTAAATGTAGCATTTCCTGCAACTGCTATCTTATCGGCTATTGTTTTAAACACGCCGCCGATATCCGTAACAGTAAAGTAGGTATACTGGTTATCGCTGTATATAACGCTTTTGTCTATCTCTATTATACCGTTGCTGACAGCACTCTTTGCGTCTTCCAAATCGAAGTCGGATGAAATCTTTCTGAGAACCTCACCCGTAACGTAACCGGTTGCTTTTTTATCTTTCATGAGGTTCTTCATATTAGATATCTGGTTATCATTCAGGACACCGAAGCCGACCGTATAGACTGTTGCGCCGAGTCCGTTTACGTACGTGAGATATTCATCTTTGGGGTCTGCATCAGGGTCGATTACCATATACTTTTTGTCAGTATCGCCCTTGATAGCTTCAGCCATCCAGGAAGCACCGTACTTATTGTAG
>JAZQBL010000040.1:0-1780 GCA_045545665.1 Eubacteriales bacterium
AGGTGCATTCGCATTTTGCGATTGCTTTGTACTTAAAACGTTGAATTTAGGTAAAGGTATTGAAAATATAGGCGATTCCGCATTCGGCGCTTGCGAGGAACTTACCGACGTATATTATCTCGGTACTGAAGATAAATGGGAAAAAGTTACTGTCG
This sequence comes from Eubacteriales bacterium, assembly GCA_045545665.1. Lineage (GTDB taxonomy): Bacteria > Bacillota > Clostridia > Oscillospirales > CAG-272 > RGIG7213. Next base: position 156 of record JAZQBL010000040.1, read on the forward strand.
GTGCGGACAACAAACCGATCGAAAATGCAAATATGCATTTTTGCTCCCATGAATATTGCGATTGGATAACAGATATTGAGCTTACTTGTGAAGCGGACGGCAAAAGACACAAGATATGTTCTCTGTGTGACAACGTTGTAACAGAGACGGTACCTACTACCGGTCATTTGTACGGTGACTGGACAGCAAATGCTTCCGGCGGATATGAAAAAATATGTTCCCGATGCAACGATAAAAAGACTTGCTCTGCTATAGTTATAGATTCCGGCACTTGCGGAAGCGGTGTCAAGTGGACGTTTGATACAGCCGGTACACTTACAATAAGCGGTACGGGAAAAATGACAGATTATTCGTCAGCCGGCGCACCGTGGTACAGCGACAGTGCAGATGTCAAGCAGATCATAGTTGAAAACGGTGTTAAGAGTATAGGCTTTTATGCGTTTGAAGGATGTGTCAACCTTACGTCTGTTATAATTGCCGACAGCGTTTCAAGTATCGGCGTGTGGGCGTTTTACGGATGCTCCGACCTTGAGTTTGCAGTGTTACCGAATAATATCACAAATATAGGCTATTCTGCATTCAGAGATTGTTCGAGCCTTAAGGAGATAATACTCCCCGACGGTATCGTAAGCATAGATAATTCGGCATTTTACGGTTGTCAGGCACTTACGTCGGTCGTTATTCCCGACAGTGTCACAACCATAGGAACCTGGGCGTTTGCCGAATGTTCGAGCCTTGCGTCGGTCGTCATTCCCGACGGTGTTGTAAGTATAGGTGATTATGCATTTTATAATTGTTCAGAGCTCTTATCGGTGACGATTCCCGATAGCGTTACAAGTATAGGTAACGATGTTTTCCGAGGATGCAAAGCTCTTGCATCCGTTACGATTCCCGAAGGTGTTACCAATATAGGCGACAGAGCGTTTTACGAGTGCTCAAGTCTTACGTCGGTCGTTATTCCCGAAGGCGTTACAAATATAGGTTCCTGGGCGTTTGCCGAATGTTCAGACCTTACTGCGGTAACGGTCCCGAGCAGTGTTACAAGTATTGGCAAAAAGGCATTCTCCGGCTCTTCAAGTCTTGCCGATATATATTACACGGGAAGCGAAGACGATTGGGCAAACATCTCCATAGGGGCGAATAATGATGCTGTTTTGAACACGACGGTGCATTATGAAGCTGAAGTGTGCGCTCATTCGTACAGCGAATGGGTAATAACGGTAGCTCCCGGATGTACATCAAACGGAGAAAAGGAAAAGACTTGCGGCAATTGCGGCGACGTCGTCAAGGAAACAGTACCGGCTGTCGGTCACAGCATGAAAGAAAAGGTGATCCTGCCGACGTGTACTGCAAACGGATACACTGCTCATTACTGTGAAAATTGTACGTACACCTATAACGATACGTACGTTGACATAAAAGATCATTCGTACGGTGATTGGTATACGTCAAAGGATGTAACCTGCACGGAAAACGGAGAAAATAAAAGGGTCTGCTCGGTGTGCGGTTACGAGGCGGTAAAAGTTATTCCCTGTAACGGTCACAGTATGAAAGAAAGTGTTTATGCTCCTACGTGTACAGAACAGGGTTATACCTTACATACTTGTTCTGCCTGCGGTGATAAT
>JAZQBL010000041.1:0-36165 GCA_045545665.1 Eubacteriales bacterium
GAATGAAATGAGCTTTGGGGGTTCGCTGCGGAGCGTGACGGAAGGAGCCTGCGCGACTTTGAAATCTGATGAAACTTTACGGCAACGCGCTCTCCCTCAGTCGTCTACGGCACCAGCTCCCTCCCGGAGGGAGCCTATTTATGCGAAACGGTTGAAATGTTTACAAAGTTATGGTGTAATAGAAAAATAGAAAGGCGGTGGAATAATGAAAGCATCTTTTTATAAAAAATTGCAAGATGATTTTGTTATGATTAGATTCATGCAATATCAGGATTCCTTTGACCAAGGAAAATATGATTCAACAGTTCTATCAATCAGAGAAGCAAGGAAAAAGATAAATATGCATTCAGCACCTGATGAAAAAAACATCTTGCTTTATTGTATCGATACCTTGTTTGAAATCTTAAATGAGGGCGATAAACAAAAAATTTTTGATTTTGCTGATGCTATACATAATATCCCCGAAATATATATGCAGAAACGGAATTTATATTCATTTCGCAAAGAATTGAAAGTATTCCAAAAGAAATACGGCAAGCATTATTTTGCATTTATAAACGAGGTAAAACCTCATTTCACAAAAAAAGCACCAAAGAACAAATGGGAATATTTTTCTGCTGCTTCTGATGAAGATTTTAAAATACTGCACCCCGTTGGATATAAGTGGCTTTGCGGTATAGGGATCACTGCGTTAATGCTACCACAAATTATTTATTTGATATATGTTATAGCCATAAACCCTGCACCAAACGAATGGACACTGATGCTGGGATATGTCGGTACATTCATTGTCGGTATAGGTCTATTTAATATTGTCGCAGCTTGGATACATCAATACCTTGGTCATTTGTTAACGGCGGTATGTTTGTTAGGTGGTACGGCACTTACTTTGTTTTCAATGTATTTGCTCTATACATAGGACTCGTTTACAAGCATGGCATTGCGCCCTGTAAGACAGCGATCACGTGCAACTCCATCATCGCCAAGGGGTTAGTGTACCCTCTGCGAAATCAGTGTGTATCCAAATCGGACACACGTCACAGAAAAAAGCACTTGCGCGAGCAAGTGCTTTTTTCAACTAAATCCGCCTTCAGCGGAAGAAATCCACCTACGGTGGATGAAATCGCTTCGCGATGAAATCTGCCTTGCGGCAGGATGTAGAGGCGGATTTAATTTCATCTGAGGCGGAACGCCGAAGATTTCATCCGAGCTTGCTCGGATTTCATCGCGCAAAGCGCGATTTCATCCTTTTCGGTTCTGTAGCCGGATTCGAACCGGCGAAAGCCTTCCTCCGAGAGGAAGTGGGACCACGAAGTGGTGGAAGGAGCCTGCGTGACTTTGAAATATGATTAAACTTTATGGTAACGCACTCTCCCTCAGTCGCCTACGGCACCAGCTCCCTCCCGGAGGGAGCCTATTTATGCGAAACAGTTGAAATGTTTGCAAAGTTATGATATAATCAGCCGAAAGAGGTGATGGAGCTATGTTCGGAGCAATATACGGAGATATAATCGGTTCGTATTATGAACTTCACTGCACAAAAGATTACAATTTCGAATTTGACAAAGACAGTTTTTTTACAGATGACAGCGTATTGATAGCAGCAGTCTGCAAAGCGATTCTCAACAATCCGTCCGAAATATCAAAATGGACTCTCCGCGCCCGCGGCAAAGAATACGCCTTACATTACCGTCAATATTATTCATATCATCCGCACGCAGGATTCGGCAATATGTTTGCCGAATGGGCAAAAAATCCGTATTCAAGAAACGGACACAGTTATGCAAACGGTGCATCTATGCGCGTTATTCCTATCGGATACGCTTATGATTCATTAGATCAGACACTCTTGCAAGCAAAAGCAAGCTGTATTTCTACCCACAATCACCGTGAAGCAATCGTTGGAGCGCAAGCGGTTGCCTCATCAATCTTTATGGCACGGAACGGTGCGGATAAAGAACAGATCAAAACGTATTTAGAAAAAACATTCAAATATAAACTGTCAACACCGCTCTCCATTATTAGAGAAACACACGTTTTTGACAGCCGCACATCGTACAGTGTTCCGCCTGCAATTATTGCATTTTTGGAATCCGCAGATTATGAAAGTTCAATTAGAAATGCAATCTCGCTCGGCGGCGATGCAGACACACAGGCGTGCATCGCCGGCGGTATTGCAGAGGCTTATTACAAGACGATACCCGATAAAATCAAGCATTTTTGCGATAGCAGAATTGATATTACAATAAAATCCGTCGTAAAAGAATTCAACCAAAAATATCTGATTACGTAAGAAAGGTATATAGACAAGCATGAAGCTCATTTCGGATATCCGTTTATTTGAATCAAGCGTACCCAATATTGACGGAAATCCTTCCCCTCATTACATTGGAAAATTATATCAATACGAAAGTTTGGATTGTTTGGATGTAATTGAACGTCTTTTGTTTCTTTTGCGTTACCGAGGCTTTGGATTTGACGGTTTTGATCATCTGTATTTGAATTTCACACCGTGTATTTCTTCAAGTGAAGTGCAAGACGTCAACCGTTATAACATCAGAGAATTTTCGTGGTATCATTTTGTTGATGCAGGCTGTAAGCCAGATAAGCACGATATCTATCGGCAAAACCTCCGTGCGTATTATGCCGAGAAAAAACTTCTACTCAGATTATTTTGATCTGACACCTATAAAAATCAAATGGTAAAAAACATCTGTAAGATTTTAAAATAAAAAGGCAGGCCGCCGTCTGTCTTTTTTATTTTTATAATTGTCTTGAAAACATTGACAACTTATGATATAATCAAAGCGTTTAGCATTACAATGATATTTTATGCTGAAAAATCAACAAACAGGAGAATTTGTTTATGAAAACCAAACTTTCACCAAGATTCTGGACAGCCCTTACACTGTTCAGTCTTATCGGGCAAGTAGCCTGGGTCGTGGAAAATATGTATCTGAACGTCTTTATTTACAAGATGTTCAACGCATCCGCGGCTGACATTTCCGCTATGGTATCCGCCAGTGCCGTTTCCGCAACGCTCACCACGGTTCTGATTGGCGCACTTTCCGACAAGCTCGGAAAACGAAAAGTGTTTATGTGCGGCGGATACATCCTTTGGGGTATATCCATACTCGGATTTGCTTTTCTTAAAGAAGATCTGATATCTCCCATTTTCCCCGGTGCTGCTTCCGTTTCGGCAATATGCGTTACCCTTGTAATAGTTCTTGACTGTCTTATGACGTTTTTCGGTTCAAGTGCAAACGATGCCGCTTTCAACGCTTGGCTTACCGACAGCACAGACGATACAAACCGAGGTGCCGCCGAGGGCATCAACTCCATGATGCCTCTTGTGGCAATACTTGCCGTATTCGGCGGTTTCATGGCGTTCAACCTTGATCTTCCCCAAAGCTGGACTTACATTTTCGTCATCATCGGTGCTGTTGTAATTGCTGTCGGAATTCTCGGCTGCTTTATAATAACCGAGCCGAAGCTTACCCCGGCAAAGGAAAGTTATTTCAGAACTGTAGTTCACGGCTTTTTACCGTCAACTGTAAAAAGCAACCCTTCCCTTTACTTCTATCTTTTAGCTTTCATCGTTTTAAATATATCAATACAGATATTTATGCCGTATCTCATCCTCTATTACGAGGTTTCGCTTAATATGCCCGACTACGTTTTGATAATGGCGCCCGCCATTATTTTGGCATCTGTAGCGACAGCTTTCTGGGGAAAGGTATACGACAAAAAGGGATTCGATTTTGCATCTGTTTGGAGCATCGGCTCGCTTTGCTTAGGCTACGTACTTCTTTATCTGTTCCGTTCCACTGCCCTTGTGTTCGTAGGTTCACTGTTTATGATGTGCGGATACCTCTGCTCGATGGCTGTATTCGGAGCAAAGATCCGTGATCTCACCCCCGCCGGCAGTGCCGGAAAATTCCAGGGTATCCGCATATTCTCGCAGGTTCTCGTACCCGGAATCGTAGGTCCTTTTATAGGTAAGACTGTTCTTGCAAACGCTGAAAAAATAGTCGGAAACGACGGAACGGAATCGTTTGTTCCGAATTCCAACATATTCCTCGCAGCTCTTGCTGCCGCAGTTGTTCTTACAGCGGTACTTGTTGCAGAAAAGCTTATAAAGAAGAAACGCTAAAATGTTTAAAAAAAAGAAAAATGCTGCAGATCTTGATGAAATACTGAATACTCTCGTCAAAAACGAAATATCCGTCAAAGTGTACAGATCTGAAAACAGCAGTGATATACACAGGAGCAAGTTCGGCGGCAGACCTGCCGCAACACCGTATTTTGAATGGCCGAGGTTTGAAGCGGAAAACTTTGACAATGAATCAGCCAACAGACCGCTTTCATTTCTCTGTCAGATAAATCTCGAAGAGATAAGTTCATTTGATAAAGACAATCTGCTTCCGAAAAAAGGATTACTTCTTTTCTTCTACGAGCAGGAGTCGATGCGTTGGGGCTTTGACCCTGAAGATAACGGCTGCTCACGTGTGTACTATTTTGAAGACACAGATGCCCTTTTACCCTCCGATTTTCCGGAAGATCTGAAGGAAGAATACCGTGTTAAAGAATACACGCTTACGTTCGGTTGTCAAAATTCTTACCCGAGCTTTGAAGAGTTTGAATGTCATTCCGATACAGAATGTGATTGGGATGACTATGACAGTGCCGTTGAAAACAAGGGGTATGAAATAGTCTGTGAACGCCACAAGCTTCTCGGTTATGCCGACCTCATTCAGGGTGAAATACTTACCGAATGTGAAAGAACCGTACGAGGGCTTTACTGCGGTGATCCGCAGAGTTACGAAAACACGCCCAAAGACGTAACGAAAGATATAGAAAGAAAAGCTTCTGATTGGGTATTGCTCTTTCAAATGGCATCAATATGTGACTCTGATTATGAGCTGATGTTCGGAGACCTCGGAAATCTTTATTTCTATATCCGAAAGCAAGACCTGAAAGAACGAAATTTCGACAATGTATGGCTCGTTTTACAATGCGGATGATCTTATCCGATCGAAACTCATTGTAAAATACGCAGACAAATCAAAAAAGGTGATGCAGAAATGAAATATAAAAAACAGCGGGGGCAGGAAAGAAAACTGAAAAGTCTTATCAAGAACATACAGGATATCGTTCCTTTTGAAGACACTTCCCTTCCTTTTGAACATTTTCACGTTCCGTGCGGGCCGTTTATATCATCACCGAAAACAAGCTCAAAAACAAAAAACGCTTTTTGCAAAGCGTGGATCGAAAAAACGGAAAGCATCATAAAGCAAAAGCCGTCCGATCTGCCGTTTTGCAAAGCGGTTGCTTTAATAGACATCACCGAACTTTGGGACTCTCAAATTATAATTTTCTATAGTGAAGATCATTACAGATCTTTTTGGGATCGAAACACACCCGAACAGTTGTGGACACTTATAGACAATACCGAAAAATCTTTTGCCAAAGAACATAATATTAAAACCGAATTAAACGAGATCTGTTATTCGGAAACGATCACGGAAGATGATCTCAATAAGACATCAACACTGTGGTTTTATGAAGAGATCTAAAATTTTATTCCGTACGCCTAATATTATACAAAAAGCAAACGATAAATGGCAAAAAATCAAATATAAAAAATACTTGAAATGTTTGTAAATTTGCGATATAATCGGTAAGAAGGCGCAACTGCGATGATCTCAGCAAAGGAAGTAATCAAAATGGCATCACAAACCTCGGAGTATAAAAAAAGCAAATATGAAATGGATCTGTGTGATGGTTCGATAGTAAAAAAACTGCTTCTGTTCACTCTTCCCATAATGCTTTCAAGTATGCTTCAGTTGTTGTTCAATGCCGCAGACGTGGCGGTCGTCGGTAAATTTGCAGGTGATGCGTCACTGGCTGCCGTCGGTTCAACAACTGCACTTATAAATCTTCTGACGAACGTATTTATCGGTCTTTCCGTAGGAACAAACGTCGTAACGGCAAGGCACTTTGCCGCAAAGGAAGAAAGCGAAGTAAGCAAAACTGTCCACACCTCGATATACATAAGCATCATAGGAGGTATCATTTTAACTGTCATAGGCATAATTTTCGCACCTATGATACTCACTCTTATGGGCTCGCCGGACGAAGTTTTGGACCTTGCCGCAAAATACCTCAGAATATACTTTTTAGGTATGACGGCAACGACGGTTTATAACTTCGGAAGCTCCGTGTTACGTGCGATAGGCGACACACGCAGACCTCTTATTTTTCTTATAATTTCGGGAATAATAAACGTTGTTTTGAACCTTTTACTTGTAGCTACACCTCTTGCTATGGGTGTTGCGGGGGTTGCCATTGCAACTGCAATATCGCAGTGTGTTTCAGCCGTGCTTGTTGTAATTTGTCTGATGAAGGAAAAGAGTGCGGTCCGTCTTGATTGGAAAAAATTAAGGATACACAAAGAAAAACTCATTGTAATACTTAAAATAGGTCTGCCTGCAGGCATACAGGGTTCTTTGTTTTCCTTGTCAAACGTCGTTATCCAATCGGCTGTAAACTCTTTCGGAAAGATAGTTATAGCAGGCAACTCTGCCGCTGCAAATTTGGAAGGCTTCGTTTACGTTGCGATGAACTCATTTCATCAATCTGCAATAACATTTGTAAGTCAAAACATCGGTGCTCGGCAATACAAGCGAATAAACCGTATAATCTTTATATCCATCGGATGCGTTACAGTTGTCGGTATTATTTTCGGCGGAAGCGTTGCATTTTTCGGAAAATATCTTTTGAGGATATACAGCAGCAGTCCCGACGTAATAACCGCAGGCGTCCTGCGTCTTGAATACATTTGCAGTATTTACTTTTTGTGCGGTATAATGGATGTGCTTGTCGGCATTTTGCGAGGACTCGGTAAGAGCATCACCCCCATGATCGTTTCACTTATGGGCGCTTGTGCTTTCAGACTTCTTTGGATATATACGGTATTTCAGATCGAAAGATTTCACACGATCGAAACGATCTATATTTCATATGCAATAAGCTGGATACTCACTGCACTGACGCACACTGCCGTGCTCATATATACAAGAAAACGGCTGAAAAAGATCTGGGGAATATAATAAATTACAACATATAAAAAGACAGAGAAGCGGGACTTTCCTTCTTCTCTGTCTTTTTTATCAAATCAAACCGGCAGTATATTATGCCCAGGACATCGTTCCGGGCTTGGGAGCTGATATGATCGCCTGCTTGAGGAAATCAACAGCTTTTTCAAGTCCTTCGTCAACAGTCATAAGGCTGTCTTCGTGTTCGATGGACATTACGTGATCATATCCGCAGAGGCGGAGCATTGACACGATATCTCTCCAATATGTCATATCGTGTCCGTAACCGATAGCGCGGAACACCCAAGCGCGGTTAAGTTCATCGCCGTAGTGCTTTGTATCGAGAACACCTATTCTTGCAGTGTTACCGGGATCGATCCTCGTGTCCTTTGCGTGGAAGTGGTAGATACAGCCTTTAAGCATTTTTATTGCTTCGCAGATATCCATTCCCTGCCATATAAGGTGTGAGGGGTCGAAGTTTGCACCGATGATATCACCGACAGCTGCGCGGAGCTTGAGAAGTGTTTCCGTGTTGTATACGCAGAATCCGGGGTGCATTTCAAATGCAATTTTCGTAACCTTATGCGCCTTGCAGAATTCAGCAGTCTTTTTCCAGTAAGGAATAAGGACCTCATTCCACTGATAATCAAGTATTGCAAGGAAATCCTCGGGCCAGGGACACGTTACCCAGTTGGGATATTTTGCGCCGTCGTGGTCACCGGGGCAGCCCGAAAACGTTATTACGGTATCTATGCCCATTTTTTCGGCAAGGAGGACCGTTTTTTCAAAATCGCTATGGAATTTGTCCGCTGTCTCCTTATTGGGATGAACAGGGTTGCCGTGGCAGGAAAGTGCGGAAACAGTCATATTGTACTTACTGAGAAGCTGAATAAGTTTTTCATATTCCTCTTCGTCGTTAAGCAATCTGTCGGGACTGCAGTGAGCGTCACCGGGATAACCTCCGCAGCCAAGTTCAACAGCTTCAACACCGAGTGATGCAAGATACGGAATGACCTCGTCTATAGGCTTGTTTCCGTAAAGATTTGTAAGAACGCCAAGTTTCATTTTATAAAATCCTTTCGTTTATAATATCATTTTCTGTAGTATTTGTAAAAGACCGTGACGGAACGGTACGCACCGTCGTTTTCTTTATCGTACCCTTTGCAGACCGCACCTTCAAGAGACATAAGCTCGTAGGCTTCAAGCTCACACACGGGTGTTCTGAACAGTATTTTTTCCTGCGAGGTGACGATGAAATCTCCGTCTTTTACGTAGCATATACCGCCTTTGCCGATAACAGTGTCGCCATCGTCGGTCTTTGACGGTTCCGTTATATATTTAAGAGGATGTTTGCATATTTTAGATGCCATCTCCTCACGAAAGCGCAGAGTTCCCTCTTTCGGTGCGAAAAGTCTTTTGAATATATCAATCATTACAGCTTCCCTCGGCACACGCTTTGCATCTGAAGACCGCAAGCCATCTTTCGCGGTATTCTATGAGCTCGTACCTTGCATCTGTCTTGTACTGCGTTTCGAACTTATCTCTGTTTGATTTATATCTCAGATCAAGCACGATATATTCCGTATGAACGGGATGTGCTTTATAGTTCGTATCGTCAAGGCTGTATACCTCGGGACGCTGTGAACACGTGGTTACGTACATACTGCTTGCGGCAACGGATGCTTCTTCGGGGATGCTGTAAAGCGTTTCATTGACATAGTCGTGATGCTCTTTGCTTGTAAAATAATTATCCACGTAATTGGGTTTATGGACGATAGTACCGCAGAAGAACAGCGTTGTTGCAATGAGCGCAAATACTCCCGTAATGCGTTTGAATTTATGCGAAAGCTCCGAATAGTTAAGCACGGAAAGGTATAAAAGGCACGCAACAGAACCGTATGTATACTGAAAATAAACGCTGTGCTGGTAGAGGTAATCGGGCATAAGATTTACAAGAACGTACGGTCCTATAAGGATATATCTTGAAAACTTTTTCGTAATAAAGGGCAAGAAGCAAAGAGGGGTAAGTGTCGTAAGAATAAAACCGAATTTCGATCCGACGGAGTCGGGATCTGCTTCAAGCACCTCTTTTATCGCGTTTGCGGGACTTATCAAAACGGATTTTATAACTGAGAGAAGTCCGCCGTCTTTTTCAAATATAAAGTTGTCGTATCTGTTGGACATTATTCCCGAATAACCGTACGTTTCAAGATATGCAACAACAACCGCAAAATAAGCTACCGCCAGAAGGAAAAGAGTTATACCCTTTTTATAATCTTTCTTTGAAAGTATCAGATAAAGCGCGATGAATGCGACGTATACGGGTGCATCTTCCTTTACGAGCAACGTAAGGGATGCAAACGTAAGTATGCCCCACCATTTGTTCTTCTCTATGAAATAGAAAAGCCAAAGCATAATGGGCATAAGGAATTTGTTTTCGTGCAGGTCGTAATAGCATCCGCCCGATATCGTGGGATATAAAACGTAACATACGGTAAACAGTGCCGTTGATCTATACGAAAGCGACAGCTTTCTGCAAAGAAGAACGAGCGGTATAACGCCCGAGCCAAGCATTACAGCCTGACATACAACGAGGGTATTCGGATGCGGAACGAGTGCGTACATAGGTAAAAACAGATAGTATATTGGTGAAACGTGTACATCGAAATGAGACAAAAGCTCTGATCTTTCGCACGTTACCAAGGGCTGAAGGGTCTCCTTCATATAGTAATACATCTGTGAAAATATACCAAAGTCGAAGCACGGAGAGCTTTGTGCCAGAACTCTGAACGAGCATTGTATTCCGACAAACGCAGAAAACGCGACTCCGCAGATAATGGCTGTTATTATCATTCCGCGCTTTGTAAACGTTACTTCATCCAAGACGCTTTTGCCGTCGAAGGCGTAAACGCATATTGCAAAAAGCACGGCGCAAAGTCCGAAGATCACCCAGGGATGGTCCTGCTGCTGTGCGGCACACGATATCGCATACACCGTATAGCTTGCCAAAAGCGTAAGCTTTTCAACCGAATCGTTTTTAAAGAAGGTAAATATCGCAAAGATCAGTATAAAAAACGCTAAAGTAAGAATAACGTGCAAGGTAAAATTTACCGATGCTATCGACGCTTTGTCGGAATAAAGAAAATTCTTATTTTCCGCAACAAAAGAAAACGTCGCTATAAATGCGGAAATGAACCATGCCGAAAACGCACGTCTTACCACCTTTTCCGCTGTAATGTCATTAAATATATCTTTTAAAAAACTCATTGTCAAACTCTTTCCGCGGTATATCCCATATCCTTAAGTAATTCTATAATACCGCCGTCTCCGCAGACGTGCGCCGCACCGACTACGAAGAACACTTTTTTCCCTTCATTGAAATAGCTGTCCGCCTTTTGTGCCATGTACACGTTTCGGTCGTCAACCATTGCTTTGTTATATGCTTCGTACGCTTTTGCATAATCGCTGTCCTCATCGCCCGAAAACAGAGACGACGTACCGTTTGTCAGCGTATCGAGCAGATCTTCTCTGCCCCTTTTCCACAGATCTATCATATATGCGTACTGCATACCGACCTGATGTCTTGATGCAAGTATTTCGCTTATTGAATCGTCATATACTATATCATCGAAGGAAAGCATAAGCTCTATTTGTTCATTTTCGCTTTCGATCTCAAGGATACCTTTTCCTGCGTCGTTTGCCATATTTATAAACGCACGGTCAACGCCGTAATCTGTAAGATATCCGCTTTGTTCGGTCACAAGCGATGAGATCATACTAGACCAGAAAGCAGGAACAAGAAAGTCCATTTGTTCGGAATATACTCCGCATTCTTTAAGATATGCAACCGCCGAAGAGTACGTCGCTTCGCTCAAATGATCTTTTATCGTATCGCCGTTTTTATACATAAACTGCGAAAGATATTCAAGACTTTCCTGCTGTGTCATATTTTCGGAAGCCTTTTCGGAGGCTATAACGTCATATTCAACAGCAAGATAGTCACACTCGTTAAAAGCGTTAAGCACTCTGTCGTCAAACGGGTACATACTTTCTTCGCCTATGTGTATCGACCCCATAACGTACATAATATTCCCGCCACCGTCGCTGACACGCCAAAGGGCAGGCTCTGTGCTGCGGCTTTCAAAGCACGATGTTAAAGCGGGAATGACGAGTATTATGCAGACAAAAAACGATGCAATTCTATAAAATGTTCTTTTACTCATACTACACCTTTTATATATAATTATTACCTTTCACAGTATATCATAAAACTTTTAAAAATGATTACTAAATTGTAAAGAAATGTAACCGACGCATCAAACACAAGGTTTATGCTTTTTGTTTAAAGTAAATTAAAGAATTTTGTGAAATTGTGTATTGCAATTATAAACAAAATGTAATATAATAGTCGGGAATGAATATTAAACGGAGGAAAAAGATGCTTCCCGCAATAAAAAGCTTTGCTATTGCATTCGCTGTTTCCATAATCATTTTCGGCACGTTGGGATTTATCGTAACGCCGTTGCTTAAAGATATGACAAGCGGATTTGACTCAACCTCAAAGCCTGAAGATACACAGCAGACAGAAAACAACAACACTCCCGATAACGACGTTGACACAGACGTGACGGTGCCCGATAAACCTGCACTCGATATCAACGCAGAATCATTTACACTGCTCATAGTCGGTACGGATTATCAACCGAAGGTATTTAACGATTACCGTGTTTCAATTTCAAAAAACGCATCCATTGATGATTATATAAAGAATTCAAGGCATTATACTGCTGACACGATCCTCATCATTCACGCCGATATAAAAACGGGCGATTTTCTGATAACCGCCCTGCCTAAAAACACGAGAGTCGTTTCACACGGTATCACGACGACTCTTGCCGAAGCATATGAAACGGTTACGATAGAGTATTTCAAGCAACTCATATCCTCAATAATAAGCGTTTCTATCGACCACTGCATCGAAATGCAGGTGAATATGATGAAGGAAGTTATTGATTTTATGTATCCGTCGGGAATAACGTATAACATTCCGTACGATATGTACTACGTAAACGAAGAGGAACGCGTCCTTACAGACGGCACCTCGCTTGAAGATTACGAGTACGAATACGATGAAAACGGAAATATAATAAATCTACCCGGCACACCTTTTACGATCGATCTCAAAAAAGGCGTCCAGAGGCTTGATGGGGAAAAATCAACGCATCTTATACGTTACAATCTCCATTCCTCGGGTGAGAGCAAGCGATGCGATATTGCGATAGATTTCTTCAAGACGATCGCTGAGAAAAGCTTCTCTTCAAACGACGACGACGTGCTTTCGGTCACAGGTGCTTTAAACATCATAATCTCAAGCAAGGACGGAAAAACCGATATTTCATCAAGTGACTGCAAAAACATCGTTGAAATATTCAAAAATTTTGAAAAATTCAACGTAAAGGCACTCGTCATTCCCGGTGAATACAAAACGGCAGACGGAAAGGATCATTTTGAATATTCCTACTCCGCCGTACACAATCTTTTCTCAAGTTATAAATAAAATACATATAGATAAGGAACGGTTTTTATTATGAACAATAATGAAAAAACAATGGAAAAAATCGTTGCGCTTTGCAAAAACAGAGGTTTTATCTTCTCCGGCTCCGAAATTTACGGCGGTCTTGCAAACGCATGGGACTACGGTCCTCTCGGCGTCGAGCTGAAAAACAACGTAAAGAGAGCTTGGTGGAAAAAGTTCGTTCAGATGTCCCCCTACAACGTGGGACTTGACAGTGCTATTCTTATGAACCCCCAGACATGGGTAGCTTCCGGTCACGTAGGCGGCTTTACAGACCCGCTTATGGACTGCCGTGTATGCCACGCACGTCACAGAGCGGACAAGCTTATCGAAGATTACGCAGCGGAAAACAACATCGAAATAAACGTCGGAGGATGGTCTAACGCTCAGCTTGCCGATTACATAAAAGAAAACGGTATAAAGTGCCCCGATTGCGGCTCTTGCGACTTCACGGACGTAAGAAAGTTCAACCTTATGTTCAAGACGTTTATGGGTGTAACGGAAGACAGCACCTCGGAGCTTTACCTCCGCCCCGAAACTGCACAGGGTATTTTCGTAAACTTCAAGAACGTTGCAAGAACGACGAGAAAGAAGCTTCCCTTCGGTATTGCACAGGTAGGTAAGTCCTTCAGAAACGAGATCACCCCCGGTAACTTCATATTCAGAACAAGAGAATTTGAGCAGATGGAGCTTGAATTTTTCTGCAAGCCCGGCGAAGACCTCAAATGGTTCGTATACTGGAAAGATTTCTGCGGTCAGTGGCTCAAGTCCCTCGGTCTTAAAGAAGAAAACACACGTATGCGCGATCACGAAAAGGAAGAGCTTTCCCACTATTCAAATGCGACGACAGATATCGAATTCTTGTTCCCGTTCGGCTGGGGCGAGCTTTGGGGTATCGCTGACAGAACAAACTTTGACTTGACACAGCATCAGAACTGCTCCGGTCAGAGTATGGAATATTTCGATCCCGAAACAAACGAGCACTACATTCCCTACGTTGTTGAACCTTCCCTCGGTGCTGACAGAGTAACGCTCGCTTTCCTTTGCGATGCTTACGACGAAGAACAGATAGACGAGAAGGATACAAGAGTCGTTATGCGTTTGCATCCTGCGCTTGCTCCTTTCAAAGCAGCGGTTCTTCCCCTTTCGAAGAAGCTTTCCGCAGAAGCTATGGAAGTATATACACAGCTCGCTGAAGACTTTGCGGTTGACTTTGACGATGCAGGTTCTATCGGTAAGCGTTACCGCAGAGAAGACGAGATCGGTACTCCCTTCTGCATCACGTACGACTTTGAATCAAAAGAAGACGGCTGTGTAACGGTACGCGACCGTGACACGATGCAACAGGTTCGCCTTCCTATATCCGAGCTTAAAGCTTATATCGAAGAAAAACTTAAATTCTAAAAAAAGAGGTTGCCGCAAATGCGGCCACCTTTGTAGATTTTACATTATTTTGTCACGAACGAAGCTGACGGAATAAGCGTACTTTCGTTTTTCTTGTATTTGTCATAATCGACCTCGGTAAGCTTTATTGCACGTTCGAACACGATAAGGCACGATATCGGTCTTTCTTCAAAATCAACGTCGCCTGCAAAGTACGTATCGAGATAAACGTAATCGTTAAGGTATACCTTTTCCATTCCATTTTCATCGGATTCGTATAAAATATTGCCGCCGTCCGCTGTTGTTTCGTGTGCAATTATCACTCCGTCTTCAACTATAGCCGAGTTGCTTTCGTTGTAATCAAAAAGCTCGTATTTATTGAGATCCACATTTTCAAACAGCAGATATCTGTAATAATATCTGTTTGTTTCGGATGCGGTGTACTTATACGTCGATATTCTCGTTCCGTCTTCAAAATTGAGTGTGTACAAAAACGGTTCTCCGTCTATACTGTCAAGTCCGTATTCTTCCTTCAGATCATCCATTATGCTTTTATTATATCTTACCGTAACTTGAAGCTGTGATGCGGAGGGGGTATACATAACGTCAAAGATAGCGATATTATATCCGTATCTTTTGAAGGCAGTTCCTTGTTCGTCAGTCGTTACTTTTTTGTACTCGTCAATAAAAATATGCTGTTTCTGTGTGTACATTTTGAAATTATCGCCGAGTGTTTCCTTCATTTCGAGCGCCTTGTCAGTCCAGATTATTTTAGTATCCGGCTCACTCGTACAAAGTCTTAATATAAAGAAGGCGTAAATGAATATTATAAGGCCGATAAAGAGTGTTTTAAACACTGTTTTTATTATCACACTTGCACGTGACGGCTCAAAACCGGGCTCGTATTCTTCTGTTTCTTTCAAATAAAACACAACCTTTCGCAAAAAATCACGTTATCATTTTACACCCTTATTACACCTTATTCAAGTGGGAAATATTAAAAAACGATGAAAAACAACAACACATTAAAAAAAGCAAGATTTAAAATGAAACTCAAGAAGACTTTGCTTTGGTGCGGTATTGCACTTTTGATCCTTCTTGTTTCAGTCTGGATATTTACCGCCGTCGGTATTCATTTGGGAGATATTGCATCAAAGCTGTGATACTTCCTCTTCGTTAGGAAGATCGACGACAGTCACGCTGTGTCCCGTGTGGTGCAGAAATTTTTCAAATATGTCACTCGCTTTTATGCGCATACTTGTCGTACTTACACAAGGGTGGCATCCGATATATTCCTGCTTCATAATATCGGAATCAACTATGAGCCTTACGTGTTTTTCCGTATCGTTCATAAGTCCCAGAACGCTTACAGCGCCGGGATGTATTTTAAGATACTCCCACATTTTATCGTCCTTTGCAAAGGAAAGACGTGAAACGCCGAGCTGGGAAGAAAGATATTTCGTTTTAAAGGGCTTATCGCCGACTGTCATGAGCAGATAAAAATCCGTCATCTGTCTGTTTGCCAAAAACAGATTTTTACACATTTCAGTTCCGAGAACCTTGTCTATCTCACGGCACAATTCCATATTGTCGGCAGGTTCGTGGTCTATTCGGTGATATTCTATACCGAGACTGTCAAGAAGATCGTAACAGCCCATTTCGTAAGGCGATCGCATTTCTTTAGTAAGCGGTCTGCCTTTTCTTATTATAAGTTCTTGCATTTTTTCTCCTCACTATGCGCTTTGCATTTTTGCTTTTTCCGATGCAATTATTTCTTTTACAGCGTTGTTATCTATTGCCATTGACTTTTCGCCGATTACGGATTCGTCTGCAAAATTATCAAAAATATTTTGCTTTTCTTCGAGCAATTCGATGATCCTTTCGTCGACCGTTTCATCACACAAAAGTCTGTAAACAAGTACCGAGCGAAGCTGTCCCATTCTGTATGCTCTCGATATAGCCTGGTTTTCGATCGACGGTTTGAGCTGAGGCTCACAAAATATAATAACGCTTGCCGTCTGTATATTAAGCCCCGTTCCGCCTGCCTGCACCTGTGCAATAAGCACGGAGCCTGCAGGGGCTTTTTTAAATCCATCAAGGATATTCTGTCGTTCCTCGGGAGAAATATCGCCTGTAATCATAAAGGTCTTTCTGTCGGAAAGGAGGTTTTCGACCTTTGAAAGCGTATCTCTGAAAAACGAGAAAACGATTATTTTTCTGTCATCATCACGTGATTCGTCACATATATCAAGCAAAGCACGCGCCTTTGAAGAATGTGATATATCGTCTATATGCCAAGAAACACGGCGCATCGCCATAAAGTTTTCCGACATTACCGCCCGGCGGTACGTTTTTTTGTCGTCCTCGGTCATTTCGCACCATTGTCTGTATTCAATAAGCTCGGGGAGTTCTTTCAAAACGTCCTCGCGCACACGGCGGAGGTAGACGGGTGCAAGCTGTTGACGGAAGCTTTCGGCAGCGGATAAAAACTTCATACCTTCTATTTTATCTGCTATTTCTTTATTCAGAAGGCTTATGAGAAAACACATTTCATCCACTCTGTTTTCAAGCGGTGTACCCGTCATAAACAGAGTTTTTTCTGTTTTTCCGATCAAGCGCTGCGTTGCCAGCGTGCGCTGTGCTTTCGGGTTTTTAACGTAATGTGCTTCATCAAGCGTGAGCATTGAAAAAGTGAAGTCATCAGGAAGGGTAAATCTGCTTATTGACTCGTACGTAGTTACCGCGACTCCGCCTTCTTTTACCCATTTTTCAACGGCTTCCTCGTCGGAGCCGTGTATCTTTACGACCGTGAGCATACTGTGCTGTACTATTTCGCGGCACCAATTCACGAGAACACTTGCAGGACATACGACCATAAAATGCGTCTTTCCTTCGGCGTAAAGGCACGCCATGGCGGCTATTGCTTCAATGGTCTTTCCGAGACCCATTTCATCACCGAGCAGGACATTTTCCCCGTACATTATATATTTCGTTCCGAATAGCTGATACGAACGAAGCGTTGCCTTCATATAAGAAAGATCTATATTATATGCGTTTATCTTATCCGCAAGCTCCTCCGGAATACCGCTGTATACACTGCTTTTGACAGTTCCGAACGGTAAAAATCCTTCAAATACGGCAACGTATTTTGCAGGATTATTCTCAAAATCCTTTATTTTTTCTGTACGTGATACAGCATGTATTTTTCTGTACTGTATGTAAGTTTTTTCGCCATTAAGACAATATTCGCTTTTTGAAAGGTCAACGAGCGTTCTGCACGCCTCACTTCCCTCTTCTTTTTTCTTTTTGGAGGAAAAAATTCTTCCGAAAAACGAAGTTGACGTCTTCGACTTTTTTATGAGCCGGGCGTTATTTTCCTTGTTTTCCGTGTACATTTTTTCAGCAAAGGCTATTTCGTACGATGCGTTTACAAAGGAATAAAGATCGTATATTATCTCGTTTGAATTCGGTTTTGCGTTTTCATCGTACAAGGATACGTGCGCGTTTTCTTTCGCTTTCAAAACGATATTTTCGGCAATTTCTTTTATTTTTACGGCACCTGTGTCACTTATACCGTTTATTTGCGCTATTTTTTGTACAGACGCTTTATGAACGTCACCGATGGATGACAATCCGTTTTCTTTGAGATACGATACACGTATTCCTTTTTCCTCACCGCTTAAAACTTCAACGTCCATTTCGGATATCATTTTATCCGCTTCTTTTTCGCACAGCTTTTCTGCTTCGAGGGATATACGTTTCTTTAATTTTTCTACGTGGCTTACAACGTCGGAATATCTTTTTTCCGATTCTTTGATTTTTCTTACCGCCTCAGCAACATCTTTTTTATCAAGTTTTGCAGGATCTGCCATTTGTGTTCCTTATCTCATATTACAATAATACTCACACCCGTTCGGATGTGAGTATTATCTACGTATTATTCTTATTTATCTTCTTTGTCTTCGCCGTCTTCGTCTTTCTTTACACTACCCTGTGTAAATGCAGCGGAGATGTAGCCTTCGCCTGATGCAAGCTCTTCTTCGAAGAGTCTTCTCATCTTTGCGTAAACTTCATCGGGAATTTCGGGAGTTCCCTTGGAGAACGTCGGGATAAGCATATCGCCTGCAACTTCGGGAACAGTACACGTTGTATCGTTTCTGTACTTTTCTCTTACTGCCTTGTCTCTGATATTGGGAACTTCAAGTGTGATACCGCCCTGAAGAACGGAACGGTAAGCGAACATACCTGTGATACCCATATCGATAGCTTCGTATACGTCGATGATATCAGCATCGTCGTTACCCTTTATCTTCTCAACGAAGTGATACATTGAGTAGTAGTCAGAACCGCCGTGACCGAAGGAAGCGGAAAGTTCGTTACATTCGGGGTTGTAGCTCTTTATATCTTCGGGTGCGTATTCACCGTCGTACTTATCTGCGTTTACGTAAAGATGTGTAGGACCGCCGTTCATTGCATCCTCTCTTGCACTTTCCATTCTACCCTTTGAGCCGTAGAACGTGTACCAGATGGAGTTCTTGTAAAGGTCGCCGTGAACACTCTTTGCGATACCGCCGTTTTCAAACGTTACCATTTCGATACCGAACTGACCTGCCTTGTTACCTGTACGGCGGCGGCGGTCTACCTTCGTGCCCTCAAAACCTACAACAGAAACGGGACGGAGACCTGTAACGTGGATGATCGGACCGAGAGAGTGTGTGCAGTAGAAGTTTGCGTGCATTACGTTTCTCCAGTGCTTGGGATCACCGTAAGAAATGCTGGGCCAGATGGATTCGCAGTTGTGGATGTATTCACCTTCACCGTATTCGAATTCACCGATAACGCCTTCTCTGTAAAGCTTACGCATTTCCATGGGAGCGGGCATATAGCAGTAGTTTTCGCCGTATGCGTATACCTTTCCGGATTCTTCAACAGCTTCAACAAGTTCAACAGCTTCCTTCATTGTCTGAACGGGAAGCACTTCGCTGAATACGTGCAAGCCCTTCTTAAGGCACTTGATAGCGAAAGGAGCGTGTTCGTTAGCGTAGTTAGCAAGAACGACAGCATCCATATCGTGGTTTATAAATTCATCAAAGCTTGTGTAATAAGTAATTCCTTCATTGGGATGGCTGATCTTATGCTTTTCGATACCTTCAACCCACTTATCACAGATAGCAACAAGTTCTGCGTTATCGGCAGCGCGGCAGTAGTTTATCATACTCGTTCCGCGGTAAACGCCCAAAACGCCTATTCTGATTTTTTTCATAAGTTCCTCCTATGTGAACAACATAATTATTAGCTTCGTATATAATAGCACACTTTTTCCGATATTTCAATAGATAATTTGAATTATTTAGATATATTTTCACAAAGGTTCAAAAAAACGTAAAATCGTTTTTCGTAAGAAAATCAAAAGCGTTTGCCATTCGTTATGCCGGCAAACGCTTTTTATTCAGTCTACATCCGCGGGACGCGGAGTTTCAAAGGTTACGTTTATTATCTGCGATTTATTATCACGGTAGATAACAAACTCGACTGTATCACCGACACAGTATGATGATATCAGCGACGACAGTACGTTAGGTGAAGATATCATATTTCCGTCAACACTCAATATGATATCATTCTTTTTGAGACCCGACTTCTGTGCATCGTATCCGTCAACGACCTTTGATATATAAACATACCCCTGTCTTGTCTGTGCTATCTCGACGCCGAGATACGCTTTATCAGTAGAAGATTTGTTTTCTATGATATTCTGAACTATTTCGCGTGCCGTCGTGGAAGGTATTGCAAAGCCGATACCCTCAACGTCGTCGCCTGACGATTTTGCATTTACGATACCGATAAGCTCACCTACGAGGTTAAAAAGTCCGCCGCCGGAGTTACCGGGGTTTACGGGTGCATCGGTCTGTATGAGAGTCATCATTTTGTTATCGACCTTTATTTCACGCGCAAGAGCCGATACTATACCCGTGGTTACCGTACCGCCGAGCTCACCTAAGGGGTTACCGATCGCAATGACCGTCTGTCCTACCTTGAGATTGTCGGAATTTCCGAACGTTGCCGCAGAAAGTCCCGTAGCCTCTATTTTGATGACGGCAAGGTCGTTTTTCGTATTTACACCCCAGATGACGGCATCGTATTCTTCGCCGTTTCTGAGTCTTACGGTAACCTTTTCCGCACCGTCTATGACGTGGTTATTCGTCACGATAAATCCGTCGGGCGTTACTATAACACCGCTTCCTGCACCTTGTGAAACGCTCTGACCGTAGAAGGATCCGTAAACGACGCTTTCGGTCTGTATTTCAACGACAGAATCAACTGTTTTGGAAACGACCTTTACCGTGTCGTCTTCCTCAACAACGGTATTGTTATACGCAAGTGTCTGATCGCTTGCGGTAACATCGCCGCCGTCAGCAACATTCGTGCTGTCTGCATCCGCTATGGGTCCTTTCGGCTCTTCGTTATTATCCTTTCCGAAATATCTGCCTGCAAAGAATGCGCCGACACAAAGAAGCAACGCAAATATTATGCATACTGCCACAGCGGGTGCGTGGCTTTTCTTTTTCTTAACGGGAGTTACGGGGTCGGGATTATACGAATAGCTTCTCGTTTCACTGCTGTAGCGGTTCTGAAAAGGAGTATATTCATCCCCTGTGTTATCCGAAGCTTTTTTATCAGCCTCGGGCTCCGTTTCGGCAGGTGTACTTGCCGTTTCTTCAGTCACGTTTAAATTTTCGTTTTCGTTTTCACCGTAATTATTGAAATTATTATCCATCGTACTCATCCTTTCAAATTATGTACCGGCCTTTTCAGCCTGCTGTACCGATTATCTTCTTTTTATGTGACAGAATTTTGAAGTATGACTGACGGTATATTGAAACTTTACGCCGCAATTATTATACGTAAAACTTTATTCAAAAACCTTATACGAAGATATAACAGTATATCCATTTTGTGCAAGTTCCGAAACATACGCTTCGTACTCGTCAACCGATAATTTCTTCGTTACGACTGATATAAGTCCTTCGTCAACGATGAACGCTTCGGGGGTATATTCGGCTTTGAACTTCTCGCAGTCGCCGCCTATGCGCAAAAGGTAAGAAAGCTTCCTTTCGTCGCCTGTCAGTATCTCTTTACCGTCTTTCCACATATCAAACTGTGATTTTGCATTCTTTCTTGCCGCAATATCTATGATATCGGAAACAACAGCGCTCGCTGTGGGGAGCTTACCTGCACCGCGTCCGTAGAACATTACCGTACCTGCGGCATCAGTATCGACCATAATTCCGTTGAAGACGTCTTCGATTCCGTAAAGCGGAACGTTGTCTGCAATACAGTAAGGAGATACCTCGAGGAAAAGCTTTCCGTCCTTCAATTCAGCAACGCCCAAAAGCTTTATCTTACATCCGAAAGCTTCAGCTGCGGCAACGTCTTTACGCGTGATCTTTGAAATACCGACCGCCTTTACGTCATCGGGGCATACGAGACTTCCCGACATTATCGCACCGAGTATGCATATCTTGCGGCACGTGTCAAGTCCCTCAACGTCAGCTGTGGGATCTTTTTCGGCATAGCCCTTCGCCTGTGCTTCGGAAAGCGCTGTTTCGTAGCTTTTTCCGTGTGTGAACATATTTGTAAGAATATAGTTCGTAGTACCGTTGAGTATTCCCGCTATACGCGATATTCTGTTTGCTGCAAGGCATTGAGCGATAGGGGTAAGTGCGGGAATAGCACCGCCCGTGCTTGCTTCAAAAAGATATCTTACGCCGTTTTCTTTTGCTTTTTTCATAAGCTCAACGCCGCAATATGAAACTATTTCCTTATTTGAGGTAACTACGCTTTTGCCTTTTTCAAGTGCCATAGTCGTAAATTTGTGAGCTATCGTCTTTCCGCCCATCGTCTCAACGACAACGTCTACCTCGGGATCGTTTGCAATAACCTCAAAATCCTTCACCATTTTATCGGCAAACGGTGAGTCGGGAAATTCACGTATATCGCATATGTACTTCAGATTGATCTTTTCGCCTGCATTTTTTTCGATAATATCGGCATTATTCGTAAGCAGTTCGCAAACACCGCTTCCGACTGTACCGAAGCCTATCACGGCAACATTTAACATTTCTTTATTTCCTTTCGGTAATATTTAACTCATGTTTTGCCATTTTAACATAAAAGAATGACAAAATCAACAACTTATTTATAATTTTATTTAATAATTCACTTTTCTTCACAAAAGGGACACACAAACACAGCATTGACACATCGCAAAAAATAGTTTATAATGTAAGAAAAAACGGGGTTAAAAATGACAAACGAAGAAATACGAAAAAAGCTGTTTGAATCAAAGGATGAAAAATATAAGCTTTTCCAGTGCAAGCTTATGCCGACGGTGCCTTCCGATACCGTTATCGGTGTACGTATCCCTCAGTTGAGAAAGCTTGCAAAAGAGCTTTACAAAAGCGGTGATACAGCGGAATTTTTATCTTCTCTGCCCCATAAGTATTATGAAGAAAACAACCTGCATTCATTCATCATCGAACAGATAAAAGACGTCGGTGAATGTATTGCCGAGACAGATAGATTTTTACCGTATATTGACAACTGGGCAACGTGTGATTCTCTCCGTCCGAAATGCTTTAAAAATAACGTGCAAGCCGTAATACCGAAGGCTCGCGAATATATTGCATCACATCATACGTACACGGTAAGATTCGGAATTGAACTTTTGATGCTCTATTGTCTTGATGATCTTTTCGATAAAAAATACCCCCTCTGGATATCGGAAACGGAAAGCGGCGAATACTACGTCAATATGATGCGTGCCTGGTACTTCGCAACTGCACTTGCAAAGCAGTATGAAAGCGTAATCGAGTACATAGAAAAGCGCAAGCTTGATGCATTTACTCACGGCAAGACCATACAGAAAGCCTGTGAAAGCTTCCGAATATCCGAAGAAAAGAAGGAATATCTTAAAACTTTGTTGTAAAACAGCGTATAAAATATTAAAAATGTTCATATTACTACTTGTAATTTTTAGAAAAATGTATTATAATAAATTGAAGTACTTATATCTGTAAGGAGTGGTCTTATGGCAATTAAAAAGAAAGATGAGCTTGCTCCCTATCTTTTTCACCAGGGAACGAATTTCGAAAGCTATAAATATTTAGGTCACCACACGGTATCACGTGATACAACGGTATTCCGCGTATGGGCGCCGGGTGCTGAAAGTGTATACGTAACAGGCGACTTCAACAACTGGGATGAAAGCTGTCCGATGACGCGAGTAACGGACAACGGCGTATGGCAGGCAGAAATAAAGTTAAACGTACGCAACAGCGATAAAATCAAATACAAATATAAGATAAAGAGATACGGCTGTGAATTTTACAAAGCGGACCCGTATGCAGTTCATTCGGGAACTTTGAAAGAGACCGCATCGTATCTTTATGAACTTGAAGAATACAACTGGACGGATAAAGCTTGGCTTGATTACAGAAAGAAGACTGTAAAACGCGGAGATTACCCGATGCCGATGAACATATACGAGGTACATCTCGGTTCTTGGAAAAGGCACGACGACGGCTCCTATCTTACGTATATAGAGCTTGCCGACGAGCTTGCACCTTACGTTAAGCAAATGGGTTACACGCACATAGAGCTCATGCCGATAGCGGAGCACCCGTTTGACGGCTCTTGGGGCTATCAGGTATGCGGATTTTATTCACCCACCTCACGTTTCGGAACGCCCGATATGTTCATGTATTTCGTAAACAAAATGCACGAATACGGTATCGGTGTCATAATGGACTGGGTGCCTGCACATTTCCCCAAAAACGCACACGGACTTTACGAGTTTGACGGTGCGCCTTTGTACGAGTATCAGGGATACGACCGTATGGAGCACAAGGTATGGGGAACGAGATTCTTCGACGTAGGCAGACAGGAAGTTCAGTCGTTTTTGATATCAAACGCACACTATTGGCTGAAGGAATACCACGTGGACGGTCTTCGTGTCGATGCTGTTGCCGCAATGCTTTATCTGGATTACGACCGTGATCCCGGCGAGTGGGTCCCCGCGTTTGACGGTTCAAACAAAAACTACGAATCAATAGCTTTCTTCAAAAAGCTCAATTCATCAATAGAAGAAAAATTCCCCGACGTCATAATGGCTGCCGAAGAATCGACAGATTGGCCTATGATAACGAAATCAACGGCTGACGGCGGACTCGGATTTAATTTCAAATGGAATATGGGTTGGATGAACGATATGACAGACTACGTTCAGAAGGACCCCGTATTCCGCAAATACCATCACACAGCGCTTAATTTCTCTCTTATGTACTCCTTCAACGAAACGTATATCCTTCCGATATCTCACGATGAAGTGGTGCACGGCAAAAAATCTCTCATTGATAAAATGTGGGGAAGTTACGAGCAGAAGTTTGCGGGATTCCGTCTGTTTATGGCATATATGATGTGCCATCCCGGAAAGAAGCTTCTCTTCATGGGAAGCGAGTACGGACAGTTCCGTGAATGGGACTACGCAGATTCTCTTGAATGGTTTATGCTTGACTATCCCGCACACAAGGCGGCACAGCACTACGTATCGTCGCTGAACAGATTTTATCTTGAAAAAACTCCCCTTTGGGAATGTGATACGTCGTGGGACGGCTTTACGTGGGTCCGTGCCGACGACGGCAACGGCAATATGTCCGTATTTATAAGAAAAGACAAGAAGGGCAAAAAGCTCCTTTGTGTAATGAATTTCTCCGCTTCTCAAAAAGACAACTGCTTTATAGGTGTACCCGAAGGCGGCTGCTGGTGTGAGATATTCTCAACAGACCGTTCCGAATTCGGCGGATACGGAACGGAAAACAAGAACGTATACGCAAAAGAAATGATGTGCGACTATCTCCCTTATGCAATAAATATTACCGTACCTGCGCTTTCTGCTTTAATATTTGAGCAGAAGGATATCGAAATAAAAGACGAATAACAATTCATATAAAGGAGAATATCAATGTTCAAGAAAAAGGAATGTGTTGCAATGCTTCTGGCAGGCGGTCAGGGCAGCAGACTTTACACACTCACAGAAAAAACAGCGAAACCCGCAGTCGTTTTCGGCGGAAAATACCGAATAATCGACTTTACGCTTTCAAACTGCGTAAACTCCGGCATAGACACCGTAGGTGTTCTTACTCAGTATCAGCCCCTTGTGCTTAACGAGTACATCGGTAACGGTCAACCTTGGGACCTTGACAAAACGTACGGAGGTGCTATGGTACTTCCTCCCTATCAGCGTCAAAAGGGCGCCGATTGGTACAGCGGAACCGCAAACGCAATTTACCAGAATATTGATTTCATCGCAAGATACGACCCCGACTATGTTCTTATTCTCTCAGGCGACCACATCTACAAGATGGACTACGGCGCCATGCTCGATTATCACAAAAAAAATAATGCAGATTGCACGATAGCCGTTATCGACGTTCCGCTCAGCGAAGCAAGCCGCTTCGGTATTATGAACACGAACGACGACGGATCGATATATCAATTCGAAGAAAAGCCGAAACAGCCCAAGAGCACGAAGGCTTCTATGGGTATTTACATATTCAACAAGCAAAAGCTCTTTGATTATCTTAACGCAGACGAAGCAGATCCCAATTCATCAAAGGACTTCGGCAAAAACATCATTCCCGCAATGCTCGCAGGCAATGAACGTATGTTTGCTTATCCCTTCAGCGGTTACTGGAAGGATGTCGGAACGATATCAAGCCTTTGGGAAGCAAATATGGATCTTCTCGGTGACGATCCCGTATTTAACCTTAAAGAATCTTCCTGGAGGATCTATTCACGTAACGCAACCGAGCCGCCGCACTATACGGGCGAAAACGCCGTTGTTGCAAACTCTCTTATCACAGAAGGCTGTGAAATATACGGTAAAGTTGAAAATTCCATTCTTTCAAACAGCGTAATCGTTGAAGAAGGAGCTGTTGTAAAAGACAGTATCATTATGAGTGCCACAGTTATCAAGTCGGGCTCTGTCGTAAACTACACGGTCATGGACGGAAACACGACAGTCGGTGCGGGATGCACCATCGGCGGTGACAAAGACACGTGCGAAATAACGCTTGTCGGCGGAGGACTTAACATTCCCGACGGCACGAAGATCTTACCCGGTGAAATGATAAACGAAGCTTCACTTGAAAAGCTTTCCGCAAAGGAGGACAAATAATATGTCTGCTGTAGGTATCATATTTTCAAACGTACACGATAAAAATATACACGAGCTTACGCAAATGAGAACTATGGCATCCGTTCCCTACGGCTGCCGTTACAGATTCATTGACTTCGCTCTTTCCAACATGGTAAACTCGGGAATACAGAAGGTCGGCGTTATAACGCAGTCAAACTACCAGTCACTTATGGACCATATCGGAAACGGAAAGGACTGGGACCTTGCTTCCCGTTCAGGCGGTATCAAGATACTTCCTCCTCATATAACGGCATTTGCAAACTCTCCGAGAATGTCAACCATTTCAAGACTTTCCGGTCTTGTTGACAGCGACCATTTTCTTGAAAGATGCAAAGAGGATTACGTCGTTATGTCCGACTGTGACGTCATCTGCAACATTGATCTGAGAGACCTTATAGACGCTCACGAAAAGACAGGTGCCGATATAACGCTTGCAGTCAAGAAAGTTTCATTAACGCAGGAAACATGCAAGAAAAACGTAATAATCACATCGGATGAAAACGGACGTGCGACCGATATAAGCGTTTACCCCAACAAAATGGTCGGTGAATACGATATAAGCCTTAACATAATGGTAATGAAGCGTGACTTCTTGCACTCTGTCATTCTCGATTCCAAGGCTCACGGATACGTAAGCTTCAACTCAGATATAATGGCAAAGAACATAACAAGATACAAAATAATGACGCACAGATACGACGGTTATTTTGCATGCGTTTCTTCTTTGGCTGAATATTATTCGTGCTCTATGGAGCTTTTGAAGCCCGAAGTAAGAAACGCGCTGTTCGGAATAAAAGACCGCCCCGTTCTTACAAAGGTCAGAAACTCCGCACCTACAAGATACGGCGACACCTCCTCGGTTAAAAATTCACTTATTGCCGACGGATGCGTTATCGAAGGAACGGTTGAAAACTCTATAATATTCCGCGGAGTTAAGATCAGCCGCGGCACCTGCGTAAAAAATTCAATAGTTATGCAGGACTGTGAAATAGGCGAAAACGTCGTTTTAAACTGTGCCGTTCTCGACAAAAACGTCGTCGTACGTGACTGCCGCGTGCTTTCCGGTCACGAAACAAAACCGTTTTTCGCAGAAAAAGATATAATGATATAACAATTGCTTAAAAAAGTAAGGAACGGTCATAATAATGAAAAAAATATTATATGTTGCATCCGAAGCACTTCCCTTCGCCTCCTCCGGGGGGCTCGGGGACGTTATGGGCGCACTTCCTGCCGCCGTTAAGGCGCAGGAGCCCGATGCAGACGTCCGTGTCGTTATGCCTTTATACTCGGCAATATCCGACACGTACCGCGCAAATATGAAAAAGGAATGTGAGTTTTCGGTAAACGTATCCTGGCGCTGTCAGTACGCGGGACTTTACAGCTACGTACTTAACAACGTAACCTACTACTTTATCGATAATGAATATTATTTTAAAAGAGGATCGCTTTACGGAAGCTTTGACGACGGTGAAAGATTTGCTTATTTCTGCGCCGCTGTTCCCGTAATGATGGAAAAGATCGGATTTTATCCCGACATACTCCATGCAAACGACTGGCAGAGTGCTCTTTCCATCATATATATCAAAAAGCAGTATTGGCCTCTTGAACAGTACCGCAATATCAAAACGGTATTTTCCATACACAACATTGCATTCCAGGGAAAATACAGCTTTGATATACTCAACGACGTTTTCGGTCTTTGCGAATTTGACAGAGATACTCTCGATTACGGCGGCTGTATAAACCTTATGAAGGGTGCTATGGTCTGCTGTGATATGCTTATGACGGTAAGTGAAAAATACGCAAACGAGATACAGTCACCCGTATATGCAGAGGGACTCGATGAAATAACCCGAATGTATGCGTATAAAACAAGAGGTGTTTTAAACGGTATCGACGTGAATTATTACGATCCGAATACAGATACCGCACTCGTTAAAAATTACACCTGGCGTTCACTCGGAAGAAAGGCAGAAAACAAACTTGCGCTTCAAAAATCCCTCGGACTTCCCGAACGTGCCGACGTTCCGATGGTCTCGATAATATCAAGACTTACAGAGCAAAAAGGGCTTGATCTTGTCAAAGCAGTCATCGACGAGGTACTTATGGATGACATACAATTCGTCGTTTTGGGAACGGGCGACAAGGATTACGAAAACTTCTTTACAGATCTTGAAAGAAGACATCCCGACAAGGTACGCACGCTTTTGTGCTACAACAAGGATCTTTCGAAGAATATCTACGCTTCGTCAGACGTTTTCCTTATGCCCTCGAAAACGGAGCCTTGCGGACTTTCGCAGATGATAGCTTCCCGCTACGGTGCAATACCCGTGGTAAGAGAGACCGGCGGTCTTTACGACTCTATAAAACCGTACATCGAACACGGTGACGGCACGTTTGAAGGTGACGGATTCACCTTCGCAAATTACAACGCTCATGATATGATGTATACACTGCGTCTGGCAATATCCCTTTGCAGAAACGAAGAAAAACGTACAGAGCTTGTCAAAAAGATAATGCTCAACGACTTCTCCTGGGATGCGTCTGCAGTGAAATATCTTGAAATATATAATCAATTAGTTTAAAGGAATTTTACCAATGGCAACTAACAAAGAAATCGAAATCAAAAATCAAATTATCACAAAGCTTACACGTAACTTCGGTATTACACCGGAGCAGGCGCTTGACGACCAGATGTATCAGGCAACACTTCTTACCATAAGAGATATCCTTATGCAGAAGAATGCTGAGTTTGAAAAGGAAGTTCATCAGAAGCAGGCAAAGCGCGTATACTATATGTGCATGGAATTTCTCGTAGGACCTTCCCTTAAAAACAACCTCATGAACCTCGGACTTTATTCAGAGTACAACCACGTTCTGAAGGAATTCGGATTCTCTCTTGAAAAATTTATAAAGAAAGAGGACGACCCCGGTCTCGGCAACGGCGGTCTCGGAAGACTCGCCTCCTGCTTTATGGACGGTCTTTCCTCGCAGGATTACCCTGCATACGGTTATTCGATCTGCTACGACTACGGCCTTTTCAAGCAAAAGATCGTTGACGGCGAGCAGTACGAATTACCCGATATTTGGCTTCCCACAGGTGAACCGTGGCTCGTACAGAGAAGCGACCTTACCTACACCGTTAAATTCGGCGGTTCTGTAAAAGAATACTGGCACAACGGCAAAATGCTCGTTGACTACGTTGATTACGATGAAGTAAAGGCTCTTCCCTTTGATATGATGATATCGGGTGCTGATTCAAAGGCGGTAAACATTCTCCGTCTGTGGCGTGCACACGACACAAATAAATTCAATATGCACCTTTTCTCACAGGGTCAGTACATCAAGGCTCTTGAAGAAAACACGAACGCAGAAGTAATTTCGAAGGTACTTTACCCCTCGGACAACCATTACGAAGGTAAAAACCTCCGTCTTACACAGCAGTACTTCCTCGTTTCGGCATCGCTTCAGTGCATACTGAACGAGCATCTCGATCAGTACGGTACGCTTGACAACCTTGCCGACAAGGTTGCCATCCACATCAACGACACACACCCTGCACTCTGCGTACCTGAGCTTATGCGTATTCTTATCGACGAATGTGCTTACGACTGGGATCACGCATGGGATATCGTAACAAAGACACTTTCTTACACCAACCACACGGTTTTGCCCGAAGCGCTTGAAACTTGGGGCGAGGGCATATTCAAGCTCAAGCTTCCCAGAATATACACGATAATTTGTGAGATCAACCGCCGTTTCTGCGAAAGCGTACGCAATTTCAGCGGCGGAAACGAAGATATGGTTGCACGTATGTCCATACTCGGATACAACCAGGTGAGAATGGCAAACCTTTCCATCGTCGGTTCTCATCACGTCAACGGTGTATCGGGACTCCACTCCGATATTCTTAAAAAGACGATCTTCTCCGATTTCTACAGCATGACACCCGAAAAATTCACAAACGTAACCAACGGTATTGCTCACAGACGTTGGCTCTGCTACAGCAACCCCGGACTTGCAAGCCTTCTCGACAGTACGATAGGCCCCGATTACAGAAGAAATCCGTGGGAGCTTGAAAAGTTCCTTGAATACAAGGACGATGCTGCCGTTCAGTCAAAGCTTGAACAGATCAAGCGTGAAAACAAGGAAAGATTCTCCAAGTTCCTCACGGGCAACCAGAAGACTTTGGCTCTCGACTGCGACTCCGTATTCGACGTACAGATCAAACGTATGCACGAATACAAGCGTCAGCTTTTGAACGTGCTCCGTATTATAAACATCTACAACAAGCTTCTTGAAAATCCCGATCTTGATATGCGTCCCGTTACGTTCATATTCGGTGCAAAAGCTGCTCCCGGATATTACCGTGCAAAGCAGACGATAAAGCTTATAACTCACATCGCTGCCGAGATCGAAAAGAATCCCAAAATACGTCAGAAGCTTCGCGTTGTATTCCTTGAAAACTACTGCGTATCGGCTGCCGAAATACTCATTCCTTCGGCTGATATCAGTGAACAGATATCACTTGCAGGCAAGGAAGCAAGCGGTACGGGTAATATGAAGCTTATGATAAACGGCGCGGTAACTATCGGTACACTTGACGGTGCTAACGTTGAAATGCACGAATCCGTCGGTGACGATAACTTCTTCCTGTTCGGTCTTACTGCAGATGAAGTTGAAAAGGTATGGCGCGAAGGCTACCGTTCAAGCGTTTACTACACGCAGAGTGAAACACTGAAGGAGATCATAAATACTCTTAACAGAGGCTTTAACGGCGTTTCCTTCTCCGATTTTGCAAACTACCTCCTCTTTGACGGCGGAGTTCCCGATCCTTATATGTGCTTTGCAGACTTCAACTCTTACAATGCAGTACACAATGCTATGGACAAGACGTATGAAGACAGAGCAAAGTGGCTCTCCATGAGTGCTGTAAACATCGCTTCTGCAGGCAGATTTGCCGCAGACCGTGCAGTTAAAGAATACGCAGATAATATCTGGCATGCAGAACAAATAAAGGATTAATTTATGCTTCCCTTTTCACTGAAACAGAATCAACCCTTTATAATCAGAAAAAAAGTGAACGGAGAAGACTTCTTTGATTGTGCATTCGAGAAGGGAGAGATAACAATCTCCCTTCTTTCTCCGCGAATATATTGCTTAAATGGCTGTACACTTTTACTTGAGCACGACTTTTCGACCGTGACGGATTCACTTAAAATGGAATACGAAGGACTCGAAAACGGATACGACGTGTACTCAGTCACAGTCGATCCCGAAATAGGTCTTTACTATTTTCATTTTTTGATAGAAGCTGACGGACAGTTTTTCAACGTAGGTTCATCGGGTGATGAAAAAAAGGGATATCTTTCCGAAGAATATCCTTCGAAATTCCAGCTTATGATATACCATGACGTATACAAACAGCCTACCTGGTTTTCCGAAGGTGCGATGTACCACATATTTGTAGACCGTTTTTGCAAAACACGTCACAATATTCCCGTACGTGAGGATGCTGTTCTTATACGTGATTGGGACGGCGGCGAGGTCGAATACGTTGAATATCCCGGACAGCCTTTGAAAAACAACACGTTTTTCGGGGGAAATCTTTACGGTGTCGTATCAAAGCTCGATTATCTGCTTGATCTCGGCATAAAAACGATATACCTTTCTCCCATCTTCAAAGCGTATTCGAACCACAAATACGATACGGGTGACTATATGAAGATAGACGAGATGTTCGGAGGCGAGGAAGCATTCGACAAGCTCGTAAAAGAAGCCCACAAACGTGATATGAAGATAATTCTCGACGGTGTGTTCAATCACACGGGCGACGACAGTCTTTATTTCAACAAATACAAAAAATACTCCACGATCGGCGCATACCACAGTAAAAACTCTCAATATTACAAATGGTACGACTTTTGGGAGCATCCCGACAAATACAGAGCGTGGTGGGGCATCGGCATACTGCCTTCTTTGAACCACACACGAAAAGATCTCCGTGAGTATATATGCGGAGAAAACGGTGTTATCCGTCATTGGCTCAGACGAGGTGCCGACGGTTGGCGCCTTGACGTTGCAGATGAGTTACCCGAGGATCTTTTATACGATATAAAAAAGGCGTGCAATGCTGAAAAACCCGGCTCTTTGCTTATAGGCGAGGTCTGGGAAGATGCATCGAACAAAATCTCGTACAGCCAAAGACGTCACTATTTTGACGGAAAACAGCTTGACGGCGTTATGAACTATCCGCTCAGAAACGCAATAATCAACTTTACAAAATACGCTGAC
Source organism: Eubacteriales bacterium (assembly GCA_045545665.1). Taxonomy (GTDB): domain Bacteria; phylum Bacillota; class Clostridia; order Oscillospirales; family CAG-272; genus RGIG7213. The sequence goes on from JAZQBL010000041.1 coordinate 32,609, forward strand.
GAAAAGGCGTTTGAATATGCACTTACCATACTGTCACGCCATTATCCGCACGGAGATATGCTCCACGCTATGAACTTTTTGGGCACGCACGATACGGAAAGAATACTCACCGTGCTTGGCGGAAAGCCCGCCGACGGACAACCCGGAAGCGTACTTTCAAAGCTCCGTATGTCGGACGACGAGCTGAAGCTCGGCAAAAAAAGACTAAAATTTGCATTTGCCCTTTTGGTGTGTTCTCCCGGTGTGCCGTGCATATATTACGGTGACGAGGCAGGCTGTGAGGGCTACAGAGATCCGTTCAACCGCAGACCGTACCCTTGGGGACGTGAAGACGGTGATCTTGTGGAATATTTCAGAGAAACTCTTAAATTAAGAAGTAAATATGACTCTTTGAAGTACGGTACGGCTGAAATAGTAAAAGCGGAAAAAGGTGTTCTATTGTTCAAGCGTCAAAGCAAGAACGACCGTGTAATGTGCATCTTCAACGCCAACAACGAAAAAAGATCCGTATATTTCAAAGACAAAATGATATCTCTTGACGGTCTTTCATTCAAGGCCGTAGAATACTGATGAAAGGAATGATAAAAATGGTTAAAGTTATAAAAGAAGGCGTCGTTTATAAAAAAGGCGCAGGTCTTACGCCTTCAACACTTGATGCGCAGAGTATTGATGCGGCAAGAAAAAAGACGATCGCTTATCCTATTCTCTCCTCTCACAGCGTGTGTGAAGGTGACGATCTCAAGATAAAATTTGATGCTATGGCATCACACGACATAACGTACGTCGGAATAATACAGACAGCAAGAGCGAGCGGACTTAAAGAATTCCCCGTTCCGTACGTTCTTACAAACTGCCACAACTCCTTGTGCGCTGTCGGCGGTACTATAAACGAAGACGACCACGTGTTCGGTCTTTCCGCTGCTAAAAAGTACGGCGGTATATACGTCCCCGCACATCAGGCTGTTATTCACTCTTATATGAGAGAAATGATGGCAGGATGCGGCAAGATGATAATCGGTTCCGACTCTCACACAAGATACGGTGCTTTGGGTACGATGGCTGTCGGCGAAGGCGGTCCCGAGCTTGTAAAGCAGCTTCTCGGAAGAACTTACGATATCAAGCGTCCCGGCGTTATAGCCGTTCATCTTACAGGCAAGCCCCGTGCAGGTATCGGTCCTCACGACGTTGCAATAGCACTTATCGGTGCTGTATTCAAGGACGGATTTGTGAAGAATAAAGTTCTTGAATTTATCGGCGACGGTGTTGCGAACCTTCCCATCGAATTCCGTAACGGCATTGACGTTATGACAACGGAAACAACCTGTCTTTCCTCCATCTGGGTAACGGATGAAGAAACGAAGAGATATTACACCCTCCACGGCAGAGTTGACGATTACAAACAGCTTTCACCCGAAGACGGTGCATACTACGACGGAGCAGTTGAAATAGATCTTTCCAAAATGGAATCAATGATCGCACTTCCCATACACCCGTCAAACGCATATACGATAAAAGAATTCAATGCAAATGCAAAAGATATCCTTGCAGAAGTATCCCAAAAAGCCGCAAAAGAGCTTGGTGTTCCCTCCTTCAGCCTTGTGAGCAAGTATCACGACGGCGGCGTTTGGGCAGACCAGGGTGTTATCGCAGGATGTGCAGGCGGTATTTTTGATAACGTCTGTGCCGCAGGCGATATACTCAGAGGCAAGAGCATCGGATGCGATGCCTTTGCGCTTTCCGTATATCCTGCCAGCCAGCCTGCTTACTTACAGCTTATGCGTAACGGTATCTGTGCAGATCTTATGGCATCGGGCGCAACGCTTCGCACGGCGTTCTGCGGTCCTTGCTTCGGCGCAGGTGACGTTCCTTCAAATAACGGTCTTTCACTCCGCCACACGACGAGAAACTTCGCAAACAGAGAAGGCTCGAAGCCGGGCGAAGGTCAGATCGCATCCGTTGCACTTATGGATGCACGTTCAATAGCGGCAACAGCGGCAAACGGCGGTAAGATAACAGCCGCAACGGATATTGACGTTGAATACAAGAATTACGAATACAAGTTCGACGAAACCGTATACACAAACCGTGTTTACTTCGGATACGGCAAAGCAAACAGCGAAGAAGAGCTTGTACTCGGTCCCAACATAACGGACTGGCCCGAGATGTTCCCGCTTTCCGATAACCTCGTTTTGCAAGTCGCATCTTACATAACAGACCCCGTTACAACGACGGACGAGCTTATTCCCTCGGGTGAATCTTCATCGTACCGTTCCAACCCCCACCGACTTTCCGAGCTTACACTTTCACGTAAGGATCCCGCATACGTCGGACGTGCAAAGGCAGTAAGACAGGTCGAATATGACAGACGCGACGGTAAAAAGGTATTTGACGGTGAGCTTGCGAAAATTGCCGAAAAACATTCCCTTACAGAAGAAAACAGCAGTTTGGGAAGCGTTATTTTCGCAAACAAGCCCGGTGACGGTTCTGCACGTGAGCAGGCGGCATCGTGCCAGAGAGTTCTCGGCGGATGTGCGAATATTGCAATAGAATACGCTACAAAGCGTTACAGAAGCAACGTCATAAACTGGGGTATGCTTCCCTTCACGGTCGATACAGCTCCCGAGCTTTCCGTAGGCGATTACGTAGTTATCCCCGGTATAAAGAAAGCTGTTGAAGAAGATCTTCCCACGGTAACGGCGTACGTATACGGAAGCGAAGAAAAAACGCTTACTCTCACAATGCCCGCACTTACGCCTGACGAAAGAAAGATAATTCTTGCGGGTTGTCTTATCAATTTCTATAAATATTAAATAACTGAAAATTATCATTTGTTATTTTTTAAAACTTTTAAAATCTTATTGATATTATTGGAAAGTTGTTGTATACTTCTTTTCAAATGATATATTATTTAATTTATTCGGAGGATAAAAAACATGGCAGTAAAAGTTGCTATTAACGGCTTCGGCCGTATCGGAAGACTTGCTTTCCGTCAGATGTTCGGCGCAGAAGGCTACGAGGTTGTAGCTATCAACGACCTTACAGATCCCAAAATGCTTGCTCATCTTCTCAAGTATGACACAGCACAGGGCAGATACCTCGGTCACACAGTTGAATGTGATGAAAACTCCATCACAGTTGACGGTAAGAAGATCACTATCTACAGCGAAAAGGATGCTAAGGATCTTCCTTGGGGCGAGATCGGTGTTGACGTTGTTCTCGAATGCACAGGTTTCTACACATCCAAAGCAAAAGCACAGGCTCACATCGACGCAGGTGCAAAGAAAGTTGTTATTTCCGCTCCCGCAGGTAACGACCTTCCCACTATCGTTTACAGCGTAAATGAAAACACTCTTACTAAGGAAGACAACATCATTTCTGCTGCTTCCTGCACAACAAACTGCTTGGCTCCTATGGCTAAGGCTCTTAATGATTATGCTCCTATCCAGAGCGGTATCATGAGCACTATCCATGCTTACACAGGTGACCAGATGGTTCTTGTCGGTCCTCACAGAAAGGGCGACTTCCGTCGTGCTCGTGCTGCTGCAGTTAACATCGTT
>JAZQBL010000042.1:0-9159 GCA_045545665.1 Eubacteriales bacterium
TTGACAAACCGTGGGTAAGTACATAAAAGACACCGTTCTCATAAAATGCATCCACACTGCGAACATAGGGAATATTGTCAATAGCAGTTGCCAGAGCAATAATACTATCCTTGCCGAATCGTTCCAACAGAATTGCGTCTATTTCCTTTGTCAATTTTTCCATGTACACTACCTCCGTCAAATTCTTATTTATATTTCTGTTTTATCGCCAATTTCGCTCTTGTATTAAAAAGACATAGGGATATGCCCATATCCCTAAGGTTGCACGCACCCAAGGATCCCTGTGCGAGGGAGCTTTCGACGAAGTCGGCGGCGGGGAGTCGTTTGCAAACGTCAAATAATTCGGTGAGCTTTCGGTCCCGCAGGTAACGTGCCTTTATAGGGCTATTCGCCGGTGATTATGACTATATGATCTGGAAAAGATAAAATTTGAGATAATCGGAATCGGGTATACCGAACACCACGGGGTGATCGGGCGACTGACGTCTTGCTTCTATCAACTTCAAGCTGACGTTTGCATCACGTGCGGCATCAGCGAGCATTTCTTCAAACATTTCTCTACCCATAAAATGTGAGCAGGAGCACGTTGCAAAATATCCGCCTCTCGGTAAAAGCTTCATTGCTCTGTAGTTTATTTCTTTATATCCGCGTCTTGCATCCTTTATCGTTGCCCTGCTCTTTGTAAAAGCAGGCGGATCGAGTATTACAAAATCGTATGCGTGTTTTTCTTCGCAAAGCTTCGGCAAAAGATCGAAAACGTCACAGCACAAGAAGTCCATTTTGTTTTCAAGTCCGTTTAATACCGCATTTTCACGTGCCTGATCTATTGCCGTCTGTGATACATCAACGGCTGTTACGTGTGCGGCGCCGCCGAGGGCGCAGTTAAGTGCAAAAGATCCCGTGTGTGTAAACATATCAAGCACGTTTTTCCCTTTTGCGATTTTTGCTGCGGCGAGGCGGTTATATTTCTGATCGAGGAAAAATCCCGTTTTTTGTCCGTTTTCAACGTCTACGTTATATTTTACGCCGTTTTCCGTTATTATTACCTTCGTATCGTTTGTATGAGGGAGTTTTTCATACCATCCGCTTGTCATTTCAAGTCCTTCAAGGGTACGTATCTGCGCTTCGTTTCTTTCAAAAATACCGCGTACGTCAACGCCGTCCTTTTGCAAAGCGGATACAAGCTCCTCAAATATCATATCTTTTCTCATTTCCATACCGTAGGAAAGAGTTTGTATGCTGAGGATATTTTCATATCTGTCAACGGTAAGCCCCGGCAGGCCGTCAGCTTCACCGAAAACGAGTCTGCAAGCGTTTATATCATCGCCCATAACGGTCTTTCTGTAGTCAAGCGCGTATCTTATGCGGCGTGCAAAAAATGCCCTGTCGTATTTGTCGTTTGCGTTGGTTGAAAGTATTCTTATTCTGATCTTACTGAAAAGACTCAGAATTCCCGTCCCCATATACGAGCCCGATTGCGATACGACATCAACGAGGCAACCGTTTTCAAGGGAGTCGTCTATCTCCGTTATTTCTTCGGCAAACACCCACGTGTGCCCTGCTTTAAGCATTTTTTCAGCTTTCTTTGTAATTTTTGCTATAGGATAATCACGTAATTTCATATATTTCTCCATTCAAAGTTCAATATATGATACCATAAAACGCTCAGGTATTCAATAGAATGGGAAGAAATTTTATCATATTTGCTCTTTTTTCCCTTTATATTATTGACATTGTTCGACTTTTATTATATAATATACAATAAAATAAAAAAGTTGTACAAAAAAGTATAACACAGAAAGGAATCTATTATGAAAAAAATCGTTTCTTTCATTTTGGCTCTTTCTCTTCTTTCTGTCTGCACATTTGCTCTTGCTTCGTGCGGCAGCAAGGATGACAACGTCCTCAAAATGGCAACAAACGCAGCGTTCCCTCCTTACGAATTTTACGAAGGTGAAAAAATAGTTGGTATCGACGCTGAAATTGCAGCACTCATCGCAAAAGAACTCGGAATGGAGCTTGAGATAGTTGACACTGAATTCGACTCCATAATCACGGGCGTTACAGAAGGCAAGTACGATTTCGGTATGGCAGGTATGACAGTTACCGAAGACAGACTTAAGAGTGTAAACTTCTCGAAGTCCTACGCTAAAGGCGTTCAGGTAATCATCGTAAAGAATGATTCTCCCATCACATCCATTGACGACCTTTCAGCTGAAGGCGCAACGTACAAAATAGGCGTTCAGCAGGGTACGACAGGTGACATCTACGCATCCGACAAGCCTGAAAAAGGCGGCTTCGGCGCAGACAGAGTAACAAGCTTTAACACAGGTGCTGAAGCAGTTCTTGCTTTGACAACAGGCAAGGTTGACTGTGTTATCATTGATAACGAACCTGCTAAATCATACGTTTCAACATACGAAGGTCTTAAGATACTTGACACAAAATACGTTGAAGAAGATTATGCTATCTGCATAAGCAAGGATAACGACGAGCTTCTCAAGAAGATAGACGCAGCTCTTGCAAAATACACCGAAAACGGTGAGATCCAGAAAATTATCGACAAGTACATTAAACCCGATTCTGCTGAATAATCGGTAATTCTGTTTGATAAAAGGGGTTAACCTCACGGTTTACCCCTTTTGTATATAAATGAGGTGTTTTTAATGGATTGGTTGACAAATTGGTTCAACGAGCAACGCGAGCTTTTTATACTGAACTTTATCGAAGAGGACAGATGGAAGCTCCTTTTAGACGGTTTGGGAAGTACGCTTCTCATAACCTTGTTTGCAACTCTCATAGGTATTCTTTTGGGTATAATCGTTGCGGCTGTACGTACAACGTACGATAAAAACGGGGAGGCTATGGCTTTCCACAAGAACGCAGGATATTATCTGCTTAAAGTTGCAAATATAATATGCAAGCTTTATCTTACGATAATGAGAGGTACACCTGTTGTCGTTCAGCTTCTTATTGCGTATTTTATAATTTTCGCTTCGTCCGATAACGGTCTTATGGTCGCTATTATCGCCTTCGGTGTAAACTCGGGTGCATACGTTGCGGAAATATTGAGAGGCGGAATAATGTCTATTGACAACGGACAGTTTGAAGCAGGTCGCTCTCTCGGTTTTAACTATCTGCAAACGATGATATACATCGTCATACCGCAGGCTATAAAAACAGCTCTTCCTTCCCTTCTCAATGAGTTTATTGCACTTTTGAAGGAAACGTCCGTTGCCGGATACGTCGGAATAGTTGACATCACAAAAGCCGGTGCAATAATAAGAGGAAGAACGTTCTCCGCATTTATGCCCCTTATTGCGGTAGCTTTGGTATATCTTATCCTCGTAACGATCCTTACGTGGGCTGTTTCGAAGATTGAAAGGAGGCTGAGAAAGAGTGAACGGTAATACGCTTATAAAAGTCGAAGGACTTAAAAAACACTACAACGGCGGTGCCGTAAAGGCTCTCGACGGTATCGACACCGAAATACACAAGGGTGAGGTTATCGTTGTTATCGGCCCTTCGGGAAGCGGTAAATCAACGTTTTTGCGTTCCTTGAACCTTTTGGAGCTTCCGACATCAGGTAAGATAATATTTGACGGTGAGGATATCACGGCGGCAAAAGTAAATATCAACAAACACAGACAAAAGATGGGTATGGTCTTCCAGCACTTTAATCTTTTCCCGAATATGACGATATTACGCAATATGACGATAGCTCCCACAAAGCTTTTAGGGCAGCCTAAGGAAGAAGCTGAAGAAAAGGCAATGTCGCTTCTTTCAAGAGTCGGACTTTCGCAAAGAGCAAACGCATATCCGAGTCAGCTCTCCGGCGGTCAAAAACAGCGTATCGCCATCGTGCGTTCGCTCTGTATGTCCCCCGAGGTAATGCTGTTCGACGAGCCTACCTCGGCACTCGATCCCGAAATGGTCGGCGAGGTGCTTGACGTTATGCGTGAGCTTGCAAACGAAGGAATGACGATGGTCGTCGTTACGCACGAAATGGGCTTTGCTCGTGAAGTCGGAAGCCGTGTCATATTTATGGACGAAGGCAAAATAGTAGAAGAAGGAACACCCGAGGAAATATTCTCGAATCCGAAAAGCGACAGACTTAAAAACTTTTTGGCAAAAGTACTTTAATTACAAAAACCGATCCGTTTTATTTCGCGATCGGTTTTTTAATATTCAATCAAAAAAGCACAGCCGGGCTGTGCTTTTTTGGTTATATGGAATATTTGTTTTTGTACATTTCGTACTTTTCGGCAAACAGTTCGTTTCTGCCTGACTTAACTTCCCCGAGATACTCGTGGATACCGACGTCACCCGAAACCTCGATCATCGTTGCCGCAAGGTTTGAACAGTGGTCGGACACACGTTCAAAGTTTGTAAGAAGGTCGGAAAGGATGAATCCGAGCTCTATCGTGCAAGCACCGTTTTTCAAGCGGTTTATGTGGTTCGTTCTTATGGCAAGTATAAGATCGTCTATTCTTTCTTCAAGAGGTTCAACGTCTGCCGCTGTACGCAGGTTATTTTCCGAAAATGCTCTGTACGTGATATCTATTATCTCATCAAGTGCAAACTTCAAAATACTGATCTCTCTGTTTGCCTCCTCTGAGAAGGATATCTTTTTATCATTCATTTCAACTACCGCATCGGCGATATTTACAGCGTGGTCTCCGATTCTTTCAAAATCTCCTATTGCGTGCAGAAGCTTCGATATCTGACAGCTGTCGGCATTTGAAAGATCCTCACTTGAAAGCTTTACAAGATACGTGCCGAGGTGATCCTCGTATTTATCTATTATACTTTCCGTTTCGTATACGCTGTCAAGAGTCTTTTGGTTGTAATTGTTAAACAAGGAAAGCGCATCTCTTATCGCTTTTACGGAATATTTAGCCATATCGACCGTTACACTGTTACATTCGGATATTGCGAACGAGGGAGTATTGAGCAAACGCTCGTCGATAATGGGAGCCATAGCAGCGCGCTTATCATCGCCCTTAACGATCTTTTCGGCAAGCTTAATGAGAAGCTTACGGAAAGGAAGGAGCATAAGAGTTGTAACTACGTTAAATACACTGTGTACGACAGCTATACCAAAAGCGTCTATAGGTTGGTCAATAAACGCAAGCGAGACGATCGCATCGACGATACTGTACGCTAAAAGTATCGTCACCGTACCGATAACGTTAAATGAAATGTGGATAGCAGCAACGCGCTTGGCATTTTTTGATACGCCGATACTCGATATAAGAGACGTTACGCACGTACCGATATTCTGACCCATAATTATCGGTATTGCCATACCGAACGTTACGTTACCTGTCATTGAAAGCGACTGGAGAATGGCAACGGATGCCGCCGAGCTTTGAATGATACCCGTAAACGCAGTACCGACGAGGACACCGATTATGGGATTATTAAACATCGTAAGAATACTTGCAAAGGATTCAGATTCGGAAAGAGGCTCCATAGCGTCACCCATAAGTGACATACCGAACATAAGAATTGCAAATCCGACGAGGATACCGCCCAAATCCTTTCTCTTCGACCGTTTGGAAGTCATTATCATAACTATTCCGACGAGTGCAAGAATAGGCGAGAAATTGGTCGGTTTCAAAAGACTTATAAATATGTTACCGCCGCTGTCGTCAATGCCGGCAAGGGATAAGAGCCATGCTGTAAGAGTAGTACCGATGTTCGAACCCATAATAACACTGACAGTTTGAGAAAACTGCATAACGCCCGAGTTTACAAGACCGACGAGCATAACTGTAAGTGCCGAGGACGACTGTATCGCGATGGTTATACCCATACCGAGAAGTATTCCCTTGGGTGTGCTTGACGTGAGCGTATTGAGGGCTTTTTCAAGCTTACCGCCCGTCATCTTCTCAAGGCCGCCCGACATAACGTTCATACCGTAGAGGAAGAACGCAAGACCGCCCATGAGTGTAACTATCATTGAAAAAATTTCATTTGCATTCATACACAGAAATCTCCTTTAATTATAGCAGGAATATTGTACAATTTAATATGAAATACCGTAAAGAAAGTTTGTAAACACAATGTTAACAATGCGGATTTTTGTTGAAAATTTATTCTTATTTGTCCTTTATTGTGAAGCATGTTGACTTTTGCCGTTTCATATGATATCATACTGAAAAAGGCGGGTGTTATAATGGAATTAAAAATCAAAAAATTCAATGAGCTGACAACAGATGAGCTTTACGAAATAATAAAAGCAAGAATAGATATTTTCGTTGTGGAGCAAAACTGTCCGTATTCCGAGCTTGACGGAAAGGACCGTGAATGTTATCACGTTTTTTACGAAGAAGGCGGAAAGATACTTGCTTACTGCAGAGTTGCCCCGAGGGGTGTTGTTTATGAAAGCGTTACCATAGGCAGAGTTATTACCGTGGCTCGCAAGACGGGACTCGGCAAGCTTTTGATAAAAGAAGCCGTAAATGCAGCTATAGAAAAGTTCGGTGCTGAAAAAATAGAAATAGGCGCACAGATACAAGCGCAGGGATTTTATAAAAAATGCGGTTTTAAAGTAACGGATAACGAATACGTCGAAGACGGTATTCCGCACGTTATGATGTACATGCAGCTTTAAATCAAGCGTTTTCTGACTTAAAAAGCCGTTAAGGTCACACCTTAACGGCTTTTTTATTGACTGTTTTCGTCAGCTGCGGATAGTTACGCCGAGCTCTTTATCGAGTGCATCGAGCATTTTTGCAAGTGCTGCGTCTGTTTCCTCAGCAGTAAGGGTTCTGTCCTGTGTGCGGAGGGATACGGAATATGATATACTCTTCTTTCCGCCTGTCTGCGCACCGATATATATATCGAACAGTTTGATGCTGTCAAGAAGCTTGCCGAGCGACTTCTTCATAACCTTTTCTATCTTTGCCGCTTCAAGATCAACGTCGCACATAAACGAGAAGTCACGTGTGACTGCCGGGAACTTCGGCAAGGGCTTATACTGTGCAACGGCACCTGTATTTTCAAGAAGAAGATCGAAGTCGAGGTCTGCTACGAAAACAGGTCTGTCTATGGAATAATTTTCGCATACGGCATAGTTTACCTGACCGAAAATACCGATCTCTTTTCCGTCCTTCATTATCTTTGCACATCTGCCGGGATGGAATATCGGGCAGGTTGTAACGGCTTCATATTCAACGTCATCAATGCCCGTATAAGCGATAACGGCTTCAACGATACCTTTCAGTGCATAGAAATCTCCTTTGAGAGTACCGATAACGATCTTCGTTTTTTCCTCGGGAAGAACGCCGGGAATGCCCTTATCGTTTGTAACGATTCCCTCTCTGGGGATATACACCTTTGCCATTTCATATATGGAACATTCGCTGTTGTTAAAGTTGTTATTGCGTGCAAGGACTTCAAGCATTGAAGGAATTGCCGTCGTACGCATAACGCTTGTATCTTCACCCAGAGGATTGCTTATTACAACGCTTTTTCTTATCACGCTGTCGGCAGGAAGATTTATCTTGTCGTAATATTTGGGGGAGATGAACGAGAAGGTCTGTATTTCATCAAGTCCCATTCCGCAAAGTGCCGTACATATACCTCTGAAATATCTCTGCTTGGGTGTAAGCTTACCCTCGGCAGCAGACGTACGGAAACGTGTTGACTCTATCTTATTATAGCCGTATATTCTTATAACTTCTTCTGCGATATCATTCATACATTCGACGTCGCTTCTGTATGAAGGAACGTAAATTTTATCGCCGTCAAGCTTAAAGCAGAGCTTTTCAAGAGTTGCTCTCATATCTTCTTCGGATATATACGTGCCGAGAAAATCGCTTATTCTCTTGGGTTCAAGTTTGATGACCGTTTGTTCCTTCTTGCCGTTGTATACGTCGATAACGCCCTCTGCAACAGTACCTGCACCGAGAAGCTGTACAAGCTCACAGGCACGGTCTACCGCTTCGAGAGTAAGCTCGGGATCAAGACCTTTTTCAAATCTGCCCGATGATTCCGTTCTCATACCGAGTGCACGGGATGTAATTCTTACTCCTGCGCCGTAGAAGTTTGCGGATTCGAATACGACCGTCTTTGTATCGTCTGTTATTTCGCTGTTTTCGCCGCCCATAACGCCTGCAAGAGCAACGGGCTTATTGGCATCGGCAATGACGAGCATACTTGATTTAAGCTGTCTGTCGTTGCTGTCGAGCGTTTTGAATATTTCGCCTTCGTCTGCACATCTTACGACGATCTGCTTACCGTCGAGACATTTGTAATCAAATGCGTGCATAGGCTGACCGTATTCAAGCATAACATAGTTTGTGATATCGACAATGTTATTTATAGGTCTTACACCTGCCGCTCTGAGTCTTGAACGCATCCAGAGCGGAGAGGGTTCGATCTTTACGTTGTGAACTACTCTTGCTGTATATCTGGGGCAAAGCTCGGGCTCATCAACGCGGACGGAGATATAATCCTCAACCTTACCTTCGCAGTTTTTAACCTCGGGTGTACGGAGCTTAAGATCCGCACCGACAGTAACCGCGCTTTCTCTTGCAAGACCGATAACGGAAAGGCAGTCGGGACGGTTGGGGGTTATTTCAAACTCAACGACCGTGTCGGAGAGCATGAGATACTCTTTTATATCAACTCCCAAAGGTGCATCCTCGGGAAGGATAAGTATTCCGTCTTCAATTGCGCCGGGCATATCGTGAGTTGTAAGATCAAGCTCGCCTATGGAACAGAGCATACCCTCGGACTTTTCTCCTCTGAGCTTGCCCGTCTTTATCTTTATACCGCCGGGAAGGTTTGCACCGTTGAGCGCAACGGGTACTTTATCACCGGGGTTTACGTTTTTAGCGCCCGTTACTATCTGCAAGGGAGCTTCAGCACCTACGTCAATGCTGCAAACGACGAGTTTGTCAGCGTTGGGGTGCTTTTCTATTGAATTTATTTTTCCGACAACGACGTTCGTTATGTTTTCTCCGAGTATCTCATAACCTTCCACCTTGGAGCCTGTCGCCGTCATATCTTCGCAATATTCTTTTATATCGGGATTGCCGATGTCAACATAGTCGGCAAGCCATTTAAGCGGTAACTTCATATTCTAATCCCCCTTTAAAACTGCTTGAGAAATCTTACGTCGTTTTCGTAAAGCAGACGCATATCGTC
>JAZQBL010000043.1:0-5254 GCA_045545665.1 Eubacteriales bacterium
TGGCGAGTCGTCATCTTTTCACTCACGGTAAGCTCATTCACGGCGCAAGTCCTACGGACTTGTTCTGTTCAGTCGAAATGCTCGCCGTAGCACACCGCAAGGCTTTGCCTTGCTTATCTACGTCTGTGCGTTTCGCCATGCAAATTAGTGTTGTTCCGGATGATCGGGAAAGGAGAGTAATATGATCGTTTACAGAGAACTTGCTTCAATCGAGCAAGACTTGGGATTTTCAGCAAAAACCCTTTATGGCTTGAGCAATGATCTTGAAAAACATTATCATAACGTATTCATTCCGAAGAGTGACGGAAGTAAACGCAAGCTCTCCGTACCCGATTTGATTTTGAAAAAAGTACAGAGATCTATTGCCGATAACATATTGGTTCAATATCCCGTTTCCGGCTATGCCAAAGCTTATAAACCCGGAAGCAGTATTCAAAAAAACGCACAGGTGCATATCGGAAAGAAAAAGCTTTTAAAGCTTGACATAGATGGATTTTTTGATCACATTTTGTACTCTCAGGTGAAGGAAGTAGTTTTTTGCAAGGAGAAATATTCAGAACCTATCCGAGTTCTTTTGACTATGCTTTGCTATTACAAGGAGGTACTTCCGCAAGGTGCTCCTACATCACCCGCCATTACAAATATAATAATGTATGATTTCGACGAAAAAGTCGGAGAATTTTGCAAAAACAAGAAAATATCGTATACGAGATACTGTGACGATATGACTTTTTCGGGCGATTTCGACGATAAGGAAGTTATAGCTTTTGTTAAATGCGAGCTTCGACGGCTCGGGCTGTTTTTGAAAAATCGTAAAACTACAGTTGTTCCCGAAAGCAAACGTCAAACCGTGACAGGTATTGTTGTCAATGAAAAGCTTAATATTACAAAAGAATACAAAAAGAAAATCCGTCAAGAAATGTACTACATTAAGAAATTCGGACTCGATGAACACGTGAAAAAGTGTGATATATCGGATAAACAAGCGTATGCATTATCTCTGCTTGGGCGAATTGATTTTGTTATTCAAACTACACAGAGCAACATAGAATTTTTTGAATATAAAAAAATTCTTTCAGAAAACGGACTGCAAAAACATGCATAAATGTTGCATTTTTGGACGGAAAGTGATACAATGGTACAGTACATTTATGGAGGTTTTGAAAATGATAAAAAGAGCTGATATGAGAATAAGAGACCCGTATATAGTTCCGTATAAGGGTGTCTACTACGTGTACAAAACCGTTGCGGATATGAGCCTTGTATATTTTAAAAGCACGGATCTTGAAAATTGGGAAGAAGGCGGCACGGTCTTTTCAATAACCGAGGATTCCTGGGCGACGAGAGATCTGTGGGCATCCGAGATACACGAATATAAATCAAAATTCTATTTATTTACGTCATCTTTGGGAAGAAACGGGCTGAGAGGTACGCAGGTATCTGTCAGCGAAACCCCCGAAGGACCTTTTATTCCGCTTAAAAACGGACCGCTGACACCCGAAGGACAAAGCTGTATTGACGGTACGCTTTACGTTGACGATAGCGGCGTTCCTTATATCGTATATTCACACGATTGGCCCGATAATTACATAAAAGAAAAATCCGCATACGTCGGTGAGATCTGCGCCGCACAAGTTGACGAGGATCTTGTGAATATCGTGGGTGAGCCTTTCAGACTTTTCGCATCCGACGAATCGCCTATATCATATAAAACTCCTCATAACATCATATATAAGGATGAAAAAACGAAGCGCTACGGCTCTGACGGACCGTGGATAGAGAAGCTGAGCACAGGCGGACTTTTCCTTGCCTGGTCACCGTATCTTGAGAACAATTACGTCGTTTTGCCCGTCATTTCCGAAAGCGGTGATATACGCGGACCGTGGAAGCATCTTGATGAACCGTTTTTTGCCGATAACGGCGGACACGCTATGTTCTTCCGTGACTTTGACGGATCGCTCAAAATGGCACTTCACGCACCCGAAGCACCGCCTATGGAAAGAATGCACATATTCAATATAGAAGAAAAAGACGGAACACTTGCAATAACGGAAGAGGTATAAAATAACGTCTCCGGGAAAACGATTTACACTGTACGCATAATTTAACGCTCATATTTTATAAAAACTAAACGTAACTCAAAATTAAGATACCAATTTTAAAAGGGATCAGCAATGAAAAAAGACAGCATCAAAAAAATAGGCGCAATTGCACTTGCACTTGTTTTGTCGACATCGGCGGTTTTTATAACCTCCTGCTCGGATGACGATGACAAAAGAGTCGAAGAAAAAGACGACGATGACGACGATGACGATGACAAAAAAGATAAGGACAAAGACCGTGAAACGGGAAAAGATTCCGCAGGCGATACTACGTATATTTCCGACGCCGAAACAGCAATCGCTGAAACGAAACCCGCCACAGACGCCGTAACGGATGCCGTGACGGATGCAAAAGACGATGAAGTTATTGATAATTCAGATTTCACAAGTGATGAGATCGCACAAGGATGGTCGCTTAAAAACGGCACACTTACAATAATCAATGACTCTGCCATGAAGGATTACAGTGTTGATAATAAGGCTCCGTGGTATAAAAATTTATTTGATATTGAAAAGATTATTATCAAGAATGGTGTGACGAGAATAAGTGACTATGCATTTTTTGAACTCCACTTCCTTACACAAATAACAATACCGGATAGTGTTACAAGTATAGGTGACGATGCATTTTCAACCTGCTTGAGCATCACACAAATAACGATACCGGACAGTGTTACAATTATAGGTGACAGTGCATTTTACGGCTGTTCAAGTCTTACACAAATAACGATACCGGACGGTGTTACAATTATAGGTGTCGGTGCATTTTCCTACTGTACAAGACTTCAAGCAATAAACGTATCCTCCGGTAATGCAAGTTATACAAGCATTGACGGTGTACTGTTTAACAAAGATAAAACAACACTCGTGGCATATCCCAACGAAAAAGGAGCAGCGTATACGATACCGGACGGTGTTACAAGTATAGGTAACAGTGCATTTTCCGACTGCGAAAGTCTTACACAAATAACGATACCGGAAAGTGTTACAAGTATAGGTGGAGAAGCATTTTCCTACTGCGAAAGCCTTACACAAATAACGATACCGGGCAGTGTTACAAGTATAGGTAGCAGTGCATTTCGCCACTGTAAAAGTCTTACACAAATAACGATACCTGACAGTGTTACAAATATAGGTGACTTAGCATTTTACGACTGTTCAAAGCTTCAAACGATAAATTTTACCGGCAGTGAAGAACAGTGGAATCAAATAACTAAGGGAATAGATTGGGACAATAATACCGGTAAAGACGTCGGCGGATATACAGTAAAATTCGGTGCATAAATGATAAAAGAGCTTCGTATGAGGCTCTTTTAATTTGCTTTCTCCGATGAGATTCGCAAAGCGGTATTGTAAAAAGCATCTGCGCCTCCTCCATCACCGCAATGCGGTGATTTAAAGCGTGAAATAAAAAGTCATCCGATTATCCGTCAGGTAATATGCCGACTTCGTCAGCGTGATATTCTATCCGCCTGTGGCGGATAGAGTTACAAAGGAAGGCGTATCACCGCAAAGCGGAGATCTTATGTGATCATTTCCGCTATCTTCATTTTCAGCATTCATCAATTCTCCCATATGATAAAAAAACGGATATCCGTGCGGATATCCGTTTATGTTTCAGAGTATTTCTTTATAAAGTCTTAACACGTTTTTGTAGAAGACTTTTTCGATAAGGTCGTCGCTGAAGCCTTGTTTTTTCATTTCATCAACAAAGCCGGGCATAAACGATGCGTTTGCCATTTCAAGATTAAGACTCGATATTCCGTCGTAATCCGAGCCGAAGCCGACGCAATCCTCGCCGCCTGCATTGATAAGATGCTTTATGTGCTTTACGGAGACCTCGTACGTTGCACCGTAATCCTCGGGGCCTTTGTACGATTTCATAAACTCACAGCAGAAGTTTACCCCTGCAACGCAGCCTTTTTCGCCCATTTTGCGAATCATATCGTCTGTGATATTCCGCACGTGGTCAAATACCGAGCGGCTGTTTGTGTGGCTGTCCACAAAAGGACGCTTTGCGTGATTTAAAATATCGTAAAAGCCTTTATCGGATATATGCGCCGTGTCGATTATCATACCGAGGCGCTCCATTTCCTCAACGAACTCAAAACCCTTTTCCGTAAGGCCCTTTTCCGTCTGCGGAAGTCCGCCTGCGTTTATACCGTTATGTGTCGTAAGGGAGTTATCGAAGTTCCAGCAGAAGTTCATCATACGGACGCCTCTGTTGTAAAAGTGGGAAAGATTTTCCACTTTTCCTTCGCACGCCTGACCTTCCTCGACCGTGAGCAGGGCTGATATCAGCCCTGCCTTTTCGTTTTTCTCAATGTCCTCAAATTTATAAACGGGAGCGATAAGTTCTTTATTCGCTTCAAGCTGTTCATAATAAACGTCTATAAGCTCGTTTGTGTACTTGAAGGGTTCTTTTCTTGAGGAGATATTGACGAATGCCGCAAAATTTTGCACAAGGCAATCGCCCTTTTTAAGTTTTTGGATATCAATATGCAGATTATTTTCGTAAAGAGAGGAATCGTGTCCGTTTTCCCTTGCGTAAAATATCTCTGCTATCGTATCGCAGTGCATATCTATATATTTCATATTACATCAATGATCTGTAAAGTGCTCTTATTGTTGCTGTATCAGTTATTTCTTTGTCAGCGATAACGATAAGTCCGTTTTCGGCAACCGTCAGAACCTTGCCCTGTGCGGCAACGGCATCAGCCGTTACTGAAACGTACATCTCGCCGCAGTAAGTACCTGCATTTGCAAACGCACCTGCTGCATATCCGAGCGTACCTTCAACGAACGTCTTGGGAAGGTATACAGTACCCTGCTGACCGAGCGCCGTAATGTTCGTATTTTCGGCGTTTATCATAACCTGTGCGCCGTTTACGTATGCGTTGTAGGAGTTAGTCTTGAAAACTACCATGGAGGATTCGAGGCAGGAAGGAGCTGCAACGGTTTCGTTTGCAGTTGTGTATCTGTAGTTATATCTGCCGTTGGGAGCTGCGTCGCCGAGGTCGAGGAACTGCATTATTTCCTTACCGTCAGCTACGGAGTTATCTGCCCACTTGAAGTCGAACGTGTCGCCGACTTTGATCGTGCTCTTTGCGACCTTTATGACTATCATATTGCCCGATACCGTAAATTCGGCA
>JAZQBL010000044.1:0-13430 GCA_045545665.1 Eubacteriales bacterium
AAAAGTCCTTCGGTGAGCGTGACTGACACCGTGTCGTTTTCATCGACTGACAGTATTTCAAATTCGATATCGAACAATTGAATACTTTCTTTTATTTCCGCCGAGGAATAAAACATAAACCTCAAAAAGCCTTCGCCTTCGTTAAGATCGTATCCGATGTTTTCATCAAAAAGCGGAGTTACCGAAAGGATCTTAAGCTGAGCGGGTGAAAATTTCACCGTTCCTTCTCCGCCGAAAACAGTCTTTTCCGCCGTTTCCGTATCCTCTGACGTTTCATTCGACGTTTCGTTCGACGTATCAATTGCCGTTTCAACGTCGGTATAAACGTCGAACGTTTCAATATCTGTAAAATCGCTTTCGTAAACCGTATCGGAAATATCGAAGGTCTCAGATACGGTCGTGTCCTCACCGGTTTCTGTAGGTTCGCTTTCTGCCGTTTCCGTATCCTGTGTTACCGTTTCAGGGCGCGCTTCAAAATGAACGCTGAATACGGTACCGTCCGTTTCATCATCGCCGTACGCCGCGTATTCTGCGCCGTATACGGCTGTATTTACGGTAAATGACGTTATAAGTGCAAGAATAACACAAATTTTTTTCATATTATTTTCCGAAAATCATAAAGAGATCGTGCCTGCGAGCACCGAGAAAAGGAGAAAATCCGTCACCGTGACAGCTTTGTCAAGGTTCATATCGCAAAAAACTTCAAGCCCTTCCGTGCCTTCGCGTCTCATAATTACCGCCGCCACGGCATCGAGGTCGTTTTTATCCGTAATACCGTCACCGTTAACGTCGCCCATGACGAAAAATGTTGCTGAATCAATTATTTTTCCGTTTGCTTCAATGGATATCACACATCCGGAGCCTACGAGTTCATCATCTGCAAGTATTTTGCCGTCCTTTGACGTGAAAACGAGAAAAGCAGAGCCTTCTTCATACGCTTCTTTCAAGCTTGCGACGGGCGTTCCGACGGGTACGGTGTTTATCATACCGTCTGTGATATTAAAAATATCAGTCGGAAGTGACGTCGGCACTCCTTCAAAAATATAGTCGTAAACTGCGCTTTTGCAAACTTCCTCGTATCTTTTGTCAGGTGTGCGGGAAGCGGATATCTTCTCACTTGAAACAAGCAGAAAATCTCTCGTTATTTCAACGTGTGCGCCGTTTTCATCAACGGGACCGTTGTGAAGTATGTCAAGGTGGTAGGGTCTGTCGTTTACGTAAGCGATATTCCACATATGGCCTTCGCCGTTTACCTTACCCGTTATTATGCTGTTTTTACAGCCGAATTCATCCAAAAACAGCGAAGTGAGTCCCGCATATTCCTCGCATACGCCTTTTTTATCGTTTATAAAGGCATAGATGCTTGAGCGGTTTATTTTTGAAATATCGTAGGAAAACTGACCGTTTAACAAAAACTCGTTGAGCTTTATCATTTTATCCCCGATATCAAGCCCTTCCCACATAGCTGCGGCAGGCTTTACGAACTCATTTATGACAGAGGCTCTTTCCTCGTTGCTTTCGCCTGCGGCAATCAGAAATTTAACGGTAAAGCTTTTGTACGTGTCCGCAGCCTTATCGGGTATTCCCGAAATGTTTATGCTGTACGAGCGGGCGATGCATTTCATATATTTTTCCGAAAGGCTTCCTTTTACCTTTTCGAATATGCTGTCTGCCAGAGCCTTCGCTTCACTCAATTTATAGTTGCCTATATCGGTTATTGAAAAAGTGCGCATATAAACGTGGCACACGGTCTTTATACCGCCGACAGACACAGCGCCCTCGGTGTAATTGTTTTCCGTAAGGTCGAGTATCTCGTCGGTCGATGAAGCTTTGTAAAAGTCCAAAAGCTGCTCGACTGTAACGTGCATCGTGTACACGGGCTCTTCGTTTATCAGCTTTTTGTAAGCAGGTGAATCGGAGGCGTAAACGGGGTAAGAAAGAACGCAGAAAATAAGCGAGATAACGAAACATAAAATGCGTATTCTTTTCATAAACAGCCTCCTTTTATAATCTATATAGAATGAAGTATATCATATGCAAATTTGTATGTCAACATTTTAAATTAAAGTTTTAATAAAAATTATCATATTATTTATTACAGATATATGCACAGCGAAAACAAAACCGTAAGACATAAAAAGTGATAAAAACCTTTTTTTACGAGTACATCCGCATTTCCCTTGTCATAATGCGGTTTTACGAAAAAATCTTATAAAATCCTCCCTGTGCCTTTCGACAGTTTAAACGTGTCCGAGGTAGTATTATAGATATACGGGCACGGTACTTCCCGAAATTGCAATAATCGAAAGGAAATAAAAAAATGAAGGACGAAAAGAATGTAAAAAAAGGCTTTGAGACGGTTTTGAGAGTAAAGGATAAAAGTACGTCAAAGGAGCTTGCCGAGGCTCTTTTATACAGTATATGCTCGTATCTGTTCGGGTGCGGAGAAGCTATGTTCGGTACGTATCCGTTCGGTATGGCGTTTATGTGCGCCGTAAGGCGTCACGTGCCGTTTTCCATAGCCGGAGTAATGCTTTCGTTTCTTGTACGCGACGGCTCCGTTGCAATATCGTTTTGCGGTCTTTTTGCGAGTGCCGTTTTCAGATACTGTGTGGCGTACGCTGTAAAAGAACGTGACAGATTCGACCTTTTTTACATAAACGATACGCCCCTTTGCCGTATCTGCGCCTCGGGCGTCGGCATGCTAACGGTGACTGTCTTAAGCCTTATAAGCGATGATCTTACGTATTACGGACTTTTTGCCGTTTTTGCAGGTGTTTTTTTGGGGATGTTCATGACGTACGTTTACTGTCTTGCTCTTGACGGAGAAAACAAGTATACGCAGAGATACGAGGCAGGTATCGGAGCTGTTTTTTTCTCCTGTGTCGTGGCGTTGCGCTCTTTCGACGTGTTCGGCACCTCTCTCGGAAGTATTTGCGCGTTTTTGTTCCCCGTGTACACGTCGAGAAAGACGGGAGCGCTGAAGGGCACGGTCATAGGCGCTTTATGCGGCGCGGCGCTTGATATTTCGCTGTGTCCCGCTTTTGCCGCACTCGGGTTCGTTTGCGGTGTTTTGCCGAGTGCCTCCGTTACGCTTTCGGTCGTTTCGGGAGTTTTTGCCTTCGGCTTTTTCGGGCTGTATTCAACGGGGTTTGATACGGTCGTGAAATATCTGCCCGAGGCTATAATCGCATCCGGAATATACGTGCCGCTTGAAAAGCTGCATCTTTTGCCGAAGCTTTCCGTTTTTAAAGACGAATCCGTATATAAAAATGCCGTAAGCCCTGACAGGATAGCAAATAAATATGCACTCGAAGCGTATGAAAACGATCTTTCTTCACTCTCACGCTCACTTGACGGTATATCCGGGATAATGCACGCGCTGTCGGACGTTGAAAAACGTCCTGCGGTGCATGAGATATGCTCGATTTGCGAAAAGGAATTTTCGTCATTTTGCAAAAAATGCTCGATGAAAAAGCTGTGTTTTCCAAACGGTGTACGCGGTTCGTCGTGCGTTCGGCAGTGCGCTGAAAGTATATACGAAAAAGGCCTGCTGAGCACCTCACATCTTCCCGAAAAAATAAAAACAGGCTGTTATTTTGCCGAAAAGCTAACGGCAAACGTAAATATGAAGCTTGCCGAATACAACAGCGAAAAGATAAAAAACAACAAAACGGAGATAATGGCAGAGGATCTTGCAAGGTTTTCGCAGTTTATCGAAAACGTGGCAAACGAGAGAAGGACTAATGACAAATTCAATGCTCCGCTTACGGAACGACTTAAAAAAATAGGCGGATATAAGCATCTTTTCGGAGATAACGTGGCGGTATACGGAGAGGAAAGACTGACTGTAATAGCCTGCGGTGCGGATTCTTTGAAAATTCGCTCCCTCAGCGCCGAAATACAGAAAAATTTCGGCAAGATCCTCGGCGTTTTGCTCGACAAATGCAGTTTTTCCGAATGTGACGGCTTCACGGCAGCCGTGTTTAAGATGAAAGAAAGGTATAAATGTGCGTTTTCATCACTGCAAACGCCGAAGGACGGCGAGACGATAAACGGTGACAGCGTGCTTTCATTCAGTGCCGACGGTAAATTTTATACGTGCATTTGCGACGGAATGGGAAGCGGACAAGCAGCCGCACTTGCATCAAAGCCTGCGGGGATATTCTTAAAAAATATGCTTACCTGCTGTTCGGACACGGAAGGAGTTCTTAAAATGCTGAACCATTTTATAAGAAATCAAAGAGGGGAATGCTTTACGACGGTCGATATTATGTGTGTGGATCTTATAAGCGGCAAAGGCTCGTTTGTAAAAAGCGGAGCGTCCCCGTCGTACGTTATACGTGACGGAAGGATATTTCGAATGGCATCGAACACGCCGCCTGTCGGTATTATGGAAAAGCTTTGCTCCGAAAGGATAGATTTTGCATTTAAAAAAGACGATATCGCCGTTATGGTAAGCGACGGTATTGCCGATGACTCCGACGAGCTTGTCTGGCTTTACAATCTGCTTACGTACGAAAGCGGCTGCACACCCGAACAGCTTTGTGAAAAAATAATGGAAAGGGCTTGTACGGAGCATCTCGGAGAGGATGATATGACAGTCAGCGCAGTTTGCATATCGCTTGCATAACGGATCGGATCTCAGGTAGGGGTCGGCGCCCTCGACGACCCGTATGATGTAGGGCGGGGGCTTGCTTCCGCCGTTTCGAAAAAATCCGATGAATGATGAATCGACACCTCATCCACGTAGTTGCTTTGCAACTACATCCGCCGTTCTCCCGTAGAAAACTCTGTTTTCTACAGGAAGGCTGAATGTAGGGGTCGGCGCCCACGACGACCCGTATTGGTGTGATGGCGAATGACCGTACCTTTTAAAAACGGAAATAAAAATATATCAAATTGTAAATTCTGTGAGAATGACCGCATATGACAATATTTTCATTTTCGGGATGATATCATAGTTACAAGGAAAAGAAAGGGGTTTATTATGGACGGGCTTGAAACAGAATACGAAAACGGTGTGATGAGAGCATCGCTCAACGGTGAGATAGACCATCACGTATGTGCCGAGGCACGGCAGGAGATAGACCGTGAATTTTTCAAAAATGCGCCTAAAAAGCTGATACTCGACTTATCGGGAATGAAATTTATGGACAGCTCGGGATTGGGACTTATAATGGGCAGATATTCAAGGTGCGTTGCCGTCGGGTGCGAGTTCGTGCTGTGCGGTATCGACGAAAGAGCCATGCGTATACTCAAAATGTCGGGGATGGATAAAGTTTTAAAAATCAAAAGCTGAGGATAAAAAAGTGAAAAAGACCGTAATTAACGAAATAAAGATAACGATACCCGCAATATCGGAAAACGAAGCGCTGGCAAGAGCTTACGTAAGCGTATTTGCCTCAAAGCTCGACCCTACCGTGGACGAGCTTGCCGACCTGCGCTGTGCTGTAAGCGAGGCTGTTACGAACTGTGTCGTGCACGCATACAAAGGATATCCCGCAGTCGGGAAAATTTACATAAATTCACGGCTTTATTCCGACAGAAGCGTAAGCGTTGAGATAACCGACAGAGGCTGCGGAATAGAAAATATCGAAAAAGCGATGACGCCTCTTTTTACGACCGACGGTGAAAACGAAAGAAGCGGTATGGGCTTTTCGGTTATGCAGAGCTTTACCGATAAAGTAAAGGTAACTTCGAGAGTATCGGGAGGAACACGTGTTTTTATGTCCAAAAAATTTTCATAAGGGGATAGCTTATGTCACGGACGAAAAACGACACAGCGGAGGATTTTTCTCAAAACACACAGCTTGTTATCAAAGCGCAAAACGGCGACAGGGACGCCATGGAAAAGGTCATATCCCTGAATATGGGGCTCGTGAAAAGCATCGTGCCCCGCTTTTATGACAGAGGGGTCGAATACGACGATCTTATACAGATAGGCACGCTCGGTATGATAAAGGCTGTAAAAAGCTACAAAAGTGAGTTCGGATGCGTGTTTTCGACCTACGCCGTACCGCTTATAATCGGCGAGATACGGCGGTATTTGCGTGACGACGGAATGATAAAAGTGTCAAGAGGGACAAAAAGACTCGGTATGCACGCAATGAAGCAAAGAGAGATCTTCATAAAAGAGCACGGACACGACCCGAGCGTGCAGGAGCTTGCCTGCCTTGTGAACACCTCGGTCGAGGAGCTTGTTTTCTGTCTTGATGCCTGCTGCAGCCACAGATCGCTTTCGGAACCATTGGGCGATGACGGCGGAAGCCTTGCAGATACCATTCGGGACAAAAACGACAAAATAGAGAGCCTTTGCGACAGAATATCCTTAAAAGATGCCATATCGAAGCTGACAGATATAGAAAAAGAAATAATAAGGCTCAGGTATTATTGCGACTTTTCACAGCAAAAGACAGCACAAATACTCGGTCTTTCGCAGGTAAAAGTGTCAAGAAGCGAGAAAAAGATATTTGAAAAGCTGAAAAACGAGCTTATCGTGTAGAAAGATATCAAAATTTACAAAATGTTTTTGATTTTTTCTTTAAGACTATTGACAAACGGAAAATTTGTATGTATAATATGCTTTGCGGATTTTGTGCTGACGGATACCGTTCAGTACAGACCAATTCAAAGCAAGAGGTTCTTTAATGCAGCTTGATATAACTCGTATCCTTTCGGGTGAGACGGACAGGCTCGATTACGACGTTTCGTTTTCCGCAGAGGAGAACGGCGGCTTTTCGTATTTTACCGAGTGGGGTATTGATTTTACCTCAGAGATACGTGCGCTGTGTACTGTAAAAAATAACGGCGGATACATTTCGCTTGTGTCCGATATCACTGTTTCTTACAAGACGCAGTGTGCAAGATGTCTTAAAGAGCTTGAAAACTCCTTTTCTCACAGCTTTGAAAAGGGTGTCGCCGCAGAGCTTGCTAACGAAGATAACGATGATTTTATCCTTTCTGAAGGCGGTATGGTGGATATACAGTCTGCAGTCTGTGAAGAATTTCTCCTGTCGTTTCCTTTGAAGGAGCTTTGCTGTGCCGAATGTAAAGGGCTTTGCCCGAAATGCGGCAAAAATCTGAATGAAGGCGCTTGCACGTGCCAAAGCGAAGGCGATCCGAGAATGGCGTCGCTGAAGGCTTTGCTTTCAGATTACGAATAATAGCTTAATGTTATTGTATTATATAAGGAGGTGTAGGTAAAATGGCAGTACCTAAGAAAAAAGTCAGCAAGGCAAGACGTGACAAAAGACGTTCCAATGTATGGCGCCTCGATCTGCCCGGCATGACAAAATGCCCCAAATGCGGTGCATACATTAAATCACACAGAGTCTGCATGACGTGCGGAACTTACGGTGGTAAGGAAATAGTCAAAACTGAAGCGTAAGGCGTGTTTATACGGTGAGGAGGGGTTGTGTTTTACAATCCCTTTACTGTTATGTAAGGAGGGGTGTTTTTGGTAACCGTCTGTTCCGTTTCAAAAGGCTCATACGCCGATAAAGCGGGAATACTCCCGAACGATATTATCATATCCGTGTGCGGAGAAGAGATAAACGACGTGCTCGATTACCGCTTTTACATAACGGGTGAAAAAATAACCCTGCTTATACACCGCGGTGCCGAGCTTTTTGAAAAAACGATAGAAAAAGAAGAATACGACGATATCGGGCTTGAATTTTCAACGTATCTCATGGACGAAAAAAGAACGTGCAAAAACAAATGTATGTTCTGTTTTATCGACCAGATGCCCAAGGGCTGCCGGGAAACGCTGTATTTCAAGGATGACGACAGCCGCCTTTCCTTTCTGCAGGGCAATTACATCACCTGCACGAACCTTACGGATAAGGATATCGACCGTATCGTAAAAATGCATATGTCGCCTGTAAACGTTTCCGTCCACACGACGAACCCGGAATTGCGTGTGAAGATGATGAAAAACAAAAATGCAGGCAAGATCCTCGATATAATGAAGAAATTTGCCGACGGCAATATTTCGATGAATGCGCAGATCGTACTTTGTAAGGACGTAAACGACAAAGACGAGCTTGAAAGATCAATGAACGATCTTGAAAAGCTCATACCGTCGCTCGTCAGCGTTTCGGTCGTTCCCTGCGGACTTACGGACCACAGAGAAGGACTTCCTCATATTGAACCGTTTACAAAGGACGATGCACTGGCCGTTATAAAGCAGGTAGAGAAAATGGCTGAAAAATGCCTGAGAAAGTACGGAACACGCGTGTTTTACGCATCCGATGAGCTTTATATAACGGCAGAGCTTCCCCTTCACGAAGAAGATTATTACGAAGGGTACGCGCAGATAGAAAACGGCGTCGGAATGATAACGTCGCTTCTTACCGAATTCGATATCGAGTATAAATATATAGACGAATACGACCTGCAAAAGCCCCGTACGCTTTCCGTTGCAACGGGACGAGCGGCGTATCCGTACATAAAGCAGTGCTGTGATAAAATATCACAAGCGGCAAAAAACACGAAAATAAATGTTTACCAAACAGAGAACACGTTTTTCGGTAAAAAAATAACCGTGGCAGGCTTGCTTACGGGCAAGGATATTACCGAACAGCTGAAGGGCAAAGAGCTTGGCGAAAGACTGCTCATTCCCTCGGTAACGCTCAAACACGGCGAGGACGTATTCCTTGACGGAATGACGGTAGAGGATGCCGAAAAGCTCCTCGGCGTACCGATATGCCCGACACCGTCCGACGGTGCGGAGCTTATACGGACGATTCTCTGTTAGAAAGGAAAAGCATATGTCAAAACCTATAGTCGCAATAGTCGGAAGACCCAACGTCGGCAAAAGCACGCTGTTCAACAAGCTCACAGGTCAGAGAATAGCCATTGTCGAGGATACTCCCGGCGTTACGCGTGACAGAATATATTTCGAAGCGGAATGGTGCGGCAGAAAGATGCTTCTCGTCGATACGGGCGGTATCGAGCCGAAAACCGACAGCCCGATACTGAAGCATATGCGCCGCCAGGCACAGATAGCTATTGAAACGGCAGACGTTATCGTATTTATGACGGACGTCCGTTCGGGACTCACAGCCGACGACAGAGATATCGCCTCAATGCTTTTGAGATCGAGAAAGCCCGTCGTGCTTTGCGTAAATAAGATCGATTCCGTCGGTGCGCTCCCGTATGAATATTATGAATTTTACGAGCTCGGTATGGGCGATCCTGTTGCACTTTCGTCCATCCACGGCACAGGCACGGGCGACCTTATGGAAGAGGTCGTGGCAAAGCTTCCCGCAGCCGATGAAACGGAGGAGGAAGACGACAGAATAAAGGTTGCCGTAATAGGTAAACCGAATGCCGGCAAAAGCTCGATAATAAATAAAATACTCGGTCAGGAAAGACTTATCGTTTCCGACGTTGCCGGAACTACGCGTGATGCAATAGATACCGAGGTCGAAAACGAACACGGCAGATTTACATTTATTGACACGGCAGGAATACGCCGTGCGGGCAAAATATCCGACAATATCGAAAAATACAGCGTTTTGAGAGCAAAAATGGCTGTTGAAAGAGCCGACGTTTGCCTTATAATGATAGATGCAAACGAAGGAATAACGGAGCAGGACGAAAGAATAGCCGGTATTGCCCACAACGCGGGCAAAGCCTCCATCGTCGTCGTAAACAAGTGGGATACTGTCGAGAAGGACAATTCGACCGTAAAAGAGTTTACAAACAAAATAAATATTGCGCTTTCTTATATGACGTATGCGCCGATACTGTTCGTTTCGGCAAAGACGGGACAGCGCATCGACAAGCTGTTTGAGCTTATAAAATACGTAAATGACCAAAGCACGATACGTGTTTCCACAGGTATGCTCAACGATGTTTTGAACGATGCGACAACGAGAGTACAGCCCCCGTCAGACAAGGGCAGAAGACTCAAGGTTTACTATATGACACAGCCGTCGGTAAAGCCGCCCACGTTCGTTATATTCTGTAACAATGCGGAGCTTTTCCACTATTCGTATCAGCGTTATATCGAAAACTGTCTGAGAAACGTATTCGGTTTTAACGGTACGCCGATACGCCTCGTTATAAGAGAAAGAGGTGACGATAATGGCTAACGGACTTTTCGGTGCAGGCACAAACTCGCTTTTTCTTGCTTTGGGGCTTGTACTGTGTGCCGCGGTCGGATATTTTCTCGGCTCGGTAAATTCCGCTATCATTATTTCAAAAATACGGTACAGACAGGATATAAGACAGTACGGAAGCAAAAATGCGGGTATGACGAATATGCTCCGCACCTACGGCAAAAGTGCGGCAGCCATGACGCTGCTCGGCGACGTTGCAAAAGCGGTCATCGCCTGTCTTATCGGTAAACTTCTGCTTGGCGAAAGCGGCGGCTACGTTGCGGGATTTTTCTGCATAATCGGCCACGTTTTCCCGATATATTACGGCTTCAAGGGCGGAAAAGGCGTGCTTACGCTTGCGTCAATGGTGCTTGTGATGAACTGGCAGACGTTTTTGGTGCTGTTTACGCTGTTCATACTTATCGTAAGCTGTACGAAATATATTTCACTCGGTTCCGTTATGTGTGCGCTTTTGTACCCTATCGTGCTGAGCAAATTTGCAGAACCGAATATTTTCGGTGTCGTTGTGTCGATACTCGTGGCAATACTCGTCACGGTAATGCACAGATCGAACATCAGACGCCTGCTTGACGGTAACGAAAACAAGCTGAAGCTCGGAAAAGAAAAGGTGAAAACGTGGAAGCTCGTTTTGCTTAACGCCGTGATAATTTGTATCACCTTTGCGCTTATTCTTACGGATATCGTATCTTCAAGCGGTATGACGGAAAGAAAAAACAAGGCTGTCGAGTACGGCGACTACTATATTTCCGAATTGCAGCTCCGATATCTTTATATCAAGTCTGCAAAGGATTTTTTGAGCGATCCTGCCAATTCCTCGGATGAGATCGTCAAAAATTACGATCCCGAAAAGAAGCTCGACGAGCAGAATATAAAGGACGGGGTGACGTACGCCGATTTCTTTATGGAAGCGGCAACGGAGTCTGCAGGCGAGCTTATGATACTTTATAAAGAAGCGAAGACGGCGGGATTTGACGTGTCATCGTCCGACGAAAGATGTCTTGCCGAGTTTAACAAAATGAGGGAAGATTTTTCCGCAGGAGATTCATTCGGCAGGTACATAAACCGCACCTACGGCAAGGGCGTCGGTGAAAGCGATATAAGAAGTATCATTCTTTCACAGGTGACGGTTGACGACTATATAAAGTCAGTCGGTGAAGAAAAAGCCGCCGAGATCGTAAAACAAAACGAAAATTCCGTGACAGTTGACAAAAACGATACGGAAAAGATCATAAAAGGCGATTATATTTAAAAATGCCCCGAAGGGTAAATATATAATTTAAAGGAGAAATCAAAATGGCTGATATCTGCAACGAGATCAAGGAACAGAGCGGAAAGATCATCGACAAGCTTGACGAAAAGCTCGGCGATAAGATCGACGACAAAACAAAGGAACAGATCAAAGACACCATCGAAGACGTAGCAACCGAAGAAAACATCGAAAAGGTAAAAGACGGTATTTCGAATATTCTCGGAAAATTCAAGAAATAAGACAAAAGCTTGTCGGGGAAGAACTTTTAAAGTTCTCCCCGATTTTTTAAACGAGGGAGTTCAGCGGTCTGAATGCTGTTCGTAAGAACAGCATTTCATGTTTGTTTTACAAACATTTCATGCGGCTCTGCCGCATTTAATGCCGTAGGCATTTCATTTATAAATTCTGTTATGTCAACTCGGAGGTGGTGGCGTAGAGCGGAGAAAACAATATATTTGCAGAAAATTATGTATATACGCTTTTGTTTTGGATTTAGATAATAGATGATAGATAATAGATAAAATCGGCAGGGGTCGACGTCCCCGGCGACCCGTATGATGTAAGGCGGGGCAAAAATGAGATAATAGATAATAGATAATAGATAATAGATGATAGATAAGAGATAATAGATAAAATCGGTAGGGGTCGACGTCCCCGGCGACCCGTATGATGTAGGGCGGGGGCTTGCTCCCGCCGTTTCGAAAAAAATGATGAATGATGAATCGACACCTCATCCGCGTAGTTGCTTTGCAACTACATCCGCCGTTCTCCCGTAGAAAACTCTGTTTTCTACAGGAAGGCTGAATGTAGGGGTTGCACCCACGACGACCCGTATTCTTTAAAATACATTTTATATTCGGCGTGTGTAATGATTTTATACAAAAAAATATCGGCTTTAAAGTTGATAAACGTCAAAATATACAAGAAAAAGGGGGGCGTTATTTTAAAGAGTATTTAAATTTTTTTAAAATATAGTGAAAATCCCTTTACTTTTACCTGTTATTAATATATAATGTTAGAACTATACGAGGACATTTTTGGATTTACCGTACGGGTAAAACCTGTTCTTTTAAGAAAAGGAGTAAATAATGAAAAAAACATTACTGCGTTCCGTGTCTTTGATAGCGGCATTGCTTATCACTGCATCATCCGTTGCATGTAAAGGTGACAGTACGGATACGGGCGACTTGACAACACCTCCGACAGCTCATGCGGATCCGCTTTCTTTGACGAAAGTTCCCGCAGGTGAGGTCTACGGAACATCTGAGGCATCTTTTGAACTCAGTATCGCCGCAGCAAACGACGGTACCTTCGGTGTCGGTGAAGCATCGGTTGACAGAAAGGGAAACAAGGTAACGTTTCATAAAAAAGTGGTAGCCTCCCTTCAGCTTAACAAACAGTTTTCCGACGGTGCTACCGTAACTGTCGAGGCTGACGTTGAAGCTCCCGGTGAAGGTGATAAAGGTTCATACAACACCCTCCACATCGGCGTACGTCTTACGGACCCCGCAAAGGATCCCACGGTAAATAACGGTATTTGGTTTACGCTTTCGGGCAATAAGCTCGGTATGCGCAGAGACAAATGGCCGGGCACCGGATTTATCGACTCTCCCGTCGATTTTACGGATGCACACGTCCGCATCGTTGACGATCCCATAGCCAACGTAGTTAATTTCTATGCAACAGGCGCAGACGGTAAAGAAGTACATATACTTGAAGTTAAGATCAACGGTCAGATGGTAAGAGCATTTGAGCCGGGAACGGACAACTGCCTTATCAGTAACAGACTCAGCGCAGAGCTTCCCGAGAACGGATACGTTAAGTTCTGGGTACACCACGCTGTGAAGACCGTTGCTGCCGAAAACGTCGTCATAAAGGGTACGCAGTCCGTTTATGAAAGTTCCAACTATACGGATATGCTCTTTTCAAAGGACGTTTTCGCTGATACGTGGGTCGCAACGGACGATGAAGGCAGATTTGTCGGACAGAACACAGCGGACGGCATCAGCGCAAAGCAGGTCGGTATGTTCTACTTCCTTTGCTCCTCAAAT
>JAZQBL010000045.1:0-60974 GCA_045545665.1 Eubacteriales bacterium
GTGGCAACGGCTCTTTTGAATATAGAATTGAGCCATCAAAAACAAGGAGGCACAGATTATGCTTAATGAAAATATCAAAAGAATTAGAAAGTCAAAAGGGCTATCGCAAGAAGAACTTGCAATTAAACTGAATGTAGTAAGACAGACTGTATCAAAATGGGAGAATGGTTTGTCAGTTCCTGACTCCAGTATGCTGATTGTGTTGGCGGATGAATTGGATACTACTGTAAGTGAATTACTTGGAGAACCCATAGCAGAACCGACTACCGATGATTTAAAGACCCTTTCTAAAAAGTTGGAAGTTATTAATTTGCAGCTTGCAAAAAGAAGTATAACAAAGGTCAAAACGATTCGATGGATTCTTATTTCATTGTGTGCGGTTATAGTGATAATATTTATCGTGCTTGCATCAATGAGTAGTTCTTATCTGGATTGGAATTACAATGATCCTGAGTTGGCGGTGGCGGGAACAATAATGCATGGGTTTGAATTCTTATTTGTAAGAATTGCACCGATTACTTTTTTGGCTTCTGTAGTTGGAATTGTAGCGACATATAAGAAAAGATAAATTTCAGTTTGACTGTTAGACAAATTCCAATTTATCGAACAGAATAAAACGAACCCTGACAGACTAAAAATCTGTCAGGGTTACTTATTTGTTTATAGCGTAGCAATTATTATAATACCCCGTTAATTTTGCACACCTTTGCAACGAGTCTTCTTTTTGTCCGTTAAGTGATATGCTGACTTTGTCAGCGCGGTATTTTTTCGCTTTGCGAAAATATCACGCTGACACCGTAGTTTTTGAATGTTTTTATTTTGCTATTATGGAACGTGCAATGAGTGCAACGTCTTTCTTTGTTATAGAACCGTCACAAGAAACGTCTGCAGCCATAAAGTTCATCGGCTTAACTTCTCTGCCGTCTATTATTTTTTGTACTTTGAGTACATCAACACCGTTAACGATACCGTCTGCATTTACGTCACCGTTGACGATTATGTATACCGTATCGCACACTTCACCGTTAAACACAAGCTCCATAACGGCACCTGTGCATATTGTTTCGGGCATATCACATTCTATTACAAGCTGTGAGAGAATATCCTCGGCAGTAGTTCCTCCGTCAACTCTTATATAGTTAAAATTACCGCCTCTGTCAACTGTAAGTGATGATCCTTCAACAGGTGTAATAAGTATCATGGAAGCATCACACACTGTATACTGTGCGCACAGTATGCTTTCACCGGACGACGTCACAGCGTATACGTCAACTGTATTGATTATTTCAGTGAGCTGACTTTGATCAGGTGTAAACGAATACGTATTGTATTCCGTACATCCGGGCATAAAGGGCGATATATCGGATGCGATATCACCGTCTGTTGTAGCTGCGGCGTTTACGAACGCACCGCCGTTTATACTGTACTTAAAGGAAGATATCTTATCACTTCCCGCATACCATCCGCTGAGTGTTGCACCTATTTCAGTTATAGGCTGAGGAACTGTTTTATAATGCGAGGTATAACCCGAAACGTACGCACCCGCCGCCCAGGGTTCTGAGGTGTCCGTCGTTTCGTCTACCTTACCTTTGAATTTCTTTATCTGTTCTTTCAGTATATCGAGATACATAGTACCGAGCGTTTCGGACGGTTCTATATCCTTACTTACTTCAAGTGACTGCTGTTCGCCTATCGTCCACTCGTTAAACGACACAACGAGTGCGAATTTTGTACCTATATCGTTTGCTCTCTGCCACTGCGTGCGGAACGTTGCACCGTTGTTTCTTCCGCCTGCGGGGATATATCCGGATCCACCGACCTCACCTTGCTGTCTGTACGATGCAACGACAGTCATACATTCGGGAATACCGTTCTGAACGCAATACGTCTGTCTTATTCTTTCTTCCCAGCTCCAGTGCATATATGAAGCGTACGTGCTCTTATTATAGAGGTTGCTCTGCTGACCGACAAAGCCCGTTACCCAACGTTCCGTAAATCTCTGGTCCACGTAAGGTGCCGTACGGCCGTCCGATATAAACGAAGGTGTTGCCGCATAGCAAAGAAGCAAGGGCTTATCCTCGTAATAGAAGTACATTTCGTTACGTCTTTTATCGGCTATGTACGTATTATAAATCTGATTGTTCTTTCTTGCCATCTGACCGTTCGTGAACGTATTCGTTCCGATGTGGCCGGGGCCTGTCATTATACAGATCTTCGGTGCGTTTTCAACGGTTGCAAACACGTCGAAAACGGCAAGGGTCGCGTTTTCTATCATTGCAAAGTCAGGGCGAGCCGCTTCCATCGTTTCGGGAACGTAGCCGACGTTGTTCGACCAGTCGATAACGATAAAATCGACACCTGCATCCGCAAGCCATATCGCGTGCTGTCTTATGATCTTCGGATCGCTTGAAAGGTATTCTCCGAGCAAGGGCATATCCCACGTATGTCCGGGACCCCAGCTTGACTGCTCATATCTCCACGTTGTATAAGCGACACCGACAAGTCTTTCTTCTTCGGGAACCTTGGGATAAACGCCTACGCCTATCTGATCGCACTCAACGTCGTCGTAATTGAATACGACGCTTTCATAAAGTGCAAATCTTTCTCTGTAAAGGGAGAGATACGTTGCCGTATCCGTTCCGGGCGGTGTCATGATAACGACGTCACTTGACGGATCTTCCGTTATATCGTATCCGATTATCTGTGCAAATTCATCGACACAGATAAAATATTCATCTTTATACTGCACGGGCATTCTTCCCTGCATTGTCGCGCCTGCAACAGTTATCTCGTTTTCGCCGAGCAAATATGCTATCTCGACGTCGTTGTACGTCATCTTGATATACGGAGATTCAATGCTGTAATCAAGTCCCGTAGCATCTGCAAGGACGTCTGCAGGCAGATAATATCCGTCTGCATATTTAAAGCATTTCGCCTTTTGTGTTTTGTCAAGATCGTATTTGACAAGACCCGCAAAGCAGTATTCTTCGCCTTCAATAAAGGCTATAACGTCTTTATCGTTGTAGAACGTCGTGCTGCCGCTGCCTACTTCAAGTCTCATATTTTCAAGCGAACCGTTTATGTAATAAACAGCACTGCGACAATATCCGTCGGTGGGAATGGAGGAAACGTTCTTTTCCTTTATCTTCGTACCGGATGCATTGTCAACTCTGATCTTTCTTGAAGATATCGTCATAGTTGCGGCAAGAGTCTTGCTTTGTGACACGGATGAAACGTAATATTCTATCGTGCCCGATCCGTTATCTTCGACAGTAAGAGTTGCACCGTCTTCAAAAGAAACAGGAAGGTTACTTACCGATGCATCAAGCGTTGCACCGTTTACGTAAAACGTTATCTTCGAGTCACGGCAATAAGCCCATATACCGCTCGAAACAAGGGCTGTCGAAGAGTTGCAGCGCACGCCTACTGCAAAAGCGTGTGTCGCATCGGTATCCGATATCGCACCGTGCTTCATTTTCACACTGTACGTATACTCATCCTTGGATGTATCTTTATTAATGCCTACGGAATCATAATTCGAAGAGGAAACGCTTAATCCGCTCTTGCTTTGCGAAAAATAGCTTCCCGAGTTGAATTTAAGAGCGCTGTCCGACTTCAGCGACTGAAGCGTCGTATTTTCAAAGTCGTAGCCGTAGACCTGATTGCCTGTAAAACAGCTTACGTAGCTTGCATCGAAGCTATAGCTTTCGGGAAGAGTGAGAGTGCCGCTTTGTATCTGCGACGACATATCATCACTTTCCGTCTCGGCGTTGTCCGAGCATCCTGCAAGTGTTCCAAGCAAAAGCGTTGACGCAAGCACGGCACATACCGTTCTTAACATACCTTTGCTTTTTTTCGTACTGTTTGGTTCTTTTTTCATAATGATGCCCCCTCAATTTTATTTTATATAATCAAATTCAAAATCGTAAAGATTGACGGTATCTCCGTCTTTAATTCCCTTTGCTTCCATCTGATCGAAAATTCCGTTTTTGCGAAGCATTCTGTCAAAATAAGACATTGATTCGTTGTCGCTGAAATTGATCCTGCCCATGAGCTTATACAGCCATTTACCCTCAACAAAGTAGACACCGTCCTCAAAGCGCACGGTTATTTCCTTGTCGTCGTCTTCTTCGAGCATTATTTCGTCGTTCGTTTCAGCTTCGTAAAGTGTAAGAGGAGGAAGCTTTTCAAGCGCTGTCGAGGTCATATCGACAAGCTTGTCAAGATTTGCTCCGCTGACTGCCGAAACGTACACAAGTCCCCAGCCGTTTTCCTTTACAAACGCTTCAAACTCCTTTACGTAATCAGCATCGAGATCCGTCATATCGCTCTTGTTTGCGGCTATAAGCTGAGGTCTTGACACAAGCTCCCCGCTGTATTTTGCAAGCTCGTTATTAATGAGCTTTATATCTTCTATAACGTCTCTGCCCTCGCACTGTGAAATATCCACAACGTGTATGAGCATACGGCATCTGTCAACGTGGCGCAAGAATGCGTGTCCGAGTCCCGCACCGTCCGACGCTCCTTCGATAAGTCCCGGAATATCTGCCGCAACAAAGCCTTTTTCATCACGGGTCTTGACTATGCCGAGGCTCGGAGAAAGCGTTGTAAAGTGATAGTTTGCAATTTTCGGTCTTGCCGCGCTTATTCTTGAAAGTATTGATGATTTACCTACGTTAGGAAGTCCTATAAGTCCTACGTCAGCAAGCATTTTAAGTTCAAGTATTACTTCTTTTTCTTCGCCGTCTATGCCGTTTTTGGCAAAGCGTGGGATTTGGCGTGTCGGTGTTGCGAAATGCTTATTTCCCCATCCGCCTTTTCCGCCTTTAAGGCAGACGAAATCACCGCCGGGGCCCATATCGTGTATGATCTTTCCGCTTTCGGCGTCCTTTATGAGAGTTCCCGGAGGAACTTGTATTACGACGTTTGCGCCGTTCTTTCCGTGGAATTTTTCAGCCTTACCGTCACCGCCGTTTTCAGCTACGAATTTCTTACGGTAACGGAAAGCAAGGAGCGTATTTACGCCCTCGTCAACGGTAAACACGACGTCGCCTCCGCGTCCGCCGTCACCTCCGTCGGGTCCTCCTTTGGCAACGTACTTTTCACGTCGGAAGGAAACGCAACCGTTTCCGCCGTTGCCTGCCTTAATATATATTTTTACATAATCTATGAGCATACTTATTTATTCTCCCGCCATTGCGAGAAATTCTTCCTCCGATATTATCTTTATTCCAAGACTTTGCGCCTTTGTAAGCTTACTGCCCGCTTCTTCTCCGGCAAGCACGTACGTCGTTTTCTTTGATACCGACGATGACGTTTTACCTCCGTGTTTTTCTATCAAAGCTTCCGCTTCAGAGCGTTTCATAGTGGGAAGCGTTCCCGTTAAAACAAATACGCATCCTTCAAATATTCCGCCTGCGGCTTTGATATCGCACGTTGTAACAACGCCCGAAGCCTTCAGACTGTCAACAAGCGTCCTCGTTCCCGGGTTTGAAAAATATTCAACAACGCAGGATGCGGTGACAGAACCGAAATCCTCGATTTTTTCAATTTCTTCGGCAGTTGCAGAAAACAGCTTTTCAATATCTCCGTATTTGCCTGCAAGTACTTTTGCCGCTTTCTGACCTACGTTTCTTATGCCGAGTGCATATACAAGTCTTTCAAGACCTGCTTTTTTCGAATTTTCTATTGCATTTATAAGATTTTCCGCCGATTTGCTACCCATTCTTTCAAGGTTCTCTACGTCGCTTATTTGTAACTTGTAGAGATCGGATGCGTTTTCTATAAGGTTAGAATCTCTGAGCAGACGTACTACCGCAGGACCCATACCGTCTATATTCATTGCATCGCGTGAGGCAAAATGTATGATATTTCTTGCCACCTGTGCAGGGCAAAGTGCATTTGTGCATCTTGTTGCCGCTTCTTCATCCTTTACCGTTTTGCCGCCGCACGACGGGCATACGTCGGGCATTTCATACGGAATTGACGAGCTTTTGCGTTTTGACAGATCGACTCCGCCGACCTCGGGTATTATATCCCCCGCTTTTCTTACAAGCACCGTATCGCCTATGCGTATATCTCGTTTCGCAATGTAATCAGCGTTGTGAAGCGTTGCACGGCTCACGTTAGTTCCTGCAAGTCTTACAGGAGAAAGGACGGCATTCGGCGTAAGAACTCCCGTTCTTCCGACTTGTATTACGATATCGAGAAGCTCCGTATATTTTTCCTCGGGCGGGAATTTATAAGCCACTGCCCATTTCGGCGTGCTTATGTTTTCACCTATAAGCTCACGCTCGGAAATGCTGTCAACTTTGATAACGACACCGTCGATATCGTACTGAAGCTCACCTCGTGCTGTGCCTATTTCATTTATTATATCCATGACTTGTTGTGCTGTGGATGCGGTTTTTCTCGGTGCGACCGTGTGAAAACCGAGCGAGGAAAGATATTCAAGCGACTCCGTGTGTGAGGAGAAGCTCGCCCCTTCAGCACCTTGAATATTGAATACAAGTATATCAAGCTTTCTTTGTGCCGTCACCGACGAATCAAGCTGACGCAAAGAGCCTGCCGCCGCATTTCTCGGATTGGCAAACAGTGCTTCCTCGTTTTCTTCACGGCGCTTGTTAAGCTCCTCAAAGCTCTTTTTCGGCATATATACCTCGCCCCTGACTTCAAGGTAAGAAGGAGCGTTTTCAAGCTTCATCGGTATAGTGTATATCGTTTTAAGGTTTTCACTTACATCCTCACCGACTTCGCCGTCGCCTCTGGTAGCACCTCTTGAAAAAACACCGTTTTCATAGACGAGTGATACGGAAAGACCGTCTATTTTTGCTTCTACGGAAAACACGGCATCGGGAGATATCTGTTTTATTTTATTTACAAAATCATATACTTCTTCTTCTGAAAAAACGTCCTGCAGCGAACCCATTTTATATCTGTGCGCTACCTTTTCAAACTTCTCAAGGACCTTTGAACCGACTCGCTGAGTCGGTGAATCAACTCTTACAAAAGACGGATTTTCCTCTTCAAGCTTTTTAAGTCTTGCAAAAAGCCTGTCATATTCGTAGTCGCTCACCTCGGGCGTATCGAGTGTATAATATTGATACGCATAACGGTTAAGCTCATCGCACAAACTATCTATTTCGGCTTTAATTTTATTCATATTGTATAATAAATCCCATTTTTTTAATTACTATATCATAAAAAATAACCAATATGTACATATTCATTTTTTGTTTTCACATTTTTGTGTAAATATTAACATTTACACGGTGTGAAATTGATTCCTCTGTTGACAAAACATAAAAATCGGGTGTATAATATCAACTGTAAACTCTGAAAGGATGTGTTATTATGTCAAAAATTTACTCACACGCAGATGAAATTATAGGAAATACGCCGCTTTTAAGGCTTTCGAATATAATGAACGAGCTGTCACTTTGTGCAAACGTAACAGCAAAGCTTGAATATCTCAACCCCGCAGGTTCTGTCAAAGACAGAGTCGGCAAAGCTATGATAGACGATGCCGAAAGATCGGGGCTTCTAAAAAAAGGCTCTGTTATCATTGAGCCGACGAGCGGTAACACGGGTATCGGTCTTGCGCTCGTTGCGGCAACGAGAAAATACAAGCTCATCATCGTTATGCCCGATACGATGTCCGTCGAACGCAGACAGCTTATGAAAGCATACGGAGCAGAGCTTGTTTTAACAGACGGAAAACTCGGTATGGCAGGCTCTATTGCAAAGGCAGAGGAGCTTGCACGCGAGATCCCCGACAGCTTTATTCCCGGTCAGTTCGTAAATCCTTCAAATGCCAAAATACATTTTGAAACAACAGGAAAAGAAATATACAGAGATACGGACGGAAACGTAGATATTTTCGTTTGCGGTGTCGGAACGGGCGGTACGATAACGGGTGTCGGTGAATATCTGAAATCACAAGATCCCAACGTGAAGATCGTAGCGGTAGAACCGCATGGCAGTGCCGTTCTTTCCGGAAAGCAAGCCGCACCGCACGGTCTTCAGGGCATAGGTGCGGGATTTATTCCCGAGGTTCTGAATACGGAAATATATGACGAAATATTCACCGTTACAGAGGATGAAGCGTACCGTGCCGCACGAATGATCGCAAGAAGCGAGGGCGTTCTTGTCGGTATATCATCGGGCGCGGCGGCGCATGCGGCGTTTGAAATCGCAAAGCGTCCCGAAAATAAAAACAAAAATATCGTCGTCCTTTTCCCTGACACGGGCGACAGATATCTTTCCACACCGCTTTTTTCGGAATAACCGTATCCATTATACCGTAAAATACTTTACTGCGTTGCGGCTCCCTTGCGGGAGCCGCTTTTTTAATTCAAGTTTATCTGTTATTGATCCTCATCGAGTTCTTTCATCGTTTCGTTATACTTTCTGACTTTGTATTCGCCTACAAGATAATCAAAAAGATACGAGATCAAGAACATACTTACAAAAGCAAATACGGCAGTCAGAACTATCGTTTGAGTTTTATCCAGTGACGGAAAATAAGAACGTATAAATTCATATTCAGCCATATCTTCTTTTCCCTTACTGAAAAGTATAATATCCATAGCGGCACACGCTGTGGCAAATATGGCACTTCCGAAAGCGTAATCCTTTTTACGGATGCGCTTTTCTTCTTTTGTGTCACCGAGCGGCAAAGGCTTATTCAGTATGCTTTTCGGATGCTCGATATCGCCAAACACTCTGCAGGCTATCGCATACACGAACACTGTACCTATAAGACACCAGAACTCCCAGCTTATGCTGTCCGTTTTTGCCATTCTGTATATCATAGCCGCAAGAACACAGCATTGTGTAAAACTGCCTGCTATCACTCCTGCTTTTTCGCGGATATGCTTTTGTCTTTCATCCACTATTACCGTATTATTTTTATTATTCATTATCATCTTCCTCCCAGAACAGATCGTTAAGCGTTTTACCCGTCGCTTTGCATATTTGTATACACAGTTTAAGTGTAGGGTTATAACTGCCGTTTTCAACAGCACCTATCGTTTGCCTTGTTACTCCAACGGCGTTGGCAAGATCCTCTTGTGACATATCACATTCTATCCTTGCTATCTTCAATCTTTTATTTTTCATTTCACCCTCCTTATTACAGCTGTATTAT
Organism: Eubacteriales bacterium; assembly: GCA_045545665.1. Taxonomy (GTDB): domain Bacteria; phylum Bacillota; class Clostridia; order Oscillospirales; family CAG-272; genus RGIG7213. The sequence continues at coordinate 9,149 of JAZQBL010000045.1, forward strand.
ATCACACATATTGCAAAATGTCAAGTATATTTTGCATTTTTCTTTTCACAGATTACAAAAAGCAGGAGCGTTCAGCTCCTGCTCTTACTGCCAGTCTTTTTTATCTTTTATATCCGAATATATCGACATATAGCTTTCGTGGCGTGTTCTTTGTATTTTGCCTTCTTCTACAAGCTGTGACACGATACAGCCGTCCTCGCCCGTATGTGAGCATTTTTTATATTTGCATTTGAACAAATATTCCTCAAATTCGGGAAAAAGGTACGGAAGATCTTCTTTTTTAAAGAAATCGAAATGTTCAAAGTCGAGCATACTGAATCCCGGTGTATCGGCAAAAAATGCGTTTTCGGAAACCTTATGAAGCTGTACACGGCGTGTCGTATTTTTTCCGCGTTCTATCTTTGCGCTTATCTGTCCTACCTCGCAGTCAAGCTCGGGAAACAGTGCGTTTAAAAGCGTTGACTTTCCGACACCCGATTCACCCGAAAAAACACAGATACCGCCTTTTGTTTTGCAAAACTCCGAAAGCTCATCTATACCCGTATTTTGTTTGGCGGACGTTACGAACACGTCGTATCCCACGTTTTTGTAGGTTTTCAAAAATTCATCCGCAACCGTATCTGCAAGCTCGGATTTTGTGATAACTATCACGGGATTTATTCCGTTGTGCTCACATATAGCGCACAGCTTATCGCAGAAAAGATAAGAAGGCGTCGGGCTTGCCGCCGCACACACGATAAACATCGTATCAATATTTGCAAGCGGAGGTCTTATAAGAGAATTCTTTCTTTGCAATATCTCATCTATAAAATATTCTCCGCCGCTTTTTTTAAGTACGACCGAATCCCCCGGCAGAGGTGTTATCTTTTCGTGTCTGAAAAGTCCCCTCGCCGAACATTTTTTATATTCTTCCCCGTCGGGTGTCAGAATGGAATACTTTCCTCCGACTCCCGACGTTATAATTCCTTTTATTTCTGTCATATCAAAAAGGCCACGGAAAATCCCATCCGCCATCGTCTTCTTCCGCTTCTTCTCCCGTTTCTTCTTTCGTTTCGGGCGCTTCCGTTTCCGGAGCCTCCGTTTCTATCGGTCCTTCGCTCAATATAAGATCTACCACCGTATTGACGGGAATATTCGTATTTGCGTCAACGCTTTGCTTTATGACAGCATCTCTCGGATATTCTTCATTCGGCAAATATTTTATTTCACCTATTACAAGCCCTTTGGATATGATATCTCTTATTGCATCCGTTCCGTCTGTGCCGATAAGATTGGGCATTTTGACAGTAACTGTTTTTTCGCCCCTGCTGACGTACAAGGTTATGACGGCATCAAGCTCTACCTGTGCTCCTGAAGGAGGATCGCTTTTTATAACGTACCCTTCGGGGATCGCATCGTTATATTCCCTTATTTCCTTAAATGTGAACGAATACTGATTATTAACGATTATATCCCTTGACTTTTCCATTGTAAAGTCGGGCAGTGCCACCGTCTGTTCGCCCTCGTATATATAGAACGTGATTTCTATTTTTTCGCTTGACGGATCGTATTTCACGGTCTTTGCGCTGTCCTGTTTTTGAACTACGAGGTCAGTTCCGCTCGGCCGTATTATTGAGATATTCTGTGTAACGATCGTACCTATCGGAATAGTTTCATCACCCGGTCCCGGCTTTGTTACGACCGAATACCCGAAGTCCTCAAGCTGTGCTTTAAGACTGTCGGAATATTTGACACCCGTGTAAAGATCTATTTCGATCTCCTTATGTGTCGTGTCGTTCATAGATCCCGCAAGCTGATAAAATATTATTATCGCAACGATAGCAACCACTATAAGGAAAGCCGAAAGGACACCGTACACCGTCGGCATAAGCATCGTTCCTCTTACGACGACACGTTTTTTGGATCCGTCTTTTTCCTCTTTTTTGCTTTCCTTTTTCTTGTCTGCCGCTTTTTTCACTGCTGCCGCCTCGGGCGCTCTGAAACGTATTGCGTGATTCTCTCTGAGTGCTTTTACGTGCTTGAGCATTTGCTTTGCGCTCTGATATCTCTGCTCAGGCTCTTTTTCCATAGCTCTCATTATTATCTGATCGAGTCCGTACGGGATATCGCTTTTTATGTTTTTAGGCGGTTCGGGCTGTTCGTTTATTTGCTTCAATGCCACCGAAACGGGCGTATCCGCTGTAAACGGAAGCTTTCCGCAAGCAAGCTCGTACATAACGATGCCGACAGAGTAAAGATCGCTTTTAGCGTCTATCTCCTTACCTCTTGCTTGTTCCGGGCTTATATAATGTACCGTTCCTATTGCTTTATCGTTAGCCGTAAGCGTATCCGTATCGGGTATCTTTGCAATTCCGAAATCGGCAACCTTAATAAGACCGTTTTTCAGCACCATTATATTCTGCGGTTTTATATCACGGTGTATTACTCCCTTTGAATGTGCGTGATCGAGCGCACGGAGTATCTGCTCCGTTATTCCGAGCATTTCGTCAAGCTCGAGAACTCCCTTTCGCTTTGCATACACCTTCAGATTTGTTCCCTCAATATATTCCATAACGATATATTTGAGTTTTTCCTTCACCGACACGTCGTATATATTTACGATATTTTCGTGCGAAAGCATTGCGACCGCCTTCGACTCGTTTATAAATCTCTGAACGCTTTCGGCATCGTTTGCTATATCGTCTTTAAGCATCTTTATTGCGACCGTACGGTTCATAAGCATATCTTCCGCACGGAAAACGATCGCCATTCCGCCGACACCGCACAGCTTATTTATCTTATACCGCTCGTCAAGCGTTGTTCCTATATAACTTTCGTAATTTTCCATCTTTCCTCCTTATTCAAATGAGGTAAGTATAACCGTTATATTGTCGCCGCCGCCGTTTTTGTTCGCCGTATCAACAAGCAATTTTACCTTGTTTTCATTATTCATATCATTTGACGATACGATACGGCATATTTCTTTTTCTTCAACGTAGTTTGTAAGACCGTCCGAGCAGAGCAAAACATAGTCACAGTCTTTTTCTATAACGAAAAAGTCGCCCTCTACGTTTTCGTGTGTTCCGATAGCTTTCGTTATTATATTTCTGTTCGGATGTGTTTCAGCTTCCTCGGGCTCTATCATTCCGTTATCAAGAAGATACTGCACAAACGAATGGTCCTTTGTGATGCGTGTCATTTTATTTCCGTATATCGAATACATACGGCTGTCACCGACGTTCATTACGTAAACTCTGTCGGGAGTCGTAACGGAGCATACAAGCGTTGTTCCCATTCCGGAAAGCTCTTCGTTTTGCTTTGATTTTGTGTAAACAGCTTCGTTTGCGCGGTTCACAGCCTGATTCATCAAGCGGCGCATACGTGCATCATTTATATTTTCGAGCTTGCCTTCGGAATTAGTCATCTGTATAAGAGCTTCTTTCATAAACGACGAAAACTCAAATATGGCAATGGCGCTTGCTTCGCATCCGCCGTTTGCCCCGCCCATTCCGTCACATACGACGCCGAGGGCTATTTTGTCGGTAAGCATTTTTGTGTAGTAATTATCCTGATTCAGTTTACGCATACTGCCGATATCGCTGATACCAAAGATATTCATAGGCTTTTCCTCCTGTTGATCTGTAATCGGTACAGTGTTTATATATACATTAATATTATTTGTCTTTGGAGTTTCGGAGCTGACCGCACGAAGCGTTTATATCAGCACCGAGGCTTCTTCTTCTCGTTGCACTTATTCCCCGCTTGGAAAGTATCTGTATAAATCTGTTTACGGTACTTTCGTCACTTTTGACAAAACCGCGCTCTTTGACGTCGTTTACGGGTATCAGATTGACGTGCATCGGGGAAGACTTCATATAATTCCGCAAGACCTGCCCCAGTCTTTCAGCGTGTGCGGGTGTGTCGTTTACGCCTTTTATCATCGTATATTCAAACGATATACGTCTGCCCGTTTTATCAAAATAATCTTTGCAGGCTCCGAGAAGCTCCGCTATCGGATATTTTTTATTTACGGGCATTATAGCGCTTCTCGTTTCATCGTCGGATGCGTGAAGCGAGATGGAAAGCGTTATTCCGAGTCCTTCATCTCTCAATTTATTTATCCCGGGAATTATTCCGCAGGTTGAAACGGATATATGGCGCAGTCCTATATTCATACCGTTTTCGTCTGAAACGAGATGCAAAAACTTTACTGTATTATCGTAGTTATCAAGCGGCTCGCCTATTCCCATCATAACGATGTTAGATACCTTTTTTCCCGTATCCGATTGCACCTTCATCACCTGTCCGAGCATTTCAGACGGTGTGAGCTTTCTTGAAAGCCCGCCGAGAGTCGATGCGCAGAATTTACAACCCATAGCACAGCCTGCTTCCGAGGAAATGCACACCGTGTTGCCGTGATTGTACTGCATAAATACTGCTTCTATAAGTTCACCGTCGCACAAGCGGAGAAGATATTTCACCGTTCCGTCGCACGATATGTATTTTTCTTCGATCTCGGGTATTCTTACAAGCGTATTTTCTTTAAGATATTCACGGAGTTTTTTCGGAATATTCGTCATCTCATCGAACGTCTTTCCCGAATGCAGCCACGAAAAGAGCTGTTTTGCACGGTATTTCGGTTCGTTTATTGATATAAGATATTCTTCGAGCTCCGAAATATTGCACGACAAAATATCAAAAAGTTCAGCCATTTTTTTCAATAACGGCGATATAAAATCCGTCCGTACCGTCCTTGTGCGGCATAAGAGTACGTGAAGAAATGAGAGTATATCCCGTATTTTCCTTTAAAAATTTATCTGTTTGTGCATCGTTTTCCGCACGGTTGAGCGTGCAGGTGGAATAAAGAAGCCTGCCGCCGGGTTTCAAATAATGACAGGATGAAGACAGTATTTCGTACTGTGTTTCAATAAGCTTGTCTACGTCCATATCCTTATAACGCAAATCGGGCTTCTTTCCTATAACACCGAGTCCCGAACACGGCACGTCGCATATAACTCTGTCAAATTTTCCGCATTTTTCCTCATCGACGGGAAGCTTACCGTTTCTTACGGATACCTCTATTATGTCTATACCGAGTTTTTTTGCCGTTTTTTCTATAAGACCGAGCTTGTTTGCGTGAAGGTCGTGTGCGTATATTTTGCCTTCATTCTTCATCTGTATTGCCGAGGATATGCTTTTTCCTCCGGGAGCTGAGCAGACGTCGCACACAGTCATTGACGGTTCAAGCTCAAGTGATGCTACAGCTATCTGGCTTGCTTCGTCTTCGATAAATCCGCCGTCACCCACAATACCCGTCAAAAGTCCTATATCTACATTCTGCAAGAGATTTATACCGAAGGGGCTTTCCTTCGTTTTTTTGCATTTTATTCCGTTTGAGGTGAGCTTTTCAATAAGCTCATCCACGGTATTTTTAAGCGTATTTACACGTATTGTAATATACTGCTCGTTCTTTTCAAAATAATCGAGCATTTTTTCGCATTCCGCCCCACACGACGATAAAAGCGCTTCAAGCACGTCAGGCGATACCGAATATCTTACGGAAAGATATCCTGTATAATCATCGTTTTTATCGGGAAATTCAAAGCTGTTATCACGTCTTAAATACTCACGAAGCACAGCGTTTACGAAGGAAGCGGAAGCTTTGCTTACGTATTTTTTTGCAAGCTCCACGGCTTCGGCTACCGCCGCGTGGTCGGGGATCCTGTCAAGATATCTGAGCTGATATATCGCCATTCGCAAAATATTGAGCATTTGCAATGACATATCCTCAAGCTTTTTACTGCTTATCTGCGATATGATATGGTCAAGTGTGATCTTTTTTTCTATCGTTCCGTACAGGAGCTTTGAATACAGCTTTTTTTCTGCCCCTTCAAGGGAGAATTTCTTAATAGCCGCATCGTTTTCAAGGTTTGAATACTTGCCGTCGCTTTCGCATCTGCACAGCGAAAGCAATGCTATCTGTCTTGCTGTTGTGTTCATCTTCTGTTTCTGTTACCGTTAAAAATTGAAACGTAATAAAGTATCTGCATAAAGGACATTGCAAGTGCGGCAACGTACGTCATAGCGGCGGCTGACAGCACTTTCTTTGCACCCTTCAGTTCATCGTCCGAAAGCACGCCTGAGGATTCGATCGCTTCAAGAGCACGTCTGCTTGCGTTAAATTCAACGGGAAGCGTTACGAGCTGAAAAATCGCTGTTGTGCCGAAAGCAATAAGTCCGACAAAATAAAGTCCTGCCATATTGAGAAAAAGTCCGAGCATTATGAGCCAAGGTGCAACACTTGAACCGAGATTGCATACCGGAACGAGCGCCGTACGCCATTTTATAGGTGTATATCCGACAGAGTGCTGTATTGCATGGCCTGCTTCGTGTGCGGCTATTCCGACGGAAGCTATTGATGCGTTTGTATATACCGCATTTGAAAGGTTGATACAATTCGTTCTCGGATCATAATGGTCCGTAAGCGTGCCTTTGATGCTGTTTACCGAAACGCCGAGGACGTTTCCGTATTTCAGAACACGTTCTGCGGCATTAGCACCCGTTATCCTTCTCGCGTTCAAAACTTTATCGTATTTTGCGTAAGTCGATTTAACTCTGAACTGGCATATAAGCGAAAGTATAAATGCAGGGAGGATAAACAAAATATAGTTATAATTTACCATATACAAACTTCCTTTCAGTAATTAAAACAACATATCGCCCGTTTTTATCTGACGTCCTCTTATAAAATCCGCGGACTTCATCTTACTCTTTCCCTCCGGTATGACTTCTTTTATTACAAGCACACCTTCACCGCAGGCAACGTGTATCTCCGATTTTTTATCATCGCAAAGTATCACACATCCGTCGGGTGAACCGCTGTCCTTTACAGTATATGAAGACGATGCTATTTTAAGCATTTTTCTGCCCTTTGCAGTTTCAATATATCCGTATGCGCTGAGTGACGGATATACACCTCTTATAAGATCGTGTATCTTCTTTGCAGGCATTGAAAAATCTATTTTAAGCTCGCTTTTATCTATTTTGCTTGCGTACGTTGCATCTTCGCCGTTTTGCGCAACGGTGCTGATGACACCTTTAACAAGTCCGTCTATCGTTTTTATAAGAAGCTCCGCACCCGTTTTTGACATAACGTCAGAAAGCTCGCCGTAGTTCATATCGGGTGTTATTTCTATCTCTTCCTTTAAAAGCATATCACCCGTGTCGAGTCCCTCTGCCATATACATTGTCGTTATGCCCGTTTTCGTCTTTCCGTCAATAAGCGATCTCTGCATAGGAGCTGCCCCTCTGTACTCGGGCAAAAGTGAGCCGTGCACGTTTATACAGCCTATCTCCGGCATATCTAAAACTTCTTTGGGCAAAAGCTTTCCGTATGCAACGACTGCAAAAACGTCGGCATCAAACGAAGAAAGAAGCTTTTGAACCTCTTCGTCCTTCAAGGTCTTCGGCTGTATGCAAGGTATTCCCAGTTCATCCGCGCAAAGCTTTACAGCGGGAGACTGCATATTTTTACCCCTGCCCTTCGGTTTATCCGTCTGTGTGACGACGCAAACGACGTCGCAGTATTCGTTGAGTGCTTTGAGTGACGGAACGGCAAACTCGGGCGAACCCATAAATACCGCCTTCATCAGTCGTCCTCCTCAAGAGATCTGAGCTCCTCGTTTGTGAGCATACGAACTGCTTTATCATAGAAAAGTGTTCCGTCGAGATGGTCTATTTCGTGGCAAAGCGCTCTTGCAAGGAGGTCCTCTCCCGTTACCATAAACTCTTCCCCGTTTCTGTCAAGTGCTTTTACCGTAACTTCATAAGGACGCTTCGTTATACCCCATTTTCCGGGAACGGAAAGGCATCCTTCAAGCTCCTGCTGCTTGCCCTTCTTTGAAACGATAACGGGATTGATAAGCTCTATAAGCTCACCGGGTTCGACTTCGACGATCGCTATTCTGCGAAGCACGCCCACTTGGGGAGCTGCAAGTCCCACACCGCCCGAATCGTGAAGCGTATCTATCATATCGTCGAGCAGGCGTATCACCCTCGGCGTTATTTCGGCAACGGGACGGCACTTTTTTCTGAGCACCTCATCTCCGTCTTTAACAATACTTATTATAGCCATTTTTTCATCTCCTATAAGGACGTCGGATTAACACTTATGCTGACGCTGACCTTTTTAGGTCCTTTTATGGAAAAGTCGTTCAACATACTGTAAAACAAGCTTCTCGTCCTTTTATTCATTTTGCATTTTATTATCAGCTGCATACGGTATTTTCCGTTGATCTTGTACACGGGAGCTTCAACAGGTCCGAATATCTGCATTTTCACGTCATTCCAATCACCTGCGAGCTTTCTCACAAGATCGTTGTAAAACACCGTAATGCTGGCAGTCAATGCCTGTTCGAGCGTTGCGGTGAACATAAGCACCGCTATATCGCAAAACGGAGGAAATTTAAGTGCTTTTCTTATTGCAATTTCCCCTTTGTAAAATCCCTCGTAATCCTGTGCGGCGGCAAGCTTTATTATCTCGTTATCCGGATTGAACGTCTGGATAACGGCAACGCCGGGCTTTTCCGCCCTGCCCGCCCTGCCTATTACCTGTGTAAGGAGGGAAAATGTCTGCTCGGATGCGTGATAATCCGAAAGATAAAGCGAGCTGTCGGCAAGTATGACGCCGACGAGTGTAACGTCGGGAAAGTCGTGCCCCTTCGTCACCATCTGCGTACCCAGAAGCACGTCCGCTTTATGCGCTCTGAAATCACCGAGTATCTTATCGTATGAAAATTTACCCGAGGTCGTATCGGCATCCATACGAAGTACCGATATTCCGTAGCCGTAGTCATTTATATCCTGGCATATCTTCTGCGTTCCGTACCCCATATATGCAATATGGGAGGAGCCGCATTTGCCGCATTTTTCGGGCACAGCCGTCCTGTATCCGCAATAATGGCACAAAAGATATCCGTTTCGTTTTCTTTCAATGTATTCTTCCTGCTCGTCCTCGGCTGTATGCTTGCCGATACGCGACGTCGTGTGATACGTCAGTGACACGTCGCAGTGCGGGCACATAACGACCTCGCCGCACATACGGCAGTTCAGAAAATTGCTGTATCCGCGTCTGTTTAAAAACAGTACCGACTGATTGCCCGCCTGCTTGTTTTTCACAAGCTCACCTTTTAAAAGTGTTCCGACGGCATCCGTCTGTCCTGTGGCATAATCTTCTCTCAAATCGGCAATGACCACCTTCGGAAGCTGTGCTTTTCCGTATCTTTTGGTAAGCTTTATGAGCCTGTATTTTCCGCACTGCGCCTTGTAATAGCTTTCTATACTCGGTGTTGCGGAGGACAAAAGCATAACTGCGCCGTGTGCTGTGCATCTGTACCTTGCCACGTCACGTGCGTGATATTTCGGTGTCATTTCCGATTTATACGTATGCTCCTGCTCTTCGTCTATTACGATAAGTCCGATATTTTCAAGCGGTGCAAATATCGCACTTCTCGTTCCTATAACGAGATCAGCCGCGCCCTGCTTTATCTTTCTGTAAGCGTCGGCACGTTCCGACGTTGACAGTGCGGAGTGTATAACGACGACGCGGTCGCCGTATGCCGAACAGAATATCTTGACCGATTGCGGGGTCAACGATATTTCGGGCACGAGCATAATAACGCTCTTTCCTCTTGCGATAACGCTGTCGCACAGAGCCTTTATGACCTGTGTTTTTCCGCTTCCCGTAACGCCGTGAAGAAGCACGGCGGCAGGTTTTCCTTCGGCGCACAGCGCATCTATTTCTTCAAAAGCCGCGGTTTGTTCGTCCGTAAGTGACGTTTCCGTACTGCATTTTTCAATTGAAGCGTACGGATTACGCAGTATCTGCTCTACTCTTACGGAAAATATCTCCTTTTCAACGAGCTTATCGAGCATTTGCTGTGATATTCCGCTTTTTTCCTGCAAAAACTTCTTTTCACATTCGCCGCACTCGTCCAAAATATCGACGGCAATTTTTGCAAAAGCGCTCCTTGTTTGAAGCTTTGCATACTCGGCAGGAGCGCACAGCGTATAGAAATGAGCCTTTTCCGCCTTAGGCGTTCCCTTCGGCTTTATCTCTTTTTCAAGATAACCGTGGTCGGTAAGATAGTTGAGCGACGGTCTTATGTTTTTGTCAAACTCCTCGTACAGCTTCGTCAGAAGACTTCCGCCGTGTGCGGCAATATACGCATATATGAGCTTTGTGCTTTCGTTCATCGTATCGGGGAGTCTTTTATCCGTGACTTTATAAAATTCATCGGGTGAACCGAGAAGCGATTGCGGAAATACCGCCTTTACCGCTTCGCCGTACGAGCACAGTGCAACGTCAGAAACGTATTTGCAAAGCCCGAGAAGATCCTCCGAAAGCGAAAGCTCCTCGTCGTATACGCCGATTATAAATTTTGCTTCGAAAGACAGCTCATCCGTCTCGGAAATATCTCTCACGACGCCCGTCACAGTTTTATTCGTGTTTCCGAACGGAACCGTCACAAATACACCCGGCTTTACCTTATCCGCAATTTTTTTGTCGACAAGATACGTATAGTCGTTTTTGACGTAAACGGGCAGAGAAAGGATATTTACAAGCGCTGTTTTCACTTTTATTCAGCCGTAACGCCGTCGGCGTCTGCCGTCTCTTCTTCCGTTGCTTTTGCGGAAGCGTCGGGGCGTACGATGCTGACATCGCCGTCACAAATGAGAGTTATCGCATTTCTTACGGCTTTTTCGTCTCTGAGATCCTTGCTTATCATAGAAGTAAGCGGCTTATCCGTTTCTTTGAGATTGATCTTCTTTTCAGCTTCCGTTCTCTGTCTTACGTATTCGTCAATAACGAGATGCGCTGTTTTTGCAGTTGCAATTACCATTTCATATCTGTTAAATTCGTTGTTTGCTCTGTTAGATATTTCTTCCAACGAAGGCTTTATGATTTCCATAGCTTTTCTCCCTGTATGTTAATTCAAAAATTTTTTCACGAAATCGTTTGTGCGGCTGACCTTATGTCTTTCCGCTGTAACTATCGCTTTAAGCGTTTCGGAGGCTTCTTCAAGCTTTCCCGTTTCGTTTGTTATAACGTAATCGTAAAGCTCAAATTTTTCAAGCTCCTTGAGTGCCGTCTGCATTCTTTTTGCCACTACGTCGTCGCTTTCCGTTCCGCGTCCTTTCAGTCTGCTTTCAAGCGTCGAATAGTCAGGCGGCAGTATCCATATCAGTACGGAGTCGGGAAACATCTTTTTGACGTTTTCAGCCCCCTGTACCTCAAGTTCGAGAATTACGTTTATCCCCTCGTCCGTTTTACCCTTTATCTCGGAATAAAGCGTTCCGTAATAATTTCCCACGTATTCGGCATATTCCACAAAATCACCGTTGGCGATATGCTCTTCAAACTGTTCCTTCGTGAGAAAATGATAATTCACTCCGTCTGATTCGCCCGGTCTCGGTTTGCGTGTCGTTGCGGAAACGCTGTACGAATAACCGCCGTCATTCACGACGTTTGCCAATACGCTTCCCTTTCCGCTTCCCGCAGGGCCGGATACGACGAGCAGAAGTCCTTTTTCTTCAGCCATTTTATAATCCTTTCACACTGTTGTGGGCAACCGTCAAAGATTGCGCACACGGGGTTCGGTGTCGTTTTTTTCAGCCGTGTCGTCGCCCGAAATCCGTTCAGCAACTTTTTCGGGTACCAACGCGCACAGCAGCACCGCACCGTTTTCCGTAAGTATAACGCTTTTTGTTTTTTTACCGCACGTGACATCTATGGCACGGCCGTTGTCTTTCGCCTCGGCAACAAGTCTTTTTACCGGTGCCGCATCGGGTGCGCACACGGCAAGCACCTTATCGGATGCCACGTAGTTGCCGTAACCTATATCTGCAAGTTTCATTATCACTCAATATTCTGTATCTGTTCTCTGATCTTTTCAAGCTCGCCTTTGATAGCCACGACTGTGTGCGCCACCTCGGTATTCTGAGCCTTGCTTCCTATAGTGTTCGTTTCTCTGTTTATCTCCTGCATACGGAAATCGAGATCACGTCCTACGGGAACCGTGCTTTCAAGATATGCATCGAACGCAACGAAATGACTGCGTAAGCGCACAAGCTCCTCGTCGATAGCGACCTTGTCGGCAAATATCGCACATTCGGTCAGTATCCTGTCCTCGCTTGCTTTGATCCCCATCTCGTCAACAACGGCTTTGAGCTTTGTGTAAAGTCTTTTTTCGTATTCCTTCGTCGTCTGCTCCGACTTCTGTTCGATCACGTTTACAAGCTCTTCTATGTAAAGCCGCTTTGCGCGTATATCGTCGTGAAGTCTTGCCCCCTCGGCAATACGTGCCGAGTTGAAGTTTTCAACGGCTTTTTCAAGAACTTCTTTAAGATCGTCCCAATCCTTTGCCGTATCTTCTTCGGGCTTTGCCACCGTGAATATATCGTGCATACGTGCTACGGACATAACGGAAATATCGTCTTTAAGCCCGAAGGTATCACGGAGTTTATAAAGAGCGTCAATGTATCCTCTTGCGTAATCCTCATCAAGGCAGACGGAGCAGTTGAGACCGGGAGGTGCTTCTATTGAAATAAGCACGTCGACCTTGCCTCTCGACACTCCCGCCGACTGGATGTACGCTTTTACTTTGTCTTCAAGGAAGAGATATGCCCTCGGGATCTTGACGTTTACATCAAGAAAACGGTTGTTCACCGCTTTTATTTCCACCGTGATATCTTTTCCCGAAATATTTTGTCTGAAACGACCGTATCCGGTCATACTTTTTAACATAGCGGTATCCTTCTTCTATTATTAACTATTTTATAATTATAAATCATATCCAATGATTTGTCAACCTCGTTTTTGTTAACAAAACCGATTATAATTTACAGTATATTTAAATTAAGTTTACAAGTGTATTTTGCCGCTCTCCGCTCTTTCCCACTTGAAATCCTGAACTTATTGTGTTATAATACGATTTGTGAAAAATAATAAGATCGGAGATATAATATGAAAGCCGTTATAACAGTCGTCGGACACGACAGTGTCGGAATCATCGCAGTTGTCAGCACTGCATGCGCTGAGGTTGGCGCAAACATTGAAGATATCACTCAAAGCGTTATCAAGGATTATTTCGCCATGGTAATGGTCGTCGATATAGATAAATTGAACATCCCGTTCAACGCACTCGTAGACAAGCTCGATGCCATAGGAAAAGAAAGATCCCTCGAAATACGTACGATGCACGAGGATATTTTCAATTCAATGCACAGGATATGAGGCACTGAAATGATAAATCTTAACGATATTTTAGAGACGATAAATATGATAAAAGAGGAAAACCTCGACATCAGAACGGTGACGATGGGTATTTCCTTACTTGACTGCGCAAGTGACGATATAAACGTCCTTTGCGACAGAATATACGACAAGCTGACCAAATGCGCCGAAAACCTCGTGCCTGTCGGCGAAGATATAGAAAAGCAGTACGGTATACCGATAATCAACAAGCGTGTTTCGGTAACTCCCGTATCGCTCATCGGAGGAAAGCATTCTCCCGAGGATTACGTGAAAATAGCGCAGACTCTCGACCGTGCGGCAAATACGCTCGGTATCAACTTCATAGGAGGATTCGGTGCGCTCGTTGAAAAAGGATTTACGGATAACGCTCTTAATCTTATAAAAGCAATACCGGATGCACTTTCGCAGACAAAACTCGTTTGCTCATCCGTAAACGTGGCATCTACGAAAGCAGGCATAAATATGGATGCTATTGCTATGATGGGTGACACGATACTCAAAACAGCGTATCTTACACGTGAGGATCAGTCTATCGGTTGTGCAAAGCTCGTCGTTTTCGCAAACGTACCGCAGGACAACCCCTTTATGGCGGGAGCTTTCCACGGCATAGGTGAAGCGGAAACGGTCATAAACGTAGGTGTTTCGGGTCCCGGTGTTGTAAGCTCGGCTATAAAGCGTGCAGGCAACTGTGACCTTTCATCGCTTGCGGAAATAATAAAGAAAACAGCATTCAAGATAACGAGAATGGGACAGCTCGTAGCTCACGAGGCATCTTCAAGGCTCGGCGTACCGTTCGGCATAGTTGACCTATCTCTTGCGCCGACGCCCGCTGTCGGTGACTCGGTTGCATATATTCTTGAAAATATGGGGCTTGAGCAATGCGGCGCACACGGAACGGTGGCGGCTCTTGCTCTTCTCAACGACGCTGTTAAAAAAGGCGGCGTTATGGCGTCATCTCACGTCGGCGGACTTTCGGGAGCATTTATTCCCGTATCCGAGGATGCGGGAATGATAGCTGCGGCAGAATCGGGCGCGCTCTCGCTTGAAAAGCTTGAGTCTATGACAGCCGTATGCTCCGTCGGTCTTGATATGATCGCAATTCCCGGTGACACTCCCGCGGATATCATATGCGGAATAATCGCAGATGAAATATCAATAGGCGTTGCAAATACAAAGACGACAGCTGTAAGACTTATCCCGGCGTACGGAAAATCCGTCGGTGATTCCGTATCCTTCGGAGGTCTTCTCGGATACGCTCCCATTATGAACGTAAATAATAAATCATGCGCTGAATTCATCGCAAGAGGCGGACGAGTTCCCGCACCGATACACAGTCTCAAGAACTGACATTTCAGCAGGCACAAGCCGCAGCTTTTGACGGCTTGTGCCGTTTTGTTGAAACAGCTTAAAGTGTAAATAATATGTTACAAAACAAAAAAATAATAATTTTAACTTGTTATTTTAACTTTCTGCACATATAATATATCTCAAGTAACATTGAAAGGAGCAGATATGTTCAAAAGAACGAAGAACGGCCGTACCGTCAGAAGCAAAGTTTTCAAGCAGCCGAACGAAAGCGAAAAAACTCCCCTTATACGTTCAATAGAACGTATACGCCCCCGTGACATCAAGCTCTCAGAAAGTGCAAAGGTGCAAAAAAGCACGTCCAGGCTTTTATTGGGAGCTGTCAGATATGCACTTCTTACAGCAAGCTCTCTTGTTTTTCTGTGCAGCTGCGTAGCACTTGTTTTTTATTTTCTCTCCTACGTACAGACCAGCGAAGAAAATGAAAAATTCAACGACGTTTTTTACGGTGATGCAATGCTTTCATCCGTAACGATATCACCTCCCAACAAAGCAAACGTCGAAACGCTTGAATTTTCACGCACCTTGGCAGGTGAGGTGATCGACGTTGAATATTCCGAAGGCGTTTACAACGAAGAATTTCAGCGTATGCGTTCAAAAATTCTCGACATGAAGCGTCAGAATCCCGACGTATGGGGTTGGATAACCGTTGAAAACACAAATATAGATTATCCGATAATGTTCAGCGGTGACAACAGCTATTACCTCACACATTCTCCCAACAAAAAGACGAACAGCCACGGCTCTATCTTCGCAGACGGAAGAACGGCGCCGAAGCTTGAGGACAACAAAGCGCTCATCGTTTACGGGCACAATATGAACGCAACGAACACGATGTTCGCACAGCTCATCCACTTTACAAAAGAAGACGTATTCAACAACCGCCAGGTCACGATAACGACGCTTGACGGAATATACACCTTCGAGGTCTTCTCGATATACAGCACCACAGCAGATTACAACTATATCAGAACGCACTTTTACGGAAGCTCGGATTTTCTTTCGTTTATAAAAAAATGTGATTCGCTTTCTCTTTTCCATAAAGATATCACCTTCACCGAAGATGATATGCTTCTGACTCTTTCCACGTGTACAACACAAAGAGATAACAAGCGTTGGGCGATCCACGCAAAACTTATTGCAGTATCAAATTAAGGACGTTTAAAAATGAAAATTTCGGTAATCATACCTATGTATAACGAATCCTCTATCATAGAGGATTCCCTGAATACGTTTCATTCATATATGAAAGAGACGTTTGACGATTTTGAGCTTATGTTCGTTGACGACGGTTCGACCGACGGCTGTTCGGAAGCTGTCGCAAAAAGAGAAAAAGAAGACCCCCGTGTGCGTCTTGTACGTTATGAAAACAACAAAGGCAAAGGATGTGCCGTAAGAACAGGAATGCTCGCTTCCACAGGTGACATTGCAATGTTTACCGACTGCGACCTTGCATACGGCACGAGCGTCATCAAAGACGTTTACAACTTTTTTGAAGAAGACAACAAAAAAGCCGACGAAGGAAAAAAGCTGACGTCCGTCGTGGTAGGTTCAAGAAACTTGACAAAGGACGGATACGAGGGATACACTTTTCTTCGCCGCATAGCATCAAAAATATACATAAAAGTTCTTTGTATCACAGCGGGCTTCAATCTCTCCGACTCACAGTGCGGAATGAAAGGCTTCAGAGGAGCTGATGCAAAGACGATATTTTCAGAATGTGAAACAGACGGATTTGCATTTGACTTCGAAGCCCTGCTCACAGCAAAAACAAAGGGTATGCTCATAGGTGAGTTGCCCGTAAAAATAATAAATCACCGCGAATCGAAGGTAAACGTACTTTCGGATACCTTCAAGATGCTCGGTGATCTCATTAAGATAAAGCGCAGAGTCAAGCAGAAAAATAAAAAGAAATAAGTATAAAATAACCTCACACTCTTTCGAGTGTGAGGTATTATACAGA
This sequence comes from Eubacteriales bacterium, assembly GCA_045545665.1. GTDB lineage: Bacteria > Bacillota > Clostridia > Oscillospirales > CAG-272 > RGIG7213. Next base: position 25,771 of record JAZQBL010000045.1, read on the forward strand.
ATTAAACCTCTGCGTTTTCTGCGAGATATATTTCCTTCTGTGCTTCGTAAACTTCAAGCACAGACTCTTCTATAGTCTTGCGGAATTCAGAATTGATGGGATGCACGATATCACGAAACGTGTTATCCGGGTTTTTTCTGCTGGGCATCACGATGAACTTTTTACCGCTTGCGTCAATAACCTTTATATCGTGTACTGCAAGCTGACCGTCGAACGTGACTGAAACGATCGCCTTCATAGGACCGTCTTCAAAGATCTTTCTGATTTTGATATCCGAAATAATCATGGCTGTTCTTCCTCTCTGTATAGTGAAAAAGGTGAATAATTATACATCACAGTCACCTCTTCCGTTTACTTAATTGTATACCATTTATATTATGATATTCTAAATTTTAGACAAAAAACTTGTAAACAAATAGACAATTTTTCTAAATAATTTACATATTAATCATATAATTTCAGTGAACAAATTCACGTTAAATAAATAACAAATAATGAATTTCACAGCTGTTAAACCGAAAGGAAGCTTATCGATGAAAAATGAACGCAAATATTATTCGCCGAGTGAGATAAAAGAAATACTGGCTAAAGAAAAGAACGCTTATTTTATTGGCATCGGCGGCGTGTCGATGTCTTCTTTAGCAATAATAGCAAATTCAAGCGGGATAAAAACCGCAGGAAGCGACAGAACTTTATCGGAAGTGACAGAGTCGCTTCAACAAAAAGGTATCGATGTTCAGGAAGGACACGAGGCAAAAAACATCAAAAATTACTCCGTCGTCGTTTACAATGCGGCAATACACGCTGACAACCCTGAATATTATTACGCTGCAACGCATAATTATTTTATGATATACCGCTCCGATTTTTTGGGATATATAATCTCCGAATACGGAAATTCAATAGGTGTTGCAGGTACGCACGGCAAAAGCACGGCAACGGCTATGATATACAGTATTTTGAATACGGCAGGGCTTGATCCGACCGTAATGAACGGTGCGGTCATCCCGAAGATCGATTCGCAGTATCATATTGGAAACGGTGACAGGATAGTATTTGAAGCCTGTGAATACAAGGATTCTTTCCTTTCCTTCTTTCCGACTGTAGCCGTCGTTCTGAACGCCGAATACGACCATGCAGACTATTTTGAAAACTTCGACGTTTACATTGAGTCGTTCAAAAAATATCTTTCTCACTCCGAAGGCGGTGCGGCGTGTGTCAATTTCGACTCCCCCGGTGCAAAAAAAGCATCCGAAGATTACAAAGGCGAGCTTTATTCCTACGGCATCGACTGCCCCGGCGTGCGCATAACCGCAAAAAATATCGTTTTTTCAAACGGTCATCCCGAATTCGATATTTATTTTGACAACAAATTTTATTCTCACGTAAAGCTGTCCGTTTTCGGTATGCACAACGTGTACAACACTTTGGCAGGTGCCGCAGTCGCCATCGCCTGCGGAATAACCGACGGGGACGTATTTGCCCGCGGCGCTTCCTCCTTCACGGGAATAAAACGCAGGTTTGAATACAGAACAAGTGTAAACGGTGCCGAAATATACGACGATTACGCGCATCATCCGACCGAGATCACAGCAACTCTCTCCGCAGCGCGAAATATATGTACAGGTCGTCTTCGTGTCGTTTTTCAGTCGCACACGTATTCAAGAACGAAGGCTTTATTCGACGATTTCGTATCGTCCCTTTCTAACTGCGACGAGGCAATAATTGCCGATATCTACCCTGCACGTGAAACGGATACTCTCGGCATGTCAGCACAGCTTCTTTCCGAAAAAATACCAGGCGGAAAATACGTCGGCGGATTTGATAAGATCGCCGAATACATCAAAAAAACAGCCGCCCCGAACGACACTGTGATCGTCATGGGGGCGGGCGACGTCAACCGTGTGATCGACTTATTGCCGTCAGCTGAATGATCTTTCCTTAAAGGTAGCGCATACAGTATCGGCAGACGACGTGGCGTAAGAAGGACCTATTGATACTTTATCCGCCGTGCAGTAGCATTCGCCGTCGTGATATACACAGTTCTTTACATCACAACCTATTCCCTTTATATGCTTATGGGATCTGTTCTTATCTTCTGTAAACATTGACATTTTTACCGTCTCCTTTCTTGTTTCTGAGTTAAGTATGTGCAGTTTTCTTATTTTTATTCAAATGAGGTTTATATGGCAGTATTCGTTATAGCAGACCTGCATCTGCCCTTCGGCGACAGCTCCAAAACAATGGAGGTGTTCGGAGGAAGATGGGCAAACTATACAGATAAATTAAAGGAAAATTGGATACGTGACGTATCAAGCGATGACACCGTCATTCTTGCAGGTGATACGTCGTGGGGAATGGATTTCAAAACCGCTCTGCCGGATCTTTCCTTCGTCAATTCCCTGCCCGGCAAAAAGATCCTGCTTGAAGGCAACCACGATTACTGGTGGAACACGGTCAAAAAAATGAATTCGTTTTGTGAGGAAAACGGTCTTGATTTTTCATTTTTGCGAAACAACGCTTTTGAAACGGATGATTTCATCATCTGCGGTTCAAGAGGTTGGTACACCGGTGAAAAAACCATTCCCGAATCAAACACCGACAGTGCAAAGATCGTAAACAGAGAAAATATGCGTCTGAGACAAAGCCTCGAGGAAGGTAAAAAGCTGTCTTCCGACAAGCCGATCGTCGCATTTTTGCATTTCCCTGCCGTTTACGGCTCGTACGTATGTGATGAAATTACTGACACCTTATCACGCTACGGTGTAAAGCTGTGCTTTTACGGTCACATTCACGGCATACACCGTGAGATGTCCGATATTATACATAACGGCATTACATACAAAATGGTATCGGCAGATCATCTGAATTTTAAGCCGTATAAAATAATTTATTAATATTTTTAAAATTCTATTGACTTTATTTTCTTGTTTGATATAATGATACATTATATATTTTTAAAATAACGGAGGACTAAAAAATGAGTCTGAAAAAAGTAACTACTCCCGAAACCAACGTAAGAGAGTTGGAAATATCAATAGAAAAGGCAACCTTTGATGCCGCTGTTATGCGTGCATACAAGAGCAGAGTCGGTTCGCTTTCTATCCCCGGCTTCCGCAAGGGTAAAGCTCCCAAAGCCATAATCGAAAAGATGTACGGCTCTGACTTTTTCTATAACGATGCACTTAACGCACTTCTCCCCGACGCATACGAAGATGCAGTTAAGGAATCAGGTCTTGAGCCCATAAGCCAGCCTGAATTCGATTTTGATTCCTTCGAAGGTGACGAGATCACAGTTAAAGCAAAATTCTACGTTAAGCCCGAAGTTGAAGTAAAGGATTACTTCGGTTTTGAGCTTGAAAAGACAGTAAACGAAGTTAAGGACGCTGACGTTGACGCTGAGATCGAACGCCGCCGCCGCACAAATGCACGTATGGTTGAGGTTACGGACAGAGCCGCACAGAACGGCGACCTTGTAACTATCGACTACTGCGGTTCGATAGACGGTGTTGAATTTGCAGGCGGTAAGGACGAAGGCCACAAGCTCAAGCTCGGTTCCGGAAGCTTTATCCCCGGCTTTGAAGCACAGATCGAAGGTCACAACGTTGACGATTCCTTCGACGTAAACGTAACATTCCCCGAAGAATACCACGCAGAAGAGCTCAAGGGCAAGGCTGCAGTATTTGCATGCAAGCTCCACAAGATAGAAGTTGAAGAGCTTCCCGAGCTTGATGATGAATTTGCAAAAGACGTTTCCGAATTTGATACACTTGATGAATATAAAGCTGATATCAAGGCAAAACTCGCAGAAAGAAACGAAAACGTTGCAACAAATCTTCTTGAAGAAAGACTTGTTGATGCACTTCTTGCAAAGACGACTGTTGAAGTTCCCCCTGTAATGATCGAAAGCGAAATATACAACGAGCTCAGAGGCTTCGAAACACGCCTTATGCAGCAAGGTATGAGCCTTGACATCTATATGCAGTACACAGGCACGAAGATAGAAGACCTTAAGGAGCAGGCAAGACCTCAGTCCGAACGTCAGGTAAAGACAAGACTTGCGCTTGAAAAGGTTGCAGAGCTTGAAAAGATCGAAGTTACGGATGATGAGATCGAAGCTGAGTACGCTTCCGTTGCGGAATCCACAAAGATGGAAGTTGAAAAGGTTAAAGAACAGATCGTAAAAGAAGACGTACACTATCATCTCACACTCAAGAAGGCACTTGACTTGTTGAGAGAAAAGGCTGTTATCACAGAAAAAACAATAACCGAGTAAGAAAGGAACCCATATGCACGATATGCACGACTCCATAACTATCCCCTACGTCATTGAACAAACAAGCCGAGGCGAGCGCTCGTACGACATTTTCTCACGTCTGTTGAACGACAGAATAATAATGTTGACGCAGGATGTAAATCACGCAACTTCGGCAGTCATCGTGGCTCAGATGCTTTATCTTGAAGCTGCTGATCCCGACCGTGACATTTACTTCTACATCAATTCTCCCGGCGGCTCTATCACCGACGGAATGGCAATATACGACACGATGAATTACATCAAGTGCGATGTTTCCACTATATGTATAGGTATGGCGGCAAGTATGGGGTCGTTCCTTCTTTCCGCGGGTACAAAGGGCAAGCGTTTCGCTTTGCCCAACAGCGAAATAATGATACACCAGCCTTTGATCGGAGGCGGCGGCTTGAGCGGCCAGGCGTCCGACATAAAGATACACACGGATCATTTGCTTTTCACAAAAGAAAAAATGAACCGCATACTTGCCGAGAACACGGGAAAATCGTACGAACAGATATGTATCGACACGGACCGTGACAACTATATGACAGCAGAGCAGGCAAAAGCTTACGGTCTTATAGATGAAATAATAATAAAGAAGTGATCTTATGGCAGATAATAAAAAAACTACGTTAGCCTGCTCTTTTTGCGGCAGGACCGAGTCTGACAACGTACTGCTTATTCCCTCTCCTACGGGTGCTTGCATATGTGAGTATTGCGTTGACATCTGCTCATCCATACTCGATGAAAAGTACGAGGATGAAGCGTATGAAAACGAGGGCGATTCGCTGACGTTTGAAACGTTACCGAAGCCCCGGCAGATACACGCCGCACTCGATGAATACGTTATAGGACAGACAAACGCCAAAAAGACGCTTTCCGTAGCGGTCTACAACCACTACAAGCGCATACTTTTGCTTGAAGAAAGCAGAAAAAACAGCACGCGCAAAAAAGGAAAGAACAAATCAAAAGAAGAAACGAAGCCCGACGTTGAAATACAGAAGAGCAACGTGCTTCTTTTAGGTCCTACGGGTGTGGGTAAAACTTACATCGCCCAGACTCTTGCAAAAACGATGAAGGTCCCCTTTGCTATCGCCGATGCGACGACACTTACAGAGGCGGGATACGTCGGTGAGGACGTCGAAAACATTCTTTTAAGACTTATCCAGGCAGCCGACTACGACGTCGACCGTGCCGAAAAAGGTATCATATATATTGATGAAATAGATAAGATATCGAGAAAAAGCGAAAACCGCTCCATAACGAGAGACGTTTCGGGCGAAGGCGTACAGCAGGCACTGTTGAAGATACTTGAAGGAACGACGGCAAACGTACCTCCGCAAGGCGGAAGAAAGCATCCCAATCAGGAATTTATACAGATCAATACGGAAAATATCCTGTTTATCTGCGGCGGTGCTTTTGACGGTCTTGATAAGATAATCGAGCAAAGACGCGGCAATCAGACAGTCGGATTCGGCACGGAAAAAATAACTGCCGAAATGAAAAAGCGTGACGGCATATATGCAGGAGTATGTGCTCATGACATAATAAAATACGGTCTCATTCCCGAGCTTGTGGGAAGACTTCCCGTAATAACGTGTCTTGATGCACTTGACAAAGAAGCTCTTGCAAAAATACTGAAAGAGCCCAAAAACTCTCTTGTAAAGCAGTACACAAAGCTTTTATCACTCGACGGTGTTACGCTTGAATTTTCAGATGATGCAATACGTGAAATAGCGGCTCTTGCTATCGAAAGATCCGCAGGAGCGAGAGGTCTTCGTTCCATAGTTGAAGATCTTATGCTTGATATAATGTACAAAGTACCGTCTGACAACACGATAGAAAAGGTTACCGTAACGTCCGACTACGTCAAAAAGCAAGGCGATATTGAAATAACGTATAAAAGCGAAAATGAATAAATAAAAAGGTGACGGATCTTCAAGATCGGTCACCTTTATTTTTCGGGTGCATAACATATTCTGTAAATCTAACGGTTATCTTTTAAGCCCTTCAAGCAAAAATCCGAAGCTGTATTTGAAATTTTCAACCGCTTTGTCGCGTGGGAGATTTCTGCTCACCGCATCAGCGTTATATCCTCGGCAGAAGCACCATATTGCATAGCTTATTGCGTCGGAATCAACGTCTTTAAAAAGCTTTTCAGACTTTGCATATTCTATCAGTTTTATTATTTCTTTATGCCACCATTCAAAATTGGAACGTGATACGGAATCATTTTCAAATACGTAGCTGTTAAGGTTCATTTTGTTGTCGTACGACATCATAAGCGTATTTGCGACCATTTCGGTCACCTGCTCAAAAAAGTCCTTGGCGGGATCAACGCCCGCTGTAATACTTTCTCTTATCTTAAGTACCGTTTTTTCATAAACGATATCAAGCACATCGCTTATATTCTTGAATCGGTTATAAAATACTCTGTTGGAAATGCCGAGGGTTTTAAGTATTTTCCTTACGTTAAGACCTTCAACACCGTTCTCAAGTGCGATTTTTTCTGCTGTTTCAATTATTCTTTGCGACATTTCGTCGCATATAAGCTCCTCTTTTTTCTCCATAAATCCCCCGCGTGGCACATCGTGTGCTAAATATGATACCACAAAAATCCATCTTTGTCAACAGCAAATACAAACCTTAATCTAAATTTAATAATCACACCGTCTGTGCTGTAACAAAGGAAGCTGTTTTCTTATCGTACCGCAATATTCGAGGTCAATATCCGCTGTATACAGCTCCTCTTCCGTACCCAACTGTTTTACGACTCTTCCCCACGGGTCTGTTATTATCGAGTGTCCCCACGAGCGATAGCTCTGCGTATCGTCCGTTGCACTTGCACAGCCTATCATATACACCTGATTGTCGACCGCTCTTGCTCTGAACAAAAGCTCCCAATGTTCGGGGCCTGTCGTGTAATTGAACGAGGCGGGCACGATAATAGCTTTTACATCGTTTGCCATACGCAAGGCAAGCTCGGGGAATCTTATATCGTAGCATATCATAACGCCTATTTTTCCCCACTCCGTTTCAAAGACCGTTACTTTATTCCCCGCTGAAAACGTGTCCGATTCTTTAAAATACTGTCCGTTTTTGATATCTACGTCGAAAAGATGTATTTTTCTGTGTTTCGCTATAATGTTCCCGGAAGTATCAAACACGTACGAGGTATTGTATATTTTTTCTTCATCGGCTTCGGGGATACTGCCTGCCGTAAGATACAGCTTGTTTTTCTTTGCAATATCGGAAAGTCCTTTTATTATCTCGCTTTTTTCATCCATTGCGTACTTTACGAACGCAGCGTTTTCGTATGCACAAAAGCACATTTCGGGCAACACGGCGATATCTGCATTTTGGCTTTTTGCTTTGGCAACAAGGGAGCCGATCTTTTCAAGATTTTCCTTCGGAGTTTTCAAAACCTTCATCTGTATCAACGAAATACGCATATTCATCCCACCTTTACTTATTTGATTATACCCTACGGAAAAGTTTATGTCAATATTTTGTTGACAAATGCAGGCGCGTATTGTAAAATGAATTATACTTATACAGGAGATATGATAATGGATATACAAAAACTGCTTGAAAAGATGTCGCTTGAAGACAAGCTTGCACAAATGCTTCAGATAACCCCCGAAATGATAACGGACAAAAGCGAGGGTATGGTAACGGGTCCTATGACAAAATTCGGAATACCCGAAAACGTAACCTCACGTGTCGGTTCGGTTTTAGGCGGTACGGGGGCAGAGACTCTGAGAGAGCTTCAAAAGCTCCACTTAAAAGAAGACCCGAACGGTATCCCCCTTTTATTTATGGCTGACGTCATACACGGTTTCCGTACGATATACCCGACACCTTTGGGAATAGGTGCGACGTTTGACGAAGATTTAGCCGAAGAATGTTCCGCTATGGCGGCGAAAGAGGCGGCGGCAAGCGGTCTGCACGTTACGTTCGCTCCTATGATGGATCTTGCACGCGATGCCCGCTGGGGAAGATGCACGGAAACGTGCGGAGAAGATCCGCATCTCAATTCAAAAATGGCAGCCGCTATGGTAAAAGGCTTCCAGGGTGATCTCGGCTCTGACAGAGTAGCCGCCTGCATCAAGCATTTTGCCGCATACAGCGCGTGCGAAGGCGGAAGAGATTACGACAACGCCGAGGTCTGTGAACACACACTGCGTGAATATTATCTGCCTGCATACAAAGCGGCAATAGATGCAAACGTAGAGCTTGCAATGACATCCTTCAACACCTTAAACGGTGTCCCATCCTCTGCTAACAAAGCGCTCGTAGACGGCATATTGCGCAAGGAATGGGGATTTGACGGAATAGTCATATCCGACTACGGTGCACTCAGAGAAATGATGCCTCACGGAATAAGCGAAAATGAAAAAGAAAGCGCACAAAAGGCACTTGACGCAACCACGGATATCGAAATGATGACTGCCTGCTTCGTAAAATACGGCAAAGAGCTTCTTGACGAAGGCAAAATAACGCTTGAGCAGATAGATACTGCGGTAATGAGAATACTGAAGCTTAAAGAAAAGCTCGGTCTTTTCGACGATCCTTTCCGTTCGTCCTCTCCCGAAGAAGAAAAACGTCTGTTTTTGTGCAAAGAACACAGAGATATAGCAAGGCTTGCGGCTCAAAAAAGCGCTGTTTTGCTTAAAAACGAGGACGTTTTACCGTTTGATGACACGGTAAAAAAGGTCGCCGTAATAGGTCCTTTTGCAAACAGAGGAATGATCGGCGCCTGGTACTGTAACGGCCGTGAAGATGAAGCTGTCAGCGTTTTTGAAGGAATAAAAAAAGAGCGTCCCGACGCTGTTTTCTCCCTCGGCTGTAACGGAGGACTTAAAGAAAGCTCATCAGATGCAAAAGAAAGCATCGAACATGCAGTACAGCTTGCAAAAGATTCCGATGCGGTTATAATATGTGCAGGCGAAGCAAACGACGTAAGCGGCGAAGCGCACTCCCGTGCAAGACTTTCGTTAAGCGATGCACAAACGCATCTTATAAAAGAGGTATGCAAGGTAAACAAAAAGACGGTGCTTTTGCTGTTCTGCGGAAGACCGCTGGCACTTGAAAACATAAACGATATATCCCCTTGCACGGTCGTTTTCTGGCAGCCGGGTACCGAAGGCGGTACGGCGATATCCGAGCTTATTTTCGGCAAAGCAAACTTTGAAGGAAAGCTTCCGATGTGCTTCCCCTATGAAGGTCAATGTCCCGTTTATTACAATTATCTGCGTACGGGAAGACCTCACAATCCCTACGGCAGATACTGTGTAAGATACGAGGATATACCGTATTATCCTCTTTACTCCTTCGGTTACGGACTTTCGTACACGTCGTTTGAAATATCGGAGCCTGTTTTGTCATCCGACACAATGACAAGTTCAGAAGAAATAACCGTATCCGTAAACATCAAAAACACGGGCAAATACACGGGCACGGAAACGCTTCAGATGTATATAAACGACGTTTCGGCATCCGTGTGCCGTCCTGTAAAAGAGCTTAAAGGATATAAAAAGATCACCCTTACGCCGAACGAAGAAGCAAAGGCAGAATTTAAAATAACGGAGGATGAGCTTAAATTCCATACGCAAAGTGGTAAATTTGAAGCAGAAAAAGGGCTTTTCAGAGTCTTCGTCGGCTCAAGCTCACTTGTAAACGATTTTAAAGAATTCAAACTTGTATAACAAAAGACAGACTCAAATTTTTGTTTGAGTCTGTCTTTTTAAATAGTTTCAACCACACAGCCACAACTTTTAGGGTATTATATCACACTTTAGAAAACAAATCAAGGCGCAGCCTTGTATATTTGATGAGATCGTGCCTACGCACGATGAGATCCTCACTTCGTTCGGATAAAATCTTCGAGATGAAATTAAATCCACCCATCATCCGTCGAGTCAGATTTCATCCAACGACGTTGAATTTCATCATCGAAGACGATTTCGCCCATCCGTAAGGGTGGATTTCATTGAAAAAAACACTTACTTTTCGCAAGTGCTTTTTGTTTTGAGGTGAATTGACAAAAACTATGCCGGCTAAAATTATTCAAAATACCTTTTGTAGATAGGTTCTGTTTTCATCGCAATCACAGCTTCTTTTTCTGTTCCAAAAAATGAATAGGCGAAAGAACTATCTTTGGATTCCCACCACCCCGGTTCTATATTTTCGATATAGCAATAGTAGGAAGTCCAATCAAGCTCATTAAAAACACATATTTCTTCATAAGTGTATTTAAAAAATCCCTTATTGCTTTTCAAAACAACAAACCGCTTTGAATTATCTTTGTTATATATTACCTTGCAAATTTTCAGTTCATCAGAATAAACAAGTTGCCTGCCGTATAATGATTTAACAATCTCATCATAAGGCGGCATTGGGATAGGATCTATTCGTTTTTTTCTTTTGAAAAGATTATTCAGTAATTTCATATCTCTACCGTCTTTCGTTTAATTATACCATTCCATATCGTTTATGCAATATGATATAAGGAACAGATATCATTGAAAAACGACAAGTTTCTGTTGAAATTTGTCGATTTTCATATTCATGGGCTACAAAAAGATATTTTCGACAGTTTTGCGTATAAATTCGAACTCTTACTAAAATGAAATCCTTGCTGTCGCAAGGATGAAATCAGCTGACGCTGATGAAATCTTCGGCTTTGCCTCAGATGAAATTAAATCCGCCTCCATCTCCTGCCTCAAGGCAGATTTCATCGCAAAGCGATTTCTTCCGCCATCGGCGGATTTAGTTGAAAAAATCACACATTATCTTGACAGACAATGTGTGATTTTTCTGGCGGAGAAGCAGAGATTCGAACTCTGGAACCGTTTTACCGGTTACACGATTTCCAGTCGTGCGCCCTCGACCAACTAGGCGACTTCTCCATATCGGTTGAATACTTGTGTATTATATCACACAATGGCAAAAAAATCAAGGGGTTTTTAAAAAAAATATTATTTTTTGTATTCAACCGTTTTGTTTATATTAAAATATTGACTTCAAAGTCTTTTTTACAGCGAGGACAGCATACGTTATGCTTCCCTTTTTTCTTAGGCAACCGCAAAAAGCTCTTGCAATGAGGGCATTTGCGGTATCTGTACTTTTTTACGTATCTTATGCGGTTGAAGCTTCTTTTGAAAAATTCGGTCACGGGCTTCGACAGCTTTAAATATACCTCGTTTTCTTTTCGCCGTGCCGTTATATTTCTTGAAAAAAATCTGAAAATAATCCAAAACAGCAACGCTGTACTCAAAAAGAAAACCGTAAGTGATATTACGCTTGCGGCTTTACTGTCAAAGAAGGCAAGCACACAGCGCACGAAAAACAGCACGAAATACAAACAGAACATAAAAAACGAAAGCTTATCGTATCCGTATCTTCCGTACATAAACCGTATCAGCTTATCTCTGAATCTCACCATGTCACCCCCTTTATGCAATAAAGGCAACCTTTCGGCTGCCTTTATTATTATATAGAAATATCTTGAACGAATATTTCTCTTATTGTATCTTTTTTAACCTGTTTTTCAGCTTTTTCTGTCGAATCTCTTTTTGCGAAAAATTCAGGTGCTACCTTTGGGAAAAGCGCATAGGAAAGCACGTCTTCATCACACTTTGCAATCCCCTTTGTTTCCTCTCTGTACTTTTCAAGCTCGGGCGCTATAAGATCCGCAGGGCGGCAGGTGATGACTTCTTCGTCCCCTATTGCCTTTTTGCGCACTTCCTCGTTTACCTCCCCCGGGAGTCTTCCGTATTCGCCCTTCAAAAGCCCCTTTGACTCTTTCGTAAAGACCTTATATCTTTCACCCGAAAGGACGTTTAAAACTGCTTGAGAGCCGACTATCTGGCTTGTAGGTGTAACAAGCGGAGGATATCCGAAATCTTTTCTTACCCTCGGAATTTCAGATAAAACGTCGTAGTACTTATCCTCGGCATTCGCCTGCTTGAGCTGTGAAATGAGGTTCGAAAGCATACCGCCCGGCACTTGATACAAAAGTGTATTCGTATCGACGTTCAATACCTTCGGGTCAAGACTTCCACCCTCTTTAAGCTTTGCGGCAACAGTTCTGAAATGCGACGCCGCCTCGCTCAAAAGCGCAAGATCAAGTCCCGTATCACGTTCCGTTTCAGCCATCGTCGCAACGAGAGATTCCGTTGCGGGCTGTGACGTTCCGTTTGCAAGAGGCGACAGCGCCGTATCAACTATATCAACGCCTGCCATTGCCGCCATAAGATACGTCATATCACCGGTTCCCGAGGTGTTATGCGTATGGAGATGAATGGGAAGGGATACCTTCTCTTTGAGCGCTTTTACAAGCGAATACGCATCATACGGCAAAAGGAGGTTTGCCATATCCTTGATACAGATGATATCCGCGCCCATTTCTTCAAGCTTACAAGCAAGCTCGACGAAATACTGTGCATTATGCACGGGACTTGTCGTATAGCTTATTGCCGCTTCGACCGTACCGCCGTAATGCTTTGTATATTTCATTGCCGCTTCGATATTTCTTACGTCGTTCAACGCATCGAAAATTCTTATTATATCAATACCGTTTTCGATAGATTTTTTTATAAACGCTTCGACCGTATCGTCTGCGTAATGCTTATATCCCAAAAGATTCTGCCCTCTTAAGAGCATCTGCAATTTCGTATTTGGCAAAGCACGGCGAAGCGTACGGAGTCTTTCCCAGGGATCTTCACCGAGGAAGCGCATACACGAATCAAACGTAGCACCGCCCCAGCACTCAAGAGAATAGAAGCCTATTTTATCAAGCGTTTCGCATATAGGAAGCATATCCTCTATCCTCATACGCGTTGCCGCCTGTGACTGGTGAGCGTCACGCAGTATCGTATCTGTTATTTTTAACGGATTTTTAGCCATATATTTTGCCTCCATTCAATCAGAACATATTGGGTATCTGCAAAAGAACACCTGCCGCTATTGCAGAGCCGATAACGCCTGCAACGTTAGGTCCCATTGCGTGCATAAGCAGGAAGTTTGCAGGATTTGCCTCCTGTCCGACCTTCTGCGAAACACGTGCCGCCATAGGAACGGCGGAAACTCCCGCAGAACCGATAAGGGGGTTGATCTTGTTTTTGGAGAAAAGGTTCATAAACTTAGCAAGAAGGACACCGCTTCCCGTTCCTATTGAAAATGCAAATACGCCCATGATGAGTATTGCAAGCGTTTCGAGATTCAAGAAGCGCTCGGCTGTCGCCGTAGCACCGACGGAAATGCCCAAAAATACGGTTACGATATTCATAAGCTCGTTCTGTACAGTCTTGCTGAGTCTTTCCGTAACACCGCATTCACGCAAAAGGTTACCGAGCATAAGCGAGCCGATAAGAGCGGCAGCGGACGGAACGAGCCAAGAAACGAACGCTGTAATAGCAATGGGGAAAACTATTTTTTCGGTCTTTGACACCTCACGGAGCTGTTTCATTTCTATTTTACGTTCTTTTTCCGTAGTCAGAAGCTTCATTATCGGGGGCTGTATAAACGGCACGAGTGCCATATAGCAATATGCGGCTATGGCTATTGAGCCTAAAAGTTCGGGAGACATTTTCGTTGCCGTGTAAATTGCCGTAGGTCCGTCAGCTCCGCCGATGATACCGATAGAACCTGCCTGTTCGGGTGTGAATATACCCGAAACACGTGCAAGTATATAAGTTACGAATATACCTACCTGTGCCGCCGCGCCCAAAATGAGAGACTTCGGATTTGCTATAAGCGGTGCAAAGTCCGTCATAGCACCGACACCGATGAATATAAGGCACGGGAAAATACCGAGCTTGACACCGAGATACAGATAATCTATAAGACCTGCCGCACCTTCGGAAAACATCGACCAGTTGATATGTCCCGTTTCGTTTATGAATATTTCGGGGTGGTAAAGCTCAGCACCAGGGAGGTTTGTCAAAAGCATACCGAATGCTATAGGCAAAAGCAGAAGCGGTTCGAATTTTTTAGCTATCGCCAGATATATAAGAAATGCGGCGATAAGATACATTACAAGCGCCATGGGTTTTTCTGCTATCATAGCAAAACCCGTGGTCTTAACGAAATTAACGATCGACTCCATAAGCACCTCTTAGCCTATCGTACAAAGCAACGCGCCCGACTGAACGGATGCTCCCGCACTTACTGCAACAGACGTTATTTTTCCGTCGCAGGGAGCGCATATTTCATTTTCCATTTTCATAGCTTCAAGCACCATAATAACGTCACCTGCTTTTACGCTTGCGCCCGTTGATACGTTTACTGTAAGTATCGTTCCGGCAATGGGGGCTTTTACTTCCTTACCGCCTGCAGGTGCCGATGCCGCAGATGCCGCGGGTGCTGTATTCTGTACAGGTGCGCTTTTGATCTCCGATGCGCTTACCTCTTCAAGCTGTACCTCGTATGTGTTTCCGTTTACGTTTACTTTAAATGTTCTCATTTGTAATTCTCCTTATATTTTTTTAATTGAAACTATGCGGAAAGAATTTACATCCTCTCCCATATACTCGGCAAGTGCTGCCGAAATTGCCGCAACGAACTCTTCTCTGTTCTGTATTTCAGCGTTTTGTACCGTTTGCGAAGGTTTTGCATCCGATGCTTGCACATCTTCTTTTTTACCGCCTATTTTGCTTGTAATGGCGCCGATGATGAAGCAAACAAGTATGACACCGATAAGTCCCACGAACACCGTACCTACTCCGAGCAGGCACACCTGCCAGTCGGTAAAGGAAAATTCGGGAACGGTAGTCAAAAAAGTACTCATAATTTTCTCCGTTCTTAATTTATTAATTTCAATTATTTCCCCGTTACGGGAAAATATTTATATTTCATTGTAACATACAAAAGACGTTTTTGCAAATAATATTTCGGGATATCCCACTTCAAATTCTATCGGAGGATAAAATGGAAAAACAAGATCTTTTGCCGAGTGCCATCACCCACATTGAAGG
Organism: Eubacteriales bacterium; assembly: GCA_045545665.1. GTDB lineage: Bacteria > Bacillota > Clostridia > Oscillospirales > CAG-272 > RGIG7213. The sequence goes on from JAZQBL010000045.1 coordinate 41,044, forward strand.
TATGCACTCGTTTATGAATATGAAAGCTTCTCACAGAGAGCTTCTTATAGGCAAAACGCATGCGTGCGACGATCTCTTTTGCGGATATTGCCTTAATAACGATCCCAATTTTAAATAAATCAGCTGTTGATTATCTTTGCATATCCGTCGGGTGCTATTATATAATGCTCGACAAGATCAACGTCTATAAGTGACAAAGCCTTTTTAAGCGTTTGCGTTACCTCGATATCCTCGACCGACGGTAGCGCAATGCCGCCGGGGTGATTATGCGCAAGTATTACCGATGAGGCTTTGGATACCAATACGGCTTCCGTTATTCTTCTTAAATTTACGTTTGCCGAATTCACCGAGCCTTCGTACACGACTCTTATATCCGTGACGTTTCCGCTGTTGTCAAGCATCATCAAAACTACCTTTTCGTTAGGCTCTGCGCTTAACTTTTCAACAAGCAGTCTGCCTATCTCATCCGAGCTGTCGGATACCAGCGCCTTATTTATATTTTGTTCTTTTTCGTAATATTTTACCGTCGCACTTATGAGCTTTAAAAATATTGCCGCATTTTCTCCGACACCGTCAACGGATGCTATTTCCTCGCACGGTGCATCAAGCACACCCGAAAAAGATCCGAATCTGTCGATGAGTCTGTGTGCTATCATATTCGTATCTATTCTCGGCAACGCATAAAACAACAATATTTCAAGTGCGTTATGAGGTTCAAATCTTTCGAGATCTTCTGCGAGAAATCTCTTTTTTAACCTTTCTCTGTGTCCTTCTGCCAAGGTCCTTCTCCTTTCACTTGCCGTTTTGGTCAAGCAGGGATTTTTTGACATCCCAAAGCTTTTGGGAAAGGTCTACATAATAATTATGCGGATTTTCAAATCTCGTAACCTCGTCCCAAAGCGTCTGTATCTGTTCTTTACAGTAACTTCTTATCTGATCGATATCGGGAAGCTCGTACACGCATTTACCGTTTTCAAATATTTTCACCTGAAGTTCACGTACGGTATAGTCCGAAACGGTCTTTCTTTTCCAGGTATAGTCGGGGTCGAAAAGCTCGTACGGTTTTGAAAAATCGGGTTTTTCATCGTGTATGCAAAGAAGGTCTGCTATCGCCTTTTTACTGTCGTTTTCATACAGTCTGTACAGCTTTTTGAAGTGAGGATACGTTATTTTTTCGGGATTTTCGCTTATTTTTATTTTCGGAAGTATATTGCCGTTATCATCTTCAACTGCAGTAAGCTTATACACACCGCCGAAAACAGGTTCGCTTTTTGAGGTTATAAGTCTTTCACCGACACCGAAAGAGTCTATCTTTGCGCCCTGATTCAACAGATCTCTGATAATATATTCGTCAAGCGAATTTGAAGCAACTATCTTGCAATGGCTGTATCCTGCTTCGTCGAGCATTTTCCTTGCCTTTATGGATAAATATGCAATATCGCCGCTGTCAAGGCGGATACCGAGTGATACGTTTTTATTATCCTTTCCGTATACCGCATCAAATGCTTTTATTGCATTCGGCACACCGCTTTTCAGCACGTTATACGTATCGACGAGCAGCGTTGCGCTTTTTGGATACGTTTTGCAGTACGTTTCAAACGCTTCATATTCCGTATCAAACATCTGTACCCAGGAATGTGCCATGGTGCCGCCTGCGGGAACGCCGTGATCCTTTTCCGCTATAACGCACGCCGTGCCGTCACAGCCTGCAATATACGCAGCCCTTGCTCCGAGAACTGCGCCGTCTGCTCCTTGTGCTCTTCGAGAGCCGAATTCCGACACGGCTTTACCCGATGCCGCCCTTACTATTCTGTTTGCCTTCGTTGCAATAAGCGACTGGTGATTCAGGCACAGCAAAACGTACGTTTCTATAAGCTGTGCTTCTATCGCATTTGCACGGACGGTCATTATCGGTTCTTTCGGGAACACGGGTGTTCCTTCGGGAACTGCCCAGATATCTCCGTTGAATTTAAACGTACTGAGGTACTGTAAAAATCCTTCCGAAAACATTTCCTTGCTTCTTAAAAAGCTTATATCATCCTTTGAAAAATGCAGTTCTTTTATATAGTTTACGACTTGTTCAAGTCCTGCGGCAATGGCAAATCCGCCGCCGTCCGGAACACGTCGAAAGAAAACGTCGAAGTAAACGGTCTTGTCCTTCATACCGTTTTCGAAATATCCGTTGCCCATTGTAAGCTCGTAAAAATCGCAAAGCAACGTATAATTTTTGATATTCATAAATACACTCCTTACCTTTTTTGAGCAAAAAAGTCCGAAAACTCTTGACTTTTAAACATTTTAGTGTATAATTATAACAATATTTTATTGGAGGTTTATCAAATGAACAATAAACAAAAAACTCAAAGATTAGTTCTTGCCGCAGTATTTACAGCGTTGATAATCGTTATGTCATTTACTCCTTTGGGATATTTGAGAGTCGGATTCGTATCCATCAGCTTTATGACGATACCGGTTGCACTCGGTGCAATACTCCTCGGTCCTGTATACGGTGCATACTTCGGTCTGCTTTTCGGCATAACAAGCTTTATTCAGTGTTTTACGGGAGATGCTTTCGGTGCAATGCTCGTCGGAATAAGCCCTGTATTTACCGCTGTAATGTGTATAATACCGAGAACGCTTATAGGTCTTTTGTCAGGTCTTATTTTCGCAGTCATCAAGAAAGCAAGCAAAAACGATATCGGTGCATTTTTAACGTCAAGCCTTTCGGCTCCTCTTATAAACACACTTTTGTTTGTCGGAAGCATGATGCTTTTCTTCTACAACAATCCCGCATTCCACACAGGTCTTGAAGGCCTCGGCATTACAGGTTACAACAACCTGCTTTCTTTGGTCTGGATAATGGTCGGAATAAACGGAATTATCGAGTTCTTCGTATGCGGCATCATAAGCTTTGCGCTTTCAAAATCCCTCAGCAAAGTTCTGTTAAAAGCGTGATCAAGTACGTTTGATCTCTACATAACCGTCCTTTTTAAGGGCGGTTTTTTTACCGTCAAGAACAAGCACACCGCCGTCTTTATCGGTATACACACGGCATTTTTCACCGTCAAGCTCGATCTTGACGATACCGCCGTTCAACGGAACAGAGCCTTTTATCTTTTCTAAGCTTCCGAGGTTCGGTCTTACTTCAAACGTCTCAGCACCGACCGACGTTGACGTAACGCCGAGGAAATACTTACCGAATATATAAACAGGTCCTCCGCCCCATGCGTGGCAAAGCGATTTACCGTATTTCATACCGTACATCGAATAATGCTTTTCGCCCTCTTCCTCGGGAATATACTGCTCCCATATGGACGTTGCGCCGAGCTTTACCATATCTCCCCAATAAGAGCGTATAAGGTTAGCTGCGTATTCAAGATCACCCGTTTTGCATACGGCATCCGTTTCGAAAAATTTGAAGTACGGCGTCGTTATCTGCGTAATTTCGGGATTGTTTATTACGTTTTCGACTATTTTTTTCGTCTGCTCGGGCGTTGCAAGATCATAAAGGATGGCAAAAATATTTGCGTGTCTCGTTACGTGATTTCTGCCCGAGGTATAGCTGTCGATAAACGCTCCCTTTTCTTCATTCCAGAAATACTTATTTATATTTACGTAAAGGTCCTCTGCGCGTTTGCCGTACTGCTCTGTGTCGTCACCTGCGACCTTTGCAAGTTCCTTCATCGAAAGCATTGCACGGTACAGAAGCATCTGTTCTGCGCACGGTGCGCCGTGCTTATCTATATTCGACCAGTCGATAAATATCCAATCACCCGCACGGTGTACGACAAAGCCGTTTTCATCAAGACGTGATATTATAAATTCACAAAGCGACTTTATCCTCGGATAAATAAACTTTATAAAATCGTCGTCACCGGATGAAAAATAGTAGTCGTAAGTTCCTATTATGAGATACAAAGAATAATCGTTTATCGTATTTATATGCGTATTTAAGGGATCTTTTCCCCTTAACGCCGTTATCGTACGGCGCACCGTGGGATAATCAAGGAAAAGATATTCGTTTATCATATAGCTCTGGTAAGCATCGCCCGACCATACCCAGCGGTCACGTTTGATGCCGTCAAGGAAAAACTCCCTTGCGTTCAGGTGGAACGTATACGCCGAAATATCCCAGATATTATTTATCAGCTCATCCTCGCATTTGAAATCGCCCTTGTATTCAAACGGAATGTACTCATATTCGGCATATACCGTAAAGTCAAGACTTTTTTCCGTCGGGATAAAAACGTATCGAAACGCGCGTGCTGACAGCGAATAGTCTTTTTCGCCTTCGACCGTTTGCCAAAGATACGTGTCGGAATTTGCCGAAAGCGCTTCGGCATCGCTTTCACCGAAATAAACGGTAAATTTTTCACCGTTTGTATTCTGTATATCGAGCTTTGCAAAAAGCTCACGTCCGAAGTCGTACAGAACACCGCCGTTTATGCTTTTTACAGAAACGGGATCTACTCTGTCATAGGAAAAATTAAATATTTCGGGGTTATCTTTCGGATCTTCATACGCGGGATCATCCCCTGCCGTTACACGTTCGGATGTATTGTGTGCGCATATCCAACTGCTGTCGGATATTATATCGTCGCTTTCGCAAAAGATACACGGAAGCCCCTCGGGCTTTGTAACAAGGACGTGTATTGTGTGTTTTCCTTCCGTAAAGCTTACGTCCGTACCGATTATATGGCGTACGCCGTCAAGCTCAACAAATCCTCTTGCGTTTGATAATATTTTAAACGTACCGCTTTTTTCCGCTTCAAACGTCTTGTCAAACGAAACTGTGGGGTACGGTGTGTAAAGCTCCCACATAGGAGGCACGGCAAAACCGAATTCGTCACGTCTTGAATGAAGCTTGAGGCTGTGATAAATTTCAAAATCGCCTCTGTACCATATCCATCTTGATCTTTTCATTTTATGCTCTCCTGTTTATTCAAATACGGTCGTAAGATCGCTTTTAAGTGCGATGCGCTTCATTACCGAATAATATTCGTCCTTCCCTTCGAAATCAACGCCGAGATATCTTGACATGGCTTTTATGATATACTCGGGGTTGACGTAGCCGTCGGTTCTTGTGCAAAGTGTGACGGTGAGCTTTATTTTACCGTCCTCGTAAAGTGTTTCGGGGTTTTTTATTCCCTCTGAAATATCGGCTTCAATAAGACCGCTTTTCGTCTTTTTCGTTCTTTTTTCGATAACGAGCGGGGCTGAAAGCAGGTCTTTTATTTTCTGTGCAAGCTCATCCGATGCGTCTTTGCAGTGAAACACAAAATCGTAGACTGCCCAGTGCATATCTTCAAGTGCAGTTTGCGGTGTGTACACCTTTTTTATTCTTATATCGTTCGGCAAATTTGCATTAAGTGCCTTTTTTATATCGTTTCCGACAAACGGCGGCAGCACTCTTATATCAAGAAACTCGCACATACTTTCAGCGCCGAGTGCAAGCGGCAGGGAAAAAACGAGCTTCGGGTGCGGATTAAATCCGTTAGTGTACCATATCGGCACCTTTGCGCGGGTAAATGCTGTTTTAAGCGTTCTGTTGAGGTCAAGATGCGAAATAAATTTCGCCCTGCCTGTCTTTGAAAATTCTATTCTTACGTTTCTGTATTGGCTGACGGGCACCATGCACACTCACCTCCCAGCTTATTTGCTCCGCATCCTGCACACGACTGCATACAGTTCTGCGTTGTTTTGTGTTCGTACGCCTTGTGTCTTTCACGAAGGAAAAATTCTTTTGATACACCGCAGTCGATGATGTCCCACGGCAATATTTCATCCTCGGAAAACTCACGGTTTGCATAAAAGGCGGGATCTATACCGCATTTTTCAAACACGTCGAGCCAGCCGTCGTAGTCAAAGCACTCGTCCCAGGCATCGAATTTAAATCCTCTGTCGGAGGCTTCCGCAAGTGCTTTTGATATACGTCTGTCACCTCTTGCGAACACAGCTTCGATACGGCTTATGTTTGCATCGTGATAATTGTATTTTATACTTCTGTCCGTTATGGCATCTGCAAGCAGCTTTTGCTTTTCCAAAAGCTCCTCCATCGTTGACTGTCTGTCCCACTGAAAAGGTGTAAACGGCTTGGGAATGAAGCAGGCGACACTTATTGTAACGGTCGGTCTTCCCTTCGGTCTGTCAGGCGTTTGATAAAACGTCTTTACGACGTCGCTTGCAAGCTTTTCTATGCCGAGTATATCCTCGTCGGTCTCCGTGGGAAGTCCGCACATAAAGTAAAGCTTTACCTGATTTCTTCCGCCTTCGAACGCCGCTCTGCAGGCTTCGAAAATATCTTCTTCGCATATATTTTTGTTTATGGCATCACGAAGTCTTTGCGTTCCCGCTTCGGGTGCGAAGGTAAGTCCCGCCGTGCGTACTGAGGATATTTTCCTCATAAGCTCTCTTGAAAAGCTGTCAGCTCTCATTGAAGGAAGTGAAAGTCCGACCATATTGTCATCGGTCCATTCAAGAAGCTTGTCCGTAAGCTCTCTTATGTGCGGATAGTCCGAAATCGAAAGAGAGCACAGGGATATTTCATCGTATCCCGTATTTTCGTAAAGGGTCTTTGCCTCCTCGTTTATAACGTCGGGAGATTTTGCCCTTGCAGGGCGGTATATCATACCTGCCTGGCAGAAACGGCAGCCTCTGGGACAGCCTCTGTACACTTCAAGCACTATTCTGTCGTGCACCGTTTCTATATACGGCATAACGAATTTATCGGGAAAATACGTTTTATCAAAATCTTTGATTATGCGTTTTCTGATCTTTTTCGGGATATCACCGTATTTAGGTGTATACGATTTTATCGTTCCGTTTTCATTATACTCAACTTCATAAAGAGAAGGCACGTAAAAGCCCTCTATTTTTGCCGCTTCGTGCAAGAAGCTTTCCTTGGTATACGTGCCGTTTTCCTTCATATCCATATAAAGGCGGCAAAATTCAACAAGCGCTTCTTCGCCCTCGCCTATTGAAAAAACGTCGAAGAAATCAGCTATCGGCTCTGCATTATAAGAGCAGGGGCCGCCGCCTATCACTATCGGATATTCTTCCCCTCTGTCCTTTGCGTATATGGGCATACCTGCAAGCTTCAACATATTGAGTACCGTTGTATAACAAAGCTCATACTGCAAGGTAAAACCGAGTATATCAAATTCTTTTACGGGATCTCCGCTTTCGTGTGCGTAAAGCGGTATACTGTTTTTTATCATCTGCTCTTGCATATCGTGCCACGGTGCATACACACGTTCGCACCATATATCATCACAGCTGTTGAGAGCGCCGTATAAAATACGAAGTCCGAGATTGGACATGCCTATTTCGTAAGTATCGGGAAAAGCGAAGGCAAAACGGCACTTCACTTCCTCTTTTTTCTTAACTATCTGTCCGTATTCGCCGCCTGTATATCTGCCCGGCTTCAGGACTTTTCTTAAAATTCCGTCTATGTTGTAATTTCCGTTCAAAGCACTACTACTCCGATTATATTAATATAATATTATTATACATATGAAGGATAAAAATGTCAACAATTAAAGCTTCAAATGAGCAAAAAAATCCCTGCTTGATACAGAAATTTTCTGCATCAAACAGGGAAGATATTATTCTTCGATCGGAACGCTTTCCTTCGGCTGTAAAAACTGAAACGTGCGTATTATCATATAAAGCAAAACAGTTATCTGAAGTCCTGCATATATCGAAAACTCGTCAAACGGAAGCACGAGCATTACCGTAAGCACGATATTGGGTATACAGTACGTTGCAACAGCTATTATACTCACAAGAGACAAAGCAAGGTGAAGTCTGTGTCTGGGAGTATCTATTCTGTAACGGGCTTCGGACGTAAGATAAAGCATCATAAATATCACAGAAAGCTCTGCCGACAGCTTTTCGGAGTTATTGATAACGACCGAATTGTCAAAATAAAGATATACAAGATACGCAACACACCAAAGGGGCGGGAAAAACGACATTACCTTGACAAACAGTGTGTCAGCATATTTCATAGATTCACAGTTCAAGAAAAATACCGCCGACGGAACCGAGAAGACTACCGTTGCAATGAGTGCGATAAGCGGTATCTTTTCCTCTATCGAAAGCATGAGCTTAAACGATTCGGGTGAAAATATGTCAAATGTGAAATACAATACCAAAAACGCCGAGGATATGAAGAAAAATCCGCAAAGCGACGATGCAAACAGCGATGCGACCGTGCTTTTAGGCAGTACGACTTCCTCATTTTTCGGCACTTTTATAAAGAAAAACACTGCAAAAGCCGCAAGACAGCATACTGCAAAAAGTATAGAATAGACTGTAGGCAGACTCGTTTTCGTGCTGTAGTTTTCAAGGCTCGGATCGTAGAAATAATTCATAAGAAAGATCCTCGCGATCGAAAGTACACCTGAAATTACGAGTGTGCTTATCAAAAAAGCTTTGTAAACCTTTTTAAAAGAACTCATTTTATTGCTCCAATTTGAAATTATAATATACTGCGTATCAGTATATTATATAAATATTAACAAAGAACCTTTTAAAGAGTAAATTTTTAGATGTTTATTTTAATTTAACAGTTTTTTCATTACCTTCGGTATAAATTTTGCCGTATCGGATGACGTCATAGCGCACGCAGTGAACTCCTCTTGCGCCATCATACCGCACACTCCGTTTATATACGCCCCTGCCGCTGTAGCAAGCAAAATGCTGTCATCGCTCACGTGACCCATTATACCCGTGAGAATACCCGAAAGAACGTCTCCGCTTCCCGCAGTTGCCATTCCGGGTGCTCCTTTATCGGTAATATACACGGTGTCACCGTCGGTTACAAGCGTTGATGTTCCTTTAAGCAAAAGTATAATGCCGTTTTCTTTCGCGTATTTTTTTGCAATACCTACAGGAGAATTTAATATTTCATCGCAGCTTTTACCGCACAAACGGGAAAATTCCTTTATATGCGGAGTCAGAATAACGGTGCTTTCCGTCTTTTTCAGATCATCGCCTTCAAGCTGTGCAAGCGTGTTTATGCCGTCGGCGTCTATTATAAGCCTGCCTTTGTAGTTTTGCAAAATGTAAGAAAGGAGCTTTTCCTGCTCTTTTCCCGTTTTCATACCCATACCGATCGATACGCAGGAGGCTTTGTCAAGTGCCTTATCGGCTGTCTCTTTATCAAAAACGATGCCGTTTTCGTCCGACTTCATCGGGCAAAGCGTGCTTTCAAGCAAATACGGCATAACGGCGTGCGAAATATTTGACGGCACGGCAAGTCGGCATACGCCGCACCCCGAACGCAAAGCACACATTGCAATATTCGCAAGCTTCGCCGCTCCGCTGTACTCAACGCTTCCGCCGATGACCGTAACGTATCCGTACACACCCTTGTGTGTGTCGTTTTTTCGGTTTGCAAAAAGCGGTGCAATATCGTCCTTTTCAATAAGATACGAATCCTGTTGTGTGACTTTTATACCGACGTCATATCTTTTTTTGCTCTTCATAACGTCCTTTGCGCGTGCAAGAAAATGGCCGTATTTGTATTCACCGAGTGCTACGGTAAGATCGGATATAACGCAAAAATCTCCCATTCCGTTATCCGTATCAAGTCCGCTGTTTATATCAGCCGACACGACGTATGCACCGGAATTATTGATCTTTTCTATTATCTTTGCCGTATTTTCACGAAGCTCACCTTTAAATCCCGTACCGATAATACAGTCAATGATAGTATCGTATTTTGAAAATTCCGTGTTATCATCTGCAAAAAACATATCAATGCCGAGGTCTTTACATTCATTGTAAAAACGCTCACCTTCATCAGAAAGCTTTTTACTCAAAAGGCACACGCACACCTCTTTTTCGCTTTCAAAAATAAGCTTTGCAAGAGCAAGTCCGTCAGCTCCGTTATTCCCACCGCCGCAAGCGATACAAAAAGGTCCGTTTCTTTCCTTTACGGAATCAAACAAAGCAGCTGCCGCATTTTCAATAAGCTCTCTTTCGCAGGTGATATTTTTGACGGTGTAAGCGTCGTTTTTTTTCATTTGCTCAGTTGACAGTACAGTTATCATAATTCCCTTTCAGCAGATCATTTAACAATAAACCGGTATTTGAATCTGCCCGTGGGGGCAGTATCACCGCTTATGTAAAAATTCATAACGTCAGCCTTTGTATCGACATTATCAGCCCATTTAAAATCAAGTGTAAACTTTTTATCCGTTATACCTAAGTCTTTTTTCGGTATTTTCACCGTCATAACACAGCCAATCACCGCATACTCTACCTCGGACACGGTAACACTTTCAAAACCTTCCCCGGTAAAGCGTTCAAGTATTGCGCGGTTTTCGTTTTTGGGAGTGTTTTTGTTAAGGACGTAATTAAACGATTCCCACCCATCTTCGTCTTTATGCGTATCAATATATAACTGCATCCAGTTTTTATCTGTATACGGTGTTATATCGTCTGCACAGCGAGCCATAAAATACACGTTTTCATCATCGTATGCGACCTTGAAATCGCAAAGGTCGTTACGTCCGGAATTATCCTTATACAGTATCCTTTTGTCTGTTATCGGATCAATATACCCTTCATAACATCTGTCAAATGTGTTGCCTTTATAGCTGTAATATGCAGGACTTACGTCATCCCACTCGGAAATATCGCCGTTTATATCAACGGTTTTAGGTCCTGATGCTTCTTCTTGCTTTTCAGCACCCTTGAATTTTCTTATATAATCGACCATCTGATAGTAATAATGATCTTTAAGCGCTCCCTTTGTCGGTTCTACGTCACGGCTGTATTCATCGCAAAACTGATCCGCAAATGCATTTTCAACACCGCACCACGGAACGTCTGAACGTGATGCGACCCATTCGTTATAGCAGGTAACGAGTACGAAGGAAGGATCTTTCTCAAGCACGTAGTCAAACTGCTCTGCAAAGTTTTTACCGTACAGAATGGCGTTTTCTTCCGATGTGTATCCGTTTTTCTTTGTGTATGACCTTCCCGTTACGTTTTCGCCGTTCATTGCCGTGAGCTTTTTATTTACGTAGTCGTGGTTTTGTGCGACTCCTGCTGTCATCTGCTCAACTTTATCGTCGGAATCCATTTTCTTTCTGTAGACTGTCTGCGGATACATAGAAAGCCATCCCCACTGCTCGTCACACGTCTGCTTTGAAAGATAGTCGGGCTGTCCGTATCTGAACGTAAAATAATCCCTCAAGGGATCGTCTTTTTCAAGTGCGTCCGAAATGGCTATAATAAGCGGTTTTCCTTCCCACATAAACCAGTTTTGCGCGTACTCTTCAACGCTGTAAAGCTTATCGTAAAGCTCCTTAAGCTGATACGACGTGCTTTCCATACCGCCGAAGGGCAGATGGAAAATTATCTTCGGTGCGTTTACTCCGTCAGCTCTCGCCTCGTTAAACACCTTTACGACCTCAAGCATCGTGTCGCACCACGTGAATTTACCGTTTGTGTTATCGCACACTATAGCATCAACGCTTGCGGCGGCAAGCATTTCTGCCTGACGGCGGATCACCCACCTGTCTTTTTCGCTGTAATATCCGTATATCGGTTCGTTCCAGAAATGATACCCTCTTTCTCCCCAGCGCCCGTCGTGCGGATCGTTTTTGTCTATATCGGGGTATTTGTCGAGTATCTGCTGATTGTTATACGCTCTTTGATGTTCCGCAAACGAGCCGTGCCAGGGTGAAAAAAAGACACCGACGTATCTGTCTTTTCTTTCATTTCCCGCATTTTCGTTAGTTGATACTTTTCTGCCGAGTCCGTCTGTTGCGACCCAGGAGCTTGTTTTTACAACATTTTCTATTTTTTTATTCATATCGTTTACCTTTTTTAAAAAACATTGTTTTTATCAGTATAAAAAGTGTGATCGAAAATATTGGGATACTTATTATCTGTGAGGTTGAAAGCGTATAAACAAATCCTCTTACGTCATCCCCTCTGAAAAATTCAATAATAAATCTTCCCAAAGAATAGATGCACAGATATACGCTCATAAGCTTATCTTTCAGAACTTCTTTTCTGTGTAAAATAAAAAGAAAGAACGAAAGCAATAAAAGCAAAAGCGCACATAAAAGCTGTATGGGAAAGCGTTCAACGCCGTCACATTCGGATATTACCGCATTTTCCGTAACAAAGCCGAAGGAGCTTTCCTTTCCGTAGCAGCAGCCTGCAAAAAAGCAGCCTATCCTTCCGAATGAGTGAAAAAGGGGTATGCTCACAGCTGCTGCATCCGAATATACGCCGCTGTTTATTCCCTTTATTTTAAGCACTGCAAAGCCGCAGGCAAGTGCGCCCAGAAGTCCGCCGTAAAAGACACTGCCGCCGAATATTATATCAAGCGGAGCTTTTCCCCAGAGGTCAGTCCTTGTAAGTGCGTAAAGCAGTTTCATACCGACAGCGCACCCGAATACGCCTATCATCTGCACCTCACGCGCACACATAACGAGTCCGCCTCTTTTTTTGACAGCGTACATAAATACAAACCACTGCAAAAGAAATCCGACAAAGGCGCATACGCCGTACGTGGCGAATTTTATACCGAATATTTCAAAATACGGATACATATTTCTTCCTTTTCTTTTTTTCAATTTTATCATAAAAAGCCCACAACTTCAAGTGTAATATAAAATTTTACCCGGAATACATTGCAAGAAAAACGCATATGCTGAAAAAAACGAAAGGAACAGATCATGCAATACGATATAAAAGAGCGTTGCGTTATTTTAGGTGACTATATTGCACAAACAGGACAAACGGTACGTGCTTGTGCTGTGAAATTCGGAGTATCAAAATCAACAGTACATAAAGACGTGACAGACAGGCTTAAATACGTAAATCCCGCACTGCACGCCGAGGTCTGCCGTGTGCTGTCGGTAAACAAAGCCGAACGCCACATACGCGGCGGTATTGCCACAAAAAACAAATATTTGCATAATAAGAGCGATATCGGGGCAAATTAACGGCACGATCATTAAAGGAGAAAAAAACATTGGACGTGATAAAAATGAAAGTACCGCCTTGTGTTCTCGGCGTCGGTACTGCCGTCGGCAAGGAAGAATTTGAAGGTCCTATCGGGAGCGAATTTGCTTTTCACAGCGGCGACAACACATTCGGTATGAAAACGTGGGAAAAAAGCGAGTCGGAGATGATACGCACGTCGTTCAACTGTGCCGTTCAGAATGCAAAAATAAAGCCTTGCGATATTGATGCCGTATTTGCAGGGGATCTTATGAATCAGTGTACGGCATCGACGTACGGGCTTTCCGAATCAAAATCACCGTATTTCGGGCTGTACGGCGCTTGCTCAACTATGGCTGAATCTATCATTCTTGCTTCTGTCTGTATGCAAAGCGGGGCGTTTGAAAAGACCGCCGTGTGTGCATCCTCTCACAACTGCACAGCCGAAAGGCAGTTCCGCTTCCCTGTAGAATACGGCGGACAAAGAACGCCGACGTCGCAAAGGACCGTCACCGCCGCTTCTTGCATGATCCTTGGAAAAACAACGTCGTATATGTACGTATCCGAGGTTATGCCCGGCAGATGCATTGATGCGGGAATAAAAGATATAAACAATATGGGGGCGGCAATGGCGCCTGCGGCGTATGATACGCTTTCGAGATTTTTCGAGAACACGGAAACCTCTGCAAAGGATTACGACCTTATCCTCACGGGAGATCTCGGATATGAAGGCTCTGAAATACTCAAGGATCTTATGACAGAAGCAAAATACGATATTTCCTCTGTATATAACGACTGCGGGCTTATCATATACGACAAAAGCAGGCAGGACGTACACGCAGGCGGAAGCGGTTGCGGCTGCGGAGGGGCTGTGCTGTGCTCACACATAGCAAACAGGTTCAAAAAAGAGGAGCTTAAAAACGTGCTTTTTATAGGCACGGGTGCGCTTATGAGTCCCCTTACGGTATTTCAAGGCGAAAGTATTCCGTCAATAGCGCATCTTGTGCATTTTTCCTCGGAAAGCTGTGGTGTCTGAATGGATATATTGCTTCATTATTTACGTGTTTTTATACTGGGCGGTGCATTTTGTATCATTGCACAGCTCCTTATCGACAAAACGAAAATAACGCCTGCAAGAATACTCGTCTGCTACGTCATAAGCGGAGTTTTCTTGCACGCAATAGGCGTATACGAAAAGCTGATAGCATTCGGTTCAATGGGGGCAAAGATACCTCTGACGGGATTCGGCTACTGCCTTGCAGAGGGAGTAAGGCAAGCTGTTGACGAAAAAGGGCTTTTCGGTGCGCTGACAGGCGGACTTACGGGCGCAAGTGCCGGAATATGTTCAGCTATACTCTTTTCTTATCTGTTTTCGCTGTTTTTCAAAAGCAGGGACACTTGACTTGTTTTGCCTTTTGTGTTATCATAATACAACAAACAAAAAGGAGTATTATGATGAACAACGGATTTAATTTTCGTTTTGCCAATAAAGACGATGCGGGCATTTTGCTCGGTTTTATAAAAGAGCTCGCTGAATACGAGCATATGGAAAGCGATTGCATAGCAGATGAAAAAACGCTTTGCGAAAGACTTTTTGAAAACAAAAAGGCTGAGGTCCTTTTGGCGTACGAAGACACTACGCCCATAGGATACGCACTGTTTTTCCACAGCTTTTCGACCTTCATAGGCAAGGACGGAATATATCTCGAAGACCTCTATATAACCCCCTGTGCAAGAAAAAAGGGGCACGGAAAAAAGCTTTTTACCGAAGTTGCGAAAATAGCCGAGGCTCGCGGCTGTGCAAGACTTGAGTGGAGCTGTCTTGATTGGAACACGCCGAGTATTGAATTTTATCTTTCGTTGGGAGCTGTTGCAATGGACGGCTGGACGATGTACCGCCTGACAGAAGATAAAATAAAATCACTTTGCAAAAACAGCTGACACCTGCATTTCCGCCCTGCCGCCGCAGTGGGACCGCTCACCGTCAAAAGTTCATTTTCATTATATGAAAAGCCGATACGGAAAACCGCATCGGCTTTTTAACTGTTTTCAGGGATACAACGCATTACGACTCGAAGTCTTTATTGCTTTGTCAGCTTTTGATACATTTTCATAAGTTCGGCAACGCAGGATGATTCCGTCATCGTTTTGACGTCAAAGCCGTAGGCTTGCATCACAGCACGGTCGTTTGCCTGATGAGCACGGCGAAGCTCCGGCGGCATTACTACCTCGTCGTAAAGGTCTGCCAAAGAAGAATCGGGATAAAGGGCACGTGCATCAAGTATAGCCTGCGCCGTTTCTTCAATTTTCTTCTTTTGCTCATCGGTAGGAGTCGGCCACGGAAAATTGTTGTAAACAATATTTATTGAATATTGATAACTTGGTCCAAAATAACCACAAACAGTTCGCATCCACGCCATATGAACATTAGATTCTAATACGCCAAAATGGTACAAAGTTGCATTTGGCATCAAACGTAATTTGTTGCTGCAAAGCACTGAATCATCTAAAAAACCCATAGGCACATATTTTCTGTTTCCAGATGAAACTTCCGGAATTACTATATAATTTCCCTTAGGCATATTTTCTGTTTGGAATCTTGTTGGAGTTTCTGAGAGCTTTTTTGTTGAAATTCTATTACTCATACTCCTATAATCACGAACAGCTTTAACACGTTTCATACATTCTGGCATAGATCTCAATTCAGCAGGAGAGCATTCTCCCAACCACAAACAATATTTTACAGAATTATTTAAAAATCCGTATGCATCTAACCATTTATAAAAAAACTTTTCACTCAAAGGCTCTTTTTTTACAAAATCATTTTTTTCTTCAGCAGTAAATAAATATTCGCCATTATCTATTGGTTGATTTCCCATTGAAATCTTTGGAATGTTGCATATTGGCTTATTTGTAGAAGATACAAGAATATCATCTGAATCAATCAAATATGGACTAATATGCTTAACATTGGTTACCTTCCCATCGTTAAAAATATAATTCTCACTTTTTTTAATATGAGAAAATCCAATAATGATAACATAAACAGTTGCCTTTCTATCTGCTTCGGATTCCCATTTAAAAAATTTGTATGCAAAATTTATATATATTCCATCTTTGAGTAAATTTTTCCAAATAGGTTCAATCTGTTGTCCTTGGCAAATTGAATCAGTTGCAACAAACGCTATTTTCATCTTCGTACCTTTTGAAAAAACAGCCGCTTTTTTAAACCAACACGCAACGTAATCAATATTTCCTAAGTCTTCACCAAATACTAATAATTTGTCCTCTTTTTGTGTATCATCTATCATTCCCTTTGAAGAAGCTTTGTCTTGTGTTGTTCGTCCAGCTCTTGCCACAAACGGAGGATTGCCCATTATATAATTAAGCTTATTCTTCGGAACGATGCTTTCCCAATCCGTACGCAGTGCATTGCCCTCTATGATATTTGCGTATGATTTTAAAGGAAGAAAATCGAGTGTCATATTCACTATATGTTCCGTTTCCTTGAGCATCTGGCTTTCCGCTATCCAGAGAGCCGTTTTGGCAACGGTAACGGCAAAATCGTTTATTTCTATACCGTAGAACTGACCGATAGACACTTTTATTATATCGCCCGTGTCAGCCGTTATCTGATCTTCGTATTTTATTATAAGCGCTTCATTTTCAAGACGGCGCAAGGATATATACGTTTCCGTCAGAAAATTTCCCGATCCGCAGGCAGGATCGAAAAACGTAAGGCTTGCAAGCTTTTCTCTGAATGCTTCTGCCTTGTCTTTACGCGTCTTTGTAACCTTTACCGCTTTTATCTGCTCAAATTCTTCACGAAGCTCGTCAAGGAACAACGGATCTATAACTTTATGAATATTTTTTACAGACGTATAGTGCATACCGCCCGAACGTCTTGTTTCGGGGTTCAAGGTGGATTCAAAAACAGCACCGAAAATAGTGGGGCTTATCTGTGACCAGTCAAAATCCTCGCTTGCCTTATGGAGCAAAATATCGACGATCTCCTCGGTAAAATTCGGTATTTCAATGTTTTCATCGGCAAAAAGACCGCCGTTTACGTACGGAAACGATAAAAGCTCGTCGCTGAGATACTTATCACGTTTGTCCGTTTCGGTATCGAGAACGTGGAACAAGTCTATCAATGCACGGCGCACGTCCTTTGGTGCAAACCCTTTTATGTAATTATGAAATTTATTGTGTCCGCCGAATATGCCCGAATCCTCCGCATAAAGGCAAAATACAAGCCGCACACAAAGGATATTAAGACTGTGAAGCGTTTCTTTGCTTTCGGGATCTATATACTGCTTTAATATCGCATCATACAGTTTTCCGACAAGCCCTCCTGCCTCTATTGATACTTTTTCCTCTTTGTGTAATATTTCGCTCTTTTCCTCGGCAAGGAATTGCAAACGGTAATATTCTTTCGCAAAATCTTTAAGGAGTATGCTTTCAGGTTCACCCGTCGGTTTTTCCATATCATAAATAAGAAATTCCTCAAAGTTACACGTGATTATCCAACGCGGGCGAAGTGAATACGGAAGTGCTGCAGAATATCTTTGCGCCTGTTGAAAAGGAGTCAAAAGAGTGCCGTCCGACTGTTTTATCGGACTGCGAAGATTTACCCCTCTTTTTTTCTGTTCTATAAGTACGTGTGTTGAAGGAATATGTGCATCAATAAAACTCGTATGATCCAATTTTACACGTTCTTCAAACAAAATAAATTTTTCGGGTTCTGATATTCCGAGAATGTCACGAACTAACGCCAGCCAAAATGATTGGCAGTCGCTTTTTTCATCGCCCCTGTCTTTCCAATATTCCGCAAAAGCTTTTGCCGCATTTTTCTTATTGGTTTCCATCAGAATGATCCTTTACTGTTTTTATTATCTGTCTTGTATTATAGCATATCATCAATATTTTTTCAATATAAATATCAATTCTTACAAGATCGCTTTATTTGGAAATACACTTTTGGTTTTATAACATTTCGGAAACATATTTAAAACAAAACTAAAAAACCGTCCTTGTAAAATGCTATTGCAAAACAGAAAGAAAATCAAAAGAACAAGAGAGGTAATTTATTATGAACAAGAACGATCAGCAGTTTATGGCACAGAAGATACGCACGCAGTATATGGAAAAAGAATCTGACGAGCTTGATGCTCTCCGCAAGCTTGACTCAAAGGTAAAGCGTCCCTCAAACGTATTTGCTTACGTTTTCGGAAGCATCGGCGCAATTATTATGGGAGCGGGTATGAGTCTTGTTATGACCGACATCGGCACGACCGTCGGAATACAGTCCGCAATGATCCCGGGAATTATAACGGGTGTCATCGGTCTTATAATGACCTTGGTAAACTATCCGATATACAAAAGAATTTTAACAAGCAGAAAGAAAAAACACTGTGCGGAAATTATTAAACTCAGCGAAAGCATTATAAACAAATAAAACGTAACAAAGGATATAAAAATGGAAATAAAATCATTTTTCAAAAACGCATTCGGGGATATGAAAGAAAACGCCAAGGCACAGCACGAGGTTGACAAGGCGGAATTTAAAGCCGTAAAGGCAGAAGCCAAAGCAAATTTTGAAGAAAACAGAGGAAGAAACACTTACGCAAAAGCAAAGGCAGACGCAAAAAAATCGTGGGACGATGCACATATGGATCCTTCGGAAAGAAACGCCGAAATGCAGAAAGAGCGTGAAAGAAAGATCGCCGAAGCCAAAGCAAGAACAGATGTGGCAAATGCACGTTACGATGCCGCAAAGAAAAAATAAATAAAAAAGAGTCTTTCAAATGAAAATTTGAAGGACTTTTTCAATATTTTTTGTAAAGTGGAAAAACGCAAACAAAACTTTAACATTTCCATGTTAGAATAACCGTATAAGTTAAACCGATCTTGGAGGATATATGTTCAAAATTCTGATAGTGGAGGATGACAGAGATCTCAACCGTTCAGTGTGTTCTTTCCTGAACAACAGCGGATACGAAGCCGTCGGCTGTCTTGATGCGGAAAGCGCATATGATGAGATGTATAAAACAACATTTGACTGTATCGTATCGGACATTATGATGCCGAACATTGACGGTTTTGAATTCGCAAAGACCGTACGCTCGCTCAACAGCGACATCCCGATATTATTTATGACCGCACGTGATGATTTTGCATCAAAACAGAGAGGTTTCCGCATCGGAATAGACGATTATATGACGAAACCGATCGACCTTGACGAGCTTTTCTTGCGCATCGGTGCGCTTTTACGCCGCTCAAAGATCGCATCGAGCCGACGGCTTGAAGTTGGCAGCTTCGCAATGGATGCCGACGAAAGAAGCGCTGTATTAAACGGTGAGGAAATACCCCTTACCGCAAGAGAATTCGATCTTCTTTACAAGCTTTTGTCATATCCCAAAAAGACCTTTACCCGTTCACAGTTGATGGATGAATTTTGGGATGCAGATACGGCTTCCGGCCCTCGTACCGTGGATGTTTATATGACAAAGCTCCGTGGGAAGCTTGCGGCATGCAAAGACTTTGAAATTGTGACTGTTCATGGTTTGGTATATAAGGCGGAGATTCAATAATGCCACCCAGAATCAATCGGATTTTACAATCCATTCATCATTATGTTGTCTTTTTCTTGTTGGCGGCGGCCATCATTACCTGCTGTCTGATGCTTTTTGTCCAAACCATGTCTCATACCATGGGAATTGTTTTAACAGAGGAAAATATTCAAGCGGCCGCCAAACTGACTTTTTTGAATGTTATGTTCCTGAGCCTGATTGCAACCGTCATTGATGGATTTCGCAGAAAAATCACGATCAGCCGACCGGTGAAAAAGATCACTGAGGCTGCCAAAAAAATCGCAGAAGGGGATTTCAGCGTGCGGATTCCGAGGGTCTATCGGGTGGATTATGAGGATAGCTTTAATCAGATTATTGATTGTTTCAATA
>JAZQBL010000046.1:0-129739 GCA_045545665.1 Eubacteriales bacterium
CAAGCCTTCTCCTGCGGGAGAAGGGGGACCACGATAGTGGTGGATGAGGAGTTGATTTGAACATAAAACACCTCATCCGTCAGCCTCGTAGTTGCTTGCAACTACATCCACCATTCCCCCACTGGGGAAGGCTTACGCTGCGGCGGAATTACTCATCGGCAAAAGCCTATATTTCGTTATACAATAAAAACGGCTCATCCGAAAATGAGCCGTTTTATTATGCTTTAAATCAAACGATCAAGCGTACTTTTTCATTGTGTCAGTCAAGTTTTCAACGGGCATTGAAGCTGTGATTATGACGTCAACGTTTGTACGTGCAGAGAACGCTTCACATTCCTTGAGGAAATACTCGAAGGATGCCATATCGTCCTTGCATATCTTAAGCGCAGAGTCTATGAAGATATGTGTGATATCGTGGTTACTTGCATATATGCCGGCAACGAATCCGAACAGTGACTGACCGTCGCAGATCATATATTCGCTTGTGTCTATAAGGCGAACCTGGTGCTTTATATCATAGATCAACTTCGTACCCTGTTCAAGACATACGACTGAACCTGTAGAATCTATAAGCGCTTTATTTGTAAGGTCGATAAGCTGCTTTGTTTTTCCCGTACCTTTTACGCCTGCAATTAATTTTAACATAGTGAACTTCCTCCTGAGTTATAGATATTTACCCTGACTGTATTATACTATACTTCTTCGTTTTTTTCAAGGGTTTTTATGAAAAATAATTAATTTTTTTCGTTTTTTTGCAACTTTTTTATTCAAGTTGCATATAAGATATGTTTATTTGCTGAGTCTGTTCTGAAGATCTGCCTGCATTTCCTCATATCCGGGCTTGCCGAGCAGAGCAAACATATTCTTTTTATACGCTTCAACACCGGGCTGGTCAAAGGGATTTACGCCGAGAAGGTATCCCGAAACACCGCAAGCATACTCGAAGAAGTAAACGAGGTAACCGTAGTTATATTCGTCTCTTTCGTCGATCTCGATCATCATATTGGGAACACCGCCGTCAACGTGAGCGAGGACCGTACCTGCCTGAGCCATGCTGTTTACGTAGTAAAGCGACTTATCTGCAAGGAAGTTAAGACCGTCGATGTTTGCAGGATCAAACGGAACCTTTACTTCATCACGGGAAGCGCCGAAGGTAACTACTGTTTCAAACAGATTTCTCATACCCATCTGGATGTACTGACCGAGGGAGTGAAGGTCTGTCGAGAATATAACGGATGCAGGGAAAATACCCTTTCCGTCTTTGCCTTCGCTTTCGCCGTAGAGCTGTTTCCACCATTCGCACATCATAGCAAACGACGGCTCGTAAGCTGCGAGTATTTCCGTTGTCTTTCCTTTTCTGTAAAGGATATTTCTGTATGCCGCATATGCAAGTGCGGGGTTTTCTTCAACGGGAGCGTTCTTCATAAGCTCACGTGCATCTGCCGCACCCTTCATCATAGCGTCTATATCCGCACCGCTTACAGCGATGGGAAGAAGTCCTACAGCCGTAAGTACGGAGTATCTGCCGCCTATATCGTCGGGAACAACGAACGTTTCGTAACCCTTTTCGTCAGCAAATGCTTTGAGTGTTCCGCGGCATTTGTCCGTCGTTATGAAAATTCTTTCTCTTGCTCCCTCTTCGCCGTATTTCTTTTCAATAAGCTCTCTGAAAAGACGGAAGGCGATCGCAGGCTCAGTCGTCGTACCCGATTTGCTTATTACGTTTATGCAAACGTCACGGCCTTCGCAAAGTGCAATAAGCTCTGCCGTTGCCGAAGGGCTTATCGTGTTACCTGCAAAATATATATCGGGTGTATCCTTTTTCATATTGTTATAAAGGGGGCTTTTTACAAATTCGATAGCCGCACGTGCGCCGAGATATGATCCGCCGATACCGATAACGATGAATATATCACAGCTTTTCTTTATCTTTTCAGCAGCCGCCTTTATGCGTGCGTATTCCTCTTTATCGTAATTTACGGGATGATCGACCCAACCTGTAAAGTCGTTACCTGCACCCGTACCGTTTTTAAGCGTATCTGCCGCCGCATAAAGTGCGGGGGTTATTGATGCAAGCTCGTGCTCGCCGACAAATCCGCCCAAATGTTTCGTTTTAAGTTTAACTGCCATTTTTTATTCCATTCCTTTCAAATCAGGTATTCAAAAAAGATCTAAACATATATACAAGCATTTGCAGAAATCCGATCCTCGGCACGTCTGCATCCGCCGTGATGTCACTTGTTCCTATGACCTTACCGTTAAGCATATACTTAACGCATCCGACTTTATCGCCTTTTTTCACAGGTGCCGCAACGGTATCCTCAAGCTCCGTTTCATACGTTATTTTTTTGACATCGCCCTTCGACAAAAGTGACGAAAAACCCATATGAGATACGGAAAGCTCATCAACTGCCGCCCCTTTTACCTTTATCGGCGGTAAAGCTGACGGCTGATAATTGACAACGCCGTAATTTGCGAACCCGAAATCAAGCAAAAGCTTTGCACATTCGTTTCTCGCAGCACTCGTTGACGATGCCATAACAACGGCGATAAGCTGCATACCGTCACGCTTTGCGGCGGCTGAAATACAGAATTTCGCCTTTGATGTCGAACCTGTTTTAAGTCCGTTTGCACCGTTATAAAAGCGTATCAGCTTATTTGTATTCGTAAGCCCGAACTGCCCTTGGCGTATCGTATCCATCCATATCGTCGTATAGTTCAATATGACAGGATGCGTCATAAGCTCCCGTGACATAATTGATATATCACGTGCCGTCGTAAGATGACGCGTCACCGTATCGTCAAGCCCCGTCGGGTTTTCAAAGCACGTATTTTTCATTCCGAGCTGTTCGGCACGTTCGTTCATTTTGGCAACGAACGCCGTTTCGCTTCCTGCAATAAACTCCGCCATGGCAACCGCACAGTCGTTTGCGGATGACACCGTTATTGCCTTCAGCATCTCATCGACCGTTATATCCTCACCGGGCTTCAAAAACACCTGCGAGCCGCCCATAGATGCCGCATATTCGCTCACCGGCACTTTATCTTCAAGCTTTATATCTCCGTTTTCGAGAGCCTCGCATATCAGAAGAAGCGTCATGATTTTCGTGACGGATGCCGGCGGCAGCATTTCGTCTGCGTTATCCTCGTAAAGGACCTTGCCCGTCGATGCCTCTATCAGTATTACGCTTTTTGCATCGTAATCGCCCGAAAACTCCGCGCCGTAGGAAAGAACGCACAAATTGACGAAAAACGTACAAACAAGTACGATACATACAGCCGTTTTTTTTAATTTTATCATTTTTCCACCCCCGCATATATTACTAAATCATATGCGGAAAAGTGAAATATTATTATTAAAAGATGAAAAATGCACCGTGGCATTACGCCAAATACGGTGCAAGCTCAGCAACAAGTTCGTCCGCATTTTCAGCGTGGATATTGAGCGTGAGAGGTGAGAGCAGATCAAGTGAGAAAAGTCCCATTATGCTTTTTGCATTTACAACGTATCTGCCGCAGATAACGTCTGCATCATACTCATATTTAGTAACCGTTGCAACGAAAGAATAAACCTTTTCTATCGTTTCAAGCTTTATCTTGAGTTCTATCACGAGCCATCCTCCTTTCGTACTTTTTACGGTAGTATTTTATCACGAACAACTGTCTGTTGTCAATAGTAAAATAACATTTTTTACCTATTTTTTACCTATATATTGTATTATCTTTCCGCAAGAGGTGTGTATTCCTTGGGATCAAGCACGTTCATATAAGCCGGGCGTATTATCTTACCCATGTTTATAAGCTCTTCTAAACGGTGTGCGCTCCATCCTGCTATTCTCGATATTGCGAATATGGGTGTGAAAAGCTCCTTCGGAAGTCCGAGCATGCTGTAAACGAATCCGCTGTAGAAGTCGATATTCGGGCTGACGCCTTTATATATTTTTCTCTTCTCGCATATAAGACGTGCGGAAATATCCGCAACACGCGTGTAAAATTCGTATTCGTCAACCATTCCTTTTTCTTCGGAAAGTGCCTTTACGTACTGCTTGAATATTTCAGCTCTCGGATCTGAAAGCGAATACACGGCGTGTCCCATTCCGTA
This sequence comes from Eubacteriales bacterium, assembly GCA_045545665.1. Taxonomy (GTDB): domain Bacteria; phylum Bacillota; class Clostridia; order Oscillospirales; family CAG-272; genus RGIG7213. The sequence continues at coordinate 4,103 of JAZQBL010000046.1, forward strand.
TATGAGTCCTGCCTTATCAAATACCTGTTTATCAAGCATTTTCGTAAGATAGTCGGTAAGTGCGGCTTCATCCTTTACGTTTACGTTTTCCTTGATGTTTTCCATCATCTCCGTCACTTTTATGTTTGCACCGCCGTGGCGGGGACCTTTTAGCGAGCAGAGAGACGCTGCAGTTGAAGAATACGTATCAGTACCCGATGACGTTACAACGTGTGTTGTAAAGGTCGAATTGTTTCCGCCGCCGTGCTCTGCATGCAAAACGAGAGCAATATCAAGCAGCTGCGCTTCAAGCTCGGTATACTTACTGTCCGGACGGAGCAGATGAAGGATATTTTCCGCCGTTGATCTTTTCGGATCGGGGATATGTATAAAGAGGCTCTGTCCTTCTATATAGTACATATACGCCTGATATGCATAAACGGCAAGCGTCGGGAAGTTTGCAATAAGCTGTAAGCACTGGCGCAGGACGTTGGGAACGGACGTATCGTTTGCCCTTTCGTCATAGGAATACAGTGTAAGAACGCTCGTTGCAAGCTTATTCATCATATCGGGTGTGGGTGCTTTCAAAATAACGTCACGCACGAAGTTTGTCGGAAGTGAGCGGTAGGAGCCCAAAAGCTCGTAAAACTCGTCAAGTTCGGTCTTTGTGGGAAGAGAGCCGAACAAAAGCAGGTAGACGGTCTCTTCAAATCCGAATCTTTTTTCCTTTGTGAAGCCGTTTACAAGGTCGTTTATGTTAATGCCTCTGTAACGGAGAACACCCTCGCAGGGGACACGTTCGCCGTTTATTATATCCGTCGATTTTACGTCGGATATTTCCGTAAGACCTGTAAGAACACCTCTGCCGTCTACGTCGCGCAAACCTCTTTTTACTTCATTTTTAATATAAAGCTCGTGAGGTATTTTGTCGTTTTTAAGGCATATACCCGCAAGTTCTTCGATTTTCGGGGTTATTGTACATACGTATTTCGTCGATGTTCCCATTTGTATCTCCTTTATTTCTTATTTCTGAAAAATTGATAGTAATTGCATCTTATCATACCGTTATAAAGACGGCGCACGGCGTCCGCACGTCTGCCGTAGAGCCGCTGAAAATCCTCACACGAGGATATAACGTATATCTGCCACGCTCCGAGATCCTTCCAGGCTTTACCCATATTTCTGTAAAGCGTTTCGACCTCATCTGCCGTCATAAGCCTTTCGCCGTAGGGGGGATTGCAAACGACGGTTCCCCGTCTGTCGTACGTTTCTATCGTCAAAGCATCACGGCAAAAGACTTTTATATATTTTTCCATACCTGCTCTTTTTACGTTTGCCGTTGCTATATCGACACATTCGGGTGAGATATCGGAGGCGTACGCTTCAAAATCACAGTCCCTTATTATTTTGTCGTTCGCTTCATCCACGGCATCGTACCAGGCTTTTTTCGGTATTATCGGAAAGCTTTCCGAGATAAAATCCCGGTTAAGTCCGGGGGCAGTATTGCTCAGGAGCATTGCCGCTTCTATCGGTATCGTTCCCGAGCCGCAAAAGGGGTCCCAGAACAGTACGTCCTGCCTTGCGTGGGCAAGCTTTACAAGAGCTGCCGCAAGCGTTTCGCGTATGGGTGCCTCGTTTGACTGCGGGCGGTAGCCCCTTTTGTGAAGCGGAGTTCCCGACGTATCTATCATTACGTGGACTATGTCCTTCAGTATGAAAAATTCTATTTGATATTTTACGCCCGTTTCTTCAAAATACGATATTCCGTATTTTGATTTAAGACGTTCGACACACGCTTTTTTAATTATGCTCTGGCAGTCGGGAATGGAATAAAGCGTTGATTTTATGCTGTGCCCTTTTACGGGAAAAGCATCCTTTTCACCGACAAATTCTTCAAGCGGTAATTCCTTTACCCCGTCGAAAAGCTGTGTAAAGGTCTTCGCTTCAAACTCACCGAGAAGTATCAGGACCCTCTGCGCGTATCTTAAATTTATATTGAGTCTCGGTATATCACAAACATCACCGTCGAATATTACCCGTCCGTCAAGAGTCTGTACACGTTTAAGTCCGAGGGCATCTATCTCCTCGTTTACGAGCTTTTCTATGCCGAACAGGCAGGTAGCAACGAAGCGCATCACTCAACGGGATACGCTATCGTCGTCATAAGTGCCATTTCAACTTGTGACGTATCGAGTCGGCTGTACTGAACGACGATATTCACGTCGGACTCTATAAGTGCGGCGTACGGTGTATCGCGGGGGATCATTTCGCCGTTTTCCTTTTTAAGCTTATCCATTCTTATATGGTGAGTTTTTTTGCTGCCGCAAAAAGCAGAAAAGCCCTCGTCGCACTCTCTGTCTTCGAAAAAGAGCGTTATTTTTATATTCGCATCATTATCTGTCGTGTTTATAACGCATATTGCTTCGTGGCTGATGCTTTCGTTTTTAGATACAGAATTCAAAAAACAGTCGGGTATAAGCCAAGTTTTCTTTCCGTAATTCATTTTTTATCCACCTTTATTCAATATTTACTTTTTGTATATTTCCGCCGAGTGCGCCGCCCATAAACACTGCCGCACACGTATCGAAGTTGTTCGGCATATCGCTTACGTAATAATCGACTCTGCCCTGCTTTTCTTCGCACAGCATACCGTTTTTCTTAAGAAAACCGACAAGCTCTCTTGCCGACGCCGCTCCCGAATCGACCAACATAAGTCCCGGATATATCTCCCTTATTCTTTCTGCCAAAAGCGGAAAATGCGTACAGCCGAGTATCACCGTATCGACGTTTTGCATAACGAGCTCATCCATATAATGGCGTATTGCATGATACGCAATTTCGGTATTTATGAGATTGTTTTCAACTATCGGCACAAGCAAAGGACACGGCGCTTTGCAGATATCGGTCACACCGAGGGCGGAAAGCTTTTTTTCAAATATTCCGCTTTTTACCGTTGCACCCGTTCCCATTATGCCGACTTTTCCGTTTTTCGTAAGTCTTAAAGCTTCCTTCGATGCGCTGTCGATTATACCGAAAAGCGGAACATCAACGCTTCCCCTTATTTTTTCAAGTGCTATAGCCGAGACCGTACCGCAGGCGGCAAGGATCGCCTTTACACCGTGCCCGGTCAAAAATTTTACGTCGTCTTGTGCATATTCCGTTATTTTTTCTTCGCTTCTCGTTCCGTACGGTGTTCTGCCCGTATCACCGAAATATATAAAATGTTCGTTTGGCAGAAGCTTTTTAAGCTCCTTTAAGGCGCACAGTCCGCCAAGACCGCTGTCAAAAACGCCTATCGGTCTGTTATCCATATCTTACTCCAGTGCAAGCTTTATAAGCCCGTCAACGATTTCCTGAGGCTTCATTCCGTCATCACCGTAGCCGAGAAGCGACGGATACATTGAAATGTTCGTAAAGCCGGGGAACGTGTTTATCTCGTTAAAGAGGATGTTTTCTTCGTCATCAACGAAGAAGTCAACTCGCGAAAGGCCTCTGCAGCCGAGCGCTCTGAATATTCTCAGCGCATACTCTCTGACTTGTTTTGACGTTTCTTTCGATATTCTTGCAGGTATGTAGAAAGATGCCGTATCGTTTTTGTATTTTGTATCGTAGTCGTAAAATTCAGCTCCGGGGTTTATCTCACCGCATACGGATGCTATGGGATCGTCGTTACCGAAGACGGCAACCTCTATTTCCCTTGCCTTCTTGTATTCTTCAATGAGCGCTTCGCCGCCGTATTTTATGGCGTTTGCAAGCGCTTCTTCAAGCTCCTCTTCGCAATTTACCTTTGAAGCGCCGACAGACGAGCCTGCCGAAACGGGTTTAACAAACACAGGGTATGAGAATTTAGCCTTAACGTCGTTGAAAAGCTCATCTTTATGACGTGTAAATCTTCTTTCTCTTACGTGGATATACTTCGTTACGGGAACGTACCAGTTTTCCGCAACGAGCTTCGTCAAATACTTATTCATCGAAGCATCGGAGGCGGTAAGCGTGCATCCCACGTATTTTATTCCGCACGTATCGAGAAGTCCCTGCAGTCTTCCGTCCTCACAGTATTCACCGTGAAGCACGGGCAAAACGACATCACACGGGATCTTTTCGCCTTTTGACGTGAACATTCCGTCGCCGCCGAGGCTTATGCAGACCGTGTCGTTATCTTCGTTTTCCCAGCTGCCGTCCTTGATCTTTTTTTCATCGCCCTTGTAAAGATACCATATACCGTTTTTCGTTATTCCTATCGTTCTGACGTTATATTTTTCTCTGTCAACGGCTGACAGTACGTTTGAGGCACTTGACAGCGACACCTCGTGTTCGGAGGATCTGCCGCCGAAAAGCACGCAAAGTTCAATTTTTTTCATAAAATCTCCATTCCGCCACAATAGTGGCTTTGTGAAATTTAAATTAAAAATGGGATGGGACCCGTTTTTAATTTGAATTTCGAGGCGTGAACTGTTATCGTGCGGTTATACTGAATAAAACTTCACGCCAAATCTCCATTCCGTCGCTACTGCGGCGGTGCATATATTCTGTGAAATTTAAATTAAAAATGAGATGGGACCCGTTTTTAATTTGAATTTCAGGGCGTGAACTGTTACCGTGCGTCTTTCACGCCAAAAGGGCGACTCTGTCACGGTCGTTTATATCCTTTTTTATCTCGCAAGACAAGCCTTCGCTTTTTGCAAGGGATATCATCTTTTCGCCCTCATCGTATCCTATTTCAAATATTATATTCACACCGTGTGTGAAATGAGAACGCGATCTCTCAATTATTTTTCTGTAAAAATCCATTCCGTCAGCACCGCCGTCAAGAGCGATACGCGGTTCACGCAGTACGTTTTGGGAAAGCGACGGAATATCGCCTGTGGGAATGTACGGAGGGTTTGAGACCAATGTGTCGAACGTGCCGAATTTGTCCCAGCATTCATCCGACATAACGTCAAACTCGTTGAAGCTTGCACGGTCTGAAACACCGAGCTTTTGCGCATTTATCCTTGACACTTCAAGAGCGTCGGGTGAAATATCGAAAAGGCTGCATCTTATATCTTGTCTTTCGCATAAAAGCGTCAGTGCAATGCATCCGGAACCCGAACAGATATCCGCAACGCTTCCGCCTTTTATATTCTTCAAGGCGTACTCTACCACACATTCCGTGTCGAATCTCGGTATTAAAACACGTCCGTCAACGAAAAACTCACGTCCGTAAAACCAGCAAGAACCTAAAATATACTGTAACGGTTCTCCGTCACGCAAACGGGTAAGCATCTCTTCTATTTCGCAGAGTGCATCTTCCGTAAGCTCTGCATCCTTGCAAAGCAGAAGCTTTGCTCTGTCAATGCCGAGCGTCTTGCAGATTATTTCATCAGCTTCAAACGCTATATCTTTATTCCGACTGCGCAATTCAGATATTTTCAGCACCGTCTGTTTCCTTTTGTTCTTCGTTTTCTTCGTTTTCTTCGTTTTCTTCGGTGTTCTCTTCCGTATCTTCCTTCACTTCTTCGGGAAATTCATCGGGAAGCGCCGCTTTGATAGCCGCTATTGCACATTCTATCTGCTTTTCGTCGGGTTCTTTCGTCGTAAGGTGCTGCATCCAGAGTCCGGGCACTGAAAGTGCATTCGTCACGGGATTGGGGTGCTTGCCCGCAAGCATAATAAATTCAAAGCCGAGACCGACAGACAAGGGTAAAAGTGCGATCTTCAGAAGCACTCTCAATATTTTATCGTCAGCAGGCAGGAATATACCGATTATGATACTCAAAAGTATCATCATAAACATAAAGCTCGTTCCGCATCTGGGGTGGAAACGTGACTGTTTTTTCACGTTTTCGACAGTCAGATCAAGTCCTTTTTCATAGCAGAACACGCTTTTATGCTCCGCGCCGTGATATTGGAAGGTGCGTTTGATATCACCCATAAGTGAAACGAGCGCAAGATACACGATAAATATCGTGACCTTGAGTATACCCTCGATAACGCTTACCCAGTATCCGTCGATACAGTACTTGCCGCCGCTGAATTTGTTTATGAGAAAATCTATTCCCGACGTGCTCGCCGTGGGAAGCACGGTAAACAAAAACAAAGCAAGCAGCAGTCCGAGTATTGTGCTGAGTATCATAATGAACGTCATTATGCTCTTTCCGAACTTTTTCATCAGCCACTTTTCAAATCTCGTCAGTTCCTCTTCTTCGTCGATACCGAGCGCCTCCGTCGAAACGGACAGCGTTTTATACGACAGTATCATCATTTCAACAAAGTTTACAACGCCTCGCAAAAGCGGAATATTGAGTATTTTGAATTTTTTGCGTACGGATACGAATTTATCCTTCGTAAGCTTGATGGAGCCGTCGGGCATACGGGAAGCTATCGCCATATCCTCGCCGCTTTTCATCATAACGCCCTCGATAACCGCCTGACCGCCGACTTTACCCAGGCGGCAGGAAAGAGGATCCTTTTCCTTTTGTTTTTTTGCCATTTTATCACCGTTTCCATATAATATTAATAATATAATTTTACACCCTTAATTTATATAAATTAAGGGTGTATTTGTTAATATTATAATTTTAAAGCTTTATTGCACCGTATTTTCTTATTTTAAGGACGGCACAAGCGTCTTTTCCGAAGACTCTGTCCATCTTTTCTTTGTATTCGTTCGTACGTTCCTTCGGCAAAAATACCTGTATAGTACCTGCAAAGCCGCCGCCGTGAACACGTGCGGAATACTTTTCGCCTTCAAGGAGTTTTCTTGTAAGGCAGAGTCCCAATGCGACGCCCTGTTTGTCGGGATCGTGCAAGGGGTAGATGTTCTGCAAGCACGTTTCGCTTGACTTGCACGACTCGTTTTCAAGGCGCAAAAATCCGTCGATATCGCCCTTTTCAAGCACGTCTTTCATCTCTTTTACTCTGCTGCACTCCGAGTAGAAGTGTATTGCTCTGAGCACGGCTCTGTCGCCGCAGGAAGCCTTAAGCTCGGGAATTTTTGAATAGAATTCGTCCTCGCTGACATCGGAAAGCACCTCTCCGCCCAGCGCACGTGCGACCGACTTCATTTCGTAGGGCATAGCGGCATAATCGCTGTCAAGTCCCGCATGGCTTCCGAACGTATTTACAATACACATATCGTATCCCATGCTGTCGGGTGCAAACGTTTTCTGTTCAATATAAGGGGGTGAATTTTTGAAATCTATGTAAACGAAACCGCCGTAAGCGCAAGCCGTCTGATCCATAAGGCCGCAGGGCTTACCGTAGTATACGTTTTCGGCAAACTGTGCTATTTCGGCAATTCTTACCGCTGACACCTCACCGCCGTTGTAGAGATGTGAAAGGATATTTCCTACCATATCTTCAAATGCGGCAGAGGATGAAAGTCCCGATCCCTTTGCCACGTTTGACGTTGTATAAGCGCAGAAGCCGCCTATTTTATAACCGCTGTCGGCAAAGCCCTTGCAAACGCCTCTTATAAGGGATGACGACTTTCCCGTTTCGCTTTCAACCACGTCAAGGCAGGATATATCACACACGTCCTCATCAAAGCCGTAGCTCTTTACACGCACCGTATTTCCGTCAAGCTTTGAAGCCACAGCTATTATATCAACGCTTACGGATGCGGCAAAGACACAGCCTCTGTTGTGGTCTGTATGGTTGCCTATTATCTCACTTCTTCCCGGAACGGAAAACAGCTCACAGTCAAGCTTTCCGTAAAGCTTTTCAAACTCTGTAACTGCCTCGGTATATCTTTCACGTGCTTCGTTTACGTCTGTGTAAAGCTGTGAAAACATACCGTCGTATGCGCCTTCCTTTATTTTTTCAATAAGCTTATCCGTTATCATTTTCTTTCATATCCTCTCTTATCTTTTTTATCGTGAAATTGTAGAGCCTTCCTGCGGAATTTATAAGGTATCCGAGCTTGTTATCGGTTATCCCGAGGGGTTTATCCGGCGGATATCTCGTTTGTATATAATAGTTGTTCGTTTCTATACACTCGTCTATCCACTGCTCAAACTCTTTATCGCTTTTCGAAAGCTTTCTGCACAAAAATATTATATTGTGACCGTCGGGAGCGTATCCCTCTTCGTAAAGAAAATACGCCTTCAAGGTCTTTTCTATCGTTTGCTGGCAATGAAACGCCGCACACAGAAGCGTTTCCTCGTTATCCCTCAGATCCCTTGCGGAAACGAGATCCGCATTTGCGTATTCGAGCCAATCGTAGTATCTTTTACTGTCGGAGGAATTATTGTTTCTTCTCATAGTACAGTTTTCCTTTGCGAAGTATTCTGCTTACAAACGATGCGCTGTCTTCCGCAAGCTGTCTGAAATCATCAACGCCGTACAAAAATATATCAAACGGTATGTCGCAGTCGATCTGCATATACGCTTTTTTCAAAAGCGGTGTTTTGTCACATTCATCAACGTCGGCAACGACGCACACGTCAAAATCCGTAACACACGGCGTATCTTCACAGTCGTACTTGACGCCGAAAACGTATATTTTTTCGGCTCCGAATATATCTTTAAGCTGTTCTGTAACAAGTAAAATATCCTGACACATAAATTCTCCGTAATCTGAATATAAATAAAATAAAACGAAAGATCAAGCGTATGACAATTATTGAAAAAACAGATCGCTTCACCGTAAACACGAAAAACGGATTATGCGGTGTACATATAAGATATCCGTTTTTTGAAAACTGCAAAAGTGCCAAAGCCTTGAATGATCTTTTCAAAAAAGCTGTAGATGGGTATGCGGAATACGCAAAGAAACGCGCACAGGGCGGCGAAATATTTTCTTTTGATACCCCGAGTATTTATCACAGCGGCGGGCTGTGCAGTATTTTTTTTGAAAAAAGTGTAAAAAGGGGCAGGTACATCACGAGCTACACCCCGTTTTCTTTGACGTTCTCCGAAAAAAACGGAAAGCCGCTGTCGCTTTTATCCGTATGCCCGAGCTGTGCCGACGCCTATACAAACGTGCGGAAAACTGCCGAAAAATACGGTGTAAAGCTGTCGTTTTCCGACTTTTCGAAAAGATTTTACGTAAGTGAAAACGGGATTGCCGTTTACTTTTCGGTTTTCGGTCACGACAAAGGACTCAGAAGGACCTGTGAATGTGTCAAAAAGATCTACTTATCAAGCGGATCTATTCCCAATTTTTCAAGCACGGACAAAAAATAATCGGGCAAGGGGCTTTCAAAATAAAGCTCCTTTTTCGTTATCGGGTGAATGAAGCCCACACGTCTTGCGTGCAGGCACTGCCCTTGCAGAAGCTCGGCGTTTGATATTTCAAATTTCGTTTTTCCGCCTCCGTACACGCAGTCGCCCATAAGCGGATGGCCGCACGATGCCATATGTACGCGTATCTGATGTGTCCTTCCCGTTTCAAGGCGGTATTTCATATACGAAAAGCCTCCGCCTTCACCGAGGACTTTATAGTGCGTTATTGCCTCTTTTGAATTTTTATCGGTGACTGCCATCTTTTTTCTGTCCTTGCAGTCCCTTCCTATCGGCTTATTAACAACGCCTTCGGGGATTTTGAACGTGCCTTTTGCTATTCCCTCGTATTCTCTTAAAAAGCTGTGTTCTTTTATTTGTTCGGCTAAGTGCAGGTGCGCTTCGTCCGTTTTTGCTATCATAAGCAGTCCGCTCGTGTCCTTATCTATTCTGTGGACGATGCCCGGGCGTATGACGCCGTTTATAGAGGAAAGTCTGCCTTTCATCTTAAAAAGCAGTGCGGAGACAAGCGTTCCGCTGTAATTTCCGGGTGCGGGATGCACGACCATTCCCTTGGGTTTATTTACCACGGCGAGATATTCGTCCTCATAGACGATATCTATCGGTATATCCTCGGGCACGACCTTATCTTCAACCGCCTCGGGTTCTTCGTACGATACCGTCTGACCTGTACGCAGGCGGTATTTTTTGTCGCATATTTCACCGTCAACGGTTATATTTCCGTTTTCGATATATTTTACGGCAGAAGAGCGTGTTATATCAAACATCTCGGATGATGCCGTATCGAGTCTTACACCGTCAAAGCTTTCGTCAACGGTCTTTTGCATTATCACATTCTCCGTCTTTTTTCTCTTTGAATATCGTTTTATCTACGAACAGCACGTAAATTGCAAGTAACGCACATCCGCAGGTGACGAATATATCCGCCACGTTGAACACGGGAAAATCGGGATAAAACGCAAAGCGCAGAAAATCCACAACGAATCCGTTTGAAACCCTGTCTATCATATTACCGATGCCGCCGCTTATTACCATGGCAAGACTTATGCAGAACATTTTATGCTCTCTTGCATAGACGAACAGAACGCCCGTCATAAGTATCACGGCAACAGTCGAAATGCTCATAAATACCCAGCGGTTATCCGCAAACATTCCCCAGGCTGCCCCGCGGTTCTCAACGTAAACAAGATCGAAAACATACGGAATAAACTTTTTTACTCCCTCGCCCTTCAAAGAATCCACAGCGATGCTTTTCGTTATCTGATCGAGTATGACACCGAGCGCTGTAACCGCCGTCCAAAGCAGAAAGTACGGTACGGATCTTTTCAATTTTTCTTTTTGAAACGGCATTATTTATTTCCTTTTTCGCTATGAATATCGGAAACGAGCTTTCCGGGCTCGTCGAGTCCCTCGTCATCGGATATTATACGGCGGTTTATTTCTTTTATCGTATCTCTCATACTGACGCCTTTATATTTGCCCGACTCCGTTTTTACAGCCGTAGGTCTTGCCTTTTTTTCGGATGGTGCCTTTGATTTTTGCACCTGTGCGTCGTTTACGTCCTCCTTCATGCTTTCAAGAACGGTCTTGACAAGAAGGTCTATATCCGTCGTACCCTTGTATTTTTCGGCAGGTGCTATGTTTTCCGTTTCGGCAATTGCGCCTTTGTATATTTCGATAACTTCTTTTTTCAAGGCTTCCGTGTGCTTTTTGAGGTAGTCGAGGAGCATTGCTTCCTTTACGATATCCTCACGGAACTGCTTTAAGACCTTATCGGCGTTTTCCTGTGCACAACGGTATATTGCATCAGCCTTTTGCTTGGCATCCTCGATCATTTCGTCAGCCTTGTCTTTGGCGATGAGTATCGCCTGCTGTATTTCTTCTTCTTTTTTTCTGTCGGGAGATTTGACCCCCTCCGTCATTGCGTTGAGCTTAAAGGTAAGCTCGCCGTTTTCACGGTAGAGCGACTCGTATTTTTCGCACAAAAAGTCGATATATTTATCGACCTCATCGACGTTATATCCTCTTACGGAGCGTGTAAACGTCTTATTCTTTATATCCTGCGGAGAAAGCATTTTTTCCTTTCCCGGCGTTCGCCGTACACTGTAAATATTTGTAATAAGAACTTATTTTTGGGAATTTAAAATTAAAAAACAACTATCACGACCGGTCGCTTTAATTTTTTTGACCGGCAACAATAGCTGTTTTATTTTTATCAGTTGTCGCCTTCTGCGTTCTTCTCTTCACGGCGAAGAGCTTCACCGGAAACGTCTACGTTGGGAGGAGTTATAACGTATGTATTGGAAGCAACCTTCTTGAGCTGACCGTCAAGAGAGTATGCAACGCCGGACAAGAAGTCAATAACTCGTCTTGCCGTTTCCTTATTTGTTTCTTCAAGGTTCAAAACGACCGTTCTTCTGTTGAGCAAATGATCTGCTATCTGGGGAACGGACTCGAATTCCTTGGGTCTTACTACCTTAAGCTCGAGGGAAGCCGTGCCGCTTACGTTCATACCGCTTTTAGGTGTTTCACGTACGGGTGTTGAAACAGACGCCGTGCGCTTTTCTTCGTGTACAGCTGCGGGCTGTTCTTCCTCGTATTCATATTCGTAATCGTTTTCTTCAACGCTTTCGGAATCTTCAAAGTCCTGACCGTTAAATTTGAGTTTGTCAAAAAATCCCATTTTAAGCTCCTTTATATTTTATCTTTTTTTTAAATTCGCTTGCCGAACACGGCAGAACCGACACGGACGAAGTTCGATCCGTTTCTTGCCGCCTGTATGTAACTGTCCGACATACCCATTGATAATATGGGCTCTTTTACATTATCCAACTTTTTTTCACAAATGTCAATAAATAATTTATAAACTTGTGAAAAATAATTATCGTAATCTGCCTTATTTTCGCATTTGGGCGCCATTGTCATCAAGCCTTTTATCCTTATATTGGAATAATTGGATATGCTTTCATAAAATTCGTACACATCCTCGGGCATAACGCCGCCTTTGTTTTCTTCTCTGCCGCAATTTACTTCAATTAGGATATCCTGGACGATACCGAGCTTTTTCGCACGGCTGTCTATCTGCTTTGCAAGATTTTCCGAATCGACCGAATGTATAAGGCAGACCTTACCGACGATATATTTGACTTTATTCGTCTGAAGCGAGCCTATAAAATGTATTTCGCACGGCAGATCTTTAATATCCTCGTACTTTTCCATAAGCTCCTGGACACGGTTTTCGCCTATTGCTTTTATTCCGCATTCGTTTACTGCGTACGCTATTCTTTCCGCATCAACTGTCTTTGTTGCAAGCATAAGGGTTACGTCGGGGGATATTTTATTATCCCCGATTTCTCCCTTTATTCTTTCGATATTTTCTTTTATCGTTATCTTATCGCTGTCAGTCATTGCCGTTTTCCCCCTCTGCGGCTATCGGAAGCGGTTTTTCAAGAAGTATCGACGGGCAGGATATTACGAATCCGAAGGGATCGGTATACACGTCGTTTCCGACTTCCTGCACGTTCTTGAGCAATTCGTAAATATTTCCGCTTACCGTCATTCCCGTAACGGGTCTGTCAAGCTTGCCGTCTTTTATGAGTATGCCCTGAGCCGACAGAGAAAAATCACCCGTCGTGACGTTTGCCCCTGCGTGGAGTCCTTCAAGTGAGGTAAGCATCACTCCGTTTTGCGCCTTTTGTACGATCTCGTCCTTTGTAAGCGTACCGCTTTCGAGAATAAAGTTTGAAAACGATACTGCAACGGGGGATGAATAACTGCCCTTGCAGGCGTTGGCTGTCGTTTTACAACCCGCTTTTTTAGCCGTTTTCAAGTTGTAAAGAAGCGTTTTAAGCTCACCTTTTTCAATTATCACCGTATTTTGCGATGCAACTCCTTCGTCGTCAAACGAACGTGAGCCGAAGGAAAGATCCACCACGGGCTTATCCGTTATATTTATCTTTTCCGATGCTATTTTTTCGCCTTCCTTACCTGCAAGCAGTGACAGCCCTCTTTGAGTATTGTCGGACGAAAAGATGCCGGAAAACGTCGAAAGAAGCTCGCAAACCGCCTTTGCATCTATCACCGTTTTCATATTTCCGCCATCGCACGAGCCTGCTCCGCAGAAGCGTATTGCATCCTCCGCCGCTTCCTCTGCAGCCTTTTTTATATCAAGACTTTCTTTATCAAAGCCTGCCGTATAGGCAAAGCCCGAATTCATTTCGTCGCCTTTTTTCGCTATCGGCACAACGTACGCCACGATATATCCCGAGCTTTCCGACACGTCGAGTCCGTTTGAATTATATATCATCCTGTGTGAGGATTCCGAAATAACGTAGCTGCCCATCGTGCGTATTATCATATCGCTGTGGGAAAGTGCGTATTTTTCCATCTCTTTTGCCATTTCTATCTTTTCAGCCGAGGTAACGCTGTCAAGAGCTGCTTTGGAAGTCAGCACCTTCGGATACTCTTTATCACCGCCGTATATGAACTGCTCGTCGGGGCTTTCCGTTATTTTTGCGTTTTCTATTGCCTTTTCAAGAAGCTGTCCTGCATACGACACGTCGGGGGAGGTAGTCGAAGCGTATCCCATTTTTCCTTCGTATTTTACACGCAGGGATATGCCGATAAAATCGTGAACGCTGTAGTTATCTATCTGTCCGTCTACGACCTTCACCTGGAAGCTGTCGCCCCAGGATGCGTACATCTCATATTCAAGTCCGCTCACGTCAGTAGCTTTTTTTGCGATTTCGTGCGCGAATGCGACTATATCATTTTTAAGCATCTACTTCTCCTCCTACAAGAATATTGGATATGCGGATAGTCGGCTGTCCGACGTTTGTGGGAATAGATCCCGAAGATGATCCGCACATACCCTGGGAAAGTGTCATATTATCGGACACCATATCAATATTCATAAGCACCTCGGCGCCCTTGCCTATAAGCGTTGCGCCTCTTACCGGTTCCGCTATCTTACCGTTTTTGATGAGATATCCTTCCTGAACGCTGAAATTGAACTCGCCCGTGACGGGGTTTACCGATCCGCCGCCCATATGCGCGGCGTAAAGTCCTTCGTCCACCGATGCGAATATATCCTCTTCTTTGTCGTTTCCTGCGGCTATATACGTATTAGTCATACGTGAGGTGGGTGCGTAGGTATAATCCTGACGTCTTCCGCTTCCCGTTGAGGGCATACCCATTCGGATAGAGCCGAGCTTATCTATCATATAATTTTTCAGAATACCGTTTTCAATAAGCAGTATTCTGGACGATCTTTCGCCCTCGTCGCTCATGGAGATCGAGCCCCACTGTCCTGCCATTGTTCCGTCGTCGTACGCCGTAAGCTTTTCGTTTGCTATCTTTTCTCCGAGCTTTCCGCAAAATACGGAATTTCCCTTTGCTACGCTTGTGGCTTCAAGAGAGTGTCCGCACGCTTCGTGGAATATGACACCGCCGAAGCCGCCGCCCATAACGACGGGCATTTTTCCTGCGGGGCATTTTCCCGCGTGGAGCATCGTAACTGCCTGTCTTGCGGCAAAACGACCGCCGGAAACGGCATCAAGCGAATCGAAAAATTCAAATCCGCCGCACGTGCCGGGTGAAAATCTTCCGCTTTGGTTTTCGCTTCCGTTTGATGCTATGGCGTTTATTGATATACGCACGTATGCACGTCTGTCTTTTGCATACACGCCGTCGCTGTTCGCAACGAGCACGTTTTTATCACTCACCGCAAGGCTTGCCGTGACCTGCTTTATTTCATCCGAATAGTCCATGGCGGCAAAATATCCGCTTTTCAGATAATCGGCTCTTTTCTTAGCCTCGACCTCACACGGAGGAATAACGACAGGACACACGACGGGAAAATTCACATCGGAAAGCACGACGTCAAGCCCTGCCCCTTTCATACCGCCGAGTGCGTCGCACACCTTTTCGGCAATGGCAAAAAGCCCCTTTTCGCTTATATCGTTGCCGTATGCGTAAACGGAATTTGTTCCTTTTATCGCTCTGACACCCGCACCGACCGATCTTGACGTGAGTGCGTTTTCAACGCTTTTCGATATCATCGAAAGCGTATCGCTTTTTTTATCTTCTGCGTATATTTCAGCGTAATCCGCACCGCTTTCAAGCACACGCGCGATTATTTTTTCGCATATTTGTTTATTTATCATCGTTATGACCTTTCTAATCAACCACTTTGCCGTCGTAAAGCTCTTTGCCTGTCATAATTATTCTGTCGTGCTCTTTGAGCCTTACTTCCGTATCTTCTTCTTCGTAATCCGTTTTTGATATATAATATCCGTCGCCTTCGTATATTATATCCGTTTTTATAAATCTTACCACGTTTTCATCGAGTATATACACGCCCGTCTGTCCGTCAACCATATGTAAAGCGTTTGAAGGAATACGCACGCCCTCGGTTTTTTGGTAAACTATTTCGATCGTCTGCTGTCTGTCAAAGCTGAAATTCACGGGAACTGTGTTAGTTTTGAATATAAGGAGCGCTTCACCGTCCTTCGGTGACGACACTATCCGTTCAAGCGTAAAATCGACATTCAGGTTTGCCTCATAGGGGAAAAGCACGGAATAAACACTGCCTTCATTAAAGCTTACCGCCGCCGTTTTATCCGCCTTGCAGGCAATATACCACCTGTGCTCGTTTATTATTTTCCCTGCGGAATATCCGCTTTCGCCGTCAAAGCTTTCGGGGGATGAAAGCGTAAGGGAGTTAAACTCCTCAAGCGTGATATTTTCAAGCACCGACGGTGAAAACAGCTTTTCATATCCGTCTGTATAAGAGTAATAGTACCCCGAATACGGCGTTTTTACTATATCGGAAACACCGTTTTCCGCATTGACGAGAGAATGCTTCTGTTCTTCGTATTCAGCTATCTCATTATTGTAATTGAGGCGCTTGTTCGTTATTATCTCACGTTTGTTCAAAAGCACTAAAAGCTCGTCCGTTTTTTCGGATGCGTACAGATAATCTCCGGAGGACAGCTTTTCGCATATGAGATAATACATCTCGCTTATCTGCTTATCTATATATTTGGTGTTCAGTGATTCATCGCCGAACACCGCATTGCTTTCGTTTAAGATCTTGAGCTTTTTATCTATCTGCAGTATCTTTTCTCTTACGTCCTTTGACGTGTTGCTGTATACTGCGGCAACCTCGGAATGAGCCTTGACGTGTTCACCTTCCGCAAAATAGCTGTCAAGGATACCGTCGCGGCTTGAGTATAAAATTATTTCATCTCTGAAAATATATCCGTCGGATATTATTTTTTCATCGACCGTGCTGTACTGCGCCTCATCAAACGTGATATCGTTTGAAAACGCATTTATAAGGTGATACACGACGTAAACTATGGCAAGTATTGCAAGAAGCACACTGCCGACGTACAGCCCTACTCTTTTAAGATATTCTTTATCCAAGTGCATCCCCCTTTTTCTTTATGAGATCTATGACGTGTTCGGACAGCTCTTTTTTGTCATCATATCCGTCGGCGTAGACAAATTCCGCGTTTTTGTATCTTGAAAACCACGTTATCTGGCGTTTTGCGTAATTTCTCGTTGCTTTTTTAAGAGTTTCCGCAGATTCCTCTTTTGATGAAATACCGTTTATATAATCGGCAAATTCCTTGTATCCTATCGCCTGATACGCTGTAGTACCTTCCTTAAGCTCACCGCTTTGCAAAAGTGAGCGTATCTCCTCTTCAAGTCCTTCATTTATCATAATATCGACCCGTTTGTTTATTCTTTCGTAGAGCTTTTCACGGTCCTTATACGATATAACGAATATGCGGTAGTTATATTCTTCATCAAAGATAAGCTGTTCTTTGTCGTTTTCCGTTTTGGTCTTGCCTGTAAGGTAATATATTTCAAGGGCACGAACGACTCTTTTTACGTTGTTTTCGTGTATTTTTTCAGCTGACTCCGGATCTATTTCGGCAAGCTTCAGCCAATTTTCGTGTTTGTCACAAAGCAAGAGCTTTTCTCGCAGCTCCTTGTCACAAGCGGCGCTGTCCTGCGCTTTTATGTACATAAGCGAATCGAGATAAAGCCCCGTGCCGCCGCACACGACGGGCAGTTTTCCGCGCTTTATAATATCTTCTATTGCTTCCTTTGCAAGTGCTGTGAAGTCGGCGGCGGAAAATTCCTCTCCGGGGTCTCTTATATCTATGAGATGATGCGGTATCTCAGCCATTTCCTCGCACGTGGGCTTAGCTGTACCTATATTCATTTTTCTGTATATCTGCATACTGTCGCAGGAAACGAGCTCACCATCCAAAGCACGGCAAACGTCGAGCGCGACGGCTGATTTTCCTGCCGCAGTAGCTCCTGCAATAACGATAACTTCTTTTTTCATAGCCCACCCGAATCATAAAATATATCATTTTATATTATATAACACAAAATATTCAATGTCAAGGAGAAAAAAGAAAAGAAGCTATGATAAATCACAACTTCTTTTCCTATTTTTCTGAATTAATCACTTTTCACCTTCACGGTATTTTACATATTCCAAGATCATTTCAGCTGTTTTATCGGTTCCAAGCGGGTGACTGCTTATTGCAAGCTCATAATTTGAAATATCTCCCCATTCCCGATTGGTGTAAAAATTGTAGTAATTCGAACGCCTTTTATCTGTTTTTATGATCTTCGTTTCTGCCGCATCTGCGGTAATACCGTCTTTCTTTGAAATTCTTTCAATTCTTTTTTCAAGCGGTGCATAGACAAACACGCCTACGCAGTTGGGATTTTTTCTCAGTATATAGTCCGCACACCTTCCGACTATAACACAAGAACCTTCTTTTTCGGCTATTTCGTTTATTATTCTGTTCTGCAGGATATATAAACGATCATTCAGAGGCAGATCCATCGCCGAGGAGAAATGTCCCGAGAACATAAACGCACCGGTCGATAATGCATACAGTAAGCTGTTTGTTGCGGTCTCATCAATACTTGCATACGTTTCGGGTGAGATACCGCTTTTTTGTGCTGCAAGTGCAATAAGCTCTCTGTCATAAAAGGGAACGTTCATAAGCTTTGCAAGCTTTTCGCCTATTTCTCTTCCTCCGCTGCCGTATTGCCTTCCCAAGGCAATTATAGACTTGTATGCCAATGGTATCACTCCCTTCAAGTTCCGAGTAAGTCTCTTTTTGAGTCTTTCCTCTTTCCGTCTTTATAATACCACAGATACTGTATTTTGTCAAGTATTTTCGTTAAAATTTCTAAAAAAAATATAGCTTTTTGAATATTTTTGTGCAATATACACAAAAACAACCCTATTTTCAAAATGTTAAAAACGCCCGAATTGTACATTTTGAAATAAAGAAAAGCAAGAACGGAAGGTTTTCTTCCACTCTTGCTTTTTGATTTTACAAAGTCAGGTTCGCCCTTTTTAAGCGGCTGTTGTAACTGTTGCGTCTTCTGTAACTTCTTCTGTAGCAGCATCTGTTGCGGCGTCAGTTGAAGCATCCGTAGCTGCATCCGTCGAAGCATCTGTTGCAGCGTCCGTATCTCCTGTTACGTCGCCTGTCTGTGCAGCTGTTGTAACTGCGCCTGTGTCAGTACCGTTTTTCTGTGTGTTGTGCTGATAGTTCGTAACGATAGCCGTAACGAATACGAGAACAGCAAAAATGATAGCGATTATCATCGTTATTCTTGAATACTTCTTATCCTTCGCGCGCTGTTTGTTCTTGCCTATGTAGTTGTCGGAAGAACCGCCTGCGATCGTCTGCGAAAGCTTGCTTGACTTACCGCCCGTCTGGAAAAGAACTGTTACAACGAGTGCAATAGCCGAAATAATAAGAAGAACTGCGAGCAAAATATTTACGAATGTCATTTTTATTTATCCTTTCATTTACACAAATATCCCATTATCGGGTAAAATATCGGTCATTTTATCAAAAAAATCATCATCAAACACGATAAGCGTTAGTATTCTATCATATTTTTTTGAAAAAATCAATACCTTATTTAAAAATTAACAATTTATCTTCTTATTTTGCTTTTAAGGAAATCGACAGCCAGGCGTATATCCCCTTCGGGATCGCTTCCGCATTCTCTTTCTATCGTAAGAAATCCTTTATAACCTATCTCGTCAAGAGCTTTTAAATATCCGTCCCACAGAACGCTTCCCTCTCCAAGGGGCACTTCCTTGAAGTATTCGGAAAGCCGCATATCCTCAATACCGCCGTAGGCAAAAAAGTCGTAGATTATTCTCGGTTCCGTCTTTTTAAGCATTATGCCGTCCTTTGCGTGTGTGTGGACGATATATTTTCCCAAAACGTGTACCGCGTGCGGAGCTTCAACGTCCGTCACCATTGCAAAGTTTGCCGGGTCAAGGTTTACGCCGATCCCGCCGACACCGACGTCCTCGATAAAGCCTTTGAGCGTTTCGGGAGTTTCGGGACCCGTTTCGATAGCGAGAGTTACTCCGTTTTCTTTTGCAAACTCACCGAGCTGTCTTGCCGCGTTTATCATGACCTCGTATCTTTTTTCGTTTTTATCCGACGGCACTGTGCCTATATGCGTCGTTACGACACCGACTCCGAGCATATTTGAAAGAGATATTATCTTTTTCATATCGGGGAGCTTTGTTTTATTCTCCTCTTCTTCCATTATGCCGTGGCCGCCGAGGTCGCCGCACAATGCGGACACTTCAATGCCGTATTTTTTTATAAGCTCGTCAAAAACCGTCTTTCTTTTTTTATCAAATGTGCGGAAATCGTTTTCACCGCTCGTTACGTAAAGCTGTATTCCTTCGACCCCTGCGTTTGATGCTTTTTTCAGTGATGTCTCAAAATCGGTTTTGAACGATTCGACAAGAACACCTATTTTAAAATTATACATTTTTATCCCTCTTTCGCTTTATTAATAACTGTTTCTGCATATTCGAGAAGCATTTCCCTGTCGTTACGCAGTATTTCGTTTACGACCATATCAAGAGCGCCCGAAAGTATTTCCCCTACTTCTTTGCCCGGCTTTACACCGAGTGCAACTATGTCGTCACCGCTTATTTTCAGATCCTTTACGGTGAGCGCCGTACCTTCTTTTATTATCTCCCGCGCCATATTGTAGACTCTGTTCTGGTTTTCAAGTCTTGAATAAAATTTCGGATTTTGTGACAGTATATCCGCCTTTTGCAGCTTCAAAAGGTCGAAAAACGTCTTTTCGCCGAGACGTGACAAGAGCTTTTTTATTCTCACACGGTCGGGTTTTATTCTTTCGTCGTGGTAACGGATGAGCGTACACACTTCCTCGCACAGCTTTCCGGGAGTTTTCAAGGCTTTAAGCGTTGCATAGGCGATCGCTCGGCTTGCCTCGGGATGGCCTCTGAAATGCGACACACCGTCTTTATCGGTCGTACGGCACGCAGGCTTTCCCGTATCGTGAAGCAGTGCGGCAAGGCGCAGGTGAAGCTCCGAATCAACGTAAGATACGCAGTTTGCCGTATGCTCGTATAGCTCAAAGCAATGGTTATAGTTATTCTGATCGTAGCCGTCTATCCGCTGTAAGCACGGAACGACGTTCGTCATGACCTCTCTGTACTCCATCAGCACTCTTTTGACTCCGTCACCGCACAAAAGCTTGCAAAGCTCGGAAAAAATACGCTCCACAGATACGCTGTATATTTTATCGGCATATTTTCTCACCGCCGTGTCCGTATCCTTCTCAAGTAAAAAATCAAGTTGAGAGGAAAAACGCACCGCACGAAGGATACGCAGGCGGTCTTCTTCAAACCGTTCTTCGGCATCCCCCACGCATCTTATGATCTTTTCGTTTATATCGCTCATACCGCCAAACGGATCGACGTAGCCTCTTTTCGGTGAGTAGGCAACGGCATTCATCGTAAAATCACGCCGTGACAGATCCTCTTGCACCGTTTTGGCATATGTTACCGTGTCGGGGTGGCGCCCGTCGCAGTATCCGTTTTCGCATCTGAAGGTCGTTACCTCCGCTGTGAAATTACCGTCACACAGAACCGTAACCGTTCCGAATTTCTTACCGATACTTGCAACGATGCTGTCGGAAAACAGCCTTTCCGTATCCTCGGGCAGAGCCGACGTCGTTATATCGTAATCGTGTACGGGGCGTCCCATTATATGATCGCGGACGGCACCGCCGACGACGTACGCTTCGTAACCGTTTTCCTCAAGCTTATTCAATATATTCAATATTCCGTCGGGAATAATCAATTTTTTCACACTCCAAAACAGTCGTTAGTATTAGTTTATCACGAACGGAACGCTTTTGTCAACACGAATAAAAAAAATTTGAAAATATTTGCAAATATGTTTCACTCACTAAAGAATTTGTATAAAAAAGTATTTTGTTCCGAATAATAAGAGCATCAACGAAAAGGAGCAAAAAGTATGCAGAAAAAATTTCAAGACGTCATATGTGCCTGTAACAAACCGCTTTTGACCGTTAACTGCGGTAAGGGGATAACGATAACGGCTCTCGGAGCTGCCGTCATTCTGTTTCTTATCGCATTTCACGTGTCGATGTGCAAGCTTCACGCATTTTGCACAAAGTGCAAATTGAAGAAGAACTGCGAAAAGTAAAAAAGCGGCGAAAGCGGCGTGATCTGAGAACACAACGCTTTCGCTTCTCGTTTTATTTTCTGAACATAATTTTTTCGTTATCGAACATACGTGTAAGAATGAATATTCCGAGTACCGTATATACGATATTCAAAGCGCACGTCACAAGCACGCCGACTGTGTCGGGAGTGAGTGAAAATACGCCGTTTATGCAAAGCGAGCTGTTATAAAGCGGTATGGCATAAAGGAGCGTTGACGGCTCGGCTGATACGCCGATAGTTGACAAAACGCCGATCGCCATAACGCCTATCATAAGAGGTGTCGATATCATCTGCGCTTCCTTCATCGTGTTTGCATACGTCGAAACGATAGACATGATCGTTATTATGACGAGCACGGTGGTGAGAATTACCCCCGCAAGCATCAGATAATCGTTCGTTTTGTAAACTGATGAAAATTCAATACCGGCGCCTTCCATAAGCTTAGGTATGGAAAGGATCGTTCCGACAGCACTTGAAGCACCGCTCATGAGTGCTATTATTGACAGTGCTGATATTTTTCCGAGTGCTATTCTTGCTCTCGGTGTGGGTGTTATAAGCAGTGTTGCCATCGTTCCTCTTTCCTTTTCGCCCGATATAGACTCGGGTGCAACTGCCATACAGCCCGAAAACAAGAACATCAGAAGCAGCATCGGCATAAACGTTGAATAAAACATTGCGGCTGCGTCTTCTTCTTTTTCCATATCGTACACGCCGTTCGGATCCGCATTTATATCAAATTTGTTTGCCATAGTTCCTTCGTAGGTGTTAAATACGTCAACCAATGTGGAATACGCACTTGATGATTCGGCAACGGTCGAATTATAATATATTTCAACTTGAGGCGCTTTGCCCTGCGAAACGTCGTATTTCATTACGTTTTCGTCGAAATTTTCGTCAAAGACGATAAGCGCATCACCATCACCTGCTGCAACGGCGTCTTTACCCGACTGTATATCGGTTATTTCGACAGTTTCCATACCCATTTCACCGAACATACCGTTAAGGATCTCTGATGCGTTGACGGTAAATATTTTCGGTGTGTAGTCTTCGTCAACCGAAAATTCATCACCCAAAACACTGCCCATAAAGCTGTACATCACGTATATGAGGATACCCGGAAGAAAAAGAGTTACGAGCATTCTCTTATCCGTCAGAAAACGGGTAAGCTCTTTTTTCATAACTGTGATTATATCTTTCATTTTTCGTAACCCTCCTTTTCGTAAAGAGAGAAGAATTTTTCTTCAAGGGACATATCGGCGCAAAGCTCTGAAAGTTTGCCGTCGGCTATCATTCTGCCGTTCATAATGACGCCGACACGGTCGCAAAGTCTTTCGGCAAGCGAGAATATATGTGTTGACAAAATGACCGTTTTTCCCTCTTTTTTAAGCAAAAACAGAAAATCGGTGACGACTTTTGCCGTAAGCACGTCGAGTCCGTTCGTCGGCTCGTCAAATATGATTATATCGGGGTCGTGTGCAAGTGATACGGCAAGGGACGCCTTCTGCTTCATACCCGTTGAAAGGTTGCCGACCTTTACGTGTGCAAAGTCGTTTATTGCAAAGCTGTCGAAAAGCTTTGCTTTTCTTTTCTTTATTTCTTCGTCGTTCATTCCGTGAAGCTTTGCAAAAAAGTCAAACAGATAATCGACGGAAAAATACTCTTCAAGCTTCAATTCGCTCGTCAAAAAGCCGATCTTGCCTCTTACCTTTGCAGGTGCGGTTCTGATATTTTCACCGTCTATGAGCGCATCGCCGCCGTCGGGCTTTATAAGTGTTGCAAGCATACGCAAAGTCGTTGTTTTTCCTGCACCGTTTGAGCCTAAAAGCCCGTATATTTCGCCTTTTGATATGGAGAAAGAAAGTCCGTCTACTGCGTGCACGGTCTTTCTTTTTGTTTTTTCTATCTTCTGCTGTTTGCTTGAAAGCTTGAAGCTTTTGTCAAGCTCCTTCACTTCAATTGCATACGCCGCATTGTTATCATTGGTAAATATTTTCTTCACACACCTTTCCGATCATATAAAGAGATTATATATGTGTACTGTAGTTTTGTCAAGTGTTATCTGTAACTAAATTTTTATATAAACAGAATGCGGATACCGGTCAATATTCTCATTTGTTCATTTTAGAATATTACCTTTCTAACATAAAAAAAGAAGTTTCTCAATATTATATGCAATATTTTAGTGCTTATAAAATGTGTTTTATTGCATAAAAATATTATATCCTATATTATAGTAAACGAAAGGGAAGCAAAATGGAAAAACATATAACCGTACTCGGAAACAACATAAGACAAATAAGACGCGAAAAGGATCTTTCCCAGGAAGCACTTGCGGAATTTGCCGATATAAACGTCACTTTTCTCGGTAAAATAGAAAGAGGACAAGCCAATCCCACGATAGAAACTCTGTTAAAAATATCGCGTGCCTTTGAAATGCCCGTGACAAAGCTTTTTGAATATCCGCAAAGCATATACGGTAATACAAACGATGACAGCCGTCTTGAAGCACTTATCTCCGAATTTGCCGATAAGATCAAAGAATTGTACAAATGATATCACACCTTACCGCTTCCAAGCGGGCATGAAGATCATCCCTCTGTTGATACGGGTCGTCGAGGGCGCCGACCCCTACTACTTTGTTTCAACTAAAAATTTACATTCGGAATTGTTTCTTGCACCCGACGGTGGAAATAAAGCGCCCGCCTGCACCCCCCACAGCCCGCAGTAGTTCGTGAAGCGAACTACAAGCGGGCTGCCTGCAGGCATAGGGCGCAGATTTCCTTCGGAAATCTATCGTGTAAAGTTTTAAATGAAACAAGGTACTACTGAAGCTTATATTTTAAATCATTATTTTGCGTCCGCAGCGAAAGTGAAGTGCCGCCTGCGCCCACCTGTTTTCAATCTGCAAACATAAATATCACCCCTTGCTCGCAAGGGGTGATACTCTTTTTTAGTCTATTTTTGCTGTTGCTTTTTCGTTTACCGTAACGGGGTGCTTTTCTTCAAGAGCTTTGTAAGCTTCTTCGTAGTCAGCACTTCTCATATCGCCGTCAACGTTGTTCTTCCAGGATTCAACGCCTGCGCCTGCATAGTAGATAGCAGCGTAAACGCCGTCTTCTTCATCCTCGAATACCTTTACATTACCTTCTGCAATGCCTTCAGCGAATGCCCAATCATCAAAGCCTTCGATGCCGAGCTGGCTGTCCATCGTCTTCTTGTCAACGTTTTCGATAAGCTCTGTTACGTTTACGTTTCTGTCCTTGAACTGGTCTGCAATAGCGACGAAGTCTTCGCCTGTCTTATCTGTTTTTGCAACGAATTCGTCGATCTTCGCCTGAACTTCGGCAGCTGTTTCCTTCATTACCTGTTCGGATGTAAGCTTGTCTGTAGCTTTGAAGGAATCGCCGTACATATAGATAGCGTAGATATTAGCTGTCTTGTACTCGTATCTTGCGGGAAGTGAGATAAGCTGGAATACGGAATATGCTTCTGTTTCTTCAATGACCTTAGTTGCATTGACAGCTGCATCCTCACCGTATGCCCATTCGCTGAACTCATCGTCCTTAGTGTATGCGCCGCCTTCTGTGAGAAGCTCTTCTTTAAGATCTTCGATCTTTTCTTCTTCAGTCTTTTCCTCTTCCTTCTTATCGTCGGAAGCCTTTGTATCAGCGGAGGTCTCCTCGTCCTTCTTCTCGGACTCCTTCTCCTCTTCAAGTGTCTTTTCGTACTCGTATACAGCCGTTACGAAATCCTTGCCGCCGTCGATAGCCGCTTTTATAGCATCAGCTGCTGCCTTTGCTTCTTCTGTTGCTGCCTTCTTTTCGGCATCTGTTGCATCCTTTTCGTATTCAGCCTTTACAGTGTAGCTGTAGTAATCGAAGAACTTGTATGTGTTTTCGTTTTCGGAATAGTACTTTTCATAGTCCTCATCGGAATATTCAAAGCTGTCCGTTACCTGCGTTGCGTATTTTGTTGCAAGTGACTGAAGCTCAAGCAAATATTCGATATCGGATGCCTTTATTCCCTTTGAGCCGTACATCTGTCCCAAAGAAACACCGCTTTCTTTAGCGTATTTCTTCATTTCCTTAACCTGGTCTTTAATCGTCTGAAGCTCTTCATCCGTCAAGGACACGTTATTCGCCTTTGCTTCTTCGCAAAGAACGAGGCACTGTTTGAGATTCGATATGGCGTTTTCAAGGAAATAGTCGAGCCAGGACTTTGTTGTAGAGCCCCAGTACTTCTGCTCGCTGAGAGGCTTTGACGTATCGAAGCCCGCAGAGGAAGCATATCCGTAAGATGCGTACTGACTGTATTCCTGGTTATAGTAGTAATATACCATATAAGTCAGATGAGCGTTATTGAACTTGTAGTTTTCGGATTTGAGCGCCGTCGTCGTGTGCATGGAGATGTAGTCACTGATGCCCGTGGGTTCAATAACAGCAACGAGAGCACCGAACACAAGGACGATACCTATAAAAATAGCGATTATTTTGTACCAGATATCGGACTTTGACGCGCTGTTCGCCGTGTTTACCTTTTTTACTTTTTCGTTAGCCATAGTTTGTTCCAACCTTTTAATGTAATAATCTGTGTCAGTATATCACAGTTTGTCTTTTACTGAAAGAGTTAATATTGAATAATTTGTAAACTTATTTTCTAAAACTTTTTTTAGCCAGTGTTTTTATGCCGTTTTCAAGAGCAGAACACAGAATATCGCCGTCCTCGGCTGTATTTTCCGCGCTTATGCTTATTCTCACCGTGCTGTCCGCTTCGTCCTTGGTAAGTCCGAACGACGTCATTGCCGTGCTTGCTCCGGGATGATTTGACGAGCAGGCAGACCCGCTTGACACGTACACGCCGTAAGATGACAGATGGTGAAGCATTACCTCGCTTTTTACCCCGAACACCGTCACGCTTATAATCGACGGTGAGACTTCGATACTTTTCGGAGTGTTCACACGGACTCCGTCAAGTGCTGAAAGCTTATCTGTAATATAGCTTTTCAATGTGTTCATATGCGCGATATTTTCGGAAAGCTTTGACGAATTTTCCCTAACAGCTGCCGCAAACGCCGCTATAAGAAGCGTATTTTCCGTTCCGCTTCGGAGTCCGTTTTCCTGTCCGCCGCCGAATATATGCGGCTTCAAGGCACGTCTTTTCAGAATATCGCTTTTTACGTAAAGTGCGCCTATTCCCTTCGGCGCCCCTATCTTATGCCCCGATATGCTCAAAAGGTCCACGCCCGTTTTTTTGACGGATATATCCGTTTTCATAAACGCCTGCACGGCATCCGTATGGAAAATAATGTCGGGATTTTTTCTTTTACACAGCGCACAAAGTCTTTTTATATCGTACTTTGCGCCCGTTTCGTTGTTCACCGTCATAAACGACACAAGAAACGTATCGTTATCAACGCTTGAAATAAGAGCTTCTTCATCAACGACACCGCCGACTGTCGGTATTTTAACGACCGGAAAGCCTCTTTGTTCAAGCTCAAGTGCCGCATTTGTAACCGACGGATGTTCGCTGTCGGTTATTATTATTTTTTTACCCTTATTTGACTTTTTTGCATACGCCGTGCCGAAGAGCGCAAGGTTATTTGCTTCGCTTCCGCTTCCTGTGAATATTATACTGCCGTTTTCTTCTTTTGCTCCGACGGCTTCAAGGATCGTTTTTCTCGCCCTTTCGACGTTTTTTTCCGCCGTATGTCCGAGGCTGTGAAGCGAGGAGGGATTGCCGAAGTCGTCAAAGGACGATATCATAGCGTTTTTTGCCGCATCGCACAGAGGTGTCGTTGCGGAATTATCCATATAGATGAGCTTCATTTATTCGGTCATTCCCGTCTTTATCATAAAATTATCGCAGATAGATGTGAAATCATCCATATTTGCCTCGTATGATTCTCCGATGGACGTATACGTGAGCATATACACGCTTCCGTCAAGGACGCATATTACCGAACAGTATCTGTAATCCGTACCCGTAAGCGATGCCGTATACTCATATTTGCAGGCATCCTTGCCCGAAAGTGTCGTTTTTACGTTTTCGGAGATGACGGTAAAGTTAGTAAACGATGCTCTGAAATCCTCTTTATATTTTTCCCAGTAAAGCTCGGCTGTCGTTACGCTCGGATCGGGAACGCTTACGCGTACTGCCGATACGTTTGTCGGATCAAGGTCAGAAACGTACGCACTTGACGAACCGGACGCCGTGTCTATTATCCACTCTGCAGGAACAAAAAGGTTATAGTATGCGGCATTGCTTGATGCGTACTGCATTCCGACGGGAACGGCTACGTCTACATTCTGTTTTTTTCCGTTTGAGCAACCGATGCAGAATACCGTGCATGCAATAAGCATAAGTGCTGTTATTTTTTTCATTTTTATCTCCTTTACTGTGCCGAAAGCTGTGTTTTTATTGATTCTGTTCTTTTCTTTACAAAGCCCATCATCGAGTTTTCGGCTTTTTCATCAAATTCGTTTTCGAAAAGCTCATACGTATAAAAAGCTTCCGTGTCGTTTTTAACGTGATTTTCTATAAGCTGTTTTACACTGCTTATATCTTCGGGGAGCTTTTCAAAAAACTCCGCAAGAGTCGTTACGTATCCTATATATTCTTTATAATATCCGTCATTTTCAAGCAGATTTGACACCAGCGGTCTTTCGTTTGCTTCCACTCCGAAGTACGGGGTCGATATATCGCTTTCCGCAAGAGCCGATTTTATCGTGTACGTGTCCTTTCTTTGTGAGGTATCCGTACCGAAAGCAAGGTTAAAGTCCCAGGGGATCATTGAAAAACTGCCGTTTTTGTTGTAGAAATAAAAGTTTTGCGCCTTTTCTCCGAGGTACGAATCCTCGTTTGCTATCACCGCGTTTACTGCGGCGTATTTCAAAACGCTTGAAATATCAAGGCTTTCCGAAAGTGCGCTAACGTCGGAAATTTTCGAAAGCATCGCTTTGAGCTGTCCTTTTGATACGTCATCTCCGCTTTTCACCTCAAACGTCGCCGTATCAGAGGATATCATCGTGCTGTCCCTGTTTGCCTTGTAAAGCGTACCGTCACAGCTTCCGAACACACGAGTCAGAAAGCTGTCGTCAACTGCCTCAACTGCAAGGTAAAGTCCTGCAAGCTCACCGTTTACCGTGACGTTTGCAAACGTCGCAAGCGGGGACGGAGCGCCGAGCTTTGCAAGCGAGGCATACGTAAGGTACTCCCTTACGTACGACGGATCGTACGCCATATTGTTTAAGCAGAGCTCATCAAGTCCTTCAAACGTTCCGTCAGTGAATTTGCCGAAATTTATCTTGTAGGAATATCTGTCGTTATCCGTCGTGCTGACGAAGGAAACGTTTCCTCTCGTTCTGAAGCCGACGTTTTTGCACACAACGCCGTCAACCGAAACGTCTGCGCTGTAGTATTCTTCGTTTTCGGGTGTTGCAAGCATTGCCGATCTGTCGGACTGTGCCATGGTGATATCAATATTTATCACCTTTCCTTCATCGAAAAGCCCGCCGTAAGCTCCTTTATACACGGTATTTCCGTCATCATCCGTGACGGCATCCGTCAAAGGATCTGTTGCTATGCCGAGCTGTTTGTTTATATCCTCTGCCGAGCACGAAGCGATACTTGCTATGCAAAGCACACAAAGCGCTGTCGCCAGCGCTTTCTTTAAATTTTTATTCGTTTTTTTCTTCATATCCGGACCTTCTTTTAGTTCGTTTCGTCTGCCGCATACGTAATAACTACGTTCATATTGCCGTTGCGGCATCTGATCTTATCCATAAATTCCTTCGTGCTTACGCCGTTTTTGAGCTTGAGTCTGTAAATAAGCTCAAACATCGTGCCGAAGTCGCTTGTTTTGACCTTTGCAAGGTGCCAATGCACCGTATCGCTTGCGAGTATATCGTCGATTATTCCTTCAAAGTTGAGATTTTCCGGAACTACGACTTTAAGCTGCATTTCGTGCTTTTTGGGATATCCGAAGCCTGTTGCGGATATCAGAAGCATAACGAGTATGAACACAACGCAGAACAAAAGTGCGTATCCGACGTAGCCTATACCGCAGCCGAGTCCTATTGCAAGTGACATAAAGACGTATGAAATATCTTTGGGGGTCGCGGGCAAGCTTCTGTATCTTACTATTGAAAACGCACCTGCAAGGGTAAACGCTCTTGCATAGCTGTTTCCGACGAGCATAACGATGACCGCCACAACTGCAGGTATCATTATGAGAGATACGGAAAGGGACGTGTCGCATCCGTGCTTTCTTTGAGTAAATATGTAGACAAAAGCAATAAGCGCGCCGAGTATAAGAGCTGAAAGCAGTACGACCAGAACGGAGGTGACAGTAAGTGCCTCCGACGCTATCTGTGCGTTGAATATAGAATCAATATATGAATTTACAGACGTTTCCGCATCTGTTACCGTATTTGTAAGAAACATTGTTAACCCTCTCTTTACTGTGCGTCGCTTTCCGACATCATTAAATATTCGCGGAGTGTGTGTTTTTTATATTCCTGTCCGTACTTTGAAAAGCTCGTCATATATATCCCCTTTTCCGAAAGCATACGTGCAAGCCAAAGCGGAAAAGCACCGGGGATCTTTACTTCCATCAGCATCATATCGTCGGGCAAAAGCTTCTCACCGACAACGGGGAGTGTAAGGTCGAGATCTTCTCTTCTTGTAATTATATTGAAATCAAACGTCAGACGGACGTCCTCGTTGTTTTTTTCAAAATACGCACGCCTGTCGTAAGCGATGAAGACGGCAGGGCGGCAGTCGTTTATTTTTCTGAAATAATCTATTTCGTCAAGCACTTGATTTTGCAAATACGATTCTTTTTTCGGACGGATGCCGTTATATATGTAATCGTTTGCTTCGCTTACAGTCAGTGCGACTCGTCTTTTCGTCACTATCTTTCCCGTTTTCTTTTTCAGCTCAAGAAACAAAGTGTCACCGGGCCTTGCCCTGTCGTAGCTACGCAAGCGGAGCTTTTCTTTGTGATACGGCTTTGAGACCGAATGGCGTATAATATCGTTATCCTTCGTGTCAAAATACAGATTGCATATTCTGTAAAACTTGCCGTCTACGCAGTATTTGTCAGCTGTCATATGCTCTTCTATAACGGGGAGCATTTCTTCACACTGCTTTTTCGTAATTATGAATTTCTTTTCGTATCTTTTAAACGTAGATATCGCCAAAGCAGTTCCCCCCTTTTTTGCATACACGGCTATTATACAGCTTATATAACAGTTTTTCAAGTGGTAATTTATTTCCGCAAAATGTCTTATTTTTTATTTTACATTTTGTTTACACATTTCACACTTACAGCTCACGTACCGTCGCTTTACTGCATAATAACGCTGTTTTGTTTAAACTGTGCGACGGTTTTTTGATAATTTTGTGATTTTTATGAAACAAATCACGTAAAAATTCAGATGTTTTTTATACTTTTCAGTATTTCGTCAACACATTCCTCTGCCGAAAGCTTCGATACGTCAACGGTTACATGGGCATATTTTTCATAAAGCGGCGAGCGTCTTTCAAAAAGCTTTGAAAGGCTTTCGCCTTTTTTCATCACAACGCCTCTCGTTTTGATGTTTTTAATTCTTCTTTCGAGCGTGCGCACGGGAACCTTCAGATATACGACCGTTGAAATATCCATAAGATGCTTCATTGCGTTTTCTCCGTATACGGCGCTTCCGCCGGTCGCTATCACCGTATTTGAGCAAGTCAGGGACAATATCGTTTCTTCCTCGATCTTTTTAAAGCCTTCCTCGCCGTATTCTTCTATAAGTCCGCACAAGGACGACGAATATTTTTTCTGAATGAGAAGATCCGTGTCCGTAAAATCCATAAGAGTTGATTTTGCAAGCAGTACGCCGACCGTGCTTTTTCCCGCACCCGGCATACCGATAAGGGTAATATTCATATTTTCTCCATTTATACGCATCTTGAAATATACAAAAAAATAGTGTATAATACGTTTAAAGAAATTATATTCACCAAACGGTAAAATGTCAAGTGAAAAAGGATAAGAAATGAACAACGAAATAAACGGCGGTTTTTTACCGATAAATAAAAAGGAAGCCGACGCCCTCGGCTACGGCGTGCCCGATTTCGTTTACGTATGCGGTGATGCGTACGTAGACCATCCGTCATTCGGTGCGGCGATAATCTCAAGGGTACTGCAATCGGCAGGATATACTGTGGCAATGCTTCCGCAGCCCGATTACAAAAGCTGTGAAGCGTTCAAGGAATACGGACGTCCTCGTCTTGGATTTCTCGTAAGCGCAGGTAATATAGATTCTATGGTCGCACACTACACGGCGGCAAAAAAGAAGCGTTCAAGCGACTATTATTCCCCCGGCGGAAAAGCGGGCAAGCGTCCCGACCGTGCCGTTATAGTATACTGCAACAGAATAAGGGAAGCATATGGCGACGTGCCGATAATCCTCGGCGGACTTGAAGCATCTCTGCGCCGTTTTGCACACTACGACTACTGGGACGACAAGGTGCGCCGCAGTATACTCGTTGACAGCCGTGCCGATATACTCACCTACGGAATGGGTGAAAACATTCTTTTGCGTATTGCAAAACTGTTATCGAGCGGTGTACCGATAAAAAAGATACACGACGTACGAGGAACGGCGTATCTTACGACGTATGACGACAAAATACATTTCGATCACGTAAAGGGATACGAATACGAGCAGTTAAAAACGGACAAAGCCCTCTACGCAAAGGCATTCGGCGAACAGTACGCTGAATGTGACCACGTACACGGGCGTGCCGTTACGGAATATTACGACGGGAAGATGCTCGTTGTAAACCCTCCGATGCCGCCCTTGACGAGGGAGGAGCTTGACCGTGTCTATTCTCTGCCCTATATGCGTAATTACCATCCGTCGTACGAAAAGGACGGCGGCGTGCCTGCAATTGAAGAAGTTTCCCTTTCCGTTACGCACACCAGAGGATGCTTCGGCGGATGCAATTTCTGTGCTTTGGCATTCCATCAGGGTCGGAGCGTCGTTTCAAGAAGCATTCAGTCAGTTGTAAGAGAGGCTGAGCTTATAACGAAAATGCCGAATTTCAAAGGCTACATACACGACGTCGGAGGACCTACGGCTAATTTCCGTTACGGCTCGTGCGACAAGCAGAAAACTCACGGAATATGTCCGAGAAAGAAGTGTCTTGCGCCGACTCCGTGCAAAAATCTGAAGGTAAGCCACACCGAATACATAAAACTGCTTGACGAGATAAAAAAGCTTCCGGGTGTCAAAAAGGTATTTATCCGTTCGGGAATAAGATTCGACTATCTTATGCTTGACGAAAACGATGCGTTTTTCCGCCGTCTTGTGCGTGACCACGTCAGCGGACAGCTTAAAGTCGCACCCGAGCACTGTTCTTCAAACGTGCTGAAATATATGGGAAAGCCGAATATTTCCGTATACGAAAAATTCAAGAAAAAATATTTCGATCTGTGCCGTGAGTACGGAAAAGAACAGTATCTCGTACCGTATCTTATGTCAAGCCATCCCGGCAGTACGTTAAACGACGCCGTCGAGCTTGCGCTGTATCTTAAAAAAAGCGGTTACGCGCCCGAGCAGGTGCAGGACTTCTATCCCACTCCCGGTACCGTTTCGACGACGATGTTCTACACGGGTATAAATCCGCTTGACGGAAAAGAGGTCTACGTACCGAGAACGTACGAAGAAAAGAAGCTCCAGCGTGCGCTTTTGCAGTATAACCGCCCCGAAAACAGAAAAGCGGTAATTGATGCGCTTAAAAAATGCCACCGTGAGGATCTTATAGGATTTTCACCCGACTGCCTTGTAAGACCGCTGAATCCATCATCCGACAAGTCATTCAAATCCCCGCCGAAAAAGCAATACAACAACACAAAAAACAACAGAAAAGGCACAAAAACAAGCAAGCACAGCCGCAGAAAATAACTATAAAAAATCCCCGAAAGGACGAAAAACCGTTCCTTCGGGGATATTTTATTATCAGAAACCGTATAAAAGATATCTTATCAGCGTGAACACGGCAATGTGTATCGGGTATATTGCATAGAAAAAATATTTCATTTTCAGCCTGCCCTTTTCACCGTTATACATCATCATCGGTATAACGGCAGCAAATGCCATATTTTGCTTTACGGCAAGTGCAAGCGTTGTGACAAGCGTACCCGTGACGGGAATTTGCCGTACAAGATACATGACGAGTATGAGCAAAACGCCCCACGCGCCGTAGTCAAAACCGAGATACTGTGCCGCCACTGCCGGGATGATCATACCGAAAACGTATAAGATCTTCCCTTCCTTCACCTTTTTTGTGCAGTACAGTGTAAAAAGTCCTGCAAAAAGTGTGAAAAATATATTCCACGTTGAAAAATTGAACGGTTTATACCGCACCATGAGATCGTACGGAATTTCCGAAATAAGTGCAAAAAGACCGATATTGAAAAAATATTTTTTCAAATTCTTCGTATGCACGAACCCTTCGACGAGCAGAAAGCAATACAAAGGAAACGAGATCCTGCCGACTGCCCTCAAAACCGTATATATTTCCTGCGGATATCCGTTATATTTGACCATCCAGTAATAAAGGATATGACCGAAATGGTCGGTAAGCATCGTGACGAGCGCAATTATTTTAAGTGCGGATGCGCTCAGACACTTGCATTTACTCATTATTTTTTAAGAGATATTGCCTTTTTGACCTTTGCGGCAATATTTTC
Organism: Eubacteriales bacterium; assembly: GCA_045545665.1. GTDB lineage: Bacteria > Bacillota > Clostridia > Oscillospirales > CAG-272 > RGIG7213. The sequence goes on from JAZQBL010000046.1 coordinate 38,635, forward strand.
GGGTGTAAGACCGTACATTTCCATAAGAGGCGGAACCTTACCGCTTCTGCCGAAGCTGTCTTCAACACCGACACGAAGCACGGGAACGGGACAGTTTTCCGCCACGACACCGCAAACAGCCTCGCCGAGGCCGCCGAGAACGTTGTGTTCTTCCGCTGTTACGATAGCGCCCGTTTCTTTAGCCGCTTTGATCACAAGCTCCTCGTCGAGGGGCTTTATTGTGTGCATATTGATAACTCTCGCGTTTATTCCTTCAGCTTTGAGGAGCTCTCTTGCCGAAAGTGCTATATCGACCATAACGCCGCAGGCAATGATCGCCGCATCGTCACCGTCAGCCATAACTACGCCCTTGCCCCAGGTGAATTCGTACGTTTCCTTATCGAACAGCACGGGTGTTGCCGCACGTCCGAATCTGAGATACACAGGACCGTTATATTTTATAGCCGCTTCGACTGCAGCTCTTGTTTCGACTGCATCGCAGGGGCAAATTACCGTCATACCGGGGATCGTACGCATAAGTCCGAAATCTTCGAGGCACTGGTGTGTTGCACCGTCTTCACCTACTGTGATACCGCCGTGTGTTGCGCCGAGCTTTACGTTGAGGTGCGGGTAGCCTATTGAGTTTCTTATCTGTTCAAACGCTCTGCCTGCCAAAAACATTGCAAAGGATGAAGCGAAAGGAACGAGTCCTGTCGTTGAAAGACCGGCGGCAACCGTTACCATATCGCCTTCGGCGATTCCGCAGTCAAAAAATCTTTCGGGGAAAGCTTTGCCGAAAACGCCTGTTTTCGTTGCGCCTGCAAGGTCTGCATCGAGAACGACCAGGTTTTCGTATTTTGCACCGAACTCCGCAAGTGCGGCGCCGTATGCTTCTCTTGTAGCTATCTTATCTGCCATTTTCAAATACCTTCCTTTCTCAATCAGCCATAGCAAGGTCTGCCATTGCCTGCTCGTACTGCTCTTTGTTGGGTGCGGCACCGTGCCAGCCTGCCTTGTTTTCCATGTAAGACACGCCCTTGCCCTTTACGGTCTTCATAATGATAACGGAAGGTGCTCCCTTATGAGCTTCAGCCGCTTCAACTGCTTTTTCAATAGCGTTGAAATCGTGGCCGTCTATTACCTGTACGTTCCAGCCGAACGCTTCGAATTTTTTATCTATGGGGTTTGAGTTCATTACCTTTTCGATCTCGCCGTCGATCTGAAGTCCGTTGTTGTCAACGAACGCACAGAGGTTGTCAAGCTTGTAATGTGCGGCAAACATAGCTGCCTCCCATACCTGACCTTCCGCGATTTCACCGTCTCCGAGTATCGCATAGACTCTGAAATCCTTTTTCTGTGTCTTGCCGCCGAGAGCCATACCGCACGCTGCGGATATGCCGAGACCGAGAGATCCTGTTGACATATCAACGCCGGGAATGTACTTCATATCGGGGTGACCCTGCAAAATACTTTCGACGTTACGGAATTTTACAAGCTCATCTTTGGGAAAGAAGCCTTTTTCTGCAAGTGTTGCATATATAGCGGGAGATGCGTGACCTTTGGAAAGAACGAATCTGTCACGGTCTGCCCACTTGGGATCGTCAACCTTTACGTTCATTTTCTCAAAATAAAGATACGTCAAAACGTCTGCAATAGAAAGAGAACCGCCCGGATGTCCCGAATTTGCCGAATAAACTTCGGTTACGATATCCTTGCGGATAGAGTTTGCGATTTTCTGAAGCTCTGTAATCTTTGCCTTATCCATCATTTATCCTATTCTCCGGCACATATATTTCCAATACAACCGACGCCGGCAGGCTGTATCTGTGTAACTGTCTGTATTTTACACTATTTTTTATCGTTTGTCAATAAAACAGTACAGTATTTTTTGAGCATTTTGTAAATATTAAATTAACATTTTCGTACGCTCAATATATATCTTTGTTATTATACCACATGCTTAACAAAATTACAATAGTTTGATATCAATTTTATTTGTACTGAATATTATATAAAGTAAATATTTCTTTACAGAAAGGATACACGATGGATAACTGCAAAAACAACTCCAAGCACACAGGACGTATGACGGACTCACTCGGAAGACCGATAAGAAACGATTCAAACACGGTAACCGTCGGTAAAGACGGGAACGCCGTGCTTGCCGACGTCCATTTTTTAGACAAAATGGCGCACTTCGACAGAGAAAGAATACCCGAACGTGTGGTACACGCAAAAGGCGCGGGTGCTTTCGGATATTTTAAGCCCTACCAGAGCATGAGCAAATACACGACGGCTGACTTTTTACAGTCACCCGGTGTGCAAACGGACGTTTTCGTCCGTTTTTCGACCGTTATCGGCGGAAAAGGCTCTGCCGATACGGTACGTGATCCGAGAGGCTTTGCCGTAAAATTTTACACGAACCAGGGCATTTACGATATCGTCGGAAACGATCTGCCTGTGTTTTTCATAAGCGATGCTATAAAATTCCCCGACGTTATTCACTCCCTGAAGCCGTCACCCGATACGAATTTACGTGATCCCGAACGGTTCTGGGATTTTGTTTCGCTGTCGCCCGAGTCGATGCATATGATAACCTGGCTTTATTCCGACAGAGGAACTATCAAGGATTACAGACACATTGACGGTTTCGGGGTGAACACGTTCGTTTGGGTGAATGCAAGATCGGAAAGGCGGTACGTAAAATACCACTGGAAAACCCAACAGGGGCTTGAAACGATATCAAGGCAGGAAGCGGAATATCTCGCAGGGGCTGATCCCGACATAGCTGTGCGCCTGCTTCACGAGGCGATAGAAAAGGGTGATTATCCGAAATACGAGCTTTGTGTTCAGCTTATGACGGAAGAGGAGGCAAAGCGTCAGCCGTTCAACGTACTCGACGATACGAAGACCTGGAGCGAGGAAGAATTTCCCCTTATCCGTGTCGGCATGATGACACTGAACAGAAACCCGAAGAACTTTTTTGCCGAGGTCGAGCAGTCGGCGTTCTGCCCTGCAAACATCGTTCCCGGTATAGAATTTTCAAACGACAAAATGCTTCAAGGCAGGGTTTTCTCTTACCACGACACACAGCGGTACAGATTGGGTGCAAACTTCGCACAGCTTCCGATAAACCGCCCGAAAAATCCGCCCGAAAACAATCAGCGTGACGGAGAAATGACGTATTTCTTCGACCCCGACCCCATAAATTATTACCCGAACAGCCTTGCAGGCGGAAAGCCTGCGCCGACGAACTCCCCGACTCCTTACCCGACGAGCGCATCGGGCACGGTGGAAGCGCATCCCGTGACACCGCCCGATTATTACACGCAGGCAGGTGAAAGATACAGAGGTATGACAGAGGAAGAAAAAAACACGCTTGCCGACAATATCGCCGTCGAGCTTAAACAGTGTAATAATGAAATAATAAAAAGAGTCCTCGGTCACTTTGCACAAGCCGACAAGGACTTCGCACACCGTGTGTCGAAAATGATGCACCCGAGGCGGTAATATAGTCCTAACCACCGGCGAATCCGGCGGCTTGCTCCATAGAGTGTAGAAGGCAAAAACCTCTGCTGTTATATAAAAAAACATCGGGCAGGTAAACCTGCCCGATATCTTATTCAATAAATATATCAGAAATAAACTTGCCGCGTGGCAATATATCACTCGTTTTAGTTTTATGTTAAATATATTTATTAAAGCCCGAAGGCTGTGAGGACTTATTTTGCGTAGTCCACCGCACGGCTTTCTCGTATCATATGGATCTTTATCTGTCCGGGATACTCAAGCTCACTTTCAATCTTTTTGACGATCTGTCTTGCGACAACGACCATCTGTTCGTCATTTACCTCTTCGGGTTTGACCATTATGCGGATCTCACGACCCGCCTGAATAGCGTATGATTTTTCAACGCCATTAAAGCTCTTTGCGATCTCCTCAAGCTTCTGCAAACGCTTGATATAGTTTTCAAGATCTTCACGTCTTGCACCGGGTCTTGCCGCGGATATTGCGTCTGCCGCCTGAACGATAACGGCTATGATCGTCTGCGGTTCAACGTCACCGTGGTGCGCTTCTATTGCGTGGACGATCTCTTTGTTTTCCTTGTACTTCTTTGCTATGTCAACACCGATCTGAACGTGTGAGCCCTCTATTTCCTGCGTCATAGCCTTACCTATGTCATGCAAAAGACCTGCACGTTTTGCGATGTTTACGTCAACACCAAGCTCAGCTGCCATAATTCCCGAAAGATAAGCAACCTCCATTGAGTGGTTGAGTACGTTTTGTCCGTAGCTTGTACGGTATCTGAGTCTGCCGAGAAGTCTTACAAGCTCGGAATTGACTCCGTGTATGCCTGTTTCGAATATTGCACGCTCACCTGCCTGCTTTATTGAAACATCGACCTCACGTTTGGATTTTTCAACGGTCTCCTCTATTCTTGTCGGATGGATTCTTCCGTCGGAAATAAGCTTTTCAAGCGTAAGACGTGCAACCTCACGGCGCACCGGATCAAAGCTTGAAAGTGTAATTGCTTCAGGCGTATCGTCGATTATCAGATCCACGCCCGTGAGCGTTTCTATCGTTCTGATGTTTCTTCCTTCACGTCCGATTATTCTTCCCTTCATTTCGTCGTTGGGAAGGTTTACTACCGATACGGTAGCTTCCGCCACGTGGTCTGCGGCACATTTCTGAATTGCAAGAGAAATGATGTTCTTTGCCTTCGTTTCCGCTTCTTCCTTGAACTGTGCTTCGATCTCGCGTATCTTTGCGGCTTCGTCGTGTCTTACTTCGGCTTCGATCTTTTCAAGCAGCTCTGCCTTTGCTTCTTCTGCGGTGAGTCCCGCTATCTGCTCAAGCTTTTCCTTCTGAGCAAGCTTGATCTTTTCGATCTCGTCAGTAAGCTCCGTATTTTCACGGATCTTTTTGTTAAGTGTCTCTTCCTTTTTCTCAAGCGATTCGTACTTTTTATCAAGTGCTTCTTCTTTGGCTACTGCCCTTGATTCAAGTCTTGACACTTCTTTTCTGCGTTCCTTGATATCTCTGTCGGCTTCCGATTTTTGACGGAGTATATCCTCTTTGGCTTCAAGCAACGCTTCTTTTTTCTTTGTTTCCGCTGTTTTCGTTGCTTCGTCGATTATCTGTTTCGCCTTTTCTTCAGCAGAGCCTATAGCGGCTTCGCCGACCTTTTTACGGTACACGATACCGACTACGATACCGACAGCGAGAAATACCACCGAGCATACGACAGCGATAATTATTGCAGTTGTCGAACTTATCATGCCTGTTATTTACCTCCTTCTTTGAATTTTTTGTTAATAAGCTGAAATTTTTGAGGAAAGCATAACTCACCTCACATTACATTATAATAAAAGTATTCGTTTTTGTCAACAGCGAAAGGGTAAACTTGTTATATTTTTTTCAAAAAAATTCCTGTTTTTCGGTGAAAATCACCTTCTCTTGCTTGACAAAACGTTTTTTGGGTAATATAATGACGGCGGAGGTAAGCTATGAAAATAACTGACATACATTCACACACATATTTCAGTGCCTGCGGTGCAGACAGGCACGAGGACATAATAGATGCCGCAATAAGCGGCGGTATCGAAGTATTCGGCATATGCGACCACTGCTACGGCATAGGAAAAAACCGTCGTGAATACTGCGATATAATAACAGAGATGAAGCAAAAATACGAAGGCAGAATAAAGCTTTTGTGCGGTATCGAGATCGCCACCGTGCCGAATCTCGGTTTGTACGACCCCGAGGATCTTTTGCCCGAATTTGAGTACTGTCTTATTGAGCACATCGACCGTCCCGACACCACCGTAGGTGAGGGTATATTTGAATACGCAAAGCGTTTCAACTGCAAAACGGGTATCGCTCATACCGATCTTATCGGTATGGCAAGAAACCGCGGATACGATCCTGTCGAATTTTTACACCGTTTCGCCGAAAACGACATATTCTGGGAGATGAACGTAAATTACGACAGCATACACGGCTTTAACGAGCACGCATACGTGCGCACTTTCTTTACTGACGAGGAAACGCAAAACATCGTACGCTCCTCCGGCATCAAGCTCACGGTAGGCTTCGACGGCCACCGTGTGTATGATTACGCCCCGGAAAGAGTACGTACGATGAACAAGTTTATATTTGAAAACGGATTTAATTTTCAGGAATTTTGAGTCCTTAACCTTTTAAAAAAATCGGAAAGAAGCAGAGATGCTTCTTTTTGCATTATACCGCCTATAACTACGGGGGTATGATTGAACGGATATCTGTTCAGATCGGCAACAGAGCCGAAGCCGCCTGCTTTAACGTCCGCCGTGCCGTAAAACACGTGTTCGATACGTGAATTTATCACAGCACCGGCGCACATCATACACGGCTCGACCGTGACGAACATGTCACATCCGCACAGTCTCCATCCGCCGAGCGCCTTGCACGCGCCGTCGATAGCCTTTATTTCGGCATGGTGCAGGGCGTTTTTTTCGCTTTCTCGGGTATTATGCCCTCTCGACACGATAACTCCGTTTTTAACTATGACAGCGCCTATCGGCACTTCGTTTTTTTCATATGCGAGCGACGCTTCTTTCAGAGCCTCACCCATGAAATAATTAACTTCTTCCAGCGTATAATTCATAAGAGCATCCTTTCGATCAACGTGCGGTAAGACAGCCGACAAACAGGCAGACCGCAAAATAGACCAGTGACAGCGTCGAGCAATCGGGTAACTGCATTTTTTCTCTGAAATATCCGTTCTTATAAAGCACAATGGCAGAGACAGCCGTTGCAATTAAAGTCGGGATCCATACGGCGAACGACAGCATCTGCGAATCGGGTAGCGGATGATACGAGAGAATAAATGCCGCGAGATTGTTTAAAAAATGCATCGTCACAGAAAATTTTATAGATGAGGTCTTTACGGTAAAATACCCGAAGATAAATCCGCACACGAGAGCGAACGGTATCTGCAAAAGATTCATATGAAAAAAGCCGAACACGAGTGTGGAGAAAATGACCGCCTGCGTTTTTGAATACGGAAGCAAGTGACTTAGTATATATCTTCTGACCAAAAGCTCCTCAAGTATAGGAGGAAGCAGTACAAAATTGATAAACGACAATATAATAGCGGGTATTTCCGTATAAGTTGTTATGCCTGAGGGAACGTGCAATCCGAAAGTGACGAAAATGTGAGACAAGAAAATGGAAAAGGCATTTCCGAAATATATCACCCCTGCACAGAATACAACACAGGCGATCGGTTTTTTCGGGTACACATTTTCATCCTTGTAGACATTACATTTAAAAGTGAGAAAAAACGTAGGTGCACTCAAGCACACAGCATAGGTAAACAGCGACACGGCGGCGTGCAGAAGTTGATTCTGCACGTTTGGCACGAACATCGACGTGATCATCTGGCAGGCAAGCAAAATGCAAAGAGAAAATATAACCGTTTCCTGTTTTCTGTACATTTTATCACCCCTTCCGTCTTTCTGTTTCATCATTGTACAGCAATAAACAAAAAAAATCAACACTTGTTCACAAAAAGTAAAAAAACAAACACGGAAAATATGCAAAAACAGCACTTTTTGTGCATCATACACAAGAGAAAGCAGATTTTTTTGTTTATATTCACGAGTCGAATATTGTAAAGTTAAACTTATAAGCACTTGACTTGTTAAAAAAAATGGTGTAAAATAATAGAAGCGTCCGAAAAATATCAGCAAAAAAATATTTAACGGAGAAATTTGATGATAAATTTAAAAACCACTGCAAGACGGATATGCAATTCAATAAAGAAAGACCCCGTCTCGGCGATAAAGGCGGCATCCGTTGCCGCATTATGCTGCGCAAGCTTTACTTATATGGCGTATATGTGCACTTTCAGTTCCGTAACGGTTGCTTACGTTGACGGTGTGAAAATAGGTACAGTAAACGCAAGCGATGCTCCTGCAGCTGTGATGCAAGCATCAAACGACGCTTCACTGCTCACGTACCCACCCGTAGAGGCGCCCGAAATAACGTACGAGGTACGTCTTGAAAGAGATTCCGGTACGCTTTCTCAAAAAGAGATATACCAGAAGGTATACAGCATCGTCACAGACGGATACAAAGAAGTATACGGTCTGTTTATTGACGGAAGCTTTGCTTCGGCAAACGAAGACCGCACGGTCCTTGAAAACGTCATAAACACGATAGAAGCGGAAATCAAGGACAAAAACGGAGAAGATGCGTCAGTAACCTCCCACCTTGAAATCAAGAAGATATACTGCAGCGGTGAGTACGTTCACAGCGAAAACAGAATACTTTCGTACCTTGCCGGCGGGCTTTCCTACACTGTGGATCTCGATACGGTGACTGACATATTCACGTATGAGGAAGATAACGACAAGTCGTTTGCGCCGAACATATCGGCAAACGGCGGTGCAAACATAAGCACGAGCGTTGACGCCCTCACGAACACGAAATACATAACGGTAAACGAGCAGATCCCGTTCGATACAGTATACGAAGAGACCGACGAGTACTTCGAAGGTGCTTATATCAAAAAGAGCGACGGTATAAACGGCATCAGCGCCGTGACGTATGAAATAAGATACGAAAACGGAAAAGAAGTGTCGAGGGTCGCCGTTTCGTCCGAAACGGTGATGGAAGCCGTCGACAAAATCGTATATAAAGGTATCAAGGAAAAGCCGAAGACCGCATCGACAGGACAGTTTATCTGGCCTCTCAACGACGGTGAATACATAATTTCAAGCCATTACGGTTACAGAGAGCTTTTGGGTGAGTCAAACTTCCACAAAGCGCTTGATCTTGCCGCTGACAAAGGCGTGCACGTGCATGCGGCTGACGGCGGAGAAGTCATCTTGGCAGACCTCAACCACTCAAGATACGGCATACACGTAAAAATACTTCACGATGACGGAACGATAACGCTGTACGCGCATATGTCCGCATGTGACGTACAGGTAGGCGACAGAGTTTACCAGGGTCAGAAGATAGGTGAAGTCGGAAGCACGGGATTTTCCACGGGCGACCACCTTCACTTTGAAGTGAGAATAAACAATCAGCCTGTAGACCCTGAATTGTATCTGCCGAAAAAATGAAAATAAACTTCGCAAAGAACGCATCTTTGCGAAGTTTTTAATTTAAAATTTAAAGGTTCTCTTTCGAGAACCTTTATTTTATTCGTTTGTATCGGCAAGTGCCGCCTTTATGGCAATTGCACATTCAACACGTTTTTTCTCAAGGTCGCACGCTATTTCGTACGGTTCTTTTATATCCTTGTGGAAATTATAGTTGTTTGCACAGCATCCGCCGCCGCAGAAATATCTTGCCCAGCATTCCTTACATTTTTCGTTCGTAAGGATGTTGCACTGTGCAAATTCAGACGCTATTTCACCGTTGAATGTATCATCAAATATGTTACCGAGCTTCATTTCCGTATGTTCAACGAACTGATGGCACGGGTAAATATCGCCCTTCGGAGTTACTGCGACGTATTCAGCACCGCATCCGCAGCCCTTCGTGCGCTTATAAACGCACGGACCTGCATCGAGGTCGATCATAAAGTGGAAGAAGGTGAAGCCTCTGCCTTCCTTTTCTCTCTTTATCATTTCCTCGGCAAGCTTGTCGTATTCGGCATATATCGTGGGAAGATCCTCACGGCGTATGGCAAATTCACTTTCGTCGGGTAAAACGACAGGCTCAACGGATATGTTTGCAAAGCCTTCATCGGCAAGGCAAAGCACGTCGTTTACGAAATCGAGGTTGTGTCTTGTATACGTGCCTCGTACGTACCAGTCCATCGTTCTGTCCTTCGTCAGCTTTTTGTAAAGCGGAAGGATCTTATCGTACGATCCCTTTCCGTTTGCAAGCGGACGCATATAGTCGTTTATTTCACGGCGTCCGTCGATGGAAAGCACGGCGTTTGACATATGCTCGTTGATGAACGCTATGGATTCATCGTCAAGCAGAACACCGTTTGTCGTTATCGTAAAACGGATATTCTTGCCGTATTCTTTTTCTTTTTCACGGCCGTACGCAACGAGCTTTTTGACAACGTCAAAGTTCATAAGCGGTTCACCGCCGAAAAAGTCAAGTTCAAGATTTTTTATTCCCTTTGATTTTTCCAAAAGGAAGTCAATGGCACGGCATCCGCACTCGTAGCTCATAAGTCCGCGCGCTCTTTTGTAGTCGCCGCCGTCTGCAAAGCAATATTTGCATCTCATATTGCAGTCATGCGAAATGTGGAGGCACATCGACTTTATGGGCGACACACCGGGTGTATATTTAAGCGGTTTTGTTATAACGGGCTGTGAAAAAAGCGTGCCGTCTTCGACAAGGCTTGAAAGCTCGCCGTACGCTTCGTTTATTTCTTCCCTGGAAAAGCCTTCTATATCGGGTATTTTATCCGCATTTTCAGGCAGAGCATCGGGGAATTTTTCAAGGATGGCATACGCAAGATCGCTTAAAATATGGACAGCGCCGGATTCGCTGTCCAATGCCAATTTGTAACCGCTTTGGCTGAAAATATGTACCATTATTTGTTTTCGGTCTTGTTCTTATTTTCGCACTTCTGGTTAGCAACCGTGCAAGATGTTTTGCAAGCGGACTGGCAAGAAGCTTGGCATTCGCCGCAGCCTGCGCCGGAAGCGTTTTTAGCATATGTAGTTTTGTTAAGTGTTTTTACGTTTTTCATTTTAATAAATCCTTTCGGTTTTTATTTATTGTAACCGTCAAAGCGGACGGTCTTTTTCTTTTTTATTCCCGACGGAGCTCCGTTTGCGCTTCTTTTACCCGTACAGCCGAAGCATGCGGCTGTGACCGACAGCAGGATCGCTATAAAAGGAAAGATAAGATCGACACCGTCATCAAAGCCGCCGACAGTTGATGACAGCAAAATTATTGAAAGATCATACAAAACTCCCGATACCGTACCGCACAAAAAGCCGCATCTTTCGGTTTTTCTTCCGCAGATAAAGCCGCATATTGCGCCACCTGCCAAAAACACACATCTGCCAAGCGGCAAAAAGCTTCTCGGATGTTCCGCCGTCATAGCCAATCCGGTACACAAGAGTATGGCGCAGGCGCACACAAGAAGTGTAATACCGAGCGAGATTATGCTGTTTTTGAGGATATCGGGCAATGCACTGTTGGATTCTTTCATTTTCACCCTCCGAATATTTTTATTTAAAGCATATTCGGAAGACGCTGGTTTTATGATTATTTTTCGGACGCCTTTACGTCAACACATTTGATAGAACCCTTGAGTATACGGATTCTCGTTCTGTCACGTGAGGATTCGATAAGGACAGTTTCGTCCTTTATGCTTACGATCTCGCCGATAATGCCGCCGATAGTTGTAATTTCGTCGCCTACGGAGAGTTCTTCAAGCATTTTGGAAATTTCTTTTTCCTGCTTCTTCTGAGGACGGAGAACGAGGAAATAGAACATAACGATCATCGCAACGATGAGGATTATCGACATAAGTCCCGAACCGCCCGCGGGTGTGCTTGTGAGAAAATTGCTTATCATAAATATAAACTCCAATTTCGTACTGTAATAGCTTTCTTATTATACAATATAATTGCCGTCTTTGCAACGGATAGAAATAAAAAATAATGAATAAACTGTAAATTTAGTTTTTTACCGACAATACGAAATATCTTTCACTGTTTTGAACGCACACGCAAAAGGTTACAAAACAAGTTTGTAAATTATTTTAAAAGCGTCTTGACAAAAAAACAAAACTGTGTTAAACTACTACTTGCGTTAATATTTCGGGGTCCCCTCAGTTTGGGGAAAAACGCCTTGCGCCGCCGGGGCGGATGAAGCAAGGGGTTTTGAGTGGCAGCAACCCGGCGATTGACGAGCGAGTTTGCGAGTGACGGCAGAGCCGTTGGTTGCGACGGGGAGAGCGCGTAAGCGTTCGCAAAGCAAACAAAAACAAAATTGGCAAAATAAATCTTTTAAATTTAATATTTCGGGGTGTGGCTCAGTTTGGGGAAAAACACCTTGCGCCGCCGGTGGCGGATGAAGCAAGGAGTTTTGAGTGGCAGCAACCCGGCGATTGACGAGCGAGTTTGTGAGCGACGGCAGAGCCGTTGGTTGCAACGGGGAGAGTGCGTAAGCGTTCGCAAAGCAAGAAAAAATAAAATTAGCAAAACAGTTCTTTAAAATTATATATTCCGGGGTGTGGCTCAGTTTGGTAGAGCGCTTGGTTCGGGACCAAGAGGTCGCGTGTTCGAATCCCGTCACTCCGACCATGTAAAAGACCACATTTGTCTACAGGACAAATGTGGTCTTTTACAATGATATCCGTTCCCTATGGTCACGGATTATATAGCTGATGCTATGATATCTGCTTCGCAGATGATATACGCTTCGCGTATGAAGGAACGGATATTATATCATATTTGCAAAGCAAATATATCATACGGCATAGCCGTATATCATATCGCGCTAGCGATATATCATTGAAAAACGTGGAACGTGATGCACTCCTTTGGGTATGAATCACTTATCACAGGCTTCACTTATCAATTCAAATAAGAAATATGAGACTAAAAATATATTGAACAAAGAATCCTTTCTCTGATTAGAGAAAGGATTCTTTGTTTTCGGCGTGTATAGATTTCGTTGTTAAAATTTGATATTAGCTAAATTTGATAACAATAATACTTATTACAAATCAAAATATAATATATACCATTTCTCATCGATCATCACAAGACAAATTTCCAAACATGAATCATTATCCATACTAATTTCAATTGCTTTATCAAATTCGATAATGTGATTGGTTTCTTCAAAAATCCAATCTTGCAATTTTTTCAAATCGCTTGCAGTCTCATGAATATCGTATCTTTCGATTTTATTTTCCAGTGGCAAATCTTCATCTTCAAAATCAGAAAATGGTTGTATGATATTTTCGTTATTCCATTTGTTTCCAAAACCCTCGTAAATAAAATCAGATAATTTCTTTTCGTTGCCTTTATTAAAGGCTTCACAACAAACATCCAAAACATCGTTATATGTTAAATTTTTAGTGATTGATTTCCTCCCGCAAGATGCTAATGTTATTGTAATCATCACTATGCAGAATATGGATATTGCTTTTTTCATTCAATTTTACCTCCAAAATAAAAGTGCGTCAACCGAAGTCAACGCACCGAAAAACGCAGACTCCAATTGTCGCCAAACAATCTATTCGAAGCATAGGTGGACCTACACAATCAAACGGGAGCTGCATTTTTACCAAAATGAGTTCGCTTAATTGTGTAACCAAAAAAGGTATAGTATCCCTCAAAAGAAAATACACCTATAACTACGAATATTCAGATTGTTTGGCGTTCACATTGTATCATTTATTTTCCCTCTTTGTAAGTCTGTTATGAAAATTTTATGTGAACATCTACACCAAATCAAAGATTTTTCCATTTTCATTATTCAATAATCATCATTCATTAAACAAAATTCAAGGTTAGCTAAAATTCGGAAGTTTTCCAAAATCACCTCTTTTTCGACAGTATCCATTCGTCACAAAACGAGATATACTGTAATGGTGCTTCACCAAAATCTAAAAAGGAGGGGCTCAAATTTCTTAATTTGAGTCCCTCCTTTGTCGCCTTTACGCCTTTTCAAAGCCGAGGAGGACTCCGCCTTTCTCAGCGTAAAAGCTGCATAAGCCTCTGAATTTATGTATTTCTATTTGGACGTTTTGGAATTTTTCCAAAATCATTTCCTTTAGGTTCTGTGCCGCCGTTTCGTTCTGACAGTGTCCTATGCTGATCTTACCGGACACAAAGCCCTGAATTTCAAGCTCCTTTACGAGTGTTTCAAGTGAACGTCTTTCTCCTTTGCACTTGTGCATCGGTTCAAGTGTTCCTTCGTCGCTTGCACGTCCGACGATGCAGATGCCCGCAATACCGACCACCTTTGCAACAACGGGAGAAACTCTGCCGTTATTGGCAAATGTTTTCAATGATTTCAGCATAAAGATCAACCCTGTTTTTTTCAGATAATCAGTGATCTTTTTGCAAATATCATCGTAGGGAATATTTTGTTCTATATATTCTTCTAATTTTTCAACGATCAGTGTAACTTCGGGACCTGCTGAAAGTGTATCTATTACGAAAACTCTGCTTCCCTCTTTTTCGGCTTCGTACATTTGCTTTGCCGCGCACGCCGAATTATAGCTTCCCGAAAGTCCGCTTGTGATGGTCACGCAAAAAATATCGTCAGCATCACCGAAAGCGTTGAGCCAATCGCCGATATTCGGGCAAGATGATTTCGACTTACCTTTGTATTTATCCATAAAAGCGACCATTTCGCACGTGTCGAGCGTCTCGTCATCGACAAATTCTTTTTCGTCTGTGATGATCTTCATCGGTGCTGCCGCAAAGTCGGTATGCCTCAATCCAAACAGATCACACGAGGTATCTGCCACGATCTTAATTTTTCTCATATAATTCTCCGTTTTACTCATCAAAGCGTTTACATATGGAATCGAGGCCGTCGCTTATGGCGGTCAGACTTTTGTAAAACTCTATTCTTTCCTGTTCTGTCAGTCCGACGCTCATTTCGTCAAGCACGAAATTGACTTTGTCGGATATTTTTTGTGCGACCTCTTTCCCTTTTTCCGTGAGAAGGAGCGGACTTTTATACCGTTTTACACTTTTGGAATCGCAGGTGATATATCCGTTTTTTTCAAGGTGATCGAGCGATCGCGAGATCGTCGCCTTATCCTCCTCACACTTTTCGCACAGATCCGTCGCCGTCATCGGCTTTTCCGAGGAAAGGTAATACAAGCAAGAAATATGCGTACTGCGGAGTCCGTATTCCGCCATTTCCTGATTTTTTATCTTTTTGATGTTTCGGCTTATTTTATTTATCAAAACTGTAAACGTCTCAAAGCGTTCTTCCATTTTCGGCTCCTTTCGGGATTTTGATATAACAAGCATATACAATATAGCACAATCTTGTTGAAATGTCAACAAGTGTTTTATATTTTAAAATTGTATCTTGGAAATACCTCATCCGTCGGCTTTGCCGCCACCTTCCCCCGCCGGGGAAGGCTTGGTACAGCACAAGTCTTTTATACATCTGTAAATATGTCAAATGTCAAGTTTTAGATGAAACAATGCACTACATTAACTTTACATTACATATTTCCGAAGAAAATATGCGTCCCACCGTCCCGTTTTAAAACATTTGGTGGATAAATTTATTAATGAAATGCCTGTGGCTTGAAATGTCACTTTGTGACTTGAAACATTTGTTACACAAACATAAAATGCTGTTTTGTCGAACAGCATTAAAAAAATAAGGGAATGCTTACGCATTCCCTTATTTTTTTAAGTTTTAATTACTGGGGAATTGTAGCCCAGTCCTTCATGAACTTTTCAAGACCGCTCTTTGTGAGGGGGTGGTCAACCATCTGCATGATAACCTTGAAAGGAACTGTTGCAACGTCAGCGCCTGCCTTAGCAAGTTCGATAACGTGAACGGGGTGACGAGTAGAAGCAGCAACGATCTGTGTTGTGCTGTTCTGGATAGCGAACATATCAGCGATCTCTGTAACGAGGTCGAGACCGTTCCAACCTATATCGTCAACTCTGCCGAGGAAGGGAGCAACGTATGTAGCACCTGCGTTGGAAGCGAGAAGTGCCTGACCTGCGGAGAAGCAAAGTGTAACGCATGTTCTGTAGCCTTCCTTGGAAAGGCGGGAAACTGCCTTAAGACCTTCTGCACACATAGGAATCTTGATGATCATGTTTTCACGGATCTTCTTGATCTCTGCAGCTTCTTTGCACATACCGTCAGCATCGAGAGAAATAACTTCACCGAAGATAAGTGTATCAGCGGAAACGATATTGTCGATCTCCTTGATAGCATCTTCGAATTTCTTGCCTTCTTTAGCGATGATGGAAGGGTTTGTTGTAACGCCTTCTACGATACCGAGATCATAAGCTGTTTTGATCTCATTGATATTGGCTGTATCGATAAAAATCTTCATTTTTCGTATCTCCTGTTTTTTTATTTTATCATATCTCAATTCGGAAGACTCCGAATTGAGATATGATGTTTTTTATAATTTGCTATATTCGGGACTCCTCATCCACCGCAACAAGTTGCGGTCCCCCTATCTCCCCGCCGACACACTTCGTGTTTACGGCAAGAGAAAGCGTTTAGTGTCGTCCCTACAAATCCAAACGGTTAAATGTTCGGATTAAACACCCTTCTTGCTCTTTCTGATGAGTTCTTCGCTTGTGAAGCTTTCTTCAGCAACGTATCCCGGAATGGGCATAAGCTTTTCGTGGATAGCGTCGATGAACCAAGAAGGCTGCGGGAAGAATTCCTTATCATATTCGAATGCAGGTGTGATCCAGTTCTTAGCACCAACAACTACAGGGGGAGCATCGAGGTAATCGAATGCGAGCTGTGTGATGTTCTGCGCCATATCGTTGAGGATGTTACCTCTTGTGCAAGCGTCGGAAGCGAGGAGGATCTTACCTGTCTTCTTAACGGATTCAACAACGGGTTCGTAGTTGAAAGGAACAACGGAACGAGCGTCGATAACTTCTGCTGTGATACCGTATTTTTCTTCAAGGATCTTGGCAGCGTCGAGAACTCTGTAAAGGGTTGCACCGATCGTAAGGATCGTGAGGTCTTTACCTTCACGTCTTACAGCGGGTTCACCGAAGGGAACTTCGTATGTGCCTGTGGGAACGCCTTCCTTAACGAATCTTTCACCCATATCGTAGATTCTCTGGCTTTCAAAGAATACAACGGGGTCTGTGCCGTTAAGAGCTGTTGTCATAAGACCCTTAGCATCGTAAGGCGTTACAGGGAATACGACCTTCAAGCCGGGGATGTGAGCGCAAAGTGCTGTCCAGTCCTGGCTGTGCTGTGCGCCGTACTTGGAACCAACGGAAACACGGAGAACAACAGGCATCTTCAAGCCGCCTGCGGACATTGACTGCCATTTAGCCATCTGGTTGAAGATTTCGTCGCCTGCGCAACCGATAAAGTCACAGTACATAAGCTCAACGATAACACGACCGCCTGCCATACCGTAGCCGCAAGCTGTACCGCAGATAGCGGATTCGGAAATGGGGGAGTTGAAGAGTCTGTGGTAAGGAAGCGCTTCTGTAAGACCTCTGTATACTGCGAATGCGCCGTTCCAGAAACGAACGTCTTCACCGTATGCGATAAGTGTGGGGTCTTCGTAGAACTTAGCGATGATAGCTTCGAAGATACCGTCTCTGATGTTGTACATCTTCATCTTGGAAACTTCTTTGCCCTTTTCGTCGTAAGCGTAACGGATCTTTGTAGCAAGCTTCTTTACGTTTTCGTTTTCTTCCATAGGCTGGGAAACTTCAACGGGTCTGTCTTCCATCTTAAGAACCTTTTCGTTTGAGAACATAAGGTTTTCAAGGAATTCGGGGTTCTTGTCGTAATCTGTGTAAGGAGCGATCTCAAGATCGGAAGCAAGCATAAACATTCTGTGGTTTCTGTCGATAACGGCAGCCTTAACAGCTTCGAGTTCTTCTGCTGTTGCAACGCCTGCATCTATGATCTGCTGAGGGAATATTGTAAGGGGATCAAGCTTCTGCCATTCAGCTTCCTCTTCGGGTGTTCTGTATGACATAACGTCGGATGTGGAGTGTCCGCCGAGACGGTAAGTAACGAGGTCGAGAAGAACAGGACCCTTACCTTCCTTGATGAGAGCCATCTTACGCTTGTAAGCGTCGATAACTGCCAAGGGGTTCCAACCGTTTACTCTTTCAGCGTTCATCTGGTTCTGTGCGATGCAACCGAGTCTTACGAGGTCGCCGTAAGCCATTGTTTCGCCTCTTGTCTGACCGCCCATACCGTAGTGGTTGTTGTTGAAGTTGAAGATGATCGGCAAGCCGCCCTTGTAGCCGTCTTCCCAGAGTTCATTGAACTGGTCCATAGCTGCGAAGTTCATAGCTTCGAATACGGGTCCGCGTCCTGCGGCGCCGTCGCCTGCGTTAGCAACTACGATACCGTCTTTCTTGTTACATTTCTTAAAGAGAGCAACACCTGTTGCGATGGGGCCTGCGCCGCCAACGATAGCGTTGTTCGGGAAAATACCGAAGGGAAGGAAGAATGCGTGCATGGAGCCGCCGAGACCTCTGGAGAAGCCCATATCCTTAGCGAAAAGCTCGCACATAAGGCCGTACATAAAGTAATCCTTTGCAAGATCCTTTACGTTTGTAGCTGTGGAGTACTTCTTAACTACTTCGTACTGAACACCGCCGTTGTATGTTTCCATTATCTTTGTAAGCTCTTCATCGGAAAGCTTCTTGATAGCGGACATAGCCTTAGCGATAACTTCGTGGTGCGAACGGTGCGTACCGAAAATGAAGTCGTTTACGCCGAGGTTGTAAGCCTGACCTACAGCTGTAGCTTCTTCACCGAGACCGAGGTGAGAAGGGCCGGGATATGTGAATTCCTTGCCGTTATAGATACCCTTCTTTTTGATATCCATAAGCATTTCTTCAAATTCTCTGATAGCGACCATATCAGCGTACATACCGATAAAGTCTTCCTTGGAGTAGTTGTCTTTTTCATCGGCAACTGTCTTGTCGTATTCGCATACGGGAATGTCTTCAAATGTCACTGTGCGCTTTTTAAAGCTTTCTTTAGGGTCTACAAACATTGACTTAGGCATAGTTTTTATTCTCCTATATTATTAATTATAAATTATTTTACTTCAAAGAGTGCTTCTCTGATAACTTCGCATACCGTGGGATGCGGGAAGACAACTTCTTTAAGACTGTCTATCGTCATTTCCGTTTCAACCATCATAGCCGCACCGTAGATTATTTCGGATGCGTAGTTAGCGATCATATGAACGCCGAGAACACGGTTGTACTTCTTATCAACGATAACCTTAACGATTCCGTTTCCGCCTTCGTTTTCAGCAACGTAACGTCCGCTGTAGTTCATTGTGAGGTTTACAACTTCAACGTCGTAGCCCTTAGCCTTAGCGGAAGCTTCCGTTTCACCTACAGCACCTACTTCGGGGTTCGTGTAGATAACGGAGGGGATAGCGTTGTATCTCATTCTGTCCTTCTTGCCGAGGATGTTGTTGATAGCAACTTCACCTTCACGGTAAGCTGTGTGAGCAAGCATGGACATACCGTTTATATCACCTGCGGCATAAAGTCCGGGGATATTTGTCTTCATATATTCGTCAGTCTTTACTGCGCCTCTTTCCATGTATACGTTGAGGTTTTCAAGACCGTAGCCTGTCGTTACCGCACGGCGGCCGATGGAGCAGAGAACCTTGTCAGCTTTTACTGTTACAAGCTCGCCCTTTTCGTTTTCGTACGTTACGCTGTCGTTTGTAAGGCTCTTTACAGCGCACTTGAGGCAGAAATTGATTCCCTTCTTCTGGTAGTTGCCCAAAAGGATCTTTGCAATATCAGCATCCGTAGGACCTGCTATATGGTCGAGCATTTCGATAACAGTTACGTTTGCGCCGACGGAATTGTAGTAAGAAGCCATTTCAAGACCGATTACGCCGCCGCCGATAACTACCATATCCTTCGGTATCTCTTCGAGGTCGAGAACTTCTCTGTTAGTCATAACAAAGCCTGATTCAACGCCTTCGCGCAGACCGGGGATCGGGGGGATGACAGGCATAGAACCTGTTGCAAGAAGCATCTGCTTACCGCAGTAAACTTCGTCGCCTGCTTTAACTTTGAAGCCGTCGGCATCCTTGCCTTCGATCATAGCTTCAGCAAAAACTACCTTAACGCCTGCAGCCTTTTCCTGCATACCGATACCGCCGACAAGTGTCTTTACGACCTTGTTTTTACGTGCGATAACAGCCTTCTGGTCGATGGAGGAGCCGTCAACCTTAACGCCGTACTGGGATGCGTGCTTTGTGTAGTCATACACCTTAGCGGAGTAAAGAAGTGCCTTGGAAGGAACGCATCCTTCGTTGAGGCATACGCCGCCGAGTGCTCTTTTTTCTATAAGTACAGTTTTAAGTCCTGCGTGGCCTGCTTTAAGAGCCGCATTATAACCTGCGGGGCCGCCGCCGAGGATCACAAGATCAAACATTTCCATACCGTTCACCTCTTATTTGGAAAGGAGGATGGAGAAGTTTTCAAGCGATGCGCAAAGATCCTTGAGGAACTTTGATGCAGGTGCGCCGTCAACCGCTCTGTGGTCGTAAGTAAGGGACAGAGCCATTGCGTTGTAGGGCTTAAGCTCGCCGTTTACCTGCTTAACTCTTGTCATTATCGTGTTAACTCCGAGGATACCTGTCTGCGGAGGATTGATAACGGGTGTGAAGTTTTCGATTCCGAAAGAACCGAGGTTGGAGATCGTGAAGGAAGCGCCCTTGAGCTTATCGGGAGAGATAGAGCCGGACTGTGCAGCCTTTGCGAGTTCCTTAGCTTCAGCAGAGATCTCAGCCAATGACTTCTTATCTGCGTTCATGATCGTGGGAACCATAAGTCCGCGTTCTGTGTCAACTGCGATACCGATGTGAACGCCGTTGAACTTGCGGAGTATATCGCCTTCGAGGAGGTGAGCGTTGAGAAGTGAGTGTTCGGGCTTAGCAAGAACTCTCGATACAGCATAGATGATGATATCGTTGAGTGTGATGTTGGGAAGTCCGAGAGCCTCTGCTCCTGCCTTGAGCTTCTTTCTGAAGCCCATGATCTCGCCTGCGTCGAAAGAAGTCGTATTTGTAAGCTGTGCTGTTGTTGCAAGAGAATTGAGCATATTCTTTGCAATTGCACGGCGGATACCGGACATCTTTTCATCAACGTAAGCAGGTGCTGCTTCAACTGCAGCTGCTGCGGGTGCTGCTGCTGCCGCACCGATATCACCAACGGAGAACTTACCGCCGATGCCTGTGCCTGCCGCACCGTCAAATGCGCCCTGAGCCGCATATGTGGGTGTAGGTCCGTTTGCGATCATTGCGCGAACGTCAGCCTCTGTGATTCTGCCTTCTGCGCCTGTGGGAGCTGCGTATCTGTAATCAACGCCGGACTTCTTTGCGAAAGCCTTCGCTCTGGGCGAAGCCTTTACGAAGCCTTCGGGAGCTGCTACGGGTGCTGCGGGTGTTGCAGCTGCAACGGGTGCTGCTGCGGGTGCTGCCTTTTCTTCAGCTGCTGCAGGTGCTTCTTCTTCAGCTGCGCCTGCGGGAGCAAATTCAGCAGTCGATTCACCGGGGTTACCGATAACCGCGATGTTTGTCATAACGGGGATCTCTTCGCCTTCTTCAAAGAAGACCTCTATAAGAGTACCCGAAGCTGTTGCTTTTTCGTCTGTTGTGGTCTTGTCCGTTTCATAAGTAAAAAGAACGTCGCCTTCGTTTACGGTGTCGCCTTTTTTCTTGTGCCACTCGGTTAAAATACAGCTTTCAACCGAAATACCAACATTTGGCATTTGTACTGGTGTTGCCATAATTGTTCCTCCTGTTTATTAAAACACAATTTTATGTGCCGATATTTTTTCAATCATCTTAATAATATAACATAACTGCGATTTTGTCAAGTGCGATATGTAAAAAAAGATTATTTGATAAATGAAATATTTTGTTAGTTATGTGTGACTTATATGATTATTTTTGTTATTTTTAACACTTTTTATGTTAACTTTGCAGCATATTATCACAATGTGCGTTATTGATCCGTTTTTTCGCGGATATGTGTGTTATCTTTATGTTAAACTAACACTTTTTAAATTCTTTTATTAATTATTCGTTTTTTGAGTTTTTACTGTCCGAGTATCTTTTTTACATTTTCGTCGATACTTTCCTCAACCGTGATCTCTTTATCGCACAGCCCTCTGTATATGGGCAGTCGTATTTTGAGCATTTCTTCAAGTGCCGACGCATCCTTCGACAGAGGTCTTCCGTTTGTAGGAAGCTTTGTTATATCACGGTTTAAAAATACGACCTTGCCGTTTTGCAAAAGGTACCGTCTGTTTTCCTCTCTCAACACGGCGCCCCCGCCCGTTGCGATAACAGCGCCCGTTTTTATGGACGCTTCAAACACAGCCTCGCTTTCAAGATCTCTGAAATATCCTTCGCCCTTTTCTGCAAATATCTGCGGTATTTTTTTACCGTATTTTTCTTCAACAAGCTCGTCTGTATCTGTGAATTTCTTTCCGAGCTTTGCCGCAAGCGCTTTTCCTACGGTGCTTTTACCGCTTCCCGGCATACCGACGAGAACGATGTTCTCTATCGTGGATATTATTTCTTCTTCAGCCTTTTGCATCTGTTCTTCCGTATACGTCACGTTAAGAAATCTCTCCGCGGCACGGAAGCCCTGTCTTATGAGCATAGTTATACCGCCTTCGGCTTTTATACCGAGCAATCTTGCCTGCAAAACGAGCTTTGTATTCAAAGGGTTGTATATGAGATCGACGACTCCCTCAAGGTGCGGAAAGACTGCAAGATCAAGCGGTGAATCCTTTATTTTGTCGGGGTACATTCCCACGGGTGTCGTATTCACTATGACAGATGCGTCTTTGTGCTTTTCAAGGTTTGAATAGTTGTTCTCCCCGCTTCGGGATATGTTTATTATCTGAACCGCTCCAAGGTCTTCAAGCACGGCACGTGCGGCAAGGGATGAGCCTCCCGTGCCGAGGATAAGCGCCTTTTTACCCTTTGGGTCTATTCCGTTTTTTTCAAATATACAGCGCAGTCCGTAGTAATCGGTATTATCTCCGTAAAGCGTTCCGTCTTCCCTTTTTACCACCGTATTTACGCTTCCTATACGCTGTGCAAGCTCGGAAAGCTCGTCGCAGGCACGGTACGCATCCGTTTTATAGGGAATAGTTACGTTTATCGCATCGAAGTCACGGTCTTTGAAAAACCGTTCGACGCATTCAGGTTCAAGCTCAACAAGCTCGTACGGCAACGCACCCGTCTTTGAATGTATCAAAGGCGAAAGGCTGTGCGGTAATTTTCTTCCGATAAGTCCGAATTTCATTTTTATTCCTCTTATAGATATTCATTGAGAATATTTTAGCACAAAAGCACCGTCATTTCAATAAAAAACGTAAATTTTACACCGATTTTTCCGTCTTTCACACGTTTATTTTTTCCCTTTTATAAATTTAATAATTTCCTGTTGAATACGGCTTGTGATTTTATTATAATAAACAGTGTATAATATCCGTTTTTTTCTCATATCTTTAAAAAAAGAGAGGTTGTATATGGAAAAATACGGATTTATTTTAAGAACTGTTGCCTTCGGTCTTTCGTTCATTCTCATTTTCTACGTTTTTGCGCGCACCGCATTTGACGGTGACACGGTCGACGTTTCCGCTCTTATTTCAAAAAGCGAAGAGTCTTTGCCGTGCGTTGTCATAGACCCGGGACACGGCGGTATGGACGGCGGCGCCGTATCTGACGGAGGAATACTTGAAAAAGACGTAAATCTGCAGATATCAAAAAGGCTTTACGCCTTTTTGCAAACGCTCGGAATTTCCTGCAAAATGACACGTAGTGAGGATATTTCCCTTGACGGCGGCGTGTTAAAGCAAAAGAAGCTCCACGACTTGAAAAACCGTGTACTGTTTGCAAAAAACTGCGACGGATGCGTTTTTTTAAGCATACATCAAAATAAATTTCCTCAGAAAAAATACTCGGGGCTTCAGGTCTATTACTCCAAAAACGACCCGTACTCGAAAATATTCGCCGACACGATACAGTCAGCCGTAAAAGAAAATCTTCAAAAAGACAACGAAAGGCAGACGAAAAAGGCAACCACGGCAATATACTTACTTGACAATCTCCACTGCCCTGCCGTATTGGCAGAATGCGGTTTTCTGTCAAACGATGAAGAAGCGCAAAAGCTCAACGACAGCACGTATCAAAAACAGCTCACTCTCGTTTTAAGCTACGCTGTAACGCAATTTTTACAAAAGTACAATAATTGTTAAAGGATATAATATGAAAAAAACAACGCAATTCGTATGCTCCGAATGTGGGTACACCTCCGCCAAATGGCTCGGAAGATGCCCTTCGTGTTCCGAATGGAACACTATGCAGGAGCATACGGAGATCGAAGAAGATAAAAAAAGTGCAGGCAAGCGTCTGTTTTCGTTCAGTGACGGCGAGCCCGTGCTTTTGAGCGACTCCGACGAGGAAGAATATCTGCGTTCCGACACAGGCTGCGGTGAGCTTAACCGTGTCCTCGGCGGAGGGCTTGTTGACGGCTCTGCCGTGCTTTTATGCGGTGAACCCGGTATAGGAAAATCGACGCTTCTTATGCAGATAAGCAGCACCGTCGGTGAGGGCAAGCCCGTTTTGTACGTATCGGGCGAGGAGTCTAAAGGACAGCTCAAGCTGCGTGCAAAGCGTCTTTGCGCCCGTTCGGACAACCTTTACGTTTTAACGGAGGCAAACGTCGAAAAGATACTGGCGCACATTGACAAGCTGAAGCCGTCCGTCGTCATAATCGACTCCGTTCAGACGATGTATCTTGACAGAATAAATTCAGCCCCCGGCGCCGTATCGCAGGTACGTGAAAGCGCCATGTGCTTTATCAACAAGGCGAAAAGCGAAGGTATTTCGATGATACTCGTCGGTCACGTCAACAAGGAAGGCGCAATAGCAGGGCCGAAGGTGCTTGAGCATATGGTCGATGCCGTGCTTTATTTTGAAGGTGAGCGGCATCAGTCCGTCCGCGTCGTGCGTGCGGCAAAAAACCGCTTCGGATCGACCAACGAGATCGGCGTTTTCGAAATGACGGACAAGGGACTGCGTGAGGTTCCGAACCCTTCGGAAATGCTTTTATCGGGGCGTCCTGTCGGTGTATCGGGAAACTGCACGGTCTGTATGGTGGAAGGAAGCCGTCCGCTTCTTGCCGAGATACAGGCGCTCGTCACGACGACTTATTTCCCATCCCCGAAAAGGATGTCAAGCGGATACGACGTAAACCGTGCCTGCCTTATAATTGCCGTGCTTGAAAAGCGTCTGGGGCTTCGTTTTTCATCATTTGACGCATACATAAACGTCATAGGCGGTCTGCGTATTGACGAGCCTGCCGCCGACCTTGCGCTGGCTCTCGCCCTTGTATCAAGCATCAAGGACAAGCCCTTGCCCGACGACGTTGCCGTTATGGGAGAGCTTGGTCTTGCAGGCGAGCTTCGTGCCGTCGGCAACGCCGCTATGCGTGTCAAGGAATGTGCAAGGCTCGGATTTCGCCGTGTAATGCTCCCCGAGCTTAACTTTGAGGAGCTTAAGGACGTAAAAGATATCGAAATAATAACCGCAAAGAGCATATTTGATGCAATAAGGATATTCGGAAGCTGATATGAAAGAAAAGGTTTTTGACAAAGAAGAATACGTTTTCGAAGGCATGGTGTCCATCTCCGCCGTACTTAATTCGGAGCTTGGCGCACGGAAGATAACGAAGGTGCTTTTCGACAAAGAAAAGGTAAGATCAAAGAAAAAACAGCTTGACTATCTTACGGCAATGTCAAAGCTTCACGGCTTTGATATTGAATTCGTTGATGACACCGCGCTTTCCTCCGTAACCGTCGGAACGACTCACGGCGGTATCATAGCATACTGCACGGAAAGAAAAATAGAAGAAATAAGCGGAAATGATATAAAAGACGGCGGTTTTTACGTGTACATCGAAGGCATTGAAGACCCGTACAACTTCGGATACGCCATACGCTCCATATACGCGTCGGGTGCTGACGGGGTGATACTGTCCCCGCGCAACTGGATGACGTCATCGGCAACCGTTTGCCGTGCGTCTGCAGGCGCATCGGAGCGCATACCGCTTTACACAGCGCCGGATGACCTTGCACAGCTTTTCAAAAACAAGGGCTACAAGATAGCGTGTGCGGGCATAAGAGATTCTGTAAGCGCGTACGATGCGGATCTTAAAAAGCCGCTTTTGCTTATAGTCGGCGGTGAAAAAAGGGGCATATCGTCGGGACTTTTGCAAAACGCCGACACGGTCGTACGGCTTGAATACGGACGTGAATTCATGCAGTCGCTGTCCGCAGCATCCGCCGCAGGCATTCTTGCCTTTGAGGTGTTGCGCCAGAACAGATAAGAGGTAGAAATGAGTATTGTTTTAAAAGAGCTTACAGTCGGCAAAAACGATGCGGGAAAACGTCTTGATTCATTCATACTGAAGGTGTTTCCGACGATGCCGCAAACGCTTCTTTACAAGTATATAAGAACGAAAAAGATAAAAGTAAACCGCAAGCGCACGGAGCTTAATTACAGGCTGTGCGAAAACGATGCGGTACAATGCTTTATAGACGAAGAGTTTACCCTTTCATCCTCCGACGATGCTTTCAAAAGGCTCAAGGGCAACGTTGAGATCGTATACGAGGATGAAAACATCCTCCTCGTTGACAAAAAGCCGGGGCTTCTTGCTCATTCGGGGAACGAAGAAGGACTTCCGACTTTAATTGATGAAATAAAAGCGTATCTTTACAAAAAAAGAGAGTATTCTCCCGAAAGCGAGCTTTCTTTTGCCCCCGCCCTTTGTAACAGAATAGACAGAAACACGGGCGGTATAGTTATTGCGGCAAAGAATGCGGAATCGCTTCGCATAATGAACGAAAAAATAAAAGCGCACCGCCTTGAAAAAAGGTATCTTTGTGCGGTCCACGGCAAGCTTCCGTCATCTCACGGTGAGCTTACGGCGTATCTTTTCAAGGACAGCACCAAAGGCAGGTCGTTCGTGTACGACACCCCCGGAAAAGGCCGCATGAAGATAGTTACAGAGTACACGGTCAAGGAATACAAAAACGGTCTTTCCCTGCTTGAAGTCAACCTTATAACGGGAAAGACACACCAGATAAGAGCGCATATGGCGCACATCGGCTTTCCGCTTTTGGGCGAGGGAAAATACGGTGTGAACAAAGAGGATAAAAAGCTTGGGTACAAGCATCAGGCGCTGTATTCCTACAAGCTGAAATTTTTAAAGAGTGAAGAAAAAAATCTCCTTTCCTATCTTGACGGAAAAGAGTTTACGGTAAAAAAAGAAAACATATATTTTCTGGAGAATTTTTAAATGGCTATCCTTTTTCTGATACTCAGCGGAGCTGTAAGCGGAATGACGTATGCGGTGTTTGAAATTCCGATACTTATATATCTTTCGCTTATTCCCTTCTTTTATATCATATTCAAAAAAGCGGAAAACACGGGTGTTTTCAAAATGTACCTTTACGGAATTGCATTTTTTTACCCGTATTTCATAGCGGTATTTCACTGGTTTATCTATCAGTATCCGCTCGATTTTTTGGGTTTTTCCAAAGCGATGAGCATCGGGTATATAATCCTCGCCTGGTTCGGCGTATCGCTTCTTATGACGGTGCTTTTCTCGTTTATCCCCGTGTTTATGCGGATATACGTGCTGTTTAAGGGAAAAGCGTTTTTATCTCCTTTTTACATAAGCTGTATATGGTGTATTGCCGAATGGCTTAACTCAAAAACGTGTATGGGCGTTCCGTGGGCAAGGCTTGCCGTAACACAGCAAAATGCGCTGTTTTATTTGCAGTCATCAAGTATTTTAAGCTCGTTTTTTATTTCCTTTATCATCGTGTTTTTCTCTTCAAGCATTGCTTACGCTGTCATATGCTTCAAGGAAAGCGACAGAAAAAAAGCTCTTATAAGCTCTGCCTGCGCCGTTTTTCTCATTTTTGCAAACTCCGTCGGCGGTATCGTGCTTTATTACTCGGATCTTTCAAAGGAATCGGGCGATATAATAACCGTATCCGTTCTTCAGGGCAATATGCTGTCAGGTGAAAAATGGGAGGGGGATTCCTCCTACACCGCTATGCAGATATATCTCGATATGATATACACGGAAAGCGAAAAAAATTCTCCCGATATAATGGTCCTGCCGGAAACGGCGATTCCCGTCAATTTAAACTATTTTACGTCTTACAGAGAGATGCTTGCAACGGCATCGGAGGAAACGGGATCGACGCTTTTAGTCGGTGCGTTCAACAACACGGAAGACGGAACGTCGCTCAATTCAATATTTATGTTTACCCCCGACGGCGGAATGTCCGAAACGGTTTATAACAAGCAGCAGCTCGTTCCGTTCGGTGAATTTCTGCCGATGCGTCCGCTGCTTGAAAAGATCCTGCCGATGCTTTCGGATATCAACGCAACGTCAAGCGACCTTGCCGCAGGAGATGAT
This sequence comes from Eubacteriales bacterium, assembly GCA_045545665.1. Lineage (GTDB taxonomy): Bacteria > Bacillota > Clostridia > Oscillospirales > CAG-272 > RGIG7213. Next base: position 66,804 of record JAZQBL010000046.1, read on the forward strand.
TCGACCGTTTTTGAAACGGAATACGGAAAAATAGGCTCTCTCATCTGCTTTGATTCCATATTTGAGCTTCTTTCGCAAAAGAGCGTCGAAAACGGTGCAGAGCTTCTTTGCATATCGACAAACGACTCCTGGTTTTCCGATTCTGCCGCCATCTACGAGCATAACGGTCACGCACGTCTGCGTGCCATCGAAAACAGGAGATACATCATGCGTTCGGCAAACAGCGGAATGTCCTCTGCAATAACACCTCGCGGTGAGATAATTGCAAAGATCGATCCTCTTTACAAAGGCACGCTGTGCTGTGACGTGGTGCTGCGGAATGACGTGACGTTCTTTTCACGCAATCCCCGCCTTTTCCCCTCGTTTCTTATAGTAAGTGCCGTGTGTCTGCTGTCTCTTCCGTTTGCGGAAAGATGCATCAAAAATTACAAGAAGAATCCTCATTCAAAAGAAGAAAAGATGTAATTGTGCAAGAACAAAGAAGTCTGTAACATAAAAAAAGAACGCACGGAAAAGAGTGACGTTCTCGTTGGAGAAATCAAGAACCGGATCGATGCCATATTGAAAGTTTGATCCGCAAAAAGCAATAATATACCCCGATAGATTTTCAAAGATCTGTCGGGGTATATTTATTTGCATCGTTCAATCGAAAAATTATTTTCCTCTGATTTTCACAACGTTTTTTCTCTTCACTGTATCATCGATTTCGCCTTTGTATTACAAAGCACAGAATTTATTATTGTTTTGTTTTGATAGTATTCAACGAGGATATCAGCATTCTGCGTATAGCGCCGCAATCATTTTGAATTGATTTATAAATAGTTTCTTCTATACAACCCGTTTCAAACAAAAGTTCAAGCCAATACTCGGTTTCATAGCACTCTTTTTGCGCAATTTCAAGTTTTGATATGAAATCCTTCGTACCTTGTGCATACTGCGCCTCGTGAATATTGGCTCCGATAGAAGTACCGGAACGCAATAATTGATTTATCAAGACAGCTTCTTTGTGTTCGGATTTCATATTACGGCAAAGAAAAACAATGTTTTTTGCAAAGATCTTTGCCTTATCTCTTAAAATACTGTTCGACATAGAATCTCCTCACAAAATATTATACATCAAAATCACCAATTCGTTCGGTTATATTCCGACTTCGTCGGAGTGATATTATTGCTGTCGCAATAGTGATATTGAAGCCTTACAGCTTCAGTGATATTTTATTCGCCATAAACTCGCGAAGCGAATATCACTCGGCGTAAGCCGAATATCACTGCAAAGCAATATCACTCGCCGTAGGCGAATAAAACTGGCGTGATACTCCGTCAGAGTATCACGCCAATCACGCATCTTTTTTTAAACTTTCGTTTTAATTATTTGATTTCAACAGTAGCGCCTGCTTCTGTAAGCTTAGCCTTGTATTCTTCAGCTGTAGCCTTGTCAACGCCTTCTTTGAGAGCCTTAGGAGCACCTTCAACGATGTCCTTAGCTTCCTTAAGTCCGAGACCTGTAAGTTCACGAACAACCTTGATAACTCCGAGCTTGGAGGAACCGAAGGAAGCGAGGATTACGTCAAATTCTGTCTTTTCTTCTGCAGCAGCTGCAGCAGGAGCAGCAGCGCCAGCAACTGCAACGGGAGCAGCAGCTGTTACGCCGTATTTTTCTTCGAGACCCTTAACGAGGTCTGCGAGTTCGAGTATTGTAAGTGAATCAAGTTCTTCAAGAATCTTTTCGATTTTTTCGTTAGCCATTTTTAATACACCTTTCGTATTTTTTCAGTAAATTTGTGAAGCTGAATTATTCAGCTGCAGCTTCTTCAGCGGGTGCTGCTTCTTCAGCAGCTGCGGGAGCGCCTTCACCCTGCTTGTCGATAATAGCCTGGAGCACGTATGCCAGGTTGAACAAAGGAGAACGAACACTTCCGAGGATCTTCGCGATAAGTGTTTCTTTTGACGGGATGTCAGCAAGAGCCATAACGCCTGCTTTATCAAGTATCTCACCGTCTACAAAGCCTGCCTTTATATCAAAGGTTTCAACTGTTTCAGCGTACTTCTTGAGTATCTTTGCGGGTGCTACAGCATCCTTCTGGCTGATAGCAACGGCTGTCATACCTTCAAGAACATCGCCAAGCTTTGCATAACCCACTTCTTCAACAGCTCTCTTCGTCATTGTATTCTTAATGACGGAGTATTCAACGCCTGCTTCTCTGAGCTCAGCTCTCATCTTCGTATCGTTTTCAACCGTAATGCCGGCATACGTTACGATAACGCAAGAAGAAGCAGTCTTGAGCTTTTCAACAAGATCAGCGACGATCTGCTGCTTTTGGGCCTTGATTTTTTCGCTTGCCATGTGATATTTACCTCCGTTTTGGTTTTGTCTTCCGAAAACAGAAAACGCCTTCTTTTCAAGTACCGAAAAGAAAGCGTAAAAATACAAAATGTATATACCGTTTTCCCCTCGGCAGGAAAGCTTTCGCTTTTACCGAAACCTGCTGTCTTCGGATTAACGGGTGAATTATATCATATATATTTTTATTTGTCAATACGAAATTATAACATTTACAATTTGTTTACTTATAAAATCTGACGTTTGCAATTACGCGCCCTATTACGGAAACTTCCTTGACGATTATCGGGCGCATAGTGCTGTTTTCGGGCTGAAGCCTTATATGTCCGTTTTCCTTGTAAAAGGTTTTTACGGTTGCCTCGTCGTCAATGAGGGCTACGACGATCTGACCGTTTTCAGCGCACGGCGTTTTGTTTATTATGACGTAATCGCCGTCAAGTATGCCTGCTTCGACCATACTTTCGCCTTCAACACGCAAAGCAAACACGCTTTCCTTCGGATAGCCGCCGGGAACCTGCACGGAGATGTATCCGTCGTAATTTTCCTCGGCAAATATCGGAAGTCCTGCGGCGACCTTACCCAAAACGGGTATGGACAGCGAGAAATTTTCGCCCGTACGGAGCGTACGGCACTTCCCCTGCTCTTTTTGTATATATCCTTTATCCTCAAGTCTTTGCAGATAGCTGTGTACCGTAGATGTACTTGCAATACCCGTGGCATCCTTTATGTCACGCACGGTGGGAGAACACTCGCCGCGGCTTATAACGTCAACTATATAATCGTATATCTGTTGTTCTTTTTTTGTAAGCGGAACCATATAATCGCCTCACTGAACTGTTTTGGGTGTTTTTGCCCTTAATTGATTATACCATCAAAAAATGAACAAATATACAAAAAACCGAACAAATATTCGGATTTTTACGAAAAAATCGAAGAAATATTCAAAAAATAAAAATGGGAGTTTTTTCAACTCCCATATTTTCAATTATTTAAGTGCTGCTTTTGCCTGTTCTGCAAGTGCTGCGAAAGCATCCTTGTCGTAAACAGCGATCTCAGCGAGCATCTTACGGTTGAGTGTTACTCCTGCCTTCTTAAGACCGTTCATAAACGTGGAGTAGTTCATACCGTTAACCTTTGCCTGAGCAGAAATTCTTGTGATCCAGAGGCGACGGAAGTCTCTCTTCTTCATCTTTCTGCCTGCGAAAGCGTAGTTACCGCTCTTCATTACCTGCTGCTTAGCCATCTTGAAGTGCTTGCTCTTTGCACCCCAGTAGCCCTTTGCGAGCTTGAGCATTTTATTTCTTCTCTTACGAGTTGCCAATGCGCCTTTTATTCTTGCCATTTTCTATTTCCTCCTATTCTTCCTAAATCAGTCCTTGGGAATGAGTGACTTAACAGTCTTCGTGAAGCAATCGCTGAGGTATCCTCTCTGTCTGAGGTCTCTCTTACGCTTCGTGCTCTTCTTGCCGAGCTTGTGACGGCGGTTTGTGTGATTGATCTTTACCTTGCCTGTTCCTGTGAGACTGAATCTTTTGGATGAGGCTTTATGTGACTTGATTTTTCCCATGATTTTTTCCTTTCCTGTATACAGATTCTTTGTTTACTTATGCTTTTTCAGCCTTTGCTTTCGCATCGGGCTTTATGGGAGAAAGCATCATTGTTATGTTTCTGCCTTCTGCCACCGGGGGTTTATCTGCCGCGCCGTATTCTGCGCACGCATCTGCAAAGCGTTTGAGAATGTCGTAACCCATACTCTGGTGAGTTATCTGTCTTCCCCTGAATCTAACAACGACCTTGACCTTATCCATTCCCTTGAGGAAACGGTGGGCGTGTTTTACCTTAGTCATAAAATCGTGCGTATCAATAGTAAGGGAAAGCTGGATTTCCTTGACTTCGGCATTTTGCTGTTTTTTCTTTGCTTCTTTTTCCTTTTTGTCGCGGTCGAAGCGGTACTTTCCGTAATCAATGACCTTACATACGGGCGGGTTTGCCGTAGGAGCGATGAGGACGAGATCGAGCCCTCTGTCGTATGCGATGTCACGTGCTTCGTCTGCGCTCATTATTCCGAAGACTTCGCCGTCGTCGCCGACAACTCTTACCTGTGCCAATTTGATGTCATCATTGATCAAAAGATCCTTAGTGCTTATTGCCAAACACCTCCAAAATAAATTAAAAAAATGCGGTGAAACACTTTTCCCGCATACCAAAACCACGGCACAGATCTGCCGCAATAAGTATTAACCCACTGCCCGAGGCGGTAAAGGTGAGAACGGAAAAATCGTTTCTGCTTTTTTGTACAAGATATAATATCACATTCAAATCGTTTTGTCAAGTGTTTTTGATAACTTTTTTCATTTTTCAAAACACCGCTGTGCGGTGTGCGCCCTATGTCCGCCGGGGGTGCACGGGCGCTTATTTTCGTCCGATACCCGTGATAACACGGTGATTCATCAACTATTTCTTCCTTATATAATTAACAAGGCAGACAGTCATTAAAACGGGAAAAACGATTATTACAAAAAGTCCGCATTTTAAAGCGAGTTGTTCGGGGGAAATACCGTCGAAGACGGCAATATCTTCAAGTAAAGATGCGTTTTTTTCGGCAAAGTCGGAAACGAGTCCCGTTATCCAAGGTCCTGCCGAACAGCCTATATCGCCCATAACGGAAAGAATGGCAAACATTGCCGCGCCTCCGTGGGGAAAATCCTCCTCCGCCTTTGCGACCGTTCCCGGCCACATAAGTGCAACAGAGACTCCGCACAGCGCACAGCCGATTACAGAAACTATCGGGTTATTTATAAGCGTTATCATAAGGTACGACACTACGCAAAGAAGCGAGGAAAGCGCAAGCGTTTTTCCTATATCGAATTTCTCACCGAATATTCCGTACAGCATACGGCAAAGCGCCATACAAAGCGCAAAACCGCAAAGTCCAATAAGATCTCCCGCCATTTTCGGCATTTCAAGACCTATTTCCGCAAAATAGGACGCCCACTGTGCGACCGCTTGCTCCGATGCGCCCGAGCAGACCATCACGAGCATAAGTGTTAAAAAGCCTTTTGTTTTAAGTAATTTTTTTATCGGTGTACGTGTTTTGCCCTTTTCGAATTCGGGAAGAGGAACGAGCAAAAACAAGACCGCACCGACAAGCGGAACGACTGCCCACATTATCGGCAAAACGTGCCAATTTGTGAAAAAGTAAAGGTATACCGTTGACAAAATGCAAACGAGCACGTGTCCCCAGCAATAAAACGAGTGAAGCAGAGGTATTTCGACCTTCGTATTTGCCCCCGGCAGATACGTAACTATCGGATTTAAAAGCACCTCGATAAGTCCTGCGCCGACGGAATACATTACAACGCTTGCAACGAGTCCCGCATACGGCGGCATAGCGGTCGGAAGTGTTGCCATACAGACGAGCCCCGCAAGGCACAAAACGTGTGCTGTGACCGTTTGCAGACGCAACGGTATTTTTTCGGAAAATTTTACAGACAACAGATCCGTACATATCTGAACGGCAAAATTTATTAAAATGAGTCTTCCGAGCTCCTCGTAGGAAAGTCCGAAGCTGTTTTTGAACGACACGAACAAAAGCGGTGCCAGATTGATTATGACCGCTTGCGTGAAAAATCCGACGTAGCAAGCGATCCGTGTACATTTAAACGAGCGCATATTATTTGTTTTACCTATGTAAATTATAGTTTAGTCGTTAACTATCCCATTTGTTTATCACCGCGGTGCGGTGATGTGTCCCTCCGCCCAGTTGCTTTGCAACTTGGGGGGGTGGGCGGGGGACACAAGTTGCAAATAAAAATTCAGCACAAATTTAAAGGGATCGCAGGGCGACCCCAATTTTTATGTTTTTTCTTTATAGAAGAGTTTATGGCAGACGATAACTATCGTCATTGTGATCACCGCACCTGCACACGTATCCGAAAGGAAGTGTGCGCCGCACACCATTCTCGAAAGCATAACGAGTGCAATCCAGGCAATTGCCGAAAACCTTGTTATGTTTGCTTTGCGCTTATCCTTGAGCGCATCAAAGACGAAGGAAAGCGTATACATAATTACCGCATTTGACGTATGTCCCGATGGGAAAGATTTATGTGCATCATCTGCGGCACGTCCGATGGGGATATACCATTTTACAAATTCAGAAGCATCTGAAAGAGTTCTGAATCTCGGTCTGCCCCACATCGATTTGATCGACGAAATTATGACGAGTGTTGCAAGTCCGACAGCGACGACTGTGACGAGTGCGGGCTTTATCTTTTTGAGTGTTTCGTCCTTTATTCTTCGGGCGATCATCACAAAAAGCGCCGTTACGATAAGTGCGCCGAGCGCTGACAAAACTTTTGTAAGCGTCATTTCGTACACTTCGACGCTGTAATATTCGACCGTTCTCGTAATTGTTGAGTACGTTGCTATGACGCCGCCTATAACGCAGAGTGATGACAGATAAATATGTCCTTTCACCTTTTGCTTTGCAACGTAGACTGCAAGGGCGGCAAACGAAAATGCAACGAAAAGAAGTGACGGCGGTTCTGCCCATATTTCAAGGAAGAGCGCCCAGGAATCATTCATTTTCGTCAACGACGAGGATATTTCGTAATCATAAAACGCACCCACTGCAAGTCCTGCAAAAAGCAGGACGTACAGTATAACGGGTACAAAATATTTTTTGATCTTCATATTATTTGCCGAGGTTAGCGGCACCGATGATACCTGCATCGTTACCGAGTTTTGCAATGCGAACGACGGTCTGTCTTTCCTTTTCGATGTTCTTTGTAAAGACTTCGTTGTTTATCTTTTCAAGCAAAGGAATAAGAAGTCCGTCGCCTTCGTTTGAAACGCCGCCGCCGATACAAAGTATCTCGGGTTGGAAAAGATTTATTACGTTCGTTATTCCGCACGCAAGGTATGAGATATATTTATCGACTACTCTTTGCGCCGCTTCATCGCCCTGTCTTTGAGCGATAAACGCCGTTCTTCCGCTCACCTTGCCCATCTCCTCGGTGACCTTGACCATAAGAGACGAGGGTGTTTTTTCCATTTCCTCTTTCGTCATTCTTATAAGCGCCGTGGCGGAGCTGTATGCTTCCCAGCAGCCGAGTCTTCCGCAGTTACAAGGCACGCCGCCGTGTTCGATGACCATATGGCCAAGCTCTCCGCCTGCGTAGTTGAAGCCCGAATAGACTTTTCCGTTTATGACGATACCGCCGCCGACACCTGTGCCGAGGGTTATCATAACGGAATTTTTCGCTCCCTTTGCCGCACCTGCAACAGCCTCGCCGAGAGCGGCGGCGTTTGCATCGTTTTCGATATATATCTTAACGTCAAGGAGTTTTGAAAGCTTTTCCGTTATGGGGTACTTCTCCATAAGCAGATTGCACGCTCTGTCTATCACGCCCGTGTCACAGTTTATGGCGCCGGGTGTTGCAAGACCTGCATACGCAATATCATCAAGTGTAATACCGTACGATGCGGCAAGATCCTTTACAAGACGTGCGATATCTTCCGCTACGGCGTCGTTCCCTCTTTCGGGAAGTGTGGGAACGGACATTTTTTTAACGATCGTATTGTTTTCATCAACAAGGCCTGCGGCTATATTCGTGCCGCCGAGATCAATGCCAATATAATACATTAAGAAAACCTCTCTTTATTTAATTACGGAAACTTCCCAGCCCATCGTTTCACCGAAAGCCTTCAACACCTTAACGTCGCCGCCGTATACGAGAGCGCCGTGGTGTATACCGCCGAGCTTACTGAACTCAGGCAAAAATTCCGTCAAGGGCTTGCACACCTTCATCCAACCGCTTACGTCATCTCTGAAGGACGTTTCGTAAGGAACTTCAAGTGCTTCAACTTCCGTAAGTATAAATCTGTATTTACCGCCGCCTATGGGACAAAGTGATACGTATACGGCATCACCCGGCTTAAATACGGACATCATTGATATGGGATCGCCTGCGTTTTTACCGTAGGGGAATCTGCAAACTCTGCAGTCGGGCTTTGAAGAAACGCTCTTTACGTTATATTCGCCCATATGTGAAAGGTATACTGTGTTATCTCTCCAGTTTGCACAGAACATTTCGGCAAACGTCGTATCTTCGTACTGTGAAAGGAGTGCGCCGACGAGAGCCGCCGTCATAACGTCGCCTTCACCTGCGTAACCGATACCCTCGCCCATTTCCTTACAAGCTTCTGCGAAGGGCATATAGTCGAACTGTGTATCTCCGTCAACGCCCATAAAGTTCATCGTGAATGCTGTAAGACCGTTTTCCTTGATCCACTTTCTTATACCGAGTCCTGTACGGCAGGAGCCCTTGTACTGCTCGTACGTTACGCTGTTCATTGCGTATCTTTCGCAGTCAAGTGCGTATTCTGCCTTTATTTCTTCCTCGTCTACTGCGGGCAATTCGCCGTCAACGAAGTTCTTTACCTTCATTCCTATCGTCTTTTCAAGCTCGTCTGCGGGGATAGCAAAGTCGCCCATTCCTTCAAAAGGACCGCCGAGGTGTCCGACCTTTGCGTTTTTCATAGCCTTTGCCATTTTTGCGCCCTTTACAGCCGCAGCAACGTCGTCGATAACCGTGGAATTTTCATAGTGGCCTGCGAATATCTGGAAATCCTTTCCGTTGCGGATAAGGAGGTTGCACATATCCTGTACGCCGTGTATACCGTGGTTCGTGTTTATTTTTGCACTTGACACGTTGTGATCGAAAACGTAGTCGGGTGTCGTATCGAGTACGATTATGGGGAGCTTTGTGTTTTTAAGAACGTCTGCCGCTTCAAGAGAAGGCGAGTATGCAAGGTGAAGCGTTACGAGTGCATCGACGTCAGCATCCTCAAACGATGCTATTGCTTTTTCGAACTGCTCTTTTACGCAGCATGTTTCGCTTTCAACGACTTCAAGACCTCTGAAGCGAAGCTCCATACAGATCTGCTGATAAAATCCTTCGAGGTGTACTCTTCTTTTGGGCGCTGTCTGGTCGTAAAGCGCGATATAAAGGGGCAGAAGCCCGATCTTGGGTTTATTCATTGTAGTATCCTTTCTGCATTATTGTAAAATACGTCCTCGGCAAGCTTTTTTCCGCCTGCTTCATACGTTGTATCAAGTATGTTTTTAAGCTGTTCGTAGAGGAAAAACGTATATTTTGCCTCTTTTTCAGCTCCTTCTATATGCTTATTGAAGGGAAAATCCTCCCTGGGCATATTGGTGTAGGTCGTTTCGGTCCAGCGTCTTTTGCCGTGCCAGAGGAACACGGGAAGATCCGTTCCGTACATTATCTTATCCTGCGGATATTTTTCAAGCACGTATTCAAGCACGGCAGGGTTCAACACCGCCGCTATATCGTAGCTGAAATGATATCTGTCGTCCCCGAGCTTTTCTGTAGCACTTTTTATATGATCCGTTGCGTAGCATCTGCCCGCATGTGCTATTATGAGCTTGATATCGGGATATTTATCCTTTACCGCTCTGAGCTCTTTTATGTTATTATCGTCGGGGAATCTGCCTGCTCTGGGCAAATGCAGGACCATTGCCTTTTTATATTTATTGAACACGGCAAGCTGTTCGGGCTTTATGAAATCGAAAAGACCTATTTCAGAGCCTTTGACGCCCGAAACGAAATCGGGGTAAGGCTTACAGCCGTCAAAATTGCCTTCTGTCAGCACTTTTTCGACGTATTCGTGATCCCAGGCGGGATCCACCATCATCATAGCATATCTTGCCTTACCTTCTTTTTTAAGGTTTGCAAGATATGCGTTATTTGCATCGACGTCAACGCCTCTTGTAACGCAAGGAAGCACGTTTGCCTCGACTGACGAATCGGGGTAAAGAACATCTCTGTAATATGCGTAATCTTCAAAGCGCATGACCGAGCCGCACTGCACCGCCCAGTCGTTCGGGTCGGGTGTGCAGTTTTTACGCATTTCCTCAGTTGAAATATGCATATGCATATCTATTATCTTTTCGGGAATGCGGGGTTTTATAAATTCATTGTAAAAAGCGGTATCAATATCCGTCTTTTTGAAATAATCGACTACCATGTGTGTACGACTTCCTGTACTGCATCGCGGAGTGCTTTATATTTATTATATTTTTCATTATAATAAGCGTACATCTTCTCGTCGGGAAGGTCCATAGCCGTACCCTCGATAAGCGATATATAACCGTCGGTCATACCGCATCCGACAGATGCTATTGCCGCCGCACCGACAGCGCACGCCTCTGCGTTTTCCATTCTCGTTATCTTACAGCCCGTAACGTATCCGACGATGGAGCACCACAGGTCGCTTCTTGAAGCTCCTCCCATTATTTTAAGCGAGCTTATGTCAACGCCCTGCTCTGCATATTTTTCAAGGCTTGCACGCACGTCAAACGCAACGCCCTCCATAAGTGCTCTGGCGATATCGTATTTATCGTTTCCGAGTCGGAGTCCGTGGATACAGCCCGACATTGCGCTGTCCTTAAGAGGAAATCCTGCGCCCGAAAAATGGGGGAAGAAGAGGATATCTTTTGATGATCCGACTCTCTTTTCAGCTTCGATATCGAGCGTTTTGTAATCGCTTGAAAACGTATCTCTTACCCACTTCATAGCGTTACCGACGCCCGAAAGTGATGCAATATTGCCGTAAAGTCCTTTCTTGGGGTGTATACCGGGGCAGGTATGGCTCTTTGAGTACGTGAGCTTATCGCCTATACCGAGAAGCACCCATGCAGTACCCGTTGAAAGCATCATATCGCCTACGTTCAAGGCACCGCATCCGATGGATGCACAGTACTGGTCGTGTGCGCCGTTATACACTTTTACACTTTCCGGGATACCGAGAAGCTTTGACGCTTCCTTTGTCAGCGTTCCGATATATGCGCCCGAGGGCATAACGGCAGGGAGTCTGTCCTCACCTATACCGACTATTTCAAGTATTTCTTCATCCCACTTGCCCGTGTTTATATTAAAGATCTCTCTTATTGAAGCATTCGTGGGATCGACTACGTTTTTGCCCGTGAGCTTGAAGTTCACGTATTCAACTGTCGAAACGAAGCTGTACGTTTTTTCAAACACTTCGGGCTCGTGCTTCTTCACCCACATGATCTTTGCGGCGTCGCTTCCCGGGTCTGTCGTCCAGCCGCAACGGGAATATATGCCGTCTTCGCCGAGCTTTTCGTCAAGTATCTTACATTCCTCTGTTGCTCTCATATCCATCCACGTGATGGCGGGGCGCAAGGAGTTGAAATCTTTATCCACGAAAGCCGTCGTCGCACCCTGTGTGGAGAGTGAAAGTGCGGCTATCTGCGTTTTATCGATATCCTTCGTGCTTTCGTTTACCGTATAAACTACGGCATCCCACCAGGCTTCGGCAGACTGCTCTGCGATGCCGCCGGGGGCTGACGTTATCGGATATTCACGGTATGCAAGACCGTGTATTTTTTTATCTTCACCGAGAACGACGGTTTTAGTTCCCGTCGTTCCTACATCTATACCTAATACGTACATTATTTTTCCATAACCTTTATCGCTTCTTTGATCTTACCGCACAAAAAGTCCATTGCATATCTTGATGCTATGAGCGGCGGCTTAACAAGGACAACGGGAGGACAGTTAGCCTTGTAGAGCTGTGCGGAGATATCTACGCACATATCGTTGAGTATCTGTGCAAACTTTGCCGCCTCGTCGACCTTTGCAAAGCGGAGGCCTGCAAGATGGCCGAAGCCGTCTGCTCTTACGATAAGGTCGCTGTTTTCCTCTGCTATCTTTTCAAGATTTTCGTAGAAATATTCGCCTGCGTCCTTTATTTCTTCGCTGTTTGCCTTGGAAAATTCCATAGTTACGAGGTATGCAAGGGATGCAAGCTCCTCCTGGCCGTTCGTTACGAGTGCGCCGAAGAGGTTGAGAGCGTCCATTTCAGCCGTCGTGATAAGCTTACTTGCAGGATATTCACCGCCGGGGAAGCCCTTACCTACTACTGCAAAATCGGGGTTGAGTCCCCATTTTCTGAATAAGAACATTCCGTCGTACCACATACACGACTGAATTTCGTCACACATCGTAGGTGTATCGTACTCACGGCAAAGCTTATATGCGCCCTGCAAATATTCTTTCGTAAGTCTTATTGCGCCGTAGTTCATAAGGATTATTTCGTGAGCAAAGCCTGCCGTCTTATAGTTGCCGCTGTTGTACGTCTTGAGCTTTTCTTCAAAGTCTGCAAGGTCGTTTATCATAACGGGAACTATTTTGTAAAGTCCTGCCTTTTCAGCCTCTGCTGCAAATCCGCCCCAGAGTCCTCTGAGAGTCTGTGCGAATATCGTCGTACCGTGGTAGTTGGCTTCGTTTGTACCCTTCATATCAGCCATTACGAAGAAAACGGGTGTTTTGCCGTAATACTTGGGATCTGCAAACGTGCCGTCGAGCTTATAAAATCTCGAAAGCATCATCTTGAAGCCTGCTTCGCACGCAAGGCTTCCCGTTTCAAGGTTGATACAGCGGTTGAGGACCTTAGGCTCTCTTGAAGCAAGTATTTTTTCAAGTTCAGCGTCGCAAACGCCGCCGTTTGCCGCACGGATGAGTTCGCGCTCTGCAAGTCTTGTTATGTAACCTCTTGTGTTGTTGTGCGTAGCGTTGGGAACGCCGAGCTTACGTGCGTTGTCGATGAGCTTATATCCGCCGAAGCCGTGGCCGAGGGATGCGTGGTAGTGTTCGCTCTTACCTATAAAGTAGACCTTTCCGTCTTCACCTATACGGCAGAGTCCTCTTGCCGAAAGAGGTGACATGCACTTATGAAGTGCTTTTGCAAATGCGTCCGTTGCCGCGCCGTTATTCGTCGTTTCAAAAGCGTCAACGACCTGTGTGCCGACGTCGGACAGCATCTTTTCGTTTGCCGTCTGTCTTTCTTCGGGCATAAAGTCGATCTTTTCGGAAACTATCTTTTCAGCTTCCTCCATCGTTACGTATCCGTTGTACACTGCGGACGCGCAAAGTGCTTTGGCGTAGTCTTCGCCTAAAATATCCTTAAGGGACATACAGGGAGATTTAAACATATCTTTCACCTATCCTTATTTTATTTCATATTTTTATAATTTTATTATATAAGAGTTTATGCCGAATGTCAATATACAAAAGAGATTTTATCCGCTTTCATTCTCCGTTTGTTCATCCTGTTGTATATTTTCTTCCGTTTCCCGGTCTTCCTCGGATACGTTCTCCGAAAGCTGTGCCGGTTCGGGGGCGGTATCTTCTTCGGGGAGCGCTTCGGTGTCTTTCGTTTCTTCCTCTTCTATCGGGTTGCCGTTTTTATCGAGATTAAAGTGTGTCGATATTATACCCAGCACCGCCGTTGCGGCTTTTCTGCCCGTTGCGCCGTTTTCTATAACGCAGGAGACGACGATCTCGGGATCATCGTACGGAGCGAATGCCGTAAGTACGGCGTTATTATTATTTTTCGTTATCTGCGCCGTACCCGTCTTTACGCCGATATCGAATTTATAACGCTTGGTTGTGGACGTGTTCGCCTTCGACTCTCTCATTCCGCGTCTTAAATACTCGCAGTGCTCGTCGGAAAGCTCCGCTTCGCCGAGTATGACGGGCTCATTATATACCGTATCCTGTCCCGAATACGTTTCCGACTTATAAAGCACGGTCGCTTTGTATCTTATACCGCTGTTTATTATCGTGGATATATACATCGAGAGCTGCAGGGGCGTTACTGCGTTTTTACTCTGCCCTATCGCCGCCTGGAGCGTGTCGCCCGGGTTCCATACGCCGAGATTCTCTTCGGAATAATAAACGGGACCTGCTATGACGCCCTTTGATTCGAGCAGCTCGATTCCCGTATACTGACCGAGTCCGAGAGTCGTACAGTAATCGTTGAGCGCCTCGATACCGAGTCTGCGTCCGACGTCGTAGAAATAGCAGTTGCACGATACTCCGAGCGCCTTTACAAGATCTATCGGACCGTGGCCGTGCAGATACCAGCAGTCGGGCTGGTAGTCGCTGTAATATCTGTACTCGCCTTCGCACACGACGGAGCTTGACGGAGTGATTATTCCGTTTGTGAGTGCGGCGGCACTCGTTGCGACTTTAAACGTAGAACCGGGTGCGTAATTGCCCATGAGCGCTCTGTTGAAAAGCGGCTGTTTTTCATCTTCAAGCAGATCGGCGTACTTTTCTGTAAACATTGAAAGGTCGTACGACGGATACGATGCCAAAGCAAGCACCTGACCGTTATTCGGGTCTATGATACTGACAGCGCCGCTGTCGGCAAGCCGTCCGTCTTCGTCGCTTTCGGCTTCTTCAACTATTTCTTTTATATTTTCAAAAAGCTTTTCTTCGGCATCTATCTGCATATCTATATCTATCGTGAGATAGACGTTGCGCCCGGGTACGACCTCGGTCTCCGTTTCCGTCGATATGATACCGCCGTATTCGTCCTCGGTTATCTTGACGACACCGTCGGAGCCTTTCAAAAGCTCCTCAAATGCTTTTTCCGCACCGTCAAGTCCGACGACGGCGTCGTAGCTGTAGCCGTCGGCAAGATATTCTTCTATTTCATCTGCGGGGATCTTTCCGACTCTGCCGAGGATGTGCGATGCGTGACCGGGATATTCGTACGTTCTTTTCCATTCCTTTGATACGTATATACCCGTCGATGCTCTTTCAAGCACAGCCGTCACAAGCTCGATCTTTGCTTCCTCTTTTATGATAAAGGGTGTGTCGGGGGCGAAATTCATCGTATCAAGCTCGTATCTTACGGCTATGACGTCGTACTGCGTACGTCCTTCGTAAATATAATTACCGCGTGCGTTTTTTATGCCGTAATATTCAATAAACCACTCGAAAAGATCGACGCACGAGATGTTTTTATCAAGTCCGTTTTTCTCAAGAAACGAATAAAAGCGTGCATTCGATATCGTATTTTCAAGCTTTTCTTCGTCGTACGACACGTGCGGATACGTTCCTTTTATCGGGAAACGCGTGATGAAGTCCTCGCCGTAATCCTCAAGCACACGGCTTATTTCGGCAATAACGCCGTTTTTGCCCGTCGAGGTGAAATTTTTAAGCGAATTATAGCTTAACTGTATTGTGTTTGTATATTCATTACTTACAAGTGCTTTGCCGTTTCTGTCGTATATTTCGCCTCTTACCGCCTGGACGGTCTCGTATCTTACGTACGTTTTCGTTGAGCCGGATATATATTTATCGACACCCGTTATCTGCATATTGACGAGCTTTATTACGTAAAAGCCGCATACCGCAACGAAAAATGCACCCAGAACAAGCAGCGCACCCGTATGATATTTTTTTGTTCTATTCTTCATAATAATCTGATTTTCTCTTTATGCCGAATACGGCACCGTGAAGCTTGCAAAGCGGATACACCGCAAGCGTACAAACGAACGAATACACGAACTGAGGCAGTACCACCGCAGTAAATATATCCGCATACGAAGCTTTTCCCGAAAGGATGATGACGGAAGCAATGCTTTCGATCGTATAAACGCAAAACGCCGTGCAAAGTACTGCAACAAACCTGTTGTGAAACAGGTCCCGTGTTAAAAACAGGCAAAGCGCTGCGGCAAACAGAAACAACAGCGGATAGTAGGAAACGCCCTCCATTCCGAGCGATTGCAAAAGAAAGCCCGCACACACGGAAAGGATGCACACCGTTTTTTCGTTTTCGTAAGCGGCAAGGCAGATGACCACAGCCGCCGTTATATCGGGAATACAGCCAAAAAATTTAAGGTAGGGAAACACGGACATCTGGCACATTGCGGCAAAAAACACCGCAAGAAAACAGATAAGCACCCGAAGCTTTCCCTTTATTTCGTACTTTCCGTGCATCAGCTTTCACCTTCGAAGCTCGTAAGTATCATAACCTTTTCGATATCCGTGATATCGGCAAACGGACGCACGACGGCATATTTACCTCTCAGGCTGTCGTCGTATTCGACTCTTTCAACGATCCCGACGAGCATTCCCTGCGGATATATCGAACCGAGCCCCGATGTCATAACTCTGTCACCGACTTCGACCTTTGAATCACCTTCAAGGTAATTTATTCTGCAAAGCCCCTCTTTTTCAAGCTGAAATTCACCGCAAAGCACACCCGTTTCCGAGGTTCTTTCTATATAAACTCCGACGGATGCCGAGGTGTCGATTATGCTCGATGCCTTCGACCAGTTTATTCCCGCCTCGCTTATATATCCGACAATACCGCCGTTTTCGGAGATTATCGGCATATTTTTTTCAACTCCGTCCTTCGTTCCCTTATCGAGGGAAAACACCGTCATATAGTTTCCTGCCTGTCTGCCTATGACATCGGCATCGAGAAAGACGTAATCGGGGTTTTCTTCTTTTATACCGAGGAAGTTTTTGTAAAATTCGTTTTCCTCTTTCATCGCTTCCGCATCGTATATAAAATCCTTAAGCTCGTTTACTTCCGCCTTGAGAGCTTCGTTTTCCGCCTTAAGCTCATCAACGGAGTCAAAATACGATTTATAGCCGTTTATGGCAAGCCCAAAGCTTCCGAAGCCCTTCTGTATCGGCGTTACCATTATGTTTACGGCGTTCGTCAAGACCGAAAAATGTCCCGATGCGGCAAGTGCGCTGACAACGACGGTAAGCAATACCGCAACAGTTGCCGTTATTATAAAAAATCTGCTTTTAAAAAATTTATTCATCTCTTTTTTCTGCTCAATCCAACATTTCCTGACTGCTTACGACCTCTGCAAGCTCACCCGGGGAGTCGATTATCTTGCCTATTCCGTTTGCAATACAGTCAAGCGGACGGCTTGCCCTCTGAACACGGATACCGAGAGAATGTTCAAGCAGTTTGTCGATACCCGGCATAAGCGATGCGCCTCCGCAGAGCGTTATGCCCGAATCGAATATATCCGACGTTACTCTCGGAGGTATATTTTCAAGCGTTGCGTGAACTGAATCGACTATTCTTTCAAGGCACTCGCCTATCGCCCTGCGTACCTCGTAGGAGGATACCGTGACTTCGAGTGCTTTTCCCGTGACTATGTCCTTACCGTAAACACGGAATGCGCCTTTGTCATACATCTGATGGGCACAGCCCGCAGTCTTTTTCAAAAACTCTGCCGTGTTTTCTCCTATGAGGACGTTGTACGTGTTCTTGATATACGTTATTATCGCGCTGTTCATATCGTCGCCGCCGACACGTGTCATACCTGCGTGAAGAACGCCTCTGTACGATATTACTGCCGTCTGCGTTTTACCTGCCCCTATATCGCATATAAGATTGCCCTTTGCCTTGAGCACGTTTATTCCCGCGCCGAGTGCCGCCGCCATAGGCTGGCTTACAAGATGCGTTACCGAAAATGCGCCCGATTCCGTGCAGACGTTTTCAAACGCGTTTCTTTCAACCTCGGATATGCCCCACGGTACACCGACAGCCACCTTGGGACGGTTGAGTATTCCCGTCATACCGAGCTTTGAAAAAAACGAGTAGAGAACCTCGGAGGTATCGACAAAGCTGTCGATAACACCGCCTTTAAGCGGAAGGATCGCTTCCTTGTCCTTCGGAGTTCTTCCGTACATTTTTTTAGCTTCCTTGCCCGAGGCAATGACGTCCCCGCGTACCGTATCGTAGGCGATGGCGGTGGGCTCGCGCAGTATTATCCCCCGCCCCTTTTCGTATATCTTCGTGTTTGCCTGACCCAAATCAAGTCCTATATATTTAGGCATTTTCTTCCTCTTTCATTTCTTCATGACAATAAATAATTCCGCCGAAGGCACCTTATCTATTATCTATTATCTATTATCTCTTATCTGCGTTCCCCGTTATTCATCACTTTCGGGTCGTCGTGGGCGCCGACCCCTACCGATTTTATCTATTATCTCTTATCTATCATCTATTATCTCATTTTTGCCCAGCCCTACATCATACGGGTCGCCGGGGACGTCGACCCCTACTTTTTTTCAAGTCTTGCAAGGCACTTGTACACCTTGCAAAGCGGAAGTCCGACGACGTTCTGGTAGTTTCCTTCTATTCTTTCGACGAATACTCCGCCGATGCCCTGAATGGCATACGCTCCCGCTTTGTCACGGCATTCGCCTGTGGCTATGTATTCAAGTATTTCGTCTGCCGACATTTCACGCATCTTAACGCGTGTAAGATCGTAATCGAGAATATACTCGTTTCCCTTTTTTATTGCAAAGCCTGTGTACACCTCGTGGAAGTCACCCGAAAGCATTGAAAGCATACGGAAAGCGTCCTCGTCGTCACGGGGCTTGCCGAGAACTATCCCGTCGTAGCATACGACCGTGTCTGCGGCGATTATTATGTCATCCTGCCCCGCATCGACCTTTGCACATCTGAGCTTTCTGTTTGCAAGGCCCATAACAAGCTCCTCGGGCGATGGGGTAAATCCGCAGCTTTCGTCGGCACTCGTTTCGACCGTTTTGAATTTTATACCTGCCGAGCTCAGTATTTCACTGCGCCTGGGTGATTTTGAAGCAAGATATATCATTTTACGCCGTCCTTTTTCAGTTTTTTCCCGTTGAACCGAAGCCGCCGCCGCCTCGTTTCGTTTCACTGAGTGTGCCTTCTTCAAATTCTCCTCTTATAACGGGCAGAAACATAAGCTGTGCTATTCTTTCCCCGTTTGAAACGGTGTATTCTTTATCCGAAAGATTTACAAGAGATACCATTATCTCCCCTCTGTAATCGCTGTCAACGACACCTATTCCGTTTGCAAGAGTTATTCCGTGCTTTGATGCAAGTCCGCTCCTGGCACATATCACGGCGGCAATGTCTTTTCTTTCACATTCTATTGCAATGCCCGTCGGTATGAGCTTTCTTTCGTTCGGAGCGATAGGTGTATTTTCACAGCAAGCGTAAAGATCCGCCCCTGCGGCACATTCGCTCTGATATTCGGGGGCTTTTGCGCCCTCTTTCAGTATTTTATATTTTACCCTCACAGTCTTCTTACCTCTCCTACGGGGCTGTCCCCGTTTCTGTAATTATCTATGATATCCGACGCTTCATTCGGCGTTTCATCCGTAAAATAGTAATGTATGTCGCCGACCTTACCGCCCGTCAGCGTTGCGAGCTTGTCCGCCATATAGACAGGTACGCTGTTATAAAGCACGTTTCTGTGCTTGAACGTACGTCTTACGGGGATCTTTGCGCCGTGTCTGTCGGTTATATATGAATAAGGCTTTGTATCACAGTACGCACAAGAGCTTATACCGGGTGCGTTTTTACCCATCTCAACGTCACGTATGACGCATTTTTCGACCGTCATCGCGGGAAGCTTGCCGTATGCCGCCACACCCGTTCTTCCGGGTATCAGCTCCGCTATTGCTTTCATTGCGGGAAGCTTTAATTCGGGGCTTAACATAACGTCCGGTATTCCGAGTCTTATATATTCCTTTGCCGCGCGTACGCTCTGCACGGAAAGCCCTATGCCGCCGTGTACGTTAAAGCCGTATTTCAAAGCGATATTGAGTGAACCGATATTGTTTACGATCACATTCTTGACTCCCTCAAGCTTTACACGTACCGCCATATCGTCAAGGTCGTTATAATCCTTCATCATGGCAACGCTCGGGAACTCTACCCCGTCAACGACCTCTTTTACGTGCGAAGGAGCCTTCAGGTACTCCTCAATAGGCAGATATATATGCGAAAATCCGCCGAGGAACACTCTTGCGGGCATAAGCGATGCGTGTGTGAAATGTGCAATACTTACACAGCCGGGATTAAGAGAGCTGTCCTTTTCAACCGTATGAGGTGCTTTAAGCTCAAAATCCGCCCTTTCGGGATGATATACGGTGTTTATCTTGCACAGAAGCTGGTCGCACGCAGTTCTTCTTAAAGAATTTATTGCCGAAACGGGGAGCATCACTCCGTCGTCTATAACTATTGACACGCCGTCTTTCATAGGTGTAAACGGCGTTGAGCCGAGCTTCAGAAGATTTTTCTTCACGCTGTCAAGTGTCAAGGGAGCGTTTACCGCTTCCTCCGGTGCGCTTCCGTAAACGGTAACCGATACGTCATTATACGTCAGCTGCATTCTGCACGCTGTTCCCTTTTTAAATTCTGCGGTTATCTTTACGGGAAGTCTGCGGCGCGCGTTCTTCATTTCAAACGCTGTCGTGATCTCGGCTTCTTTCGTTTTTGCCTTATCGGCATCGCTTCTCACCCCGAGCATTTTACGCCCGATATTACCTGTAAAATATCCGTCGGTGAAGCCGCCTCTTGAAAACAGTCTTTCAAGCTTTTCTTTTTCTTCCTCTGCGGCGTCGCGTCCTTCGTCGATAAGCGCTCTGTATATGCTTCCGACCCCGTAAACGTATTCGGGACTCTTCATTCTGCCCTCTATTTTGAGGCTGTCAACTCCGCTGCGGAGTATCTCCGTCATATAATCGGCAAGGCAGAGGTCTTTAAGGGACAAAGGATAGCTTCCGTCCTTTGCGGGGAGTCGGCACGGCTGCGCACAGTCGCCTCGGTTGCCGCTTCTTCCGCCCATAAAGGCGCTGAGCGAGCACATACCCGAATGGCACACGCAGAGTGCGCCGTGAACAAACATTTCGTATTCCATATCGGGCATTTCGCGTCGGATATTGAGTATATCCTCAAATGACGCTTCACGTGCTATGACCATACGTGAATATCCCATACTTTTCAAAACCTTCGCCGCCGATGCGTTATGCCCTGCACATTGCGTGCTTGCGTGAAGGCGGAAATCGGGAAAATATTCTCTTAAAAGAGCGCACACGCCGGGGTCTGCACATATTATCGAATCGCAGTCGGCACGGTAGAGAAATTCGCAAAGCCTCAAAAGATCGGCATATTCTCTGTCGTGCAGAAGGGTATTGAGCGTTATATTGACACGTACGCCGTAAAAATGGCACTTCGTGACTGCGTCTATTATCTCCGCAGGCTCAAAGTTGTCAGCACCGATTCTTGCGTTGAACATTTTTGAGCCGAAATATACTTCGTCAGCTCCCGCGTTTATTGCCGCATCAAGCGCCGAAGGACTGCCTGCGGGCAAAAGAAGCGCAGGCTTTTTCTTTGTTATGCTCATATCCCTCTCCGTTTAGTTTATCTCAAGAAAGCTTTGAGGCGCACTCTTTTTGCCTTTTGAAAGCTCTGCTTCAAGTTTTTTTATTCTCTCGTTAAGCTCGTCTATCTGCTGTTTTTGTTCAAGCGACTGTCTGCAAAAATCCATAGCGCAGAGTGCCGCCGCCTTCATCTTCGTGCAGTTTGTCGTTTGCAAAACGAGGTTATTTATCTTTTTATCAACTATTCTTGCTATTTCTTCGGTGCGTTCTTCACCGTCCTCGGTTACGACGAAAAACGAAACTCCCGCAACCTGAACCTTTACACTTTCTTTCATTTTTATCTCCTCTTGCGGTGATTTTGCAAATTATCACCGCACATTTTAAATTTACTCTTGATTTTTTCCGCAAGCCGTAGTATAATGCGATAGTACATTATATAACAGATATTTTAATTAAGCAAGAGTATTTTAATAATATTTTTGAAAATACTTTATTACGGGAGGATCATATGCTTGACATTTCATATAAAAGAATAGTTATCAAAGTCGGCACGTCAACGCTTACGTACGACAACGGCAAGCTCAATTTACGCCGTATGGAGAAGCTTGCACGCGTTATTTCCGATATAAAAAATTACGGTGTTCAGGTCGTACTCGTATCCTCGGGTGCAGTTGCGGCAGGTGCGGCAAAGGTAAATCTTGAGCACAGACCGACGACTCTTATAGAAAAGCAGGCAATGGCGGCTGTCGGACAAACGGAGCTTATGAGAATGTACGACAGATTTTTCTCGGGCTACGGTCATCAGGTGGCGCAGATACTTCTGACAAAATCCGTAATGGAAAAAGAAGAACCGATGCAGAACGCACGCAACACGTTTGAAACTCTGTTTGAAATGGGCATAATACCGATAGTAAACGAAAACGACTCTATTTCATACCACGGTATAAAGTTCGGCGGTAACGATACCCTCGCGGCTCTCGTTGCGCTTTTGTCCGATGCGGATCTTCTTATAAACCTTTCGGATATTGACGGACTGTACGACAAGAACCCCCGTGAAAGCGACGAAGCCGTAATGCTCAAACGCATCAAAAAGGTCGATGAAACGATAATGGAAATGGCAGGCGGCGAAGGCTCTCAAAGAGGTACCGGCGGTATGAGAACGAAAATAGAAGCCGCAAAGACCGTAACGGAGGCAGGGATCGCCATGGTCATCGCAAACGGCGAAAACCCCGATATAATCTACGATATAGCCGCAGGACGAGGCGTCGGCACGTTCTTCGTTCCCCAATCAAAGAATTAAATACTCCGGTACAATGTCATTCGTTTTTAACGAATGACATTTCAAGCGGTAAAACCGCATTTAATGCAGTTCGCAAAGCGAACTGCATTTCAAGCCGAAGGCATTTCATTCTGAAGCCTTATTTTCAACCGCTTCCAAAAATTATTAATTTATTGTAAACTATGCCCGAAAAACTTGATTTTTCGGGTTTTGTGTTATATAATCAAACAAAAACGAACATTTGTTCGGTTCGAAAGGATCATACAAAATGGCTAAAGCAAAAAAGGCAACGCCCGCCCCTTCGGCTATTGCTCCGGAAGAAAAGCAGAAGGCGCTGGCAACGTCCATTTCCCAGATAGAAAAGAAATTCGGCAAAGGTACTATAATGAAGCTCGGTGACAACGCTTCAATGCAGGTAAGTGCCGTACCGACAGGCTCGCTCACTCTCGACCTTGCACTCGGCATCGGCGGTGTTCCGCGCGGAAGAATAATCGAGATCTTCGGCCCGGAATCCTCGGGTAAAACGACCGTCGCTCTGCACGTTGTCGCAGAGGTGCAGAAGCTCGGAGGAGAGGCGGCATTCATAGACGCCGAGCACGCACTCGACCCCGTATACGCAAAGGCACTCGGTGTCGATATAAATTCCCTGCTCGTTTCACAGCCCGACAGCGGTGAGCAGGCGCTTGAAATAACGGAGGCTCTCGTTCGTTCAGGCGCTGTCGACGTCGTTGTAGTCGACTCCGTTGCCGCACTCGTTCCTCAACAGGAAATAGACGGCGAAATGGGTGCATCCCACGTCGGACTCCAGGCAAGACTCATGAGCCAGGCACTCAGAAAGCTCTCGGGCGCCATTGCGAAAACGAACTGCGTCGTTATATTTATCAACCAGCTCCGTGAAAAAGTCGGCGTAATGTACGGCAATCCCGAAACGACCCCCGGCGGACGCGCGCTCAAGTTCTACGCATCCGTAAGAATCGACGTACGCAAGCAGGAAAGCCTTAAAACAGGCGGCGAAACGTACGGAAACCACATCAAATGCAAGGTCGTTAAAAACAAGGTCGCACCTCCTTTCAAGGTTGCCGAATTTGACATCCTTTACGGAAAGGGTATATCGAAGGCAAGCGAGATAATCGAAATAGGTGTCGAGCTTGAAATACTTGAAAAAAGCGGTTCCTGGTTCTCATACAAGGGCGAACGCCTCGGCCAGGGCAAGGACAACACAAGAAAGTATATCGAATCCCATCCCGCTTTGATGAAAGAGCTTGAAGATCTCATCAAGGCGCAAAAGGACGATATCGACCTTTCGCTCAACGATACCTTTGAGCTTGACGACGAAGACGAGGACGACGATCTCGGCTTCAACATAAAAGTTCTCGATATAGACGACGATGAATGATCTTTCCCCGTGTGTCGTTACCGAGGAGGTCCTCCTCGGTAACGGTACGTCGGTCATCACCGTAAGATGCGAAGAAAAAGAAAAAACGTACACCGTTTCCACTCGGCTTTTAAGAGAAAACGGGTTTTGCAAGGGCGGAAAGCTGTCATTCGGTGATACGGAGCTTCTTTCCTTTCTTGAAAACGTGACGAAGGCAATAAAAAAAGGACTTGATCTTTTGTCGTATTCCGATTCGTCGAAAGCATCTCTTGTAAGAAAGCTGATGATGAAGGGTTTTGACCGTGAGATATCGGAGCTTGCAACAGCACAGCTTGAAAAAACGGGTTTTATCAAGGAAGAGGATCATGCGCTGAGGCTTGCAAGAAGTCTTGTAAAACAGCTTTACGGCCCGCGTGCCGTAGAAGAAAAGCTCAAAAGCAAGGGCTTTGAAAAAAAATACGTAAAAAAAGCGCTCGAGGCGGTGTGTTCGGAAACAGACCACGTCGAAAATCTTCACACGTATGCCGAAAAGCACGGCTTGCTCGACAGCATACTCTCCCCCGACGATCCCTTACAGTACAAGCGCACGTGCGCCAAGATATTACGCAGAGGCTTCAGCTACGAGCATATATCACAGCTGAAAACGTACAGATAATATGGATCTTTCTTTATATTTACCGAGCCGCCGTTTGAAAGACGTGATCTGCCTTGAAACGGTATCATCGACGAACACATACCTTAAAGGTCTTGCAGACGCCCCGAGCGGTACGGTCGTTATTTCCGAAACGCAGACAGGCGGTGTCGGCAGATACAAACGCACGTTTCATTCACCGAAGGGCGGTATATACCTTTCGTATCTGTTCAGAGATTCCATATGCGGGGCGCAGTATCTTACGCCCATAGCCGGTGTGTGCGTAAAGCGCGCCATTGAATCGCTTTGCGGCGTAAACGTCGGCATAAAATGGGTAAACGACCTGATTTTGGGCGACAAAAAGATCTGCGGCATCCTTGCCGAGTCTGTAACAGACGGAAAAACGTCACGAACGATCCTCGGAATAGGTATAAACGTAAACACGGAAAAAGACGGTTTTCCAAGCGATCTTGCTGCGATCGCATCGAGTCTTTTTCTTGAAACGGGCAAGCTTACCGGCGAAAGTGCGCTGTGCGCCGAGATAATTAAAAATCTCGATAATATTACAGCTGACAGGACAGGATATCTGCAGGAGTACAGAAAAAGCTGTGTCACCGTCGGCAAGGACGTTGTATTTTATTCGCAAGACGGCACGCACGAAGGCAGGGTCCTCGGTGTAAACGACGATTTTTCTCTTGAAATTTTGACGAAAAACGGAGAAAAACGGAGCATTTTCAGCGGTGAAGTATCAACAAAACCTCTGCAAAACAGTGAAATATAACAGTGTGTGCGAAAAAAATTCACAATTTAATCAGTATTTTTTTGAAAATTGTATTGATTTTTCGAAAACGGTGTGATATAATAGCCGTTGTCTGTTGTAACGGTATAAAATTTGTCGTTTCGACTTCACATAAATCTGCCAGGGAGGTGTAAAGCATGGCAAAATGCAGCGTATGCGGAAAGGGCGTAACATTCGGACACAATGTTTCCCACTCAAACCGTAAAACAAGCAGAACATGGAAAGCTAACATAAGAAAAGTTAAGGCTAACGTAAACGGTACCACCAAGACAGTAGCCGTTTGTTCCCGTTGCCTCCGCTCAGGCAAGATCAGCAGAGCTTAACAAGCTGTTTGTTATACAATGTGCATATAAAAGGGACGGTATACGTCCTTTTTTTGCTTTAACGGTATTTTAGTGATATGAAAAAAATTTTAATAGGCGAATGCGGAAAGCATTTTTCCGAGGGATTGAAGGCGCACGGCTTCAACCCTGTCATACTTCCAAAAGAAAAGAGCCTGCACGAAAGTGTCGGCTCGCATGCGGATATGCTGTGCGTAAAGCTTTGCAAAAAGCTCCTTTTCACAAAAGAATATTACGAAAAAAACAGAGATATCCTGGGCGGTCTTGACGTCATTTTAACAGACGAGCGTCACGGCGAAAAATATCCGTCCGACGTTCTTTTCAACGTACTTTTCACAGATGATGCGATCTACGCAAAGCTTGACAGCATATCGAAAAAAATCGTATCGTACGCAAAAGATCATCTTATGAAGACAGTAAACGTAAAACAGGGATATGCAAAATGCTCCGTTGCAAAGGTATCCGGCGGATATATCACAGCGGATGACGGTTTATTTAAAAAACTCACCGAAAACGGTGAAACGGTTCTGAAAATATCCCCCGGCGGAATAGTTTTGCCGGGAGTTGATTACGGTTTTATCGGCGGTGCGTCGTTCTATTGTGATAAAACGGTATACTTTTTCGGTGATCTTTCATCTCACCCCGACTGCGAAAAAATAAACGGCTTTTGCAGGCAGACCCGTACAAAAGCCGTGAGTATTTCAAGCTGTCCGCTTACCGATATAGGCGGTGCTGTAATATTATGAGTTCTTTTTGAGCTTACCGAGAACAAGCCCCTTGCACTCAAAAGAGTCATCGGGCTTTATTTTTATGTCGCTGTAAGCAGGGTTCAGGGAAATCAGTCTGTCCGTTGCGAATTTCTTTATATAACCTTCGCCGTTGAGAACGAAAATACCTATTTTTCCCTCCTCGGGTCTTGAATCGGATTCGATGATGACAATATCGCCGTCGGAAAATTTAGGCTCCATACTGTCGCCGCTGACTCTCAGAGCAAAGTCCGCCCTTTCGGTAAGGGGAGTTGACGGAAGAGTTATCTTGCGTGCGCACGTGCTGTCAAGGTAATAGCCGCAGCCTGCTGAAACGGGCATATCGTAAAAAAGTATACGGACTGTATTTTCATCGTCGAGAACGTACGATGAATTTTTCTTTTTCTTTTCTTCCATCGTGCGCTTGTACTCTCTTTCAAGGCATCCGAAAACGGCTGTGTAGCCTTCCCCGTCAAGAGCACGGACTTTTTTTATTATATCCTTTTCATCGTCGTTCATATTGCCCTCGCCGATGATATCGCAAACGGAAACCTCAAGCGCTTCGGCAAGAGAGGTGACAGTTGAAAGCTTCGGGCTTCCCGTCTGACCTGACAGTATTTTGTTGAGCGTTCCGAGAGGTATTCCCGACTTTTCCGCAAGGACGTCGTTTTTCATACCCTTTTCATTTTTTATTCTTTTAACTTCGGCAAGCCAATCCATAACTTTCTCCTTTTATCTTTTCTGAGTATAATTATACACATTTTTACCGTTTTGTCAAGTCTTTTTCGACTTTTTTATACTTTTTTTGATTTTCCTATTGACATTTTACCATTTTTGGTGTATACTACAGTCACAACATACCACTTTCGGTAAATTGGAGGTAATTATGAATAACAATATTTCTTTAAGATACAACACAGAAACGAGAACAAGAAAGTCAGCAAACGCAGGTAATTCCCTTTTGTCAGTCATCGCCGCCGTTTATCTCGGCGCCGAATACACAGCTTACCTTTTGGGATACGCGCTTTGCCGCATCGTTTCCGCTTTCAACAGCAAGCAGGCAAACATCTGCGTTGCGATAATCAAAAAATATGCTCCGACGTGCGCTGTGTGCGTTTGCGCTGTATTCCTCTTCGGTGTCGTCGGCGGAATGGAAGCCGGCACGATACGACCCGCAACAGGTCTTATAATATGCGGAGTAATGCTTTCTTTGGCTCTTTGGGCACTCAACAAACGTAAATAATTATTAAACTGTTTTAAAATTATATATTATCCAAATGTGGCGAAACACCGTGTTTTGCCACATTTTCACCTCATTTTTGTCATTTTCCAGCAAAAAAACGTGTGCCGAATTATACAAAAGTGTAAATCTTTTCAAAAATTAATTATTTATTATTGATTAAATCGAGATTTAGTGCTATAATGAACGGGTAAAACTATAACATTTGTAGGAATCTAAGGAGGTTCATTAAATGAAGAAAATTGCCGCACTTATGTTGTGCCTTGTTTTCGTTCTTTCCGCATTTGCGGGATGCTCACGTGCCGAAAACGATAACGGTGCAATTATACATATGCTTCTTTCTTCGGAAATCAAGAATTTCGACCCTGCAACAGCATACGTTGATGCAGATGCAGTGAAGGTACTGGGTCTTTTGTATGAAGGCATCACAAAGATTGACGCCGACGGTGACGTTTCAAACGCCCTGGCTGACGATATCACCATATCAGAGGACGAAGACAGACAGGAATATAAAATGCTCATCGAGCTTAAGAGCACAAAATGGAGCGACGGTACTCCTGTAAGCGCCGACGACTTTATATTTGCCTGGAAGCGTATCCTTCAGCCCGATTTTTCAAGCGATGCGGCAGTTTTGCTGTACGATATAAAGAACGCAAAGGCAGCTAAAGAAGGTGTTGCCGGTGTCAGCATTGACGACGTCGGTATAACAGCTCCCGACAGCGATCTTCTCGAGATTGAATTTGAAGGTCCCATCAACTACGACCATTTTCTTGAATTGCTCGCTTCCCCCGCTCTTTACCCCTTGCGTGAGGATAAGGTCAGCAAGCCTTTGACAGACGACGACGGTGTCGTTCAGTACGACGAAAACGACCAGATGCTTTACGATCCCACCTGGGCTACGAAGGCTACGATGATGGTAACGAACGGTCAGTTCGCCGTTAAGACGATGGACGAAGAAAAAGAAAACAAAACGTACGTTCTTGAACGCAACAAGTATTACAGACTCAAGGGTGAAGACGGCGAAAACGAGCTTAAGTTCGTTAAACCCCACAAGATAGTTATCCACTACGAATACCTCGGACGTGACGGCTCGGGTCTTCAGGGACTTCTTGACGCTTACAACAACGGCGAGATCTTCTATCTTTCAAATCTTCCTTTGGACCAGATAGAGGCTAACCGCAAGGATCTCAAGATCTCCGATCTTTTCTCAACGCACACGTTCATGTTCAACCGTGAAAATGCGCTGTTTGATTCAGCGGAAGTACGCCGCGCCCTTTCGCTTGCCCTCGACAGAGAGCACATCGTTTCCATCACAGGCGGAACGAACAAAGCGGCAACGGGTATAGTACCCACACCTGTATACAACACGAAGGCTGAAACTTCATTCCGTGAAAAGCAGGGCGACGTGCTTGCAACAACAGCAAACCTTGACGAAGCTAAATCCCTTGCGAAGAGCGCATCCGGCGATAAGACGATAACACTCGTTTGCCGTGATTACACACTCAACGGCACAGACGAGCTCGTTGCAAAGTACGCTAAGGAACAGTGGGAACAGCTTGGATTTACAGTTAAGGTTCAGGCTCTTGACAGAGCTGACTACGCAAAGGCTATCGAAAACGGCGAATACGACGTTCTTTCAATAGACTATCAGTCCAACTCCACAGACGCAATAGGCACACTTGCTCCCTTCGCTATCGAATACAGCGGTGCGGCACGTGATACGCTCAACAACGATTACTCCGCAAAGCCGAACCTTTCCGGTTACGACAGCGAAAAGTACTCGGCACTCATAAAGGAAGCTCTTGCACTTGCTCCCTACTCTGCAGAAAGAGCCGCAAAGCTTGCAGAAGCCGAGAAGCTTTTGCTTGAAGATATGGCAGTGATCCCGCTTCAGTTTAACACGGAATACTATCTCATTTCCGACGATCTTTCCAAAGTAGGTTCTTCGATCTTCGGATTCAGATATTTCAACAAAGCGAAACTCAAGGGTTATGAAAAGTTCCTTGAAACGGAAGCAGAACCTCAGGCGTAATTACAGAATATAAAAATGCGTACACAGCTTAGAAGCTGTGTACGTTTTTTTGACATTATTTATAACACAATTCGGCAGAGGAAATTTCCTCTGCCGAATCTGTGCTGCCGTATTCTCCTTAACAACGGAGAAATATGGAGTTTTGAGCTTTATTATTTTAAGATCTTCAAAAATACAAGGATAGATATAATTATACCGATGAAAACATATAAGTCGACAATACCGCCGATAATACCGACGATAAGGTTGATAATAGGAAATTTTGCAATGATACCGATAAGTATACCTGCAATAATACCTATTACGAGATAAACGATTATTCTCGTTGCAAGCTTTCCGGCAGTGTTTGCCGAAAATGCGTGAGGAAATAATTTTTTAAGTGCGTCCATGATCGCGCCCCCTTTCTTACTTATGAAGATATTATACAGCAAAACAAAAAATGTGTCAAGATAATTTGACCGGAATAAATGAAAAAACGGCTTTCCGCTGCTAAAAGAAAGCCGTTTTTTCGTTTAGGAAGTTTTATCTTTGTAAGTGATCAGCGTTTTAAATTTTCTTCGTCCGTTCTTTTTATCTTCTTCGTTGTCGTCTTTACAAATTCCGTCTTTCTCACAACGACCGAATGGATGTGCTTGAAGTGCGCCTGCTCTGCATTCACGCTTTTCACAAGTGCTTTAAGCAAAAGCTTTACACGTTCGTCATAGCTTTTATCCGTATTTTTGTCCTTTTCAAGCGCTTCTTTTACACCGTCGCCGTCGGGATATATGAACGCCGTCACGACGCTGTCGCCCGTTGCGGGATTCAAGACGTCGGCAACCATACATTCACACACCAAAGGGGATGCTTCAAGCTTCGCTTCAAGTTCCTCGGGCTGTATCTTTTTACCGTTTTTCAACACGATCATACTTTTGATCCTGCCGGTTACAGTATACGTGCCGTCTTCGTTACGCCGTCCGAGGTCGCCTGTATAAAACCAGCCGTCCTTCAAGACCTTTGACGTTTCTGTTTCGTCGTTATAATAGCCGAGCATAACGTTCGGGCCTTTTACGGCGATCTGACCGACACCGAACTCATCCGGATCGTCGATCTTCACACTTACGTCGCATATGGGATATCCCGTGTGGTGTGCTCCCTTGCAAAAGTCATCGTGCATTATTATAACGGGTGACGTTTCCGTAAGACCGTAGCCGCAGTACACGTCAAATCCGAAGCTTGTAAACGCTTCGTAAAGCTCAGGTGAAAGGGGAGCCGCACCGCACAGAAAAGCTCGCAGTCTGCCCCCGAAAGCCTCATGCACCGTTTTGTATATCCTATCCGATGCATTGATGCCGACCCTCCTCAGCGATCTGTTTATCACGTCGGCGGCTTTCATCTTCGCCTTCATAGTATTATCATTTTTTATCTTTTTATTCAGCGTTGAATAAATATTTTGCAGTATCAGAGGAACAGTCACGAAAAGCGTCGGCTTGAATATTTTCATATCCCCGACCATGCGGCGTATACTTTCGGCGTACGCAATACTTGCTCCGCAGTAAAGCACAGCAAGAAAGCCTGCAGTACATTCGTAGGTGTGGTGAAGCGGAAGAACGGAAAGCACACGGTCGGACGGTTCTACTTTTATGCGCTTTAAAACGCTCATTATATCACTGCAGATGTTGTACTGCGAAAGCATAACGCCCTTCGGCTTACCCGACGTTCCCGAGGTGAATATTATTATTCCCACACCGTCGGGGTCTGTTTTGTGGTTCTCGTACGATGCGTCACCGTTTTGGCGCAATGCGTTTCCCTCATCTATATATTCCGAAAGGCAGGAAAGATCAAACTGTGCGATCCCTGTTTTTTCCGCCGCCATTCTTCCTTCCGTGCAGTTTTCCGTATATATTATCGCTTTGGCATCGGTCGTTGCGATTATATTTTCAACGTCGGAGCAAGTAAGCTCTTTATCCGTAGGAATTATAACTCCGACACCGCAGCATACGGCGAGGTACGACACAGCCCAGCCGTAGCAGTTTGAACCCATGAGAAGTATTTTTTGATCCTTCAGTCCCTTTGATACGAAAAAGGAAACGAGTGATTTTATATCATCCAAGGCTTCACGGTACGTTACCGTCTTTACTTCGCCCTCTTCTTTATAAAGAAAGGCGGGATTTTGCGGATACGCTTCCGCCGAGCCTTCTATAAGCTCCTTGAAATTTCTTATAAGTCTTATATCGTATATCATTATTTACCCTTTTCGGAAAGCTCGCACAACAAAACGGCTGATAAGACCGTTACAAACGAAACGGCAAGCGCGCCTTTTACAAGCCTTCTTTTCTTTATCTTCTTTGCAAGCAGAGCGTAATTTCCCGAATTATCGCTCTGTGCATAAGCGGGATAAAACGATTTTTCTTTGTAAAATTCCCGGCATTCGGGGCACTTTTTCAAATGCTTTTTTATAAGCTTTTTGCTTTCGTCGCTTGCAAATCCGTCACAGTATACACCGTACAGATCCTTTACAACGTCACACATTTTCATTTTGATAACTCCTTTTTGAGCATTTCCTTTGCTCTGTGAAATATCACCTTTGCAGTGGATTCGCATATACCGAGGTATGAGGCGATATCGCGGTAAGATGAGTTTGCATATATCCGCAAAAACACGACGTCACGGTACTTTTCGGGAAGAGCCGATACAGCCTTTTTCACACGCTTTGCCTCGTACTCACGGCTCATTATCTCAACGGGATCGCCGTTTTCGTCCTCTTCGGTAACTTCAAGCTTTACAAATTTTATTTTATTTTTCCTCAAATAATTGTAGTACGTGTTTTTTGCGATCGCCGCAAGCCAGGTAAAAATCTCACAGCTTCCGTCGTACTTGCCGAAATTTACGTACGCACGGTAAAACGTCTCCTGTGTAATTTCTTCACACAAGGCAGAGTCGGAACAAAAGCCCGAAAGAAATCGGTAAACACGGGGAAAATATTCGTTGTATATATTCTCGAAGGCTTCCATGCCGTCCTCCTTTCATCATACGTATGTTAATACCCAAAATACGAAAAAAGTTTCACGTTTTTTGAAAATTTTAAAAAATATTTTTTGCTTCGCACTTGTGCTGCCGCTCACACCTCGGCTCATTTCAAGAAAAGAGCGGAGCTTGCGGGTTTAATTTCGGTTTGTTGATAGATCAGAGTTAAAATAAATAATAATCTCGGCAGTATTACTGCCGAGATTAAAGGTCATCAAAGTTTTTCGAGGTCGTACGGAGTGTTCTGGTACACGAAATAGTTAAGCCAGTTCGAAAAGAGCAAATGTGCGTGCGAACGCCATTTGTTGGGCGGACGCTTCGTCGGGTCATCGTTTGGGAAATAGTTATACGGAACGTCGATGTCAAGCCCCTTATTTTTGTCTCTGAAATATTCAAGGGAGAGTGTATCGTAATCGTATTCACAGTGTCCCGTTATAAAGAAACGGCTGTTTGCATCGTCCGATATGAGGTACGGACCGACAAGATCCGAGGAAGCAAGCACCTTGAGATTGAATGCCGCTTCAAGCTCGTGCTCGTTTATCGCGGAATGGCGCGAATGAGGCGCGTAAAAGCATTCATCAAAACCCCGCACTATGGGATGTGACGGTGCGTGTACCTTGTGCTCAAATATTCCGAAGGCTTTTTTGTCAAGCATATGCTTGCTTATTCCGTAGTGATAGTAAAGCGCCGCCTGTGCCGCCCAGCAGATAAATACCGTGGAACAGACGTTTTTCTTTGCCCACTTGAATATTTCGCACAGCGCATCCCAATATTTGACTTCCTTGAAATCAAGGTTTTCAACGGGTGCGCCCGTGACGATAAGACCGTCGAATTTTTTGTGCTTTATTTCATCGAAATCGGCATAGAAAAGCCCCATATGCTCTTCCGAATAATTTTTCGACACGTGTCTGTCAACTCTGACAAGTGTCAGCTCTATCTGCAAGGACGTATTTGAAAGCAAGCGGACGAGCTGTGTTTCCGTCACTTCCTTCGTCGGCATAAGATTGAGTACGGCTATCTGCAAAGGACGGATATCCTGCGTCTCCGCACGTAACTTATTCATAACGAATATATTTTCACTTCTTAATATTTCAGCCGCGGGAAGCCCGTCGGGTATCTTAATAGGCATATTTCATCTCCGAAAAAAATATTAATACAGTTTACCATATTACAAGCTTTTTTTCAAGACTTGAATGTAAATTTTAATTAAAGCCTTATGCCATACTTTCTCTCAGTCTGTCATATTTGCAGTTGCGGAAATATAAGCACACGTCGAAGCAGATCTCGGCAAAATTCAGAATGTAGAAGAAAAAGCTGAGGAAGAATATAGCGCCGCTGCATCCCAAAACGGTAAGCTGGATCACCTTACGGAATATACCTATGGCGTATCCGATGAGCAAAAACACTTCAAAAAACAAGCTTTTTCCCTTTGCCGTCTTCGATACGAGCGATTTGCGTATGGAAATAGGCCAGGAAAGTCCGAAGCAAAGTATCGTAAAAGCTTCCATAAGTTCAGTGATAAAAGAAATCTCCATTTTTTAACCTCTGTCTTGACAAATTATTTTGAAGGTATTATAATACAAATGTACGTATATGTAAAATGTATATCTGTTATATCGAATATATCATTTTAGTATGGAGGAGCTATGAATATCAGCTACGATCATTACAGAATATTTTATAACGTGGCAAAGTATAAAAGCTTCACACGAGCCGCCGAGGTCATGTATGCCAATCAGCCGAACCTGACAAGAGCTGTAAAAACTTTGGAAAAACAGCTCGGATGTACGCTGTTTGAGCGTACGAACAAGGGCGTACAGCTTACGTCCGACGGGAAGGAGCTTTACGAGCATATTTCAATTGCCTTTGAGCATATCGAAGCAGGTGAGCTTGCCGTGTCGGAAAAGCACAGTATGCAGAGGGGTGTGGTGTCCGTCGGAGCGACGGAGATAGCTTTGCGCTGTTTTCTTCTTCCCGTTTTGAGCCGTTATCACAAAATGTACCCGGGGATAAGAATAAAAATACTGAACGTATCGACTCCGCAGGCGCTTAAAATGATAAACAGCAGTCTTGTCGATATTGCCATAGTCACAACGCCTGCCGATATAACCTCAAAGCTTTCGGTCGTGGATCTGTCATCCTTCAGAGAGGTGCCTGTGTGCAGTGATGAGCTTGAAGTCAAAAACGGAGCAGATATCCGCGATCTGCAAAACTACCCGATAATATCACTCGGAGAAGGCACATCGACGTTTGATTTTTACAGCGATGAATTTATAAAACGCGGCTGTGTTTTTTCTCCCGATATCGAAGCGGCAACGGCGGACCAGATAATGCCGCTTGTGAAGCACGGCCTCGGAATAGGCTTTGTGCCGGAGGATTTTCTTGCCCTTGAGAGCGGTATAAGAAAAATAGAGCTTAAAGAAGAGCTTCCCAAAAGGGAAATAATCCTTGTAAGGAAGAAAGAGCACTCTCTTCCGCTTCCCGCAGAAAAGCTTGTCGGTATGTTTTTTGACAAAAATAATGAAATATAGAAGACATCAAAGGTGAAAGACGTTTTGCGTGCTTTTGCCTTTTTTTGTACAAAGAAAAAAAGTTAGAAATAAAACAGTTTGCAAAATATTACATTTTGTATGTTGAAAAAAGAAGATAAAAGTTATATAATGTATAATTACAGATAAAAGAAGGAGGCTTCGGGATGAAGATTTATAACGTCGGACTCGATATAGGTTCTACCACGGCAAAGCTCGTAGTAAGCTGTGAGGGAAACACTGTATTCAGTGAGTACGCACGCCACATGGCGAAAACGAGAGAAAAATCACTGGAGCTTTTAAAAAAGGCTCGTCCGCTGATGACGGACGGTACTGTCAAAATAATGATATCGGGCTCAGCGGGGCTCGGTCTTTCAAATGCCGCAAATATCCCGTACATACAGGAAGTTTTTGCCACCGGTGAGCTTGTGAAAAATATGAGCCCCGATACGGACATAGTCGTTGAACTCGGCGGCGAGGATGCCAAAATAATATATTTCAAGGGCGCTCTTGATGAAAGAATGAACGGAAGCTGTGCAGGCGGAACGGGTGCTTTTATCGACCAGATGGCAAGCCTTATGGACGTCACACCCGACGAGCTTGATGAATTGAGCCTTCGCTCTGAGCAGATATATCCGATAGCTTCACGCTGCGGAGTTTTTGCGAAAACGGATATACAGCCGCTTATAAATCAGGGCGCAAGAAAAGAAGATATTGCCGCGAGCATATACCAAGCGGTCGTAAACCAGACGATAGCGGGACTTGCGCGAGGCAGAAAAATAGAGGGAAAGGTAATGTTTTTGGGCGGTCCTCTTTACTATAACAAGGGACTGAGAAAAAGATTTACCGAAACGCTCAAGCTGACGGAAGAAACAGCACTTTTTCCCGATTACGGAAGGTTTTCCGTTGCCATGGGCGCGGCGTTCTGCTCGGACAAAAATAAAAATTCATATACGGCAGACGAGCTTATAGACAAAATAGAAAACGCAGTCGGCATATCTGAAAAAAGCGATACTCTCGAACCGCTTTTCGAAAACCGACAGCAGTACGATGAGTTTTTGGCGCGCCACAGCAAGGCGGACGTTAAAAATACGGATATCGAAACGTATAAAGGCGACGCTTTCCTCGGTATTGACTGCGGCTCGACAACGACAAAGCTTGCACTTATCGACAGCGACGGCGGACTTTTGTATACGTATTACGCATCAAACAAGGGCAACCCCGTTTCCGTTGTCAAAGAACAGCTTGAAATAATAAGAAAGAAATGTAAAAACATAAATATTGCCGCTTGTACCTCGACAGGATACGGTGAGGAGCTTGTAAAAAATGCCTTCCGTCTTGATTTCGGACTTGTAGAAACCGCCGCGCATCTCAAGGCGGCAAAGCATTTCGACCCCGACGTGGAATTTCTCATAGATATCGGCGGACAGGATATAAAATGCTTCAAAATAAAAGACGGTGTCATCGACAACATTATGCTCAATGAAGCATGCTCGTCGGGGTGCGGATCGTTCCTTGAGACGTTTGCACATACGATGAATATGTCAGTCGAAGAGTTTTCGAAGATCGGTCTTTTCTCAAAAGCACCCGTGAACCTCGGCTCGCGCTGTACTGTCTTTATGAATTCCTCCGTCAAGGAAGCGCAGAAAAACGGAGCATCCGTTGAAGATATCTCCGCAGGACTTTCCTGCAGTGTCGTAAACAACGCACTTTATAAAGTAATAAGAATAAATAATCCGGACGATCTCGGACGGCGGATAGTCGTTCAGGGCGGTACGTTCAATAACGATGCCGTTTTACGCAGCTTTGAAATGCAGACCAAGCGCCTTGTAACACGTCCGTCGATAGCAGGTATAATGGGCGCATACGGCGCCGCGCTTTACGCAAAAGAAAAACGAAACGCCCACACCTCGTCGCTTCTTACGGAATCAGAGCTTAATGAGTTCGTCCACACGGCAAAAACTGCACGCTGTGCAGGATGCGAAAACCGCTGTACGGTAACTGTAAACACGTTCTCCGGCGGAAGAAGATTCGTTTCGGGCAACAGATGCGAAAAGATATTCGGTGTAGGTGCATCGAAAGAGCAAAACGATCTTCCCGATATATATAAAGAAAAACAAAAGCTCCTTTATTCACTTGAAAAGGAGAGCCGCGGAGACGTTAAGGTCGGGATCCCGATGGCACTGAATCTCTACGAAACGGCACCGCTTTGGCACGCTTTCTTCACGCATCTGGGCTGTAACGTGTTTTTCGGCGGAGGCGCTGACGTGCATTCGTATATGATAGGACAGCAGAGCATACCGTCCGATACCGCTTGCTATCCTGCAAAGCTTGTCCACGGTCAGATGATAAAGCTGATAGAGCAAAAGCCCGACTTCATCTTCTACCCGTGTATGACTTGGAACTTTGACGAAAAGAAAGCCGATAACTGCTACAACTGCCCCCTCGTTGCATACTATCCCGAGGTCGTACACGGCAACATGGACGAGATCGGAAACATTCCGTTTTTGTATCCGTACCTCGATATAAACAATAAAAAACAGCTTGTAAACACGCTTTTTGACACCTTGAAGCCTCACGTAAACGTAAAGAAAAAGGATATTTCAGAGGGGCTCGACAAAGGCTTTGAGGCTATTGGAAAATACAGAGAAAAGATAAATTCTTTCGGAAAAAATGCCGTAAGATACGCTCGGGAAAACAAGCTTCCGATCATGGTGCTTGCAGGCAGACCGTATCATACGGACCCCTTGATAAACCACGGAATAAACGAGCTTGCAACACGTCTCGGCTTCGTCGTTATAAGCGAGGACGCCGCAGCATCAATGGCAGATATGCCGAACGTTTCGGTGCTTAATCAGTGGACGTACCATTCAAGAATGTACGCAGCGGCAAATTTCGTAAACAGAACGCCGTCAGCACAGCTCGTACAGCTCGTGTCCTTCGGCTGCGGACTCGATGCCATAACGACCGATGAGATACGTGACATTCTTTCAGTGGGCGGAAAGCTTTATACACAGCTGAAGATAGATGAAATAACAAACCTCGGCGCAGTCACGATAAGACTCCGCAGTCTTATCGCCGCACTTGAAGAACAAAGAGAGAAACGAAATGGATAGAGTACTTTTTACACAGGAAATGCGTAAGGATTATACCATCCTTATGCCGAATATGCTTCCCGTTCACTTCAAGATATTGGAACGGTTGTTCAAGCACTACGGCTACAATACAGTCCTGCTTGAAAATACGGGCGAAAAGGTCATATCTGCAGGACTTAAATACGTTCACAACGATGCCTGCTACCCCGTTCAGCTCATTGTCGGTCAGTTTCTCGATGCGCTTGCAAGCGGAAAGTACGACCTTTACAAGGTCGCACTTTTGATAACGCAGACGGGCGGCGGATGCCGTGCGTCAAACTATATCGCCGTTTTGCGTAAGGCACTCAAGGATGCAGGGCTTGCGCATATTCCCGTCATATCGCTCAACTTCTCGGGTCTTGAAAAGAATCCCGGCTTCAAAATAACGCTTCCTATGGCGATCCGTGCCGCTTACGCCTGCCTTTACGGCGACCTCATTATGTCGCTGAAAAATCAGTGTCTGCCGTACGAAACGAATAAAGGCACAACGGAGGAAACGGTTGCAAAATGGACGGATATCCTCTGCGGCGAGCTTGTGAAAAAGCACCTCAACAGAAAGAAACTCAAAAAAATGTACGGCGAGATCGCACGTGATTTTGAGAAAATAGAAAAGGTTAAAAAGACGATACCGAAGGTCGGCATCGTCGGCGAGATATTCGTTAAATTCTCACCGCTCGGCAACAACGATATCGAAAAATTCCTCCTTTCGGAAAACAGCGAACCCGTTATGCCGGGGCTTATAAACTTCCTGCTTTACTGTATGTATAATTACGTTGAGGATAACAGACTGTACGGCAAGGGCGCAAAAGCGGCTTTTGCGTGTAAATACGCCATAAAATTCATAAACCGCATAACCGAAAATATCGCAAAGGAAGTCAGGGAAAATTCTTCCTTTACACCTCCGTCACCGCTTTACGATATACATCATCTTACGGATAAATATATCGGCACGGGCGTTAAAATGGGCGAAGGCTGGCTTCTCGTTGCCGAAATATCGGAGCTTATCGAAACGGGCGTCAAAAATATCGTATGTGTTCAGCCGTTCGGATGTCTTCCCAACCATATCGTCGCAAAGGGCGTTATGAAAAGGATGATGGAAAATAATCCCGGGGCAAACATCGTGGCAATAGACTATGACCCCGGAATGACAAAGGTAAACCAGGAAAACCGTCTGCGTCTTATGCTTTCGTGTGCGGAGGAAAATCTGATATGACATTTGTTCCCGATTTTATGTTTTCAAGCGTATACGATATCACACCGGAGTTTTTTAAAGAAAACGGGATCACCTCGATAGTTTCCGATATCGACAACACTCTTGTTACCTACGATGACGAAAAGCCGACAAAACAGCTTTTGAAGTGGCTCGAAGGATTGAAAGAATGCGGTATTTCCGTTTCGTTCGTTTCGAACAATTCTCACGAAAGAGTTAGGATATTCAACGAAGAGCTCGGCTTTTTTGCCGTCGGCAAAAGCGGAAAGCCGTTCAAAAAGAACGTGCTGCGCGCTCTTGAAAAGATGAATGCGGAAAAGAAAAACGCCTGCATCATAGGCGACCAGGTATTCACGGACGTTCTGGCAGGACGAAACGCAGGCATTCGTGCCGTTTTGGTTCCTCCGATAAAGGACAAGACCGACGTATTTACCAAATTCAAGCGGGTTCTTGAAAAACCGATCTTAAAAGCGTATAAAAAGCGTCATATGTGACATAATTTTACAAACAATTAATACAAATATAAAATCCGTTACACAGGAAGTATTGACTAATTCGTGTGTTTTGGTATATAATATAGACGGTCGGAAAAAATAAAAAAATAATATAAATTTTGAAAAGGAGATATTACTATGTCTAAAGAAACATCCACCGCTTTGAAAGTTGTCGTTTTGCTTTTTGCTGTTATCGGTGTAGCTGTTGCGGCTCTTCTCATCGTTAAGAAGCTTCGCTCAAATAAAGCGGCAAAAGAAGATTCGTTGTTCGACGAGCTTGACGAGCTTGACATCGACGATGATGATATCTGCTCATGCTGCTGCTGCGACGATGAAGAATGCATCGACGAGACTGCTGAATAATTTGTAATTCGGCTTATGCTTGACAATACGGGCAGAATACTGCCCGTATTTTTCTTGACTAAATAAAAAAAATGTGATATAATCTGTAAAAAAGCGAAAGGAAACGATTTATGAAGCATTATGCAAAAACAGCCATTGTTTTGGCGCTTCTTGCGACGATGGCTCTTTCCTCTTGCACGGAAAGTAAAACAAATGATACATCAGAAGGAAGTGATACCGTGTACGTAACGGATGCTCAGACAGAGCCTGTTGTAAGCGACATAACCCTCACGGCCCCCGCTGACGGACAGAAGGATGTAACTTTCGTAAGCGACGATATCGTGAAGCATATGAACACACGTGTCGCAAACGTTAAAACGGGCACGGGTATGAATTATTCCGATAAAGACACCGAAGCGTGCACGCCTATAGCGCTTACGTTTGCCTGGGAAGATGCAAAAGCAAAGGCAGGCAAGGAATACACACTTACAATATCCGAAAACGAAGATCTTTCGAACGCCTGGGTATATAAAACGCAGTCCACTATGTATGACGTTTGCAACTTTAAGGTAGGCACAAAATACTATTGGACGGTTTCATCCGACGATACGGTCTCCGCTGTTTCAACCTTTGAAACGAAGGCAGGCTTGCCGAGATTTATAAGAGCTGACAATATATCAAACTTCCGTGATATCGGCGGATACAAAACAGTCGACGGTAAAACGATAAAGCAGGGTCTTGCATACCGTTCCGCACAGCTTGATGACGCTGACGCTTCGGGCAAAGACGTCGTGTTGAATCAGCTCGGTATAAAGACGGACCTCGACCTCAGAGGAAAATCGGGCGCGCCTATTGCAGGACTCAGATACATACCCGTAAAAATGGGTTGGTATCAGCACATTTTCTCAGACGAATACAGAACGGAAACGAGAAATAACATCCGCGTGTTCGCAGATGAAGATAACTACCCCGTGCTTTTCCATTGCTCTCTCGGCCGTGACAGAACGGGAACGACAGCGTTCTTGCTTCTCGGACTTTGCGGAGTTGAAGAAGAGGTTCTCGTAAAGGAATACTTCCTTTCACTTTATTCAAGACAGGGTAATTTCGATAACGCACCCATAAGCGCTCTTGCGGCGAATATCGACGCACTTCTCAACGGACTCGACGACTTCGGCGGAGAGGACGCAACTCTTCAGAATAAGATTGAAGCATACCTGCTCGATATCGGTGTCACACAGGAAGATATTGACAGCATAAAGAGAATACTCATTGAAGAATGACGCAGTAATAACGAACCCGGCAGACTGATTGATCTGCCGGGGTTTTTATTTATGTACGGAGTGAATCGTTTGTACTCTGACAAGGATACAACGTATTTTCAGCGTTTTTATATTTTGCCTTTGAATTTTTTTATTTGTTCGCGCATGAGGTCGTAGTAGAACGTGCCGTGTTCGACTGACGGCTCTATATCCTTTGACTGATCGGGAGATTTTTGCTCTCCGCCCGTCCACTCGTTCCAGGTCGTGACAAGGACAATTTTTGCTCCGAGTCCGTTTGCGCGCGCAAACTGCTTTTTAAGCGTTGCGCCGCTGTCTCTCAGCTCGCTTTTGGAGGATGTTTCCCCTCTCGTTGCCGCCGAGCACGTCACAGCCTCGACGACACCGTCAAGCACGGTGTACGTTTGAGGGCTTCTTTCCTCCCAGCTCCAGAATCTTTCCGATTTTAATTTTCTGTCGTGCAGATCGGATTGCTGTCCGACGTATCCCGTTACCCAGCGCACCGTAAAGCGGTCGTCGTTCCAGGAAGGATCGGCTCCGTACTGGTTCGGCGTTGCTCCGTAGCACATAAGCAGCGGCTTTCCGAGATAATGGAAATACATATCCTTATATTTTTCGTTTTCGATAAACGAAGAATACACCTGATCGACCTTTTTCTGATGCGCCCCGTTTTTCACGTTTGCTATTCCCGCATGGCCGGGGCCCGTCATTATGGCTATTTTCGGTGCGTTCGGTATTTCCGACCACACCTTGAACATTTTATACGCCGCTTTTTCTATAATGCGGAACGTTTCCTCCTCTTCGTACGTTTTCTCCGACACGTTCGTGTTGTTCGACCAGTCAATGAAGACGAAATCGATGTCAGCCTCTGTCAAAAGCTCGGCGTGGTAGCGCAAAAGCTCCTCGTCATCCGCATCGTAATTTCCGTAAAGAGGCGTGCCCCAAGTGTTTTTCCACCAGGAAGTGTTTGAATTCCACGTGCTGTAGGCGATACCGACGAGTCTTTCCTCGTTCGGCGCTTTTTCGTATTTACCGAAGCCTGTCGTGTCACATTCTACGTCATCGTAATTGAATATTATTTCATCGTACAAACGGTAATTTTCAGCCATAAGTGCCGTTTTTTCTTCAATTTTTTCATCATTCGGCGCAAAGACTGTGTAAAGTCCGCTTTCTTCATTGTAAGACGAGCTGTAACCGAGTATTTTCACGAAGCTGTCGAGGCAGACGTAAAGCGTTCCGTCCGACTCTTTAAGTGACGTAAACGGATATTTTGTTCCGTTCACGTCCATTTCGGGAACATCCTTTTTCATCGACAGAACAGCGTTTGAGCGTGCGGCTGTCACGCTGCCGTCTTTTATTTCGCACGTAAAATCAAACACGTCGAGGATGCCCGACACATCAGCGTAAAGCTTTCCTTCAAGCTCGAG
This sequence comes from Eubacteriales bacterium, assembly GCA_045545665.1. Taxonomy (GTDB): domain Bacteria; phylum Bacillota; class Clostridia; order Oscillospirales; family CAG-272; genus RGIG7213. Next base: position 110,037 of record JAZQBL010000046.1, read on the forward strand.
CGTTTTTGCGTGCATAAAGCTTTCTTTGTCCTTGAAAGAATAATTTTTATCTTTCATAAAGGAGTACACCGTTTCACCGGGTGTGAATATCTCTTCTGACGTATGTGAAAGCTCAAGCGTTTTTATACTGCATTCGACCTTATTTGTACCCACTCTGAAAAATCCGTGAGTGCGTGAGGTGAAAAGTATTTTTTCTCCGCTGTAAGAGGTGAGCTTTTCGCCGTCTTTGGAAAGAAGGTCGAAGCCTTCTTTGCTTTTTGATATCTTTATTATTTCGGTATCGTTTATAAAAAGCGTTACAGCGTCCTTTATACCTTCAAAGCGTACGTCAACGCCTTCGTCGCAGTTAAAAGGAAGACTGTCCGTCACCGTGTATCTGAAGGAATCGCCAGTAAATGCCGTTACCGAATTTTTACGGAAGAAAAACCACAGTCCGCTTTCGTTATATCTGTCGGTTGCTTTTTTGCAAAAAACTCCTGCCATAACGGTTTTATCTTCATTCCTTTTATCGTTTCCCTTTGATGAAAGACGTGCTTTTGCCGTGTACGGCAAAGCTTTGAGCTCCTCGGAAAATCCGAGTACGGAAACGAACGACGGCGAGCCTGTAAGTCCGTCGGTGTTGTTGCGCCCGAAGGATGATGACAGTGTCAGATACTTGTTTTTTCTCGTTGTTGCCGTCGAATGTTCTGTAAAATCAAAGCTTCTTTTGAAGTTGTTTTCCGTTTGCAAAAGAAGGTTTTTTATATCGAAGGTTATTTCTTCGGGGTCCTCGTATGCTGTCTGTTCGGTTTCTGACTCGTCGGGCTGTTTTTCAGCGCATGAGATGCATCCCGTCACAGCGAGGATGCACAGTATAAGGGATAATATCTTTTTCATTTACTCTGCAATACCTTTGAATTTTTTTATCTGTTCGCACATGAGGTCGTAGTAGAACGTGCCGTGCGCTTGTGACGGTTCTATATCCTTTGATATTTCGTCGGATATCTGTTCGCCCTTCATCCACTCGTTCCACGTTACGATAAGCGCTATTCTTGCGCCGAGGTTGTACGCTCTCTGGAATTGGCGTTTGAACGTTTCGCCGTTGTTTCTCGGTGATACGGGGATATAACCTGGGCCGCCTTCTTTGCCCTGTTCTCTCGTTGCGGCGGTTATCGTTACCGACTCGACCGTGCCTTGTGAAACGGTAAAGGTCTGCGCTCCTCTTTCCTCCCAGCTCCAGAAGCGGTAGCTTCTGCGTGTTTTTTCGTCGTAAAGCTCGCTTTGCTGTCCTACGTAGCCTGTTACCCAGCGTACCGTAAAGCGGTCGTCGTTCCATTCGGGATCGGGACCGTAGAAGTTCGGCGTTGCGCCGTAGCAAAGCAAAAGCGGCTTGCCCTCGTAATAGAAATACATATCGCGTCTTGAGGGATTCGTCACGTAATCTCTATATATCTGATTTACTTTTCTATCGTGATCGCCTGAGGCAACACTTTCCGGACCGTTATGTCCCGGACCTGCGAACAGTGCGATCTTCGGTGCGCCGGGAATATCCTTCCAGACGTCGAAAAGCATATCCGTTGCGACTTCTATCGTGCGGAAGTCGTTTCGTGCCTCGCTCATCGTTTCGGGGACGTAGCCTGTGTTGTTCGACCAGTCAACGAAAATAAAGTCAACGCCTGCCTTTGCAAGCATTTCGCCGTGACGGCGGATTATTTCCTCGTCGTCGGAGCGGTACGTACCGTAAAGGGGCTTGCTCCAGGCATTTCTGTCCCAGTTGAGATCGGAACGCATCCACGTTGAGTATGCAATACCGACCATTCTTTCTTCAAAAGGTGTTTTGGGGTAAACACCGACACCTGTGTTGTCGCAGGGGACGTCGCTTCTGTCCTTGATTATTTTTATGAGTTCTTCGTTCATTACAGTTATCACCTTTCTGTGGAATATTGCAAGCGGCGCTGTGAATATTCCCGATTTGTTGACTCATTATATCACAAACGCTTGCACATTTCAATAGTATGTAGTAAAATTATCTAAATTTAATATAAAAACGGTCTGTTTTTTGTGCAAAAACACTATGCGTTGTCTTTGATTTGAAAAGCAGTTTTAAAAATTGCGGGGAATGACTTGCTAAAAAAAGAACAAATATTCTTGAGAGTTCGAAAAATTCCGTATTTTGTATTGACAAAATTACAAAAACATGGTATAATACGCACACAAGAAAAACAGAACGTGCTCTTTACAGTATCCTGCGGTGTGGGATATTTGTGAAAAATACGCTCTGCAGGATTCAAATGCACCCAACAAAAAAAGCGTTTGAGTCCGATTGTTTTTGTGCCGCCGCTTTGCGCGGCGAGAAAAGGAGACTTTATGTGCGAATACTGCTTTTCGTCACCTCACGTAAGGGGTTGTCCCGCTGCGGGTGACGATGATGAAAAATACCCGAACAAATGTTCTTATTGTGGTGGATTTTTTCCCGAAGATGAGGGCGTCACAATAGGAACAGACTACTACTGTGACAAATGTGTTGACAATTTCGACCTTGACGACGTTTTGCAGTCTCTCGGACTTGACAGCACGAAGGAGCTTTTACAAGAGCTTTCTTAGAAAGGACGGATAAACACGAAAAAAGTAACAAACGGAAAGAAATTTTTACTTTCTGCCGAAAGGTACGCCTGCGTTTGCCAGGAGCAGGAAAGGCTTCCGAATCTGGCAGGCTACCTCCGTTTTATGGATCTTACTCAGGATGAATACAACACCCTTTGCGAAAAGTACCCGAGGCAGTCTCAGCTTATAAGATCCATTTTTGAAGACGAGGCGCTTAATTCCGGTACGAAAAAGATATCTGCCTCCGTTTTGAATCTTTACCTCAAGAGCCGATTCGGCTACGGAGGAGAGGAAAAGACGGATGAATTCGGAGCCCTTAACGTCGTGTGCGACCACGACGACGGCGAATGAAAACTCTTTATCTTAAAGGCGTACCGAACAAAAAACAAGAGCTGTTTTTCTCGTCAAAAGCCAAATATACCGCCTACGGCGGTGCAAGAGGAGGAGGAAAAAGCTGGGCTTTGCGGCGAAAGCTCGTTCTCTTATGCCTGAGGTATGCAGGCATAAAATGTCTTATAGTCAGACGAAGCTTTCCCGAGCTTCAATATAACCACATCCTTCCTTTACGTGCCGAGCTCGGCGGATGCGTCAGATATTCCGAATCGGGAAAATGCTTCAAATTTCCGAACGGCTCCGTTTTGAAGCTCGGCTATATGGCGGACGACGGGGACACTTTACAATACCAGGGGCAGGAATACGATATTATCGCTCTTGATGAGGCAACTCAGCTTACCGAATACAGATTTTCAGCGCTCAAGGCGTGTTTGCGAGGCACGAACGGTTATCCGAAAAGGATGTATCTTTCGTGCAACCCCGGCGGTATCGGACACGCCTGGGTAAAAAGGCTGTTTATCGACAGGATATACAGAGAAGGCGAAAAAAGCGAGGACTACGCTTTTATCCAGGCGACAGCCTACGACAATACCGTGCTTATGGAAAAGGACAGCGAGTACATCGACCGCTTGCGCTCTTTGCCGAAGGACTTGCGACGTGCCTGGCTTGACGGAAGCTGGGACGTTTTCGAAGGTCAGTTTTTCCCCGAAATAAACGAAAAGACGCACGTTATCGAGCCGTTTGCACTTAAATACGGTATACGCCGCATAGGCGGTCTTGACTACGGCTTCGATATGCTCGCCTTCGTCGTCCTTGCCGCCGATTTCGACGGAAACGTATACGTCGAGCGTGAATTTTTTATGCCCAACCTCACCTTATCGGAAGCGGGAGAAAAAATAGCCCGTGTGTGCTCGGGGCTTGATATCGACTACATCTCGGCATCGCCCGACCTTTGGAACAGGCGGCAGGACAGCGGTCTTTCGGGCTTTGAGATAATGTCGGGAATAAACGGTATGCCGCCGCTTATAAAAGCCGATAACAGACGTATACCCGGCTGGCGTGCCTTGCGTGAGTACTTACTGCCGAAAGACGGTGTGCCCGCTCTGCGTTTTTTCTCATCCTGCCCCGAAACCGTGCGCTGTCTTTCATCCTTGACTTACGACAAGACGAAAACGGAGGACGCTTCCGAATCCCCTCACGAGATAACGCATCTGCCCGAGGCTTTGCGCTACGCCGTTATGTCGAGGATACAGCGTGCATCGACCGAGGAGGAAATATACAACGCAAGAAAAAGGCGTTACGAAAATAAAAACAGCATAGCATACTATTAGGAGGTATATGGAAAGTATAACGAAAGCCTGGGAACAGTACGAGGCAGGCGTTGAATACAAAAGGCGAATAGACCTTTATTCAAACGTCAGACGTAACGAAAAATTCTACAGGGGAGAGCAATGGGACGGCGTTAACTCAAACGGTCTGCCCACTCCCGTATTCAATATTATCAAGCGTATCATTTCATATATGATAAGTACGGCAACGGCTCAGCCCGTCAGCATAAGCTACAGCGACGATTCGCTTACGGTTTTGGCTGACGAGGAGCTGAAAAAGAAGATATCCGACGGCATCGAGCTTCTTAACAAAAACGTGTCGTACAGACTCGACAAGGACAAAATAGAATCGCTTATAAGATGTGCGATGCTCGATGCGGCTTTGTCGGGCGACGGTGTATTTTACACCTTCTGGGATGCCGATATAAAGACAGGGCAGCCCTACACGGGCGATATCAGAACGGTGCTTTGCGACAACACCGATCTGTTCGTTGCAAACGTCAACAGCCGTGATATCCAGATGCAGGACTATGTGATGCTGAGAGGCAGGGACACGGTCTTTCATCTTAAAAAGGAAGCCGAGGCGTACGGCGTTTCCCGTACGGATATAATGAAGATCACCCCCGACGAGTCGCTCGGCACGGGAGCAGGCGAGCTTTTCGATATCGAAAGCGAAAACGAGGAAAACGCAACGTTTCTTTTGAAATTCAGCCGTGACGAAAACGGCTTCGTCATCTGGGAAAAAGCGACGAAAAACGTCGTTATAAGACGCGGAAAGACAAATATGAAAAGATATCCCGTTGCATATTTTTCCTGGGAGAACGTCAAAGGCTCTTTTATAGGCAATTCTCCCGTAACGTCGCTCATTCCCAATCAGAAATACATAAACAAGGCGTACGCCATGGTCATGAAGCATATGACGGACACCGCGTTTTCAAAGGTCGTTTACGATAAAACGCTCATACCCGAATGGACAAACGAGGTGGGTGAGGCTGTCGGGGTAAAGGGCGGCGACGTAAGGCAGGCGGCTGTGTCGCTCGGAGTCGGCAATATGCAAAGCGGCTTTCTTGACGTCATCGCAATGACGATGAGCCACACAAAGGAGCTTATGGGCGCAACGGACGCCGCGCTCGGCGAAGTCGATCCCGACAACACTTCTGCAATCCTTGCCCTGCAGGAATCCTCAAACATTCCTCTTGAAAACATAAGGCAAAATCTTTATGCGTGCATCGAGGATCTTGCCCTGAATTGGGCTGAGATGATATTTGAATATTATCCTGCGGGCAGACTCCTCACCTACACGGAGGAGAACACGGAAAAAAGTGCCGAAATGCCCGATTACGAAATATTCAAAAATTCCGTGATACGTGCAAGAGTTGACGTCGGCGCAGGCACGAAATATTCGCAGATAGTCGCCGTAAATACGCTTGACAAGCTTTTAGCAGGCGGATTTATCGGAATAGAGGATTATCTTGAAAGACTGCCCGACGGCATAATTTCGGACAAGCGCGGACTTGTTGAAAAAATAAGAGAAAAAAATCTGAAAGAAGAGGCGAAAAAATCGCAAACGGAGGAAATTGCAAATGAAGGAAGTATCTCTTGACAGATTCAATTCCGAAACGGAGGAGTTTTACCAAAAGCATCCCGACGTCGATCTCGACACAGTCGGCAAGGACGTTTGGAAGAGAGTTGAAAACGGTGAAAATCTTTCAAGCGTATATTCGGAAGTGAGCGAAAAGCAAAAAAACATACAGAAGAAAAATATGCAAAACCGTGCCGCATCCTTCGGAGGGGTAGGCTCTCCTTTAAGACAGACAGGCGTTTACAACAGCCGCGACGTCGAGAAGATGAGCCGTGAAACGGTAAGACGGGAATACGACAACATAATTAAAAGTATGAAGTCGAAGGGATTTTTCTCCTGATGATATAAAACGAAGAAAATAGCGGTTTAAAAAAGGCAATTAACTGCCGCCATGACCTGTGCGAAGCACAACTCGCCGCAGGCGGACATCACACGGTGAAGCCGTGCATCACTTACCGCAGGTAAACATCACTTTTTTGATACGGGTCGTCGAGGGTGCCGACCCCTACATTCAGCCTTCTCCAGTGGGATGAATGATGGATGAGGTGCCGATTCATCATTCATCGGATTTTTTCAAAACGGCGGGAGCAAGCCCCCGCCCTACATCATACGGGTCGTCGTGGGCGCCGACCCCTACCGATTATCTCTTATCTATTATCTGATTTTTGCCCAGCCATACATCATACGGGTCGCCGAGGACGTCGACCCCTACATTTAGGTTCCCTCCGGGAGGGAGCCTGATCTGAATAATAACAATAAACACACATCATTCAAAAGCTACACGTCCGGCTGATATCACAGCCGGCATACAAAACAAAAAAAGAAAGGAATTTATTAATGGCAATTACAAATTTTATCCCCACAGTGTGGAGTGAAACTCTTTACAGAGAACTTGAAAAAGAATATATAGGCGTAAAAAACTGCTCCAGAGAATTCGAAGGCGACATCAAAAACATGGGTGACACGGTAAGAATACTCGGTGTAAATCCCATCTCCGTGTTCAACTACACGAAAAACACGGACATTGAAACGCTCACGGAGGTATCCGACAACTCACGCACGCTCACCATCGACAAAGCGAAAGCATTCAACTTTATCATCGACGATATCGCCTTGGCGCAGGCTGCTCCCAATCTCATGCAGGAAGCAATGAGAGTTGCTGCAAGCGCTCTTTCAAACGAAGCGGACAAGTACGTATACTCCCTTTACACGGGCGTTCTTTCCTCCAACACTATCAAGGCATCAGATTTCAAATCAAGCGACGTGCTTGACTTTTTGCTCACCGTGCAGGAAAAGATGCTTGAAAGAGACGTACCCGGAAACGAAGAGATCATCCTTGAGGTATCCCCTGCCGTTGCTTCAAAAATACTCAAGGCGAAGATTCTTACGGGAACTTCAAACGAGCAGAGCCTTGACAAGGGCTGTATCGGCTCTTTCCTCGGCTTCAAAATATACGTTTCGACAAACGTACAGAAATCAAACGAAAACAGCGTACCCTATTACCAGTGCTATGCAAGAACGAAGCGTGCCATCGCCTTTGCAGAGCAGATAAACGAGGTCGAAGCTTACCGCCCCGAAAAGCGTTTCGCGGATGCCGTCAAGGGCTTGCACCTTTACGGCGCAAAGATCGTATACCCCTCTGAATTGCTCCTTTTGAGCATCAGTGTCGGAGAAGAAACGGCTGAATAATGAAGTGCGGCGACGTTTTTGATCTCACCGCAGCATACATAGGCGAGGATTCGAAAGCTCGTGATTTTACAGAGCTCGGGCGGCGTTTGCCGCCCATGCTCGGTGCAGTCATAACGGAGCACATTCCGCTTGACAGGATACTTACGGCAAGCGAATCGCTGTATCCGTCAATGGGTCAGATATCGTCGGAGGACGACGTCTTTCCTCTTTGCGACGAATGTGCCGTGCTTTGCGCCCTCCGCCTCGGTATGCTGCTTATTGCCGATGAAAACCCTCAGCTTGCATCCTTTTTATCCTCGGAATATACGCGCGTGCGTGCAGCATCGCTTTCCGCGCTGAGTGCCTACAAGCACAGCATAAAGGACGTATATCCGGGGCTTGTATGAAAGGAGTGATCGTTTGGCATTTTTCAAAAAAAGCCCTTCTTTCCTTATGAACGTCACATCGTTTGACGGGATCGACTGCACGAAAAAGGTCACGAATTCCATTTCATCGGCTGAATATATGCGTAATTTCCGAATAACGGAAAACGGCAAGCTGAAAAAGAGATACGGATACAAAAAGCTGTTCACCTTAAAAGACGCAAAGGACGTTTATTTGTCGGATAATATCATTTTTTACCGTAACGGCAGAACGCTCAATGCATATAATATCGGTGTGGGTATAGTTGCATCATACGAGCTTGACTACGCAAAAAACACCGTATATTTCACCTTTGCGTCGGACGTTTACGCCGTGTGTGAGGATGAGATCATCGTATACCGTAACGGTAACTTTTCAAAAGGAGAGCCGTACGTACCCACACTCGCCGTAACGTGTCCGCCGAGCGGCGGCGGTGCTTTGCACGAGTCACTGAACCTGCTTTGCAACAGAGCCGCTTTATCGTATTCACCCGACGGGAAAGCAGACGTTTATCATCTGCCGTCGTACGCTGTGGCAATTGTATCCGTCTTTGAAAACGGAAGCAAAGTACCGTCCGAAAAATACACCTTTGACAGCTTTGAAAAGACTGTAAAATTCAATTACATCCCCGCAGGCGGCATCTCAGACAGCCTCAAAATAACCTTTGAGCTTTCAAAGTTCGACGTCAAGATGGATTTTCTGAAAAACCGCAGCTTTTGCGTTTACGGCGGTAATTTCGACAGCCGTATTTTTGCCTACGGCGGTGACAACATCATATACTATTCGGACATAACCGACAGAGGCTCCGACGTGCTTTACTTTCCTTCGGAAAACTACATAAAGGTCGGAGACGGCACCTTTGACGTAACGTCGCTCGTACGCCACTACTCGACTCTTGCCGTGTTTACCGAGGGGGATGCCTGGTACATTTCTCCGTCAAGTGTTGATTACGACGGATACGAAAAGCCGTCCTTCCCGATCTATCCCTTAAACGGAAAGGTCGGCTCAGTAAGGCAGGGAGGCGTGCTTGTTGACAACTCTCCGTTGACAGTCACCCCCGACGGCGTCTATCTATGGCGTGCGAGCAACGTGCGTGACGAAAGAAACGCCGAATGTATATCAGAGAAGATCGAGCCGCTTTTAAGCCGTGACTTTCTCAAGGGCGCCCGTGTTTTCGACAACGAGGCGAAAAAAGAGGTCTGGATATGCAATTCGGGGCTCGTTGCGGTATACAACTATTCACTCAAAGCGTGGTACTTTTTTGACGGAATAGATGCCGACAGTATGTTTTCTTACAACGGCGAGGTGCTTTTTATTAAAGGGGAAAGCGTTTATCTGTTTGATCCCGAGGTGTACACGGACGACGGAAAAACGTACAAAGCTATCTGGCAAAGCGGCTTTGCAAACTTCGGCAAGGTCGATAAAAAAAGGCTTTATATGCTCTATGCATCTCTGATTCCCGAGACGTCAAGCAGTATAAAGATGACTCTCGTGCCGAACAGCGGCGAGAGGATAACAGTCGGCGAAAGCGGAGAAATTTCAAACGAGGTCTTAGACTTCTCCTGTATAGATTTTTCAGACTTTACTTTTGAATGTGAGGGAAGACCTACGTTTACACGACACAGAATAAGACTGCGCCGTTTCGACAGCGTACGGCTGATCATCGAAAATTCACAGCCGAACGGCAGAGCGACGGTCGAAAGGGTGGTTTTAAGATAATGACATCCGATATGACATCTCTTGCCGTTGAACGGCACGAGGCGCAGATAAAATCCTTACAGCATCAGATAGATGACGTGAAGGAGGTTACAAAGGAGATAAAAACGATGAGCGAAACGCTCATCGTACTTACAGAAGAGCTGAAGCACACAAACGACACTCTGCGTTTTCACGAAGGGCGGATAAATTCTTTGGAGCTTACCCCGAAAACAAGGTGGAACACCGTGGTGAATGCCGCACTTACCGCCATTGTATCGGGTGCTGTCGGATACGCTTTGGCTCATTTTATAAGCTTTTGAAAGGATGGTGGTAAAACACTTGGAACTTAACGATTTTTTCACCTGGGGAACGCTTGCAAGCTTTTCGGGGGCGACTGTTGCTGTGGCGGTGCTTACGCAGTTTTTTAAAGGACTTTTCGACAAGCTTCCTTTCCACGTGCCGACAAGGGCTGTATCTTACGTGTTTTCCCTTGCCGTGCTGATCTTGTCGTCTCACTTTACAAACGGCGGCACGGCCGGCACGTATATTTTATGCTTCATAAACGCCGCACTCGTTTCACTTGCATCAAACGGTGCGTACGACCTTGTAAGATCTGTTTTTCCGGGAGGCATCAATGATAAAAATAACACTTGATCCCGGTCACGGCGAATACGAAAACAGAGGCACGTATTCCGATTATTACGAGGGCAAAGCGATGTTTGCTTTAGCGGGATATTTGAAACAAGAGCTTGAAAAATACGGCGCTGACGTTACCGTTACGAAGAATAAAGCAAGCGACGACCCGTCGCTTGCCGAGCGCGGAAGCACTGCCGTATCAAACGGGTCTGTGCTTTTCATCTCGCTTCATTCAAATGCGGCATCAAGCGAGCGTGCCTGCGGCGTATCGTCTTTTTATTCGGTAAAGCTTCCCGAAAGCCGTGAGCTTTTAAACCGCATATGTGACGCCGTCGTATCTGTTATGAACGGAAAAACGGGCATAACGTACAAACGCGGCGTTATGACAAGAACGTACGAAACGGCGGGCATCACTTACGACTATTACGGAGTAATAAGAAATTCCGCAAAGGGCGGCGTAAGATATTCCTACATTATCGAGCACGGCTTTCATACAAACGAAAAAGAATGTCTTTTTCTTATCAATGATGAAAATTTAAAGCTCATCGCAAAAGCCGAGGCGGACGTCATCGCCGAATATTTCGCCTTATCGAAGGAAGAAGACGAAAAAAAGACCGTTTACACGGTAAAAAAGGGCGATACGCTCTCAAAGATCGCAAAAGAATTCAAAACGAGCGTATCTTCAATTGCAAAAGAAAACGGCATTGACGACGTCAATTTGATATTCATCGGTCAAAAGCTCGTCATCCCCGAAGAAAGCGAAGCTTTTTCCGTCGGTGACACAGTCAGAATAAAGGACGGCGTGATAACGTACTTTCCGAACGGAAACCCTTTTCCGTTCTGGGTACGCGATTACGACTACGTAATTATGAAAACGCGTGACGCAAGCGGTCAAAAGGTTTACAGAGGCGGTGACGAGTGCATCCTTCTCGGTGAAAGACTTGACAGAAAAACAGGACAGCAATTCGGTAAGATCCGCTCCTGGTGCAGTGTCAACTACATAGATAAAATAAAGTGAAAGGAAAATAAAATTTGGGAATTTCAACTTTTGATGAAGATCTTAATATAATTTCAGCCCTTCCGACCTGCCCTACTGCCCCCGAATACACGGCGGACGAAATAAAGAGCAAGTTTGACGAGGGCGGAAAAAAGATAAAAGAATATATAAATTCGACTCTTATCCCGCAGATACTTGATGAAATATCAAACACCTCCATCGGAGAAGGTGCGTACAGATATATTCCGTGCAAAACGCTTTTGAAGCAGTACACCTCAGCAGGTGAATACACGTTCAACACAAAAGAATATCCGTCGTTTACGGGTGTGTACGACATCGTTCTCGTCGGAGGTGGCGGCGGCGGTTATAACGGCACGGAAAGATACGGCGGCGGTGGCGGTGCCGTGACACAGCTCATCGGTCAGGAGCTTGAGGGCTCGTACACCGTATACGTCGGGGCAGGAGGCGCACCCAGCACCGGCTTTCTGTCGCACGACGGCGAAAACTCCTATATAACGAACAACGGTGAAGATATGGAGCTTTACGTTTATGCTGCAGGCGGAGAAGGTGCTGATTCCTCGACGCCGTGCGCCAGAGGCGGCGGTATCGGCGCAACCGACGCCGTATATGACGCAGATTCGTTCGCTCGCGGTAAAGGCGGTGACAGTATCGGCTACGGTGTCGGAACAAAAGGCGCCTCCATCGACGACAGCATAAAATACCCCGTAGGCTACGGCGGCGGAGGCTGGGGTCCTATCAGCGGAAAATGCGGAACGGTGCTTATATACGGATACGTAAGACAGGAGGTATAAATGTCATCATACAACAGAGATACTAAATCATACGAAAGCTACGAGATGCTCTCAAAGCTTTTGAATACGGACAAAAAAGAAAATATAGACGTTGTGTACGACACGCTCAAAAGGCTGACTGAAAGCTCATATCAGGGCAGTCTTGCGGAAAATGAAGCGCAGTACGCAAAGGCAAGAGATACTCTTTCGCAAAACAGGGCGAAAGCGGATAAATATCTGAATTATTTTGTAACGGAGGGCGGCTATGCAAACAGCGGAGTTGCAACAGATGCACGTATCAAGCAGGAGCTTAACTACGAAAGCAACGTAAGCGATCTTAATTCCGAACAGCTCGCATCCAAAAACGAGCTTGAAAGAAGCAAGGAAGAAAGACTCGCAGAAATAGAATCCGAACGTGCAAAAGCGCAGGCGGAAGCCGATTCGGAGCTTGCCGAATCCGTTTACAAAAACGAACAGCTGAAGCTTCAGCAAAAACAGCTTGAGCAGGACAACTATTGGAAGAAAAAGCAGTACGAGCTTGACAAACAAAGCTCAGGGTCAGGCGGCGCTTCGGGTTCAAATACGGCTTACAACGCCGTTATGTACAACGATACCATGGCGAAGTTCGGAAGCTGTAATACAGCCGATGAGATGCAGCAGATGTACGATTCGCTCGTCGGTGCAAATTCGACAGCCGCACAGGGGGTCTACGGAAGCTATTATTCGAAGCTCATCACGGAAATGAGAGAGGCAATAATCGAAAAACGTGCAGAGGAAACGCACGACAACAACGTCCGTGAAATATGCACGCAGATGACGGAATACGGCAGATCTCCCAATACCATATTCATAAGCTTGTACAGACAGGCTCTGACGGACGAAAATTCTCCTTATACAAAGCAGGAGGTTGAAGAAGCGTATAAAAGAGTCGTCGAAATGATGAAATGATCTTTAAATAAAAAAATCTGTAATTCGGGCGGAAAGGTAAAGATCTTTTCAAAAAAGACACTCTTTAAAAATAAAAGGCTCCCTTGTGCAAAGGAAGCTCAGACCGCTGACAAAGGTAAAGTCAGCGGTCTGAATGCTCACGTGTTACGTGAGCATTTTTGTTTTGAGACGTGTTGACAAAAAAGATGAGGTTTAGAAATTATCACTTCTATACCTTTCGGAAAGAAAATGCGGCTTCTCACCATTATCCGGATATAAATACTCACTGAATGCCTGAGGACCGATCTCCATCAGCTTTGCAAGATCGTTTTTATTGAGCAAAACGACCTGAAGGCAGGCAACGGTTTTTAGCATGCTTGTTTTACAGTGCAATATTTCAACTGTCCCGACAATCTGAGGGAACTCAATAAACGCCGCAACCATTTCATCATCGGGATCATCGTTTTGCCATTCAAAGCTATGTCCGTAAGTGATGTGACATTGATTGTTATGAGCAAACGAGGCGATCATTACTAATTTATCAAAATACCAGCTTGCGATCTCTTGATTTTCCAAATTTTCATCAGCGTGAACAAACATTATGTATTCATTATGTTGAGAAACTGTATTAGGCACCGGCGGCATTTTATAATCGCTTGCTCCCATTGTTACGAGCTTCCAAAAAGGGTATTGCTCGTTTGGCTTATACAAAAGAATGTCAACGTGAAATCCGTTGTCAATAATCGGATGCATAACCGTAGAATCGGTTTGCTCGAAATATTTATCAAAGTGTTTGGTGATTTTGTCCATTTCTTTTGCTTTCATAATTAATGACACCGCCTTTCTGCTTTCATTATAGCACACTTTGGGGTGGATTGCAAGATAAAAGATAGTGTTTTAAGTTTTTAGTGATATGCTGACTCCGTGAGCATTTTCATTTTGAGACGTGTTGACAAAAAAGATTCCAAATTATTTTGTGTACTCTATTTGATATTCCACTAATTTCATTGTATTGCTCTCGGCGTTGTATAGAACGTTGATAAACACATACGTTCCGCTTGAACTCGGCAATTTGTTGAATTCTCCCGTGTCCTTGTTGTAGATAATATAGTAGTCGCTGGTTTGAATATCGCAGAAATACGAGGTGATACCAACCATATCATTGGGAATATCGGATATCCACTTTGCGTCATTTGAAATATTTTTCTCAAATTGCCCCACAGCGGTATCGTCAAAGTAAATATCGCTCGTTGAATAAATATATCCGCGAGGAACAGATTGCGTTTCTTTTGTCCAATCCTGCGTGTTGATATGCGAATGCGTCGGAATATCAATATTCAACATTTGCTCCGTATTGACAATCGGCTCGTCGCCGTGTGAATAGATATCAGAAAAAATGAAGGTAAACGATCCGTAAATGCAGAGTAGTGCCGCCATGATAATGCCCACGATTACGTTCTTTTTATACTTGTATCCTTTTTTCTTTAAGTAGAAGCCGAACACAATAGAGGCAATTGGAACAGGAAGGAACAAAAAGAATATCCACATATTCTCCGTCATTGCTTGATTGATTCCGGATAATATAGCAACACCGATCAATGCCCCCCATATCGTGCAAATGGAAAGAACGAAAAGAAGAATGGAGATGATTTTTAATTTATCCTTGGGCTTTTTTGCTTCAACCTTGTCTGGTGTATTATTGCAAAAAGTAATGAAAGTTGATTCAGGAATCAAGACATCTTTTTTAATAATATAGCTTTGACCCGCAATCTGCAAAACAAGATAGTTTCCAAAAGAGTGGATTTTTTCAATATCATCAAAGTATATTTTCAGCGTCTTTGTGACTTCTTTGTTTTTGGAAATGTTCAGTATAAAATAGTCTTCAAATATTTCATAAGAATAGGTGCTCTCCAAAATTCTGCATTCACTGGTTTTCCACGCTTTGCTATAAGCGAAATAACCTTTGATATGAGAAATCACACCGACCAGAAAATAGCCTAAAAGTAAACCTATAATGGTATTGTTCGCTCCTGCTGCGGCAAGGAAAACAAAAAGGACGATGCAAGCAAGCGTGAAAACAATCGCGCGTTTTATAAGCGGAAAACGGGCTTTTTTGAAAACTTCTTGCAAATCTGATTTTTCATATTTGAAAACGTACGCTTCTTTCGGCTCGTTCTTATTTTCCTTTATCGGCTCAGCTTCGCTCAAAATATCATCTATGGAAACCGAGAAAATTTCCTTGAGTCGAATCAAATTATCAACGGTAGGTAGTGTCTTATCCATTTCCCAAAGGCTGACAGTCTGACGGCTGACGAGCATTTTTTGACCGAGTTCTTCTTGAGATAGCCCGATCTTTTTTCTGTAATATTGTATTTTCTCACCGACGGTCATAAAAAGCCCTCCTTTCATGCAACATAATTATATCACAAAGGTCAGAAAATGTAAAGAACATCGTACTTGACCGTGTCAAGTAGCACTTGCATCCCCATTTTTCTCTTTGTTAAAGGTTCACTTCTGCTCCCTTGCTCAAAGATGCCGATTGGCATCTTTTTTGTCAAGACGCATTGGAGGGCCAATCGGACGGCGCAAGCGCCTATCGGAAGGTCCGATTCCGCACAATGTGTTCAAAACAAAAATGCTCACGTGTTACGTGAGCATTTTCATTTTGAGACGTGTTGAGAAAAAAGATGCTTTTTATTATCGCTTTGTTTTTCTTCGGATTACATGATATACCGTATAATACAGTCCGACTAAAGCGCAAAAATACATAAAAAGCCCCAAGAAAAGAAATCCGGAGGATTCTGTATCAAGCTTGCCGATCGTTTCATCGAAATTCAATAAAATGGTTTGGCCATTTGAAAATTCGACAATAGTGTTGCTGTTAGGGTGAATCAAAAGCGTAATATCATCATTTTTTGACAGCGATGATAGTTGATCACGAAGTTCTTCATTGATGGATACACCATCGATAAAATATCTGTTTCCGTCGGCGCAATCAATTGCAATTTCTACAATTCGTACAGTTGGTTTTGCATGCCTTATTTCATCATATGAAAGAAACTGTGTTTTAACCACCGTACAGTCTTCTCGCGGTATATTTTCATTCCAATATTGCATGCCAAAAGTAAATATGCTTCCAAGCAGTATGCCAATTGCAAGCATAAACACGGCAAGCTTAAACGGCATAGGGTCTGATGTTCTCTTTTTCATAATATCCACCGCCTTTCCGGTTTTAATTGTAGCACATTTTGGGGTGGTTTGCAAGAAAAAATGAAGCATTCGCTTCACGAATATGAAGCAGAAGCCTTACGGCTTCTACGAAGCGGCGCGTTGCGCCGTGAAGCGAAGCGCGATGTTGCTTTTCCGTGTGGCGAAGCCACGCTTCATAGGGCGAAGCCCTGCTTCATTTTTCATGCGCGACAGCGCGCTTCATTTCCAAACAAAAGAGCACTGCTTTACGCTACTTCTCATAAGGATGTTTTAGCGTAAGGCGGTGTCCTGGAGTAGGACGGACAGTTTAGGCTGTCCGTCCTTTCCTGTTATACTGCTTGTTTTGTTGGTTCTGCGGTTAATCTGCCGATATATCGGAAGTAGATATCGATTTGCTGCTCCGATGCTTTAGACCACTTGCATTCACGTTCGTGGATCACTACTTTGGCTATAAAAACTCTGAGCACCTCGGGAGTCAGTTCCTTCAGATCCGTGTACTTGTTTGCAACATCTATGAACTTGTCCACATTCGTAGATGCAGCTTTCAATTCTTCTATCTCCGCTTTGAGCTTCGGAATCTGTGCTTGTATTTCGCGTTGCTCCGTATTATACCCATCCGACAGCATTCTGAACTGCTCATTCGTTATTTTGCCGAGGACGTTATCCTCGTAAAGTCTTTTGAACAAAGCATTCAGCTCTGCGTTACGCTTCTCCAATTTACTGAGCTCGTTTGTTTTTACCGTAAGCTCCCTTCGATTTTCGGAGGAGCTTTTCTTGTTTATGAACTCAACAAATTCTTTCGTTTTCGCCCGTGCATAGTACGTTGCCTTGCGGATTTCCTCAAGGATGATTTCATCAAGTACCACTTCTTTTATGCTGTGAGGCGTACATTGCTCTTCACCCATATGCTTACGGTAACGGCTGCAGATGAAGCTGTAGTTTTCTCGCTTGATGGTAGTTCCTCTGACGAAGTATAATTTGGAACCGCAATCCGAACAGAACAGGAGTCCGTTATATTTATTGAGATCACCCATACTTGTTCTTCTGCGTTTGCCTGCGCGTACCTTTCGAACGATATCCCAAGTAGCCTGATCAATAATGGCTTCATGCGTGTTCTCGAATCTAAGCCATTCGCTTTCGGGACGCTCAAGCTTTCGCTTGTCCTTGTAAGAAGCAACCGTTGTTTTACAGTTGACCGTATGTCCGAGATAGACTTCGTTATCAAGAATTCCCGCAACGGTTCTGTCGTTCCATCCGTAGATATCTTCGGTATCGGTGATGCAACCGTAACTGCCGATTTGTCGATAACGATAAACGGTGGGCTTGAGAATCTTCTTCTCACGTAATATTGGCTATGATCCTCGGACCGTTTCCGGCGGCACATAAATCAAAGATCATTCTTACTATGGGTGCTGTTTCTTCGTCGATCAGCAGATGTCCTTTTACGTCGGGATCCTTCTTGTAACCGTACGGGATCTGTGTGCTGACACGTTCACCGCGTTCGGCTTTAGCTTTCACAACTGCACGGATCTTCTTACTCGTATCTCTTGCAAACCATTCATTGAAGAGATTCTTGAACGGCGCAAACTCGTTTCCCTCGCTGTAAAGCGAATCGTAGTTGTCATTGACGGCGATATACCGAACGTTCCATCTCGGGAACAGCATTTCGGTGTAGTTACCCACCTCGATATAGTTTCTGCCGAGACGGGAGAGGTCTTTGGTGATCAGTGTTGCCACCTTACCTTGCTCCATCATTTCGAGGAGTCTTTGAAAGTCCGGTCGGTTAAAGCTGACACCAGAGTATCCGTCGTCGATGAAGATTTGGATATTCTCAAATCCGTTGTCCTTTGCATACTTTTCGAGGATTGCTCTCTGATTCTGAATACTGTTGCTGTCGCCCTTGTTCTCATCCTCTTGAGAGAGTCTGCAATATAATGCTGTGATTTTTTCTGTTTGGTTTGACATATCATTTTACCTCCTTTGTCATGTCAAACCGATTGAGAGTGCTGGGGTGCAGTTATGGATTCTGCGCCATCAGGATACTCCCAATCGGTTTCAAAGTCCAGCGAGAATCGGAAAGATTCAAGAAACTTTATCAATTTCTTTTTCCATGAGCCGCTTCAATGCTTCGTCGCTGTCTTTCGTGTCCATATCAAAAATAGAATTGACCTTGTACTTCATTCCGCCGATCACATACTCGGTGGTGGAAGTCAAGGTCATATCTTTCAGTTCATAGAGTTGTCTTCTGCGAATGCTTGTGGCAACATCCTTTTCGTATTCGTTTCCGGATGGGATCCGGAAGTCAACTTCATTTTCATAAATAACTTTTTTCTTCATTCAATTCCTCCATTCATTACATATACATTCCATAACCCAAGCCGCTCTGCTGCTCGTACTCTTCCTGCGTGCAGTAACAGATAAACGCTTGGGGCGATATCTTGCGTCCGAGTATTTCTTCGAGACGCTCTTTTTCTTGCCAATCCATTTCAGTGAGCTGTCTTGAGGTGTACGCTTCTCTTGGCGTCACGGCAGATAGAACCTCGCAGATCATTCGGATCAGTCCTGTGGTGATCGTCACATTCATATCCTTATCGTGCTCGGGTGTTTTGTAGCTTCGGTACGTTTCTGCCAAAGCTCCGTTACTGCCGCCCATAGCAAAGTAAAGCTCGATGTTGGATTTGAGAAAGCGCTCATCAAAGAGCTTGTTGTCACGGCAGGTGTATCCTTCGGGAGTGGTGAAGGTCATATACTTATAATCCGAATACCACTTGACGCTGTATCCGTGTCGCTCCATACATTCGATGAAAGCCTCGGGTGTGGGACTGCATTCAAGTGCCCAATCAAGAAATGCACACAGACGCTTTTTCCATTTTGGATATCTTCCATAGGTACATTTCTCTTCGGTAACCGAGAGACCGCGCTCACGGCACAGCTTGTTGGAGTACTCCTTTACCTTCAGCATATCGTCTCTTGACTGATGGAACTTCTTTCCGTTTTCGAAGTTCACCGAATTGAAAACGATGTGATTGTGAATATGCGCCTCGTTAATGTGCGTTGACACTACCGCTTGATAACCGCCGAAGTACATGGCAAGCTCCATGCCGATCTCGTGAGCAAGCTCGGGTGTCACGTTTTCTTCGGGAGCGAAGGATTGTATTACGTGATAGTACTGTCTGCCGTCCTCCTTTCCGAAGCGTTCTTTGACAAACAGAAACTCATCGTGTGCCGATTCGGGTGTGCAGTTGATACCGTCGATGAGATCTCGGTCTGTCGCTTCGGCACGTGTGATATAGGAAAAAATATTGTTCATCGGACAGCTCGAGGTAATGAATTTAACGATTGCCATATCTTTTTCAGATCCTCTTTTGTTTCGTTCAGGTCTACGGCGGAGATCATTCCGGCATTAACTGCACGGGTGATCTGATTGAGATTGTTACCGATACGCCGCAGCTCGTCGGCAAGCTCGTCGACGCCGTTGATGATAACGATGGGTTTATCCAGCGCAACGTCACGGAGATAACGGCTGA
>JAZQBL010000047.1:0-26501 GCA_045545665.1 Eubacteriales bacterium
TGGTTTGCTCCCCAGTTATTCATCACTTCGTATGCCGTCTTGAAGGGACTTCCTTCAACACCGTCACAGCGGGGTGTGAACCACGTGCAGGGCCACGTGGGGTCCGTTCTCATCATAAGAGTCTTTGTTACGTCGTCGGGAAGCTGTACTGTCCAACCTTCAGCGATCTGAAGAACGGGGCCGAGTCCCTTAACGAGGTTAAGACGGATCATCGTTGCAGGCATTTCCGCACGTGTTGTAAAGGAAGACGAGAAACCGCCTCCGCGGAAATATCCGTTATCAGCCGCAGGCCACGTTGTAGCCGCAGTCATCGTCTTGATATCTTCATCGGTAACTTCCCACCACTTCTTCATAACTGCGTTTCCGTTTTCGTCACGGCATTCACCGCAGGCATCAAGTGCTGTCGCTCCGGAGTTTATAAGGTGGATAAATCCGCCGTTTTCTTTAGCAACACCTGTAATATCATAACCCGACGCTCTCTTACAAGCTTCGGCAGACCAGTACGTACGAACGTCGGAGAACATCTGCGCACGGTTTGTAAGGAGCTTCATAAAGAGCATTCCAAGACCGTTGAGTACGTCATTTTCCGTTGCAAGTATATACGGCTCACGCGCGCCGTTATGGTCAAACGTGGAGTTGAGAAGTGCTTCGGGGAAATCACAGTTGGGATAGAAGTCTGTCCACTGTCTTTGTCCCTGGAAGCCGCCCGCTATTGCATTATGGCCGACCATTTCCTCTTCTCTGCCTTCGGGAAGATTGGGGTTACCGTTGAAAAGGTCTTTGATTATGCAGTACATTTTTGCAAGGAAATCCCACTGTTCTGCTTTCTTTTCGTCCGATGCCTTAACGAAATCGGGGTTCTTATCCCAGCCCTCTTTGCAGTTTTCAGCGATCCATGCTTTAGCCTTTTCAACCTCGGCTGCATCGTAGATACCCTCGCTCATTCGGCGGATAATTTCCACTTCGTCAACCGATTCAACTCTCATTCCGAGATATTCTTCTATGAACGCAGGATCAATAATAGATCCACCGATACCCATACAGATAGAACCTATCTGCAAGTACGATTTACCTCTCATAGTTGCAACCGCAACAGCGGCACGTCCGAAACGGAGGAGTTTTTCCTGTACATCTTCGGGGATATTCGTAACCTCGTCAAGGTTCTGAACGTCGTGACCGTAGATACCGAACGCAGGGAGTCCCTTCTGTGCATGAGTTGCAAGGACTGATGCAAGATATACAGCGCCGGGACGTTCCGTACCGTTAAAGCCCCAAACGCCCTTGATCGTCATAGGATCCATATCCATCGTTTCCGATCCGTAGCACCAACAAGGAGTTACGGTAAGCGTTATATCAACGCCTTCTTTTTTAAATTTTGCGGCACAAGCGGCAGACTCTGCCACACGGCCTATCGTTGTGTCGGCGATAACTACTTTTACAGGCTCGCCGTTCGAATAGTAAATGTTTTTCTCAAAAAGAGCTTTAGCTGCCTGAGCCATTGCCATCGTTTGCTCTTCAAGGCTTTCACGCACCTTCAAAGGTCCGCGGCGACCGTCTATCGTGGGACGGATACCGATAACGGGATAATCACCAATAAGTCTGTTCTTTGCCATAATTATTCCTCCATATATTTAAAATGTTTTTATGTTCATTTTATATTTTCGTCTGTACGACGTATCTATATACGATTCCGTTTGGAATTTGTTTTCGAATTTAATGTTAGATATATGCCGTGCTTTTAAAAATCTCTCCCTGCTTTTCAACAGGGAGAGATCTTTAAATCCTATTTAATCAAGCTTAGTTGATCTGTTAATTTAAACCTTCACCCTTGAGTTTTTGTGGGTCAAAGATTAGCCCATATAGAATATGTTCTGTTCTTTAAGTGCATCGATATTTTCAGCTGTGTACCAAACACCTGCTATACCAACGTCTGTAACTGCTTCACCTGCGAGCTTCTTAGCTGCGAGTTCAACTGCTTTGTAACCGATATTGTAGGAGTCCTGAGCAACGGAACCAACGAGACGTGCGTATGTTGCGCCTGCGTCCTTGATCCATGTGTACTGGTTTGTACCTGCGTCAAATCCGCAGAAGAGGATATCCTTGTATGCTGCAGCGTTATCGGAGATCTCGGGGAATACTTCGTTTACAACGCCTTCATTTGTCATAAAGATGGACTGTGCGCCCCAGTCTTTAAGAGCTGTGAGACCGAGCTTGTATTCGCCGGCATTGTTTGCCTTAACCTGCTTGTTGATTTCGAGTGTGATGCTGTCAGCAGCTGCGAGTGCGTTTATCTTTTCGATAAAGCCTTCAGCTCTGTCGTTACCTGTTGACGTGGAGTCGTGCTGGATAACGCCTATCTTATAGCCGTTTGCCAATACGTTCTGAGCCTTGAGGTATGCGTAGAAGTTTTCAGCAACAACGCCACCTGCAGCCTTGTTATCTGTTGCAACACCGCCGACTGTGGGGTCTTTGCCCTCTGTGATATCAGCGCCGCCGGAGTAAAGACCGGAGTCAAATTCTACTACGGGAATACCCTTGTTAAATGCGGATGTAAGTTCATCTGCAAAACCGAGACCGATAGTTGCAAGAACGATAGCCTTTGTATCTTTGTTGTTAAGAGCCGTCTGAACCATTTCGCGCTGGTTGTTTACGTATTCTTCACTCTCTGCTGTAGGTCCGCGGAAAGTGATCTTGTAGCCGAAATCTGCGCCCGCTTTTTCTGCGCCTGCTTTAACAGCCTGCCAGAATGCGTGTGTTTCACCTTTTGCCACTACTGCAATAGTGCCTTTTGTGTCCGAATCTGTTTTATCACCGCAAGCTGCGAGTGAAAACATACAGACGATTGCCATAATAAGTGCGAAAATTCTGGTATTCCTTTTCATTAGAAATTCCTCCAATACTTTTTATTTATAAAAACCTGACGGTTCCTATTCTGAATTTAGTTGTGAAATTATTTCTTGCTTGCCGCTTTTATTGCGGGAACATCGACCTTGAGAACCTTCTGAAGGTCTGCAAGTTCTTTTTCTATTTCTTTTGCTCTGTTTGCAGCTTCTGCGTTGCCTTTTGCTGACAATGCGTAATCCTGTTCGTATTTAAGAGTTTCTATCTTTTCTTTCGTTTCTTTTGCGAGTTTTTCGTAATCCTTTTCTATCTTGACTCTTGCCGCGGACTTCTTCTTAAGAACGTCAAGAAGAACAGCACCGACAACGATTATACCCGTAACTGCATACGTTATATTTGTTGCGGAAACGACGCTTCCGCTGCTGAGTGCCATATTAAGACCCTGACGGATAACTACAAGGATCATAGAACCGAGAAGTGTACCTGCCACGCTTGCCGCGCCGCCCGTTGTACTCGTACCGCCTATGTAAACGCCGGCGATAGCATCAAGTTCCATACCGTTACCTGCAGCTATTGTGAGCGAGGGGTTGGATGCTGTGTAGAAAAGTGCTGCGAGACCTGCGAAGAAACCGCCTATAGCATAAGCTATTATCTTATATTTATCAACATTGATACCCGAAAGACGTGTTGCTTCTTCGTTACTTCCTATAGCGAGGATATAACGGCCGATCTTCGTCTTGTACATAACGATCATACAGATTATCAAAAGACCGAGCACCCATATGATACCTATCGGGAAACCGTTGTAGTTTGTAAATACCTTCTGGAACCAACCTGTCGTGGGGTACTTAACAGCAGACGATGTTTCTCTGATAGCTTCGGAAATAACCGCCGTAAGACCGCGGGACACAAGCATCGTACCGAGTGTTGCGATAAACGGTGCGATCTTACATTTTGCAACGAGAAAACCGTTGAGCAATCCGAAAAGAAGACCCGTTATAAGGATTATCGGGATCGTAAGCCAGAGTGTACCTTCATCCTGCGTTACGCCCGTGCTGCATATAGCACCTGCGAGAACCGAAGAACCGATACATACAGTACCTATTGAAAGGTCGATACCGCCGGTTGCGATAACGAACGTTACACCGAGAGCAAGTATTGCGTAAGGAACGAGCGACTTACTCATTGTAAGAAGAACGTCTTTGTTCGCAAAGCCCGGATTTATAAGCGTAAATATAACGAAAAGTGCGATAGTTGCAAAAACGATAACTATATTCTGCTTACCGTTTGTTCTTACGTATTTTGAAAGTTTAACACCTGTCTGGCGGATACGTCCGCGCAGATTAAGCGATGCGTTAAACGGTGTGTTTTGATTTTTCATAGTACATTAATTCTCCTCTCGCATAGTGGCAAACTGCATAATATTTTCCTGATTTGCTTCAGAAATATCAAGCTCACCTGTTTTTCTTCCCTCGCACATAACGAGCACTCTGTCGCTCATACGTAATATCTCTACGAGTTCGGAAGAGATCATAATTATTGATTTGCCTTGTTTTGAAAGCTCATTCATAAGCGTGTATATTTCACTCTTTGCACCGACGTCTATACCTCTTGTCGGTTCATCAAATATCAATATATCACAGTCCTGTATGAGCCATCTTGCGATAATGACTTTTTGCTGGTTACCGCCCGAAAGATTTTTCAATATCTGATCCATTGAAGGAGTCTTTGTGCGGAGCTTTTTGTTATATACCTCCGCTTCTTCTTTCAGCTTTCCGTCATCAATGATACCGCCTTTTATATATCGGTCCATTGAAGCTATCGCTGTGTTCTCGGCGACGGATTTAAAGAGCATAAGTCCGTATCTTTTTCTGTCTTCCGAGAGATAACCGATTCCGTTTTTGACCGCATCGGCAGGAGATTTGATATCTACCTTTTTACCGTTAATATATATCTCGCCGCTGTCGAATGGATCTGCGCCGAAAATAGCACGTGCCACTTCCGTACGGCCTGCGCCCATAAGACCCGAAAATCCGAGGATCTCACCGCGGCGGAGCGTAAAGCTCACATTTCTTATTGATTTGCCGCTGCAAAGATTCTTGACTTCAAGAACCACGTCGGCATCGGGAGCGACCTCACTGTGCGTTTTGGGGTCTTCGTAGACGACACGTCCTATCATCATATTGATGATCTCGTCCTTCGTCACGTTTGCGGTATCTACCGTTCCTACGTATTCGCCGTCGCGCATTACCGTGATCCTGTCCGATATAAGCTTTATTTCATCCATACGGTGTGAAATATATATCATACCGATACCTTTATTGCGAAGGTCGAACATTATCTTGAAGAGCTCGTCGATCTCCGACTGTGTAAGTGCGGCTGTAGGTTCGTCAAGAATAAGCAGCTTACAGTCTCTCGATATCGCCTTTGCGATTTCAACCATCTGCTGTTTTCCCACCGTAAGACTGCCGAGCGTTACGCGGGGGTCGATATTTATTCCGATCATCTTAAACAGCTTTTCGGCTTCTTTTATCATATCGCCGTCTTTAATGAAAGCTTTTCCCGACATAGGCTCTCTGCCTATGAACATATTCTGGGCAACAGTAAGGTGATTCATCATATTGAGTTCCTGATGTATCATACTGATACCGAGCTTTTGAGATTCGCCGATATTTTTAACCGTGTACGGTGAACCGAGATACGTGATACTGCCTTCATCTGCCTGATGAATACCTGTAAGAACTTTCATCAGCGTAGATTTTCCGGCACCGTTTTCGCCTACCAGTGCATGTATTTCACCAAATCTTAAGTCAAAATGAACACCTTTTAATGCGTGTACACCGTGGAAACGCTTATGTATGTTGTTCATTTCAAGACAAACATTTTGCATTATGAAATACCTCCCTTCCACTACTGTAATTCAATTATACATCCGCAAGAGCGAATTTACAATAGTATAAATTGCAAAATAATTCACAAAAAAAGACACAAAATTCTATCCAGCCTATTGAAATATTTCCCCGAACGTGTTATAATATATGCACAAACAAAAACTGTCCTTTGAGTTCAATATCGTCTTTTTGCCTAAATAAAAGCGAAAAATCAACAGAAAAAATACATTCTCTAAAAAGCAATATTTGACATAATATAATTTATATGCAAACAAAGAGGAGAATTATGAACCGAAGCGAACACAACGATATTTCAGAAAAAAGACAGATAGCCTATTCAACAGCAGACGCCATAAAGCTTGATACAAAATGCCTATACGCAGGAAAACTTGAACGAGCGGAACAATGGGCGGAAAAAGCGCACGCCCACCCTTTCTGTGAGATACTTTTCGTCCTTGGCGGCGGCGGAAAAACAATTATAGATGGGAAAGAATACAGCATAAAAAAGGGGGATATAGTTATATATAACCCCAACGTTATGCACGAAGAATCAACATTCGAAGCCTCAGGGCTTGAGCTCGCTTTTTTCGGCATAACAAATTTCAAGATCAACAATATGCCCTCGGACTGTCTCGTTGACAAAAAAGCATCTCCCGTTTTACACACAGGAGATGACGAACCCCGTTTTGCTTTTTTCTTCAACTCACTCGTAGATGAAGTATACGAAAACAAACAATACAGCGATCTTATGACAAAATATTGGGCAAGGCTCATCCTCATCGGTATACTGCGTCTTGCAAATATTTCCGAAGCAAAGTTTGTAACAAATGCTATTTTTACTCAGATATATCAATACCTTAACACGAACTATACAAACATCGAATCAATGGATCAGATATGTGAAGAGCTTAGTGTAAGTAAATATTACATTTCTCACGTATTTAAAAAATACATCGGCAAACCGCCTATGCAGTACGTGACCTCCAAAAGGATCGCATACGCAAAAAAGCTGCTGCAGGAGACAGATCATTCCGCAACGGAAATAGGAGAAATGTGCGGATATAAAGATCACGCTCTCTTCTTCAAGGCTTTCAAAAAAATAGTAGGTACGACCCCTATTTCCTTCAGAAGAGAAAACGCCCGTACAACTGATATATAATGTATGTAGATACGAAACAAGCCTCGGCTTTTATACCCGAGGCTTGTTTTACTGTTCATTTATTCATCTGTTCGTTTTTTACCGGTACGTATGCAGAATACGACCGAGGATATCATATTGAAGCATTCGCAGATAAGACCGCCTAAGGAAAAATTGAATATATTATGGAATATCCACGTAGGCGACATATAGGCTATCTGGAAATAACGTATGTGTCTGGAATTGCCCAACCACATCAGCACACTGCATATAATAAGTGCCGAATACGGAAGCGCAACGAGAAATATCTGCCAAGGTTCAGGCGAAAGATAGATCGAGAACGCAAAGCAGACAGTATATGCGATCTCAACTGCCGCAAGCTTCCACTTCTTTTTATCGCCTTTCATAAACAAAAGTCCGCGGAAAAGATTTGCAAGATTAAAAAATGCTCCGCCGTACGCACCTATCAAAATAAAATTTAAAAAGAACATAAAGCTGCCGACGCCCTGCATAAGAAAAAACAAGCTGTTTTTCTTGCACTGGAAGGAGAGCACTATAATTACAAGCCCGATAATACCGAATATCTGGGCAACAATGTCCTTCGGCATAACGAATTATTCTCCTTTTACAACGCCTTTTTGTAATATGACGTTAGCATACACCGCACCTTCGCCCGTTGCGATGATACAATAACACTTTTTCGCTTCTTCGTAAAAATCGAATCTGTCTATATTACCGACAGCATCCTTTCCCCGTTCATCGTGTTTTGCAACGATCTTAGCATATTCGTCCCATATAGGCGTGGGAACTTTACCTACGTCACGATCCATGAGCTGCATAAGGGTCACGGGCTTTTCAACATACGAATCAAGCGGAAACACCGTCAGTATCGCATCGAGTATCTCGGGCACACCGTGTCCGTCCATACGCAAAACGACGCAATCGCGCCCCATACTTTCAACGGGAAAATTTCCGTCTGCTATACATATTCTGTCGCTGTGCCCCATTTCACACAGTACCTTCAAAAGTTGCGGTGATAAGATCTTCGGAATACCTTTAAGCATAAAGCACCTCATTAAAATATTTATTTTTTGCAAACTGCCGTGTTTGCATATATCCACATCTCTGCACTTTTAAATTACATTTTTCGCGAACCGGTCGTTGTAATATTCACCGTCTTTTTCTTTATTATAACACAAACAAGGAAGTGTGTCAACTGTTTGCTCCGAGATAAAAAAAGTATAACTTTTTTCGGTCGTTTTTTTTGCAAAATGACTATTGACAAGCGAGCATTTTTGTGGGATAATGTAGCCGAAGGGCAGGCGCTCTTCATCATAAATAAAATACCGTTTGCAAAACTGACGGATAACACAGATAAACTGTGGTGGACTGCAAACGAAGCGACCTTATCTTTTGAGAACGGCCGCGCCGACCGTCTGGGCAAAACTGTTTTCTCAAAAACAGATTTGTCTTTTTTGCTTTATGTTAAAATTTTCACGTATATAGGAGGACATGACTGTGCAACACACAAATTGGACGGGATTCAATCCCGGTGTATGGCAGGACGAGATAAACGTCCGCAATTTTATTCAAACCAACTACAAGCCCTACGAAGGCGATGACGGTTTTCTTGCCGCCGCAACCCCTCGTACAGAGGCGTTGATGAAGAAGATACAGGGGCTTTTCGCCCTTGAAAGACAGTTTGGCGGTGTTCTTGATATTGATACCGCAACCGTAGGTTCTCTTTCTTGCTTTTCCCCCGGATATATTGACAAAGAAAACGAGATCATCGTGGGCATGCAGACTAACCGTCCTCTCAAGCGCAGTGTCAATCCCTTCGGCGGTATGCGTATGGTAAAGCAAGCCTGCGAAGCATACGGCTACAAGCTCAGCTCCAAGGTAGAGGAAGAATTCCGTTTCCGTACAACGCATAACGACGGCGTTTTCCGCGCCTACACGGACGAGATGCGCGCCGCACGTAAGTGCCACATCATCACAGGTCTGCCCGACGCCTACGGCAGAGGACGTATCATAGGCGACTACCGCCGTGTAGCTCTTTACGGTGTAGACAAGCTCATAGAAGAAAAGCGCAAAGACAAAAATAAACTTGCAGAAAACGCCTTTAACACCGACGAAATACGCCTGGACGAGGAGCTTTATCAGCAGATCGCATTCTTGGGTTATTTGAAGGAAATGGCAAACGTATACGGATTTGACATAAGCCAACCTGCAAAGGATGCCCGTGAGGCAATTCAGTGGACGTATTTTGCATACCTCGGTGCTATCAAAGAGCAAAACGGTGCGGCTATGTCACTCGGCCGTGTCAGCACGTTTTTTGACATCTATATAGAAAGAGATATCGCAGGCGGCACTCTCACAGAAGAAGGCGCGCAGGAGCTTATAGACGATTTCGTTATGAAGCTCCGTATCGCACGTCATCTCAGAACACCTGAGTATAACGAGCTTTTCGGCGGCGATCCCATGTGGATCACAGAAGCTGTCGGCGGTATGGGCGAAGACGGACGCACTTTGGTTACAAAGAACAGCTTCCGTATGCTCCACACTCTGTACACTCTCGGCTCATCACCCGAACCCAACCTGACGGTGCTGTGGTCGTCAAAGCTTCCAGAGAATTTTAAAAAATTCTGTGCCAAGGTGTCGATAGATACAAACTCCATTCAGTATGAAAGCGACGATATAATGCGTCCCATATACGGTGACGATTACGCCATTGCCTGCTGTGTTTCCGCAATGAAGGTAGGCAAGCAGATGCAGTTCTTCGGTGCAAGATGCAACCTGCCGAAGCTGTTCCTTTTAGCTATCAACGGCGGTTACGACACTACAAGTGCGATGCATATAGGTCCTCAGATGCCCGTAATAGACAGTGAGAAGCTTGACTATGATGACATTATGGCACGTTTGGATATCTACATGAAGTGGCTGGCGCATCTGTACGTCAACACTATGAACATCATTCACTATATGCACGACAAATACGCTTACGAAAAGACACAAATGGCACTCCACGACACTTACGTGGAACGCTTTATGGCATTTGGTGTTGCAGGTCTTTCGGTACTTACGGATTCCCTTTCGGCTATCAAATATGCAAACGTTACTCCCGTGAAGGACGAAAACGGATTTATCGTGGATTTTGTAACCACGGGAGATTTCCCCAAGTTCGGAAACGACGACGACCGTGTGGACCTGATCGCAAAGGATATGACACACCGTATGATCGAAGAACTTCGCAAGACGTCCACGTATCGCAAAGCGGTTCACACCTTGTCGGTTCTGACTATCACTTCAAACGTAATGTACGGCAAAAACACGGGTGCAACGCCCGACGGACGCTGTGCGGGCGCACCGTTTGCGCCGGGCGCAAATCCTATGCACAACCGTGAGGAAAACGGTGCATTGGCTTCCTTGAACTCGGTAGCAAAGATCAGTTATGACGACTGCCGTGACGGTATTTCCAACACCTTCTCCATCGTCCCCGATGCGTTGGGACACGGTGATGACGAACGTGTAGACAACCTCGTACATATTCTTGACGGATACTTTGCGAAAAACGCGCACCACATCAACGTCAATGTAATGAACAGAGAAACTCTTATGAAAGCTTACGAAAACCCCGAGGCTTATCCGAATCTCACCATACGTGTATCGGGATATGCTGTAAACTTCAACAAGCTCTCACGCGAACAGCAGCGTGAAGTTATCAGCCGTACGTTCCACGAAAGCGTATGATAAAAAAAGACATCGACAGCACGGGCGCAGATAACGTCGGGCGTATCCACTCCATACAAAGTATGGGTACGGTAGACGGTCCCGGTGTGCGGTTCGTAATATTCACACAAGGCTGTCCTTTAAGGTGTAAATGCTGTCACAATCCCGACACGTGGGCTTATGACAGCGGAAAGCTCTACACCCCCGATGAGCTTACTTCCCGTGCTTTGCGATTCAAGGAATATTTCGGCGATGACGGCGGAGTAACAGTATCGGGCGGAGAGCCGCTTATGCAGGCAGGCTTTGTCACAAAACTGTTCAAGCTCTGCCACAAGGCAGGAATTAATACTTGTTTAGACACTTCGGGATGCTTGCTCAACGACGAAGTTAAGGAACTTCTGACCCACACCGACAGGGTGCTTTTGGATATCAAATATACAACCGATGACGACTACCGTACATACGTCGGATGCGGAATGTCGGCGCCGTTGTCATTTCTGGAGCATCTGAATAATAACGATATTCCCGTAACACTTCGTCAAGTCATCATCCCAACTGTCAATGATACGAAAGAGCAAGTTCTTGCATTACAGCGCATTGCAAAAGCGCACAAAAACGTTGACAAAATTGAGCTTTTGCCCTTCCGCAAGATCTGCCAAATGAAATACGACCAAATGGGAATAGAATTTCCGTTTGCCGATATCCCCGAACCTACAAGGGAACAGATGAAGCTTTTGGAAGAGGTTTTGGAACAATAAAATTAATCAAAAAAAGGAATCGGTTCGATCTGAATCGATTCCTTTTTACATCCGAATGAATTTACCACGGTCTGTCCTCATGTAAATTATTCCAATAATAACTGACACACGATGATGATATTTTCATTATACACTCTTGACGGCACGGTTTTTTATCGCATTTCAATTCGCACTCGACGATTAAAGGATCTATGTATTTTTGATTCGCCTTATGACTTGCGTTTTTGCAATAAAATCACCCAATCGTTTACCTCTATTTACCAGAACAATTATTCCCTCTATCGGCACGTTTACATATGTAATATTTCTCAAAATCAAGCTTCCAAATGATGCAATTTCGCCTGTTTCTGAATTCTGAATTGCCAATCCAAAAATAAGCTTACCTAAACTTCTTCTCCCGAACAGGCAATCTTTAAATAAGCAATACAACAGTAACCATGCAAGTCCTAACAGGAATCCTGCCGAGGTAATCATTTCGCTACTTGGATAGAGAATATGTTTAGGATCACTTCCCGGTCCATAGAACATTAGCGCCATAGCAACACCGAACATAATATTCCAATCGATCACAAATGCCAAAAATCTCCGAATAAGAAGTTTGAAATACATAATTACTACTCCTCTTTTAGGTTTTATCATTATAACATACATCTGCGAGGATCACGAGCGGGGGTACACTTATTTCTTGGCGATGATAGGAGCAGCACCCCACCGCTATCTTCCGAGGGTGCTGCTCCATGCCTGCAAACGAATCTATGTATCTTAAATGCTTTTTCCAAATATTGTTTTGCGGTTTAACAATTCAGATTTTACTTGGCTTGCAAGCAATGGAAGATCGTATGCCAAATTTGAGGGCAAATGTATTCCATCAAAAATGTAGTGTTGATCGTTAGATGCTTTTTCTGTAATATAAATGTCATAATCTCCACGCTGAACCAACTTTACAATATTTATGCACAGGTTTTCATTGTATAATTGATATGCATCCAATGGTCCATAAAATACTATCTTACCACTTTTGTCAACAAGATTTCCCAAATCGGTTTTTACATATGAGAATCCGTAATCGTCAAATAAAAATTGAAATAATTCTTTTATTCTTAATTCAGTTTTATCAACAGGAGGTTTGAATAACCGTTTTATCCAATTTATCATTTTGCGTTCTCCTTCGACGTGTTGATTGAAGCGATCAACATTCTGCGGATAGAACCGCAATCGTGCAAAATAGTCTTTGCAATATCTTCCGAAATGATATTTGCCTTTTGCGCAATTTCGATCCAATACTCTGTTTCATAACACTCTTTGAGGGAAATCTGCAATTTGGCAACGAAATCCGCCTTGCTGTGGGCATATTTAGCCTCCCGGATGTTTGCGCCGATACTTGTGCCGCTTCTTTCGAGTTGGTTGGCTAAAGAATAATGTCCTTTGATGCCGTCGGTTAGATTTAATACTTTGACCGCAAATTCAGTTGACATATCTGCAAGCTTGTTTTCTGCCATAATAATCACCTCTTTCAATTATTATATCATAAGTTTTAAAAATAGTCAATGAAATCGTGCTACGCACGATGAAATCCGAGCGGAGCTCGGATGAAATCTTCGGCGTGCCGCCTCAGATGAAATCAAATCCGCCTCCATCTCCTGCCGTAAAGCAGCTTTCATCGCGAAGCGATTTCATCCACCGTAGGTGGATTTCTTCCGCCATCGGCGGATTTAGTTGAAAAAAGCCAAGTCGAATTTCGACTTGGCTTTTTTCTTGGCACACCCTTTCAAAATCGATCCGCAGAGCAAGTTTTTTCAAAATCGATCCGTGGTTTTCGGTCGGTGGGTAGACTTATCCCTTGGTGATGATGGAATGTTAGTCTTACCCGCTATCTTCCGGAGACTTGACATCATGCCTGCAAACGAATCTATGTAATGAGCTTTACCAAGTCCGGTCTTCGCACAGATGATTCCACGCATATTCGAGCGATGCATAAGTGATTTCTATCCAACAATCCTTAAAATACGGCTTTTTGTCAACGCGTATATTGCACATTAGTATCGCATTGTTGTTGCCTTGATTATATCGGTACAAAAACTCTAATTTGCATTTTCCGCTGTTGATCTTGTCTGCGAGCTCTCCGATACTCCATTCCTTTCGTATCGTTTGTCCGAAAAGCGACTTTTCAAATACGTATATAGTTACGTCGTATTCGTCATCTATCAAGGTGTAGGTCACTTTTGCGGCATCCGTCCGAACGACCTTGTCAATATCGCTTGCAGGATGGTCGGGTAGTACCCAAAATCCGTCGGGAAAATCAAAGATCAGCTCTTTGTCTTGAAAATAAACGCGATCGGTAATGCAATCGTGCAACGAAAACATGTTTTCATCTCTGTCGCAATGCAAAAAGTTCATGCGCTCACCGCCTTTCTTTGTTTCATTATACTACAAATCCGCGGAGACTGCAAGGGAAAAAGTAAAATGAAATCGCGCTATGCGCGATGAAATCCTCACTTCGTTCGGATGAAATCTTCGGCGCACCGTCTCAGATGAAATTAAATCCGCCTCCATCTCCTGCCGTAAAGCAGATTTCATCGAGAAGCGATTTCATCCACCGTAGGTGGATTTCTTCCGCCATTGGCGGATTAAGTTGAAAAAAGCCAAGTCGAATTTCGACTTGGCTTTTTTCTTGGCAGGGGCACTAAGACTCGAACTCAGGACACGTGGTTTTGGAGACCACTGCTCTACCAACTGAGCTATACCCCTTTAAAAACAGAAATCGGATACATCCGATTTCTGCAAATATGGTGGGCCTTCAGGGACTCGAACCCCGGACCGACCGGTTATGAGCCGGTTGCTCTAACCAACTGAGCTAAAAGCCCTCAAAGTGTCTGTGCTCTCACACAACGGGGTTAGTATATCACACTTTTTTTCATTTGTCAATACCATTTTTTCATTTTTTTAAACTTTTTTTATTTAATCGAGTAAATTTAAATTATTTGTTGATTTTATCCGTCAACTATGATATTGTTAATGTAACTTAATATTGAAAAAGGTAGAATATGAAAAACAAAAACGAAAGTCTCTTTTTGAGATTCTTATATCAAACAGCTCTCGGAAGGCTTATTTTAAAGCCTTTGATATCCGTAAAGCTTTCAAAGTTATGCGGCAGATTTCTTGATTGTAAATTATCAAAGCCTCTGATAAAAAAATTTGTAAAGAAAAACAACATAGATCTGTCTCTTTACGAATCCGACGATTTCACTTGCTTCAACGACTGTTTTTGCAGAAAATTGAAGTCGGAGCATATGAAATTCGACCCATCACCCAATGTGTTAATTTCACCGTGTGACGGTCTTTTGAGTGCATATAACATATCAGACGATACCGTAATACCCGTAAAGCAGAGCAGATACACCGTCACTTCCCTTTTAAAGGATATCGACCTTGCCAACACTTATAAAGACGGCGTATGCCTTGTTTTCAGGTTATGTGTTGATAATTACCACAGATACTGTTACCCCGTAAGCGGTATAAAAAACACTAATACGTACATCAAAGGAAAGCTTCACACAGTCCGTCCGATAGCTCTCACAAACGGACCTGTATTTGTGGAAAACTGCCGTGAATACACCGTGATACGCTCGGAAGAATTCGGCAAAGTACTTCAAATGGAAGTCGGCGCCATGCTTGTCGGCAAAATAAAAAATCACCACGAAAGCGGTTATGCAAATAAAGGTGATGAAAAAGGAATGTTTTTATACGGCGGAAGCACAATAATCATTCTTCTTGAAAAGGACCGTGCAAAAATAAAAGGCGACTATTTTTCAAACACAGAAAAAGGTATTGAAACACCGGTAAAGATCGGGCAGACTTTATCAGGGCTCAATAAATAAAAATATATTTTTTATTATACAACTATTGACAATATGTTTGTCAATATGTTATAGTAATATGTGTGAAAATATTAATTTTATTGGGAGAAATCACCAAAATGAAATTAACCAAAAAAGCAATTTCAGGTTTATGCGCTATCGCATTTGCACTGTCTGCTGTAGGTCCGTTTTCCGTTGCAACGGAAACACCGCAAATAACCCCGCTTGAGGGATGCAGTCTTTACGTTGACAGAACGGATGACGGCGTGTTCTTGTGCGGCGTTCCCTTCGGATCTACAAATGAAAGCATCATCAATCTCATAGAGGGCGACTGCTCGGTTGAATCAGACGGTGTCGTAAACACGGGCGACAAAGTTCACCTTTATTCAAATGGCACCATTGCCGACACTGCCACCATCGTAATTGACGGTGACGTAAACGAAGACGGCCGCATCAACGGTCAGGATGTCGTCAGAATAAAGAAATACATGAACAGTGACAACCCTGCATTCAGAAGAGCTGCCGACCTCAACGGTGACGGCGAGATCGACAACGACGATATAAGCTCTCTTTATGACAGATTTTACTCTGAGGTAACGTCGAAAGAATTAGTCGGCGAGCCTTTGAAAACAAGCTACACGGAAGGCGAAGCGTTTTCCCCCAAAGGAATTTTTGTAAACGTTACGTACAGCGACGGAACTGTACATTCATTCGCCGACGAAATGTCCTTCGAGACTCCGTCGCAAGAACCTCTTTTGTTAAGAGGTGACAGCGCGATCGCCGTAACGTGTGCCGGCATCAGCAAGGAAATCGATGTTTCCATAACTCCTCTTACGACGTTTGAGGCAAGAATAACAAAAAGCGGTGCCGCTTTATGCATGGGAATCAGCGCAAGCAGTACAAACGTAGAGCTTGTCACAACGGAACTTGATGCAGCGCAAATATGGATATTTACGAAGCAAAGCGACGGAACGTACGAGATCAAACACAAAGACACGGGAAAATGTCTTGATATAGCAGGCGCAAGCACTGCCTCGGGCACAAACGTTCATATATACGCCGACAACGATTCCAAGGCACAAAGATGGAAAATAACAAGAAACAATGACGGCGTTTATGAGTTTGTTTCCCCGATAGGCTCGTGCAAGCTTGCAATTGCAAGCAGTGCCGCAGCAGGTGTAAACGTACAAATGGCAACGGCAGCAAACAGCAGCCAGCAAATGTTCGATATTGAAATTCTTACAGAAGCGGAAAAGCAGATCGAAGCAGGTCCTGTCGACTTGGGTACCGACTTTATCGCCGAGATCACGGGTATCGCTTCCGGAATGAATATAGAAGCACCGACAACTAACGTTTCTCTTGAAAAAAGAGACAACATCGCTCCCCAGCTTTGGAGATTTGAACGTCAGGATGACGGCAGCTACGTTATAGTAAACCAGTACACAGGTAAAGCCATAGACGTATACAGAGCATACTCCACAGCAGGAACAAACGTACAGACGTACGCGTACAGTGCGGAAGATAAACCCAATCAAAGATGGTTTATAACTCAAGGTTCGCAAGGTTACGTATTTTCTCCTCAATGCTCTTCCCGTTGTTCTCTTGATATAACTGATTCGGATTATTCATCCGGCACTAACATTCAGCTAAACGACTCTACAGGTGATTTCTTCTCTCAGCAATTTAACATCCGTTCCATCTCCTTCTATCTCGATTATGTAAAGCCGATAAGCATCGGCAACGACTTCCGTGGTTCGATACGTTTTGCAGACGGTGCGTATGCCGCACTTTCAACGTCGAACAACAACCTGCAGATAGGTTCGGACTGCACCGATCCTCACGCTATATGGCGTTTTGCACGTCAGCCCGACGGCAGTTACGAGATCATTAGTACGTACAACGGTGTTGCAATCGATGTAAGCGGTAACGGAACGGAAAACGGAACTAACGTATCTACTTACGAGCGTCACGACGGTCTGAACCAAAGATGGTTTATCTATGCCAAAGAAGGCAAGTATATGCTCAGTCCCGCAAGTGCTCCCGGTCAGGCGCTCAACGTTGACGGCGGTACAACGACCGCAGGCACGAATATCCATTTGTGGCGAGGATATGCAGGCGAAAAGAACAATCACTTTGATTTCATCGAAGTGGCAAAGAACACGCAATTCGGCTCTGCAAGCGATGAAAGCTCATGGATCTATCAGGACGGATCAGACGGGGTATACGTAAGAGAGCTTAATATCGAAACAAACCTCGGCGGTCCTTCCGTTGAAATAGTTCAGATAACAGACTTGCACTTCAACTACTGTAACGCTCAGGACTTTGCAGAAAATAACCCTGTAATAATGAGTACTTACGAAAACAGAAAGTGGCTTGCAAACGGCGCTTCCGTTGACGAAGCTCAGAAATGCCTTGCATACGCAGAGGCTGCCGACCAGATAGTTGTAACAGGCGATATATACGACTACCTGTCCTGGGGCTGTATCGAACTTACCGAAAAGCATCTTTTCAGCAAGTATCCCGATGTGCTCGCATGTCTCGGCAACCACGAATATCAACGACAGATGCAGGGTACGGTCGAGGACACGACTTCGATCGCATCAAGACTTGAGATAATACAAGAGCATTGGATAAACGATATTTACTACGCATCAAGGGTAATAAAAGATAAGGTAATGGTAATTGCTCTTGATAACGGTCAGGAAAAATTCTGGGAATCCCAGATACCGCTTTTGAAAGCAGACCTCGAAAAAGCACGAGAAAACGGTTACGTTGTGCTTATGTTCTATCACGTACAGCTTTCAACAGGTCCCGATTACGATAA
The DNA here is from genome assembly GCA_045545665.1 of Eubacteriales bacterium. GTDB lineage: Bacteria > Bacillota > Clostridia > Oscillospirales > CAG-272 > RGIG7213. The sequence goes on from JAZQBL010000047.1 coordinate 18,039, forward strand.
GGGCGCTTTCGTAAATCTCAGAGACCCGAACACTACGGTAAACTTCTGTTACGGAGGTATCGGTTCTCCCAATGCAACAGGCACTACAAAAGAATTATATAACATCATTGCTTCAAACGGTGACATTATAAAAGGCTGTTTCTGTGGACACATGCACGCAGATTATTATACGGAAATACAGGCGACAACACCCAAGGGTGAAAGCGTCACTATTCCACAGATCGTGCTTACGTGTGCAGCATACAACGGCGGTAACGTTCTTAAAATAACAGTAAACTGATAACAAAAAATCAAGGTCTTCGAAAGAAGGCCTTGTTTTTTTGTTATGAAAGCAAATAAACTACGTACTCAATCCCATGCAACAATCGCATCATATGAAAATTTTTGTATGAAATAGTCATCACCGATAACGCTTTTCAGTTCTTCCCTTCCGACGGTTTTTCCGTTGCCGTTTTCATCGTACAAAACGTACATATCATCTTTCTGATAAGCATTTTCAATACCGTCAATACCGTAATACCACATAATACGAATAATACCGTAAACTTTACCGTTTACTTTACGGTAGACGCCCGTAGCATTTGAATGACTGAAATGCATATCAGATGTGATATCTATATGAGGTGCGGCAAGTTCGGAAAGCTTCATATTATCCAAAGTTTCGGCAATATCCGGAACTTTGCAAAGATCGTCACGCGTATACCCTTCACCACGTTCAGACACGTTACCAACGTCACCTGTATAACCGTTGATGCATATATTTTCGTCCGTTATAAATCCGTTTATTATTCGTGTATAATCTGCAATCACCCTGTCTTCTCTGAGTGTTATTTTTTGCATAAACACGTCTGTTTCACTCGGCTGTACGTAATTCTTTACCGCCTTTGCTTCATCCGAAACAAAGACGTCATCCGACGTAACAAAATCAAATATATCAGATGATATGTGGTAATTTTCTTCATCGTTTGCAAGCTTGATAATATTTGATTTAACACTTGATACCGTGCTGTTTTTTGATGCAGGATAATCGTATGAATTCGGTGAATCAAGCATTTTTTCAAAAACGTCTTTACCTATTGAAACCTTTGAAACAAGGTAGTCGGCACTTTTCCAAAAGCTTTCGTCGACACGTCCGTCGTTAAACGCAATGACAGAGCCATACCCGAGATCTCTTGATATGCACACTTCGAACATATTTGAGAAATAATCAACTCTGCTTTGTGTATCGTTAACGAGCATATAATTCTCAATTCCGACCTGCTCGAGTGACATAATAAACCGTTCGTAGCCGTCAAAAATATTTGTACCGTAATAAGGATATGACAAAAATATTTCCGTCGGAAGTCCGTCGCCGCGTATCTGATCGACAACACGCAGTTTTGCCACGTGAAACGGCAGATAATACGATGATGCGTAATAATACGTATCGGGCAATACTTCGATAACTTCAGCTTCGATAACAGTTTGTATCTCAAAGCCGGGGGCTATCATATCAGCCTCTCCCTCTTTGTTTGTCGGTTCACCGTATAAAATTTCTTGTTTTCCCGTTATCTTATTACCGCTCGTCACCGTGGAAACAGTTGGAACATCACTGTCTGGCGGATTTATTATTTGAGGTTTTAATAAGTCCTTATAAATAAGTGCACCGACACCTAATATCAGCGCAAAGCTTGCGGCAAGTGCCCCGAAGCGAAGAAAACGTGTCTTCTTTTTTTGTCTTTCCGCTTTCTTTATAAGCTGATCATCCATCGAAACAAAGCGTTCGACAACGTCTGTATCAATACAGCTTACACCGTCTAAAAACTTATTTTCTTTCAAAGCGACCAGCCCTCCTTTTCAAGTTTTTCTTTCAAAGCGTTTTTGATAAATGATATTTCTTTATTGACTGTTGATTCACTGCAGGAAAGAAGCTGTGCGATTTCTTTTATCGGACGTGCGATATAATATCTGCTCATAAATATGTACATTCGGCGTTCTGACAGAGAACGGACAAAATCGCTGATCACTCTGCCGAGTTCTCTTGCGTCGTTTTCCGAATACGTACCGTCATTTGAAATAATGTCCTCGACTTCCGATAAAGAGACCGTAAGCTCGGAAGAAACTCGCTTTTGACGTTTTTTAGCCTTGTAAACGTCTATTGCCCGTCTTCTCATGATCACCGCAAGAAATGCTTGAAGCACGGCAGGCCTTGACGGCGGCATAGTATTCCAAGCGCCTATATACGTATCGTTAAGGCATTCTTCGCAGTCACATTCGTCATAAACTATATTATACGCTACGGAAAGCAAGAATTTTTTATACTTTTTATCCGTTTCTTTAATTGCTTTTTCGTCACGTTGCCAATACAGTTCGACTATTTCTTCATCACTCATAATATCCGTCTGTTTCGTTTGAAGCATCCTTTTACCTCCTTTAAACGGTACTATATCTCTTCATACGTACAGTCGATAAAATTCTGAAAAACTGTAAAAATTGAACGTAATACATAAATTAACGATAAAACTGTCGAAAGATCTTTTTATAAAAAATAGGTTCTCGCCCAAAGGCTGTGAACCTATTTTAAATAATATTTTATATCAAAGTCGTATTAGTCCCCTAAAATATCCGTCTTATATCTGCTATATTTTCTGCGGTAACTCCTATTGACAAGAGATAATTTTCCACCTTTTCCTGCGTAGAATCACCTTGCATAGAGTTGATGCTTTCCGCAAAGGCATTGAATTCCGGGGTGTTGACGTATGAATCCGTAAAGGCACTTATCTCGTACTCTTTTTCCAGATCCTCGTCAGAAAGTCCAAGCAAAGCTTCCAATAAATAACAGACGGTTCCCGTTCTGTCACGCCCATACGTGCAGTGTACGTATATGGGATAATTGTCGGAATTGGAAAGATCCGAGAATATTTCGCGCAACTGTTGTTCGTTGTTAAAAATTTCCGAATACATCCCTGTGCCGTAATATTTGTGCAGAACGTTTTTTCCGAGGGCGTCGGTTCCCTCTTTATTTGAATACGATGAACGAAGGTCCATATCGAACCTTACCCCAAGCTCACCTATCATTTGCTGTAAGCCTCGGTCCGTGATCTTATATTCACGCACAACAGCGCCGTCAAGCTCACTTCCTCGGTAAAATAGACCTCGCTTTACCGTTTTGCCGTCCGCTGTTTGCAAACCGCCAATATCGCGCACGTTAACAGCACCGTCAATATTTAATATTCGCGGAGACTGTTCTGTTGAAAACGTTCCGTTTGTTCCGAGGATAACACCGTTATCCAACGTCAAAGTAACTTTGTAATAATAGCTTGTACCCGTTTTAAGATTGTATATCTCCAATTCCGAAGCTTCTAAATCAAGCTTATATGTTCGTGCATCGCGGTAATCATCGTTTTCGGATATATCAAGTGTAGCAGATAAAGCTGTCACGCCGCCGGGCAGTCCCGACACACGAAATGTAAATATCAAATGTTCACCCTATACGAATAGTATTGAACCATTCGTATAGGGTGATTGATGGTTTACTTAATCAATTTACCATCCGCGTCAAACTGATATTCACCAGCGGGCAACAGACCGTTTGCCTTTTCTTCGGATATGTAAGTACCCCAAGTCAGCAACAGACCATTGCTTCTTACATAGTAGTAATTGCCCTCAAATTCGTACAAACCTTCTTCGTACACACGGATACCGTTCACATAGAAGTTAATGTATGCAGGATTCAATTCATCCGCAACAGGACCGTTCAGCATAATCAGCTTGCCATCTGCACCAAACTTATACTCGCCCGCAGGGAGCAAACCGTTGGTCTTGGTGATGTTCATGCCCCATGTCAGGAGCAGTCCGTTGCTTCTCACATAGTAGTAATCGCCTTCAAACTCGTAAAGTCCTTCTTCATAAACACGTATGCCGTCTTTGTAGAAGTTGAGGTATGCGGAATTGTAAGCATCTTCAACAGGACCGTTGAGCATAATGAGCTTGCCATCCGAACCAAACTGATATTCGCCGGCGGGAAGCAGGCCGTTTGCTTGTTCTTCGGAAATGTAGGTGCCCCACGTAATAAGCAGATAGTTACTTCTTGCGAAGTAGTAATCGTCACCGTACTTCACAAGCTTGTTGCAAGCCATTTCGCCGTTTTCGGCAAAATATGTATAGCCTGATTCATAATCAACAAAAGGACCGGTGATGGGCGCTATCAACTTGCCATCCATAGCAAATTCATAACCGCCGAGATATTCACCGCTGAACGCAACCGCTCGTTTTCCAATGAGGGCATAGCCTTCGTTATCGAAGTAGTACATATCGCCGTCTACTTCAAGCCACTGGTTCTTATAGTAACGGAGAGAATAATAGTAACGAACGCGCTCCACGCCGTCTACAATAAAGGTGTCCCAAGCACCAATAACCTTGCCCTTCTCACCTTCTACCTTGTAAACTCGGTCCTCAGCAAGAGTGAAAGAACCAATCGGAGCATAACCGGTGCGGTCATCGAAATAGTAAGTGCCATCATCCATGGCGACAAAGCCTTTTTTCTGGAAATTTGCCTGATAATAGGTCCAGCCGATGCCATCGTGATAGAAACCTGTAAAGGAGTAATTAGGTTGATATACGCCATTGGCATCGAAAGTGCACATCACACCGTCGATAAGTTTCTGACCAACAACCTTAATACCGTCAATAAAGTAATAGGAATCTTCATACCAACCGTCTGCAACAACACCACCATCTACATAGGTCTTGCCGTCGGTATAAACGCCATTGAAGAGCTTACCGCATTCGCAAGTCAGCTTTCCTTCAACCACTTCATAAGAATGACCTGTGGCAGGAATGATAGTACCCCAGTCAATTACAGAACCGCAACCGTTGTGAGTATCACACTCAGCTCCGAGATTTTCAACAGAACCACATGCGCATCCAACGCAGAACACACGGTTCTGATAGCCGCTTTCTGTGCAAGTCGGAGCTTTGTTTTGGGCAACTCCGGGAGTACAAATGTGGAAACTCCACTTACCCTGTCTGTCAGCGATGCTATAGTAGCGGTTCATTTCGGTCTGGATGACGGTCTCGCTTGCCGAGAAGGTCATGGTGCTACCGTCAGTATAATTTACAACACCTGCTTCTGCGCCGACTACCAGTCTATAGTCTCTGGTACCGTCGGAATACCACATAGCGTGGGGGGTCAAAATCCAATACTTATCCTGCTTTGCAGGGTCATTGGAAATGTAATCCTTACGAATGCCGCTGTCATCCATCCAACCCTTTGCCATCCAGATGCGAATAGGCAATTTGGCGAGGATTGTTGTGTCAGCAATTTCTTCACCGATACGAGTAAAGGTGATAACTGCATCATTATGGTTGTTGATATAGTATTCAGCCTTGAAACCATAGGCAACCTCCATACCCTCCAGTTCCCAATCATTGACGTAGTCAAGATTAACGGTGATGGTCACGGAATCAACTTTTGCCAGATTATCGGCAACCACGTTGAGCCAGTAAATAGAGCCTGTGGGCAACAGACCATTGGCAGCAGGAACTTCCAAGCGAACATCGCTCTTATCGGTGTTTACGGTAAGTTTACGGACAATATTGCCAACGTTACCCTGGTTATCGGAAATTTCCATAACGATAGTATGAACACCGTCATTAAGATAAAGTCCGTCAACGGATATAGCTCCGCCTGCGGAAACTGCAACAGCTGCATCGCTCAGAACACCGTCAACATAAAGTTTTACAGAGTTACGGTTAAGGCCGGTTGCATTTACCTTGGTGGTGTTTTCATAAGCCTGCGCCATAAGGTTAATGGTGTTTGTGGTAACAGTCTGGCCGAAAATTTCTACGCCGTTACCATTTTCATCTGCAATGGTCATGCTGGTGAAATATGGGTTTTCACGGTCTATTACTGCATCGGAATAGTCAACAGTAATGTCATCTATATAATAGGTAACATCCTGATAATAGTTGTAATCTACGCCTGCAGTTGCGGTATAGTGGCTATTGATTTGGATATAATTAAGAGCTTTGTAGTTATCGAGAACATCCCAGCTGAAATAATACCAGCCACCGTTTTCAAGGTTTTCATAGGTTTTAAGCATCTCTGCCAGTTTACCGTCAACACGAGTGGTTCCCCCAGTAGTTTTGAAAAACTCTACTCTAACATCCATAGTAACAGTTTCGATTTCTGCGGGTATATACAGCCAGAAACCGACAGATGTTGCATCTGTCAAATCAAGAGGTTCGGGAAGATGTACATCCATCTGACCATGGCATGATGCGGTAACGTTGGTCCAGTCAATATCAACTCCCATAGCATAGTTACCGTTTCTTACCATTCCGTTGTCACTATTTACCAGATATACCTGAGCAGGAATATCCATACCAATAGGAGTAAGCGTATTCTTATTATAAGTTCTATAAGAGAAATATCCGTTCGCGCGGGTATCGTTGATGTGCCAGCCGTAAATATATTCGCCGGTATCCACAGCATCATCTCCATCAATATTACCGGTCTTAGAAGTATCGATTGGGAACTGACCATCCTCGAAATCGTAAACAATTTCAGATGCCTTTCCAAAACGAATATTGGCAGTAACAGACTTATCTGTTTGTCCGCAAATAACAGCTGTGATCTCACCACCAGTTAGTCCTGCGGTTTCACTGCAAGCTGTAAACTTGTCACCATCGAGTGTTCCTAATGCCTCATTAGATAATGTATAAACGATATCCCCAGCACCATATGCAACTGTGTTACGACCTTCATTAGTGGTCACATCGATAGGCAAAATCATAGTGTCGCCATATCCAATAACGATGGTTTCATTTCTGAAAGCGATTTCGGGAAGCACAATAGTTATTGAAGTTTCACCGACTACTTCACCGTTATAAACAAGCTGTACAGTCACTTTGCCTTCTTTACCATTAGAAGTAAAGATTCCATCTTTTATAGTACCAAAAGAATCATCAACCAATTGCCATTCTGCATCTGCAGGAATCTCCACCACTGTACCTACCATATCGGTACCAATTGCATTAAACGACACCTTAGAATTAGGTGTATAGTATTCATTTTCAGTAGAAATGTGAGCCTTGTAGAATTGTCCATCGGCGGGAGCAGTAGAAACAAAGCAAATACCTGATGTTGAGGGACGAAGACCACCATCGGAAGGAGAGTTGTTAACCTTGAGTTCTTCACCTGGACGCTGAGAAACGAAGGTGGAAGAACCGCCGCCGTCACAGTTGGCAGCAAAGACACAACCCGCCGCAATCATAACCTCTGCGCACTCGTACATATTCATACCTGCGGAGAAGGGCGACTGACGACCGTCATTTTCCATTATAATAACCTGACCGTCTGCAGTAATGCCCACGACAGATCGAGGAGCAGGATCGGTTTTATGCGCCGCTTTGCTCTGATTTACACCATCTTTTACAATATACCCACTGGAAATCGGGATGACAGTATCTTCCCAACCGTCAAGATCAGCAGAAGAACGAATCTGAGGCATTTCAACCTTGGGAATATCGGCAGGTCTAGGATTGCTGTTTTCATCAAAGTCCTTGTTGATAACCACACAAGTCGGGAATCCAACGTTGCCGTAAGTATACCCACAGTTACCCGGATCAAACATGATCTCCCCATTAAGCATCATGAAACCGAGAGGCTCGCCTACACGGTCTGCAGGATAACCGGTGTACCATGACAAGCAACAGTTCATAACACCGATAACTTCGCCATCCATATTCTGATCGATCCAAAGGGCCTGGTCAAGCATAGTGCCTGTCTGATACTTGGAGGTATTCATCTCAGAATATGTAGGAATTACACTTACATAAGAATTGTTCACATCAGCCTTCATAATATGAACAACCTGACGATAGTCACCTGCATCGTTATTCAAAACGATTTCAGATTCGGAAATACCGGGCGCATTGTCCCAGTCAGTCTTTGAGATGAGGTTATAATACTCATCTGTGCTTGTTGAAGCATTGTGATCGTAATCGACACCTGCTGCAAATACTGTGAAAGGCATAGTGGCAAATACGCCAACTACCATCACAAACGCAAGCAAGAGCGATATGCTTCTTTTGAATGTTTGTTTCATAATCAATCTCCTTTTCTTGTTTTTTCTTCGATACTTTGGTTTTATATAGCAGAGCGATCGAAAAAGAACTCTACTACATAGATCTGCTATAAGTTAAAAAACTTTTTCTCTCCTTTCTTGAATTGAACAAATTTATCCAATTGGAATAATTAGATACGAATTAATTAGTCGCAAATTTTTCTTTCAATGTTTTATAGACTTTCTGAATGTCAGCCTTATAAAAAACGATTGTCCAAAAAACTTGCCAAATTAGGTATGTAGTAAAACCTACAAAAATATTGGTAACGTAATTTGTAATAATGAGAAATCCCAAAGTAATCAACAACATGTATAAGAATTCTTTGTGAATAGCAACACCCGTATTCTTCTTAAG
>JAZQBL010000048.1:0-5371 GCA_045545665.1 Eubacteriales bacterium
AGGTGTAAGTGCAGTAATGCATTGAGCTGAGCAATACTAATAGACCGAGGGCTTGAACTTCCGATGGTTTTCTGGTGAGTAACACAGATAACCTTGAATTCAAGAATATTTTGAGTTTTCGTTTCCTTTATTCGGTTTTCAGTGGACATAATTGAAAATAATATAGTTTTCCGGGGCTGTGCAATAGTGCGGCCTTTTATTTTTTACAAATTACATTTTATATTATCCTCTCTGCGAAAGCGGAGAGTTTTGTTTTATCAAAAAGAACCGTCATATTGCCCACCTAAAGAGGAAATCCGCACCCGCGTTTAGGCGGGTCGTCGAGGGCGCCGACCCCTACATTCAGCCTTCTCCAGCGGGAGAAGGGGGACCGCGTTAGCGGTGGATGAGGTGTCGATTCATCATTCATCGGATTTTTCGAAACGGCGGGAGCAAGCCCCCGCCCTACATCATACGGGTCGTCGAGGGCGTCGACCCCTACGATTTTATCTATTATCTTTTATCTTCGGGTCGCCGGGGACGTCGACCCCTACATTCAGGCTCCCTCCGGGAGGGAGCTGGATTTTGCGAAGCAAAAGACTGAGGGAGAGTGCGAAGCACAACTCGCCTGTGGCGAACTTCACGTGGAAAAGCCACACATCACTTACCGCAGGTAAACATCACTTTTTTTGATACGGGTCGTCGTGGGCGCCGACCCCTACCGATTTATCTATCTCTTATCTATCATCTATTATCTATTATCTCATTTTCCCCCGCCCTACATCATACAGGTCGGCGGGAACGTCGCTCTTTACAATTCCTTATTTATTATTTTGTCCGTCATTTTTCAAGCGGGCAGATATGGAATCCGCCCCTGCATTTGTGATCTACAGCAAGCTTTTCAGCTTTCTCAATATGTCAAACGCATCGACGGGCGTTATTATGTTGAGATCAATATTCGTAAGCTTTTCGCGTATCTCGTCGTTTGCAACGCTTTCAAGCGAAATATTGAGATCCTCTATCGACTCGGCTTCTTTTATTTGTCTTTTTTCTTTTCTTGCGTCGTCCGACTCAAGTGATGCAAGTATCTCCTTTGCCCTTTTTATGACGGGTGACGGAACGCCCGCAAGCTTTGCAACTTCTATTCCGTAGCTGTCGTCAGCCGCTCCTTTTACGATGCGGCGCAAAAATATAAGCTCGTCGCCTTTCTTTTTTGCCGCTATATTGTAGTTTACAACGCCTTCTACCGTATTTTCAAGCTCTGTAAGCTCGTGATAGTGCGTTGCAAAAAGCGTTTTTGCACCTATTTTTTTGCTTGCCGTATATTCAGCCGTGGCACGTGCTATTGACATACCGTCAAAGGTCGACGTTCCGCGTCCTATCTCATCGTACACGATAAGACTGCGTTTCGTTGCATTTTCAAGGATGTATGCGACCTCGTTCATCTCAAGCATAAACGTAGACGTTCCCGAGGCAAGATCGTCACTTGCTCCGACACGCGTGAATATCTTATCGCAAATACCTATCCTTGCGCTTGCCGCGGGCACGTACGAGCCTATCTGCGCAAGTATGACTATCAGCGCATTTTGTCTCATATACGTCGATTTACCTGCCATATTCGGGCCCGTTATGAGCATAAGGCGGTTCTTATTCGTATCAAGCAACGTGTCGTTCGGCACGAAATTTCCTTGCGAAAACTGCTCAACTACGGGGTGTCTGCCGTCTTTTATGACTATCATATCGGAAAGATCGACCTCAGGCGGTGTATATCTGTTCTTCACCGCACATACAGCAAGGGACAAATACACGTCAAGCTCGGATATTTTCGATGCAACGTCCTTCAGTCTTATGACGTTATCGTAAACAGTGTTACGTATACAGCAAAAAATATCGTATTCAAGCTTCACGACCTTGTCGGATGCGCCGAGGACGGAGGCTTCAAACTCTTTAAGCTCGTTTGTTATAAATCTTTCGCAGTTTGCAAGCGTCTGCTTTCTTATGTATCTGTCGGGCACGTCCGCAAGGTTCGACTTCGTTACCTCGATATAGTAACCGAACACACGGTTATAAGCTACACGCAGAGTCTTTATGCCCGTTTTTTCTCTTTCCGTTTCTTCAATTTTGGATATCCAATACTTGCCGTCCTTCATTATACTGCGGAGCTTGTCTATATCCTCATTATAACCGTCTTTTATTATTCCGCCTTCCCTTACGGAAAAAGGAGGTTCGTCAACGATAGCACGGTCTATAAGCTCTGCAAGGTCTTCAAGGGTGTCAAGTTCGGAGTAAATTTCCGAAAGTCTTTCGCTGTGCAGTCCTTTTATGACGGCACCTATTTTCGGTATGGTCAGTGCCGTCTGCCTTATTGCACGGAGATCCTTCGCCGTGGCTGTCGAATACACTACCTTTGCGGCAAGTCTTTCAAGGTCAAGCACGCTTTTAAGAATTTCGGCAAGCTCTTCTCTTGCATCGAAGTCGCCGTAAAAAGCGCCGACAGCATTTTGGCGTTTCATTATCTCACTTACCGAGCAAAGAGGCGATTCAAGCCATTTGCGCAAAAGTCTTGCTCCGCCCGACGTTTTCGTCTCGTCGATAGCCCACAGAAGCGAGCCTTTTTTTCCGCCCTTCATCACCTCGCACAGCTCAAGAGAACGGCGGGATGAGATATCCATTTGCAGAAATTCTTCGTCGGTATATAATTTTATCTCGTTTATGTAGGAAATATCCGTCTTTTGCGTTTGTGAAATATACTCCAAAAGCGCACCTGCGGCACTAACCTCAAGTGTTCCGACGTCACTTAAAAAGTCAACGCCCTTAAACTGTGTTTTGCACCTTTCAAGTGAATCGGGATACGAAAAATACTCAAACTGCCAATAGTTTGCCATACAGTTTATGCGCTTGGCAAAAAAGTCGTCAAGCTTTGGATATTGATGCTCGGGAAAATTCAGTATGACTTCCTTCGGGCGGTACGCACCGAGCTGATCTATTACGAATTTTTCGCTTTTTTCCTGTCCGCGCGACGACGTGGCGGAAAAATATCCCGTCGATATATCGGCAAAACAAACGCCTGCGCCTTCCTCATTTATGAAGACGGAGGCGATGTAGTTATTCATTTTTTCGTCGAGCATCTCCGACTCTGTCAGAGTTCCCGGCGTTATCATTCGGATGATCTCTCTCTTTACGATGCCCTTGGCTTCCTTCGGGTCCTCGACCTGCTCGCATATTGCGACCTTATAGCCTCTTTCGACAAGCTTTGCTATATATCCTTCCGCGCTGTGATACGGAACGCCGCACATCGGCGCTCTTTCTTCCTCTCCGCAGTCACGTCCCGTCAAGGTAAGCTCAAGAACTCTCGAAGCGAGCTTTGCATCGTCGAAAAACATCTCGTAAAAGTCACCCAAACGGTAAAAAAGTATCGCCGTCGGGCAGGTTTCTTTGATCTCCCAGTATTGCTGCATCATGGGTGTCATGACGTTACAGCTCCTTTGTTTTTTTATCAGCCGTGGCAGTGTGAACAGTCGCCGTCGCAACCGTCGTGGCTGCAGGGACGTGTGCCCGTTACCGTGTACATAACTTCGCCGTTTACTTCTTCCATGAACTTGTCAACAGCCTCTTTTGCTTCGTTGAACTCTATCATGGTCGGGATCTGCATGATCTTTTCGTAAAGATCGCGAAGCTCACCGCCGAGATTCTTTACGGTGTCAGAGTCACGGCCTTCCGTTTCAAAAGCGTCTGCAAGCTTTTTGGAAAGCTCATTGTAACGGCTTACGTTCGTCAGAAGCTCCATATCGGATTCGTACGCGATCGTCGCACGGTTGAGTCTTATTATTCTTTCGTCTTCTTTGATAGCTTCTCCGAGCTGTTTTGCAATATCTTTTATCTTTTCGTTCATCTTGTTTGTCCTTTTCCTTCTATAATATATTTTATACTTGTAAGCTGTTCGGGGCCCATAGGACCTCTTGCATGCATTTTTTGTGTTGATATGCCTATTTCGGCGCCAAAGCCGAATTCCTCGCCGTCGGTAAATCTCGTGGATGCGTTCACGTAGACCGCCGCAGAGTCGATATTCGTTTTGAAATACTCGGCAGCGTCGATATTCTGCGTCATTATCGCTTCGCTGTGATGCGTTGAATGTTCGTTTATGTGCTCCGTCGCTTCCTTTACGTCGGATACTACCTTAACTGACATTATATAGTCGTTGTATTCGGTGTAAAAATCCTCATCCGTTGCTTTTTTTATGCCGGGAAGGATCTCGACGGTCTTTTCACAGCCTCGCAATTCAACACCGTATTTGTCGGCTTCAGCTTTGAAAAGCGGTAAAAATTCTTTTGCAACAGCTTCGTCGCAAAGCAAGGTTTCCGCGGCGTTGCATACCGACGGACGGCTAACCTTTGCGTTTATGCACACGTCAAGTGCCATTTTTATATCGGCATTTTTTTCAACGTATACGTGGCAGTTGCCTGCACCCGTTTCGATAACGGGAACGGAGGCATTTTCACAAACGGCTTTTATAAGGCCTTTTCCGCCTCTGGGAATAAGCACGTCGATAAGCCCTACGGCGTTCATCAATGCGATGCTCGACTGCCTGTCGGGGTCGTCAATAAAGCAGATACAGCCCTCGGGCAAGCCCGCTTTTGATATAGCCGCTCTCATAACGGAGCATATCTTACGGTTGGAATTGAAAGCTTCCTTTCCGCCTCTTAAAACGACGGTGTTGCCCGTTTTTATGCATATCGCCGCGGCGTCAGCCGTGACGTTCGGACGGGCTTCGTAAATAATGCCGACAGTTCCCAAAGGAACGTGTACTTTTGTTATTTTAAGGCCGTTCGGGCGCACGGATACTGTGCCGTTTCCGAGGACGTCGGGCAGGGCAATGAGCTTGCGCACGGAATTTGCTATTGCAAAAACACGGTCGCGAGTGAGGGTCAGACGGTCGATCATCGTTTCCTTCACGCCGTTTTCGGCGGCTTTGTCAATATCCTTTTTATTTTCTTGCAGTATACTTTCGCAGTTTTCTTCGAGCGACAAGGCAATTTCCTCAAGCGCCTTGTTTCTTATAAAGCTCGACGAGGAAGCAAGAACAGAAACAGCGCTTTTTGCTTCTTTGCACTTGTTCAAAACGAGAGTATTGTCGTACATAACATTCTCCTGATAAACATTTATTCATTGTATTTTATCACATATCATCCGATATAGTCAAGTGGATAATTGAAAATTAAATCTCCGAAGATACATATTTTATAAAGAAACTGCTTTTGTTTGTTTTCAGGGGGCGGCACGTTCCGCTTTTGCGGAACCGGCGGTGTGCAGATCTTGTTATCATAAAATTTGTTCGAAATACACACCGTCGAATTCACAAAGTGAATTGTGCCGCCCCTATAACACAATCAGC
>JAZQBL010000049.1:0-72151 GCA_045545665.1 Eubacteriales bacterium
GGCGTTGGTACAGACACAGACGAAGCGGAAAACAACTTCGACAATATTTATCCGTGGTCGGATATTCGCCGTTGTTGTGGCTACTGGGGCGACGACGGAAACTTCGTCGTAAATGCTTACAAGGGCGAACCCGGTTACGCCGTCGACGGTTCAAACGGTGAAGTTTGGGTCGAAATTCCCTTGTTCTATTACAAGCATACTTACACCGACGGCGCGGAGGAAATCGTTATTTCCGCGTTCAAACTTCCCGGCTTTATGCCTTCCCCGATCAATCGCGATCAGGGTACGGAAGACGCACCGGCCACAAAAGCATATTACCCCGCCTATCCTATGGCGTTAGTAGATGATAAGCCGACTTCCCGTTCCGGCGTATTCAACAAAATTTATTCGTTAAATACCGCTATGACGGACGCAAGAAAGGCCGGCGAAAATTACACGGTAACAACTACCGCGGAACGTTACGCGATTTGCCTTTTAATGTGGGTCGAATTTGCTACCCGCAATATGCAAAGCGTAATGCAAGGCGCGGTCAGTATGCCGTATTCCGCAAACGAAGTCGCAACGATCGCCGAAACCGGCGCGAACCGTATTATCGTATCCACCGCGACGGCCGCGAAATTTGTTGTCGGACAGACAATCGGTATCGGCACGTCGCACGGTTCAACCGGAATCGCAAATAACCGTATCGTTACCGCAATCGAGGATTACGACGGCAGTAATAAGGCGATCTGCTTTGACGGCGACCCCGTAAACGTGGCGGTCGGTAACGTTGTCTTTACGCTGGCGTGGAAAAACGGTTCTTGCGATAACGTTATCGCTTCGAGCGGTTCGCCCGTATCGAATACAAGCGGTAAATATAACTGTATGTACCGCGGAATCGAAAGACCGTACGGCGATTCGTTCGAACAGATTTCCGACGTTCTTTTCAAGAGAGAGGGAGCGGGAACGGCCGAAGACCCGTACACGTACGACGTATACTTCTTGCCCGACCCGACTAAATACGCAAACGGCGCGATCACGGACGATTACGTCAAACTGAATTACGGTATTCCCGGCGCTGACGGTTACGTTAAAACGCTGGGGCTTGATTCCCGTTATCCGTGGATACGCATTCCCGACGCGATCGGCGCTTCGACTACCACGTATTATTCGGATTATTACTACTATCCGCGCAGCGCTATTTGCGCGGCGCTTGTCGGCGGCATCTGGAACAACGGGTCGCCCGCTGGCCCGCTTTACTGGTATTGCTACAACGCGCCTTCGAACTCGTACGTGAACTATCGCGCGCGCCTTTCTTACCACCGTTAAAGCGGGGGTTTGGGGGCAGCCAGCCCCCTTTATCATCTAAAAGCAATAATTAAATATAGGGATACGGCGTGCCGTGCGCGGCGCGTGTCGGCGGCAACTGGAACAACGGGTCGAACGCTGGCCCGCTTTACTGGAATTGCAACAACGCGCCTTCGAACTCGAACGTGAACTATCGCGCGCGCCATTCTTATAGCAACATTACAGTTATTATGCACGCCGTATTCCTTGCCGCTTGGCAAAAATTGTTGTTACGGCGGGGTTTAGTAGGCGAACGCACAACGACCCCGAAACTATAAGAAAGAAGACGAAATATGAAGTCTTTTAATATCGACCGTAATATGAAAGACAAGGCATATATACGCCTTGCAATTACGAAAGTATGCAAAAACAAAAAGAAGCGTAACGGCCGCCCGACGAAGAAATATCGTCAGGCCCGGAAGATTCTTGCGAATATCGAAGAGTATATCGACCTTACGTACGAAATCGTATGTCAAACGGAAAAGAAGCAAGAAGCAATCCGGCGCGGAACATACCGTCCGGGCGAATATCCGCTGGCGTTCACGCCGAAGATTTCGGGTTCTTTTTCCCGCCATTGCGAAAACGGGAAGGTTCGGAATATAACAAGTGTTCCGGTATTTCCCGATCAGGTTATACACCAACTTGTCGTCCTTGCCGCTGAATCCGTATTTATGCGGGGTATGTACCGTTATTCTTGCGGGTCTATTCCGAAACGCGGCGTACATAAGGGCAAGAAATATATTCAAAGGTATATCAATCATCACAAAGCCGGAAGCAATATCAAATATACGGCGCAACTTGATATTACGAAGTGTTATCCACACGTCCGGCACGACATTTTGAAGGATATGTTACGAAAGAAATTCCGCGGCCACCTTTTCGTCGATATTTGCTTCGCTATAATCGACAGTTACAACGAACCGGATAAACCGGGCGTCGGAATTCCGATCGGCTTTTATACTTCACAATGGCTTTGTAATTTCCTTTTGACGCCCGTTGATAATTTCATCAAGCAGGAATTAAAGATCGAATGTTATATCCGTTATATGGACGATATGGCGTTCTTCGGGGCGAATAAAAAGAAGTTACACCGCGCCGTCGAAGCCATTATCGAGCGGGCCGCCGCGATCGGTCTTCGCATTAAAGATAATTGGCAAGTATTCCGGTTCGACTATATCAGCAGAAAAGACGGCAAACGGAAAGGGCGGGCGCTGGATATACTCGGTTTTCGGTTCTTCCGGGATAAAATCATCTTACGAAAGCGAAACGCCTTGTCAATACGACGGGCGGCCGTGCGATTGAGCAAAGCGAAGCGTATCACGCCGCACGCGGCACGATCTTTTATGTCAAAGATCGGAGCGCTGAAACATTGTAATTCGCGGCGCTTTTGGGAAAAGTACGTCAAGCCGTACGTAAATATACGAAAATTGAAAGGGGTTATCCGAAATGAAGACAGAAAGCAATATCAAACCGTCGGCGGTTGTTGTTGAAGAACACGGCGACAATGCGGAAGTGATTTTCCGTGAAAACATTACAAAGGAAACAAGGGAGCAGGACGGCGAAAATACCGTCGTTTATGTTTACGACGAATACCGCCTGAACGTTCCGAACCGCGCCGATCTTTTGAAGATCGTAAAAGCCGCGAACAAAAAGTGGCTTGAAGCGGCAAAGGCCGCCGAATACGACGCGCTGGCGGCTGAAATTCGCGCAAAGCGAAACAAACTTCTTGAAGCGTCCGACGCTCGTATGTGCTTCGATCGAATCGGTCTTGACATTCCTTCCGGTAGCACGTTTTCCGCGTGGCTGGCATTCCTGAAGGGTATCGCCGAAGCGATTTCCGGTGAATGGGCGAAATATCGTCAACAGTTACGCGATATTACGAAGCAAGAGGGATTCCCGTATAACGTGGAATTTCCGAAGCCCCCGGAGGATAAAACGGTATGAATGAATTTGTAACGGCCGTATCTATCGTCGGCGGTATCGCTGGCGTTGTGTTCGGTTGCGTAACGTTTTTTCGCAATAAGAGAACCGACGACGCAGCCGGCGGCAAGAAGGACGGAATTATCCTTACCGAATTAGGATACATAAAATCGGGCGTTGACGATATAAAGCATAAGCAGGAAAAGCAGGACGAACAGAATATCGCTTTTGTTTCCCGTTTATCGGCCGTCGAAGCGTCAACGAAACAAGCGCATAAAAGAATCGACGGGCTGGAAGGCAGAGTAAATCACGACGAACATACGTCGTAAAATAGGAGGTTACACAATGCAGATCATCACCGCATACGCCACAAAGAACGATTGTTACAAAAAGGCGCAAAAAATGACCCCGAAGGGAATCGTCGTTCATTCCACCGGGGCAAACAACCCGAATTTGAAACGTTACGTCGACGCGCCCGCGGAAGTCGGCGTCAATCAGTACGGGAATCATTGGAACAACCCTTCGTCTGTTATGGGCCGTAAAGTTTGCGTTCATTCCTTTATCGGTTATGCCTTGAATAAGGAAGTAAAGGTCGCAAACATTCTTCCGTATGATATTTGTTGCTGGGGCGTCGGCGCTATTCCTTACGATAAAAACGGCAAGGAACTTTCGTCCAGCAATCACCCGAATTTCCACCATTTCGGGCCGTCGTATAACTACGATCCCGCGTACATTCAGTTTGAAATGTGCGAAGACGATTGCAAGAACAAGGAATATTTCGAAGCCGTGTATAACGTGGCGGTCGAATATTGCGTTTATCTTTGCAAAAAGTTTAATATTCCGGTCGATAATATTGTCAGCCATAAGGAAGCACACGCGCTGGGTTATGGTAGCAATCACGGCGACCCCGATAATTGGTGGGGCAATTTCGGCCGCACAATGAACGATTTTCGCGCCGCAGTTAAAGCGGGCCTTGCGGCCGGCGATTCCGCCGAAACACCTACCGAACCCGCAAAGCCCGAAGCGAACGTCCTTTACCGCGTGCAGACTGGCGCTTTTAAGCAGAAAGCGAATGCCGACAAACTGGCGGCCGACCTGAAGGCGGCGGGATTTGATACGTATATCGTGATCGCGAACGACCTTTATAAAGTGCAAGTCGGCGCATATTCCGTAAAGGCGAACGCCGACAATATGGCCGCAAAACTGAAGGCCGCCGGATATGATACATATATCACTACCAACGGCGGCAAGGCAGCGGGAGCGGCTACAACCGCACCGGAAGCAAAGCCCGCCGCCGACGTCTTTACCGAAGCCGACGTCGGAAAGAAGGTAAAATGCAAGCCCGGCGTAACGAAGTTTTCGAACGGTGCGAAAATGGCGTCTTGGGTGCCTTCGACCGCGCTTTATATTCGAGCCGTGGAGCAGGGCGGCAAGATTCTTCTTGTCAGCACCGAAAAAACAAAGAAAGTATATACCGGCCGTGTGAACGCGTCGGATATGCAAAGAGTGTAAAGGAGGGCTGAAAATGGATAAATTCAAGAAGTGGATTAAAGCAGCGGGCGTCCGCGCGGTTAAGACCGTCGCACAGACCGCCGTTGCAACGATCGGAACTTCCGCCGTACTTGGCGACGTCAACTGGGTTATGGTTGCCAGCGCTTCCGCGCTTGCGGGCGTCCTTTCCTTGCTGACTTCCGTTGCGGGCATTCCCGAAGTGAAAGAAGAGTAAAAAACAAAATAGCGGGCAGGGCTTACGCCTTGTCCGCTATTTTTGCGATCAAACCGAACACCCCGCCGGGCATAAAGAAAATTACGGTGTTCGATTTATTAAAGTTTGGTGGAGGCGAGGGGAATTGAACCCCTGTCCGAAAAGCTCTTGATACAACTTTCTCCGGGCGCAGAGTATCTTTATTTATTCCCGTTATTTCTCACCGATACTCAGGTATAAAACAACGGTAGCTTTTTTATTTATGGCCGCTTCAAAAGCAAAAGGGCGACGCACATTTACCACTGCATGACACCCGTATCACGGCCGTGGTCCTCCGTGGCGGATGCTCGCCGATTAGGCAGCGAGAGCTACGTTATTATCGTTAGCGTTTAATTTTAAAGTTGCACTTTTTAAAGAGGTAATGCGCCTCTGCCCGCTTATCGTACCTCAAACTCCCCGTCGAAGCCTTTACGCCCCCATATGAAGAATTTGCGGTTTACAGTTTACTCGTATCTTCCGTTTGATTTTTCGTATCTTTCGATGGATCGAGCCGCCTGCTTTTTAGCATCGACCTCACGCTTGTCATAAAGCTTTTTACCTTTGCAGAGCCCAATTTCAAGCTTGACGTACTGTCCGCTGAAATAGAGCGACAGCGGAATTATCGAAAGTCCTTCCTGACCGACCTGGCCTTGAAGCTTCAATATTTCCTTTTTGTGCATGAGCAGTTTTTTTTCTCTCAAAGGGTCTCTGTTGAATATGTTGCCTTTTTCGTACGGACTTATGTGTACGCCGAGGGCGAATATTTCACCTTTTTTTATGTGGCAGAATGAATCCTTTAAGTTTACAGTACCTGCTCTTATTGACTTTACTTCCGTTCCGAAAAGCTGAAGTCCCGCTTCGTAAGTGGAAAGGACGTAGTAATCGTGATATGCTTTTTTGTTCGTCGCTATTATTTTTTTGCCGTCATTATTTTTAGCCATAACGATCACTCCTTTCGTAATTACCGTTTCATATTATCATAAAAAAAGAATTTGTTCAAGTGGTTTTATTAAAAAAATATTTAACTCTGTATTACATAGACCGTATATTTTGGTGTAAAAAGAAGAAAAAGATGATTGACAGGAGATTTTTACTATGGTATATTATCATCAGAAAAGAGGTAAAGATATGGACATAAAGCTTTTTTATAAAGAAAGAGGATGCGGCGAGGCACTCATCCTTTTGCACGGTAATAACGGTGATTGCGATTATTTCACGTCTCAAATTGAATATTTTTCAAAAAGCTTTCACGTTATTGCACCGGATACGAGAGGACACGGAAGAACTCCGAGAGGCGACAAAACGTTTGCTTTGCGCACGTTTGCCGATGATCTGTTCTGTTTTATGGATGAATTGAATATTGAAAAGGCGCATATTCTCGGCTTTTCCGACGGTGCAAATATTGCCATGCTTTTTGCTCTGAAATATCCTAATAAAGTCCGAAGCCTTGTGCTTAACGGCGGTAATTTAAACGGTGACGGTGTTGAAGATGAGCTTCAAGCCTCAATTTGTAAAGAATATAAAGAGCTTCTGAATATGCCGTTTAAAACCCCCGAACAAAAAAGAACGGAAGAAATGCTTTCGATAATGATAAACGATCCGAATATTTCCGAAAAAGAGCTTTCAAACATCAAGGCTCCCACGCTTGTGATTGCCGGAACGTACGATCTCATAAAAACAGAACATACAAAGCTGATACACCGCTGTATTCCTTCATCAAAGCTTGTTTTTGTAGAGGGCGGGCATCTTATCGCTGCCGAAAGATCTGATGAATTTAACAGAGCAGTTGATGATTTTTATAAACATTTGATGTGATCATATTAAAACACCGTCTTCCGATTCCGAAAGACGGTGATGTTTTATTTGTCGTATTCAAACGGTATTTCTATTTTTGGCGTACCGTCGTTTATTGCGTTTACGGTTACAACGAGAGAAAGATCGTATTCGTAATACATATCTTTACTTATCCAGTGTTCCGTTACGGCTTTTATTTTGTAACCCATAAGATAGCCGTTAAGGCTGAGAATGACGCTTCCCGATGCCTTTGTTGCTTTCATTCCCGTTTCGGCGATGACAAGATCGTTCAGTTTACTGTCCGCAACCTTGAATTCGTACGTTTTATAATTTTCACCGTCAACGTATGAATATTCACCCATAAGCTCGGGAGTAATGTTGCACATCATCGTTTCGCTTGTAAGAGTCATCGGAAAGTCGGGATTTAACAGCTTTCCTTCTTTGCTGTAATATTTACCGTCTATAAAATAATCTTCGCCTTCTACGTCGCCTGTGCGTTTGACGTATGCTACAGTTGAGTTCTTATTTTTGTTCTGGATTATGTTGTTGGAGTAATGTGTGGATGAATCTCCGTCCATAACGTCGTATTTTATGTCGACTGTTATGTCAAAATTTCCGCCTTCGTAAAGATCGTTAAGCGCTGCCTCGAGCCTTTCGCCTTCTGACATTTCAATTCTCGTTTTTTCTTTTCCGCAGGAGGGAGAAAAAACGAGAGTGAGTGCTAAAAATGCAGCTGTAATTAATCTTATTCTTTTCATTATAAATCTTATGCCTTCCCATAGTATAGTGACCATTTTACAGTATAATACACGATGAAGAGTAATTCAATATTAAAATGTTAATAAATCATAAGCTGTTTTTTTGTATGTTGGTTTACACAATGTTTACAATAAAAAATATTATTAAAAAAAGAAAAAAGGCTTTTTTTGCGTATATTACTACGAAAAGGGGAGGAAAGATATGAGATTCGACAGTAGTTTTATCGAAGAACTTAAAGCTCGATGCGATATAGTCGATATAATAAGCGGCTATGTCAACTTGAAACGTGCCGGCTCAAACTATGTCGGACTGTGTCCGTTTCATAATGAAAAATCCCCGTCGTTTACCGTGTTTACAAAAAACGATTCCTGCTATTGCTTCGGTTGCGGAGCGGGCGGCGACGTTATCACGTTTATAATGCGTATCGAAAACCTCGATTACGTTTCGGCACTTGAATTTCTTGCTAACCGTGCAGGTCTTTCGCTTCCCGTTGACAGGATAAACGAAGGCGCTGTAAACAAGCGTAAACGCATATTGGAAATGAACAAACACGCCGCACGTTTTTTTAATTCGGAGCTTACAAGCGGAAAATATAAAAATGCAACGGAGTATGCGCAAAGAAGAGGACTTTCCGGGGCTGTCGGCAAACGGTTCGGAATAGGGTACTGTCCGGATTCTTACGGCGTCCTTGCGAATCATTTGCGTTCCTTGGGATATACTTCCGCTGAAATGAAAGAAGGCTTTCTTTGCGGTGAGGGTAAAAACGGCAAGCTTTTTGATTATTACAGAGGACGGCTCATTTTCCCGATAATCGACCCTGCAGGCAACGTTGTTGCCTTTGGAGGAAGAGCGCTCGGAGATGAAAAACCGAAATATTTAAATACAAACGATACACCCGCATTTAAGAAAGGCAGAAACCTTTTTGCCTTGAACTATGCGAAAAACTCAAAAGAGGATTATTTTATCCTTTGCGAAGGATATACAGACGTTATAGCGTTGCATGCCGCAGGATTCACATCAGCCGTTGCAGGCCTCGGTACGGCTTTTACGCAGGAACAGGCGGCGATGCTGAAAAAATATAAAAGCAAGGTCGTTATATGCTACGACGGTGATGAAGCCGGACGAAAGGCGACAAACAGAGCCATCCCCATTTTGACGGCGGCGTCTCTTGAAGTACGCGCGCTTTCGCTGCCGGTAGGAGTTGACCCCGATGAATTCATACAAAAGTACGGCAAGGAACGCTTTTCGCACCTTATAAACGAATCCAAAAGTGAATTTCAGTTCAAATGCGATGCTATTCTGGCAGAGCATAATATTTCAGTGCCCGAAGAAAAAGTAAAAGCGTCCGATGCGATATGTTCGGTGCTTGCAAGAATATCTTCCGACGTTGAAAGAGAAGTATATACGGCAAAAGCGGCAAAAATGCTTGATGTTTCCGAAGACAGCCTGAAGACGGATGTAAAGAAAAAAAGACTTTCGTTTGCAAGAAAAGAAAAAAGAAAGTTTGCAGACGACGTAAAACGCACCGCTATGGGCTTCGGGGATAAAGTAAATCCCGATACCGTAAAAAACGTACGCGCCGCAAGAGCTGAGGAAGTTATTCTCGGTATTGCGCAGATAAATCCCGAATATATGGAAAAAGCGGAGAAAGAGGGCGGACTTTCCGAAGATATATTCTTTACCGCATTCGGGAAAAAAGTTTATCTCGTCATAAGGGATATATTTGAAAAAGAACGAAGATTTGATCCTGCTTTTCTTGCAGGTGAGTTTACACCCGAACAGATAGGGCGAATAACAAAAATGTACATCGACAGACAGGCGTTGTCGAATAATACTTACGGGGTGTTTTCACAAAGCGTCGACGTGCTTATTAAAGAAAAAGAGTCGGCAGAAATGTCGAACGACACAGTGAGCGATATAGAAGCTCTTATAAAGTCAAAAAGAAAAGATTAATTTTACCTTACATAAAGAAAGGAACGGTCGGTAAAATGGAACAGGCAAAGAAAAATGCTATGAAATTGTTGATGGAAAAGGGAAAACAGAAGGGTTCTCTTACCAATAACGAGATTATGGAAGCGTTTGAAGAGATCGACCTCGATCTCGATCAGATCGAAAAATTCTACGATACGCTCCAGGGCATGGGTATCGAGATCGTTGGATATCTTGATAACGAACATGAATTCGACGAAATAGAAAGCGAAGTCGAAAAATACGAAAGCGCCGAGGATATGGAAAAAATGCTGGCGCAGGAGGGACTCCCCATAGACGACCCCGTTCGTATGTACCTTAAAGAAATAGGACAGTTTCCGCTGCTTGACAGCGAAAGAGAGCTGTATCTTGCACAGCGTATGGCAGACGGTGACGACAAGGCGAAAAAAGAACTCGTTACAGCAAACCTGCGTCTTGTTGTAAGTATTGCCAAAAGATACGTAAGCAAGGGTATGTTCTTCCTCGATCTCATTCAGGAGGGTAACCTCGGTCTTATGAAGGCGGTTGAAAAGTTTGATTACACGAAGGGATATAAATTTTCAACGTATGCTACGTGGTGGATAAGACAAGCTATTACAAGAGCTATAGCGGATCAGGCAAGAACGATAAGAATTCCCGTTCATATGGTCGAAACGATACACAAGGTAACAAAGACGACACGCCAGCTTTTGCAGGAATACGGCAGAGAACCTTCCGCAGAGGAGATCGCCGCCGAGCTTAATATGAGCGTTGAAAAGGTCCGTGATATAATGAAGATAGCACAGGATCCCGTTTCTCTTGAAACGCCTATAGGCGAAGAGGAAGACAGCCACCTTGGCGACTTTATTCCCGATGACGACTCACCTGCTCCTGCAGACGCGGCATTCTACACTTTGCTCCGCGAACAGCTCAACGAGGTCCTCAATACGCTCACTCCCCGTGAGGCACAGGTGCTCCGTTTGAGATTCGGTCTTGAAGACGGCAGAACGAGAACGCTTGAGGAAGTCGGAAAAGTCTTCAATATAACGAGAGAAAGAATCAGACAGATAGAAGCAAAGGCACTTCGCAAGCTCAGACATCCGAGCCGTTCCAAGCGTCTTAAGGACTATTTGGACTGATAAATTACCGCTGTTTATATTTTATTTAAAAAAACTACTTGACTGAACGTCAATTTTAGTGTAATATGTAACTGTATATTTATAGACAGAACTTTTGTTCTCGTAATTTAATTTTTTGATGAAGTATTCTTCACAATCAAAGAAAGGCATGGTCACATAACAAATGAAAAAGAGATTATTCGCAATCTTTCTCGCCCTTGCAATGATGTTACCTGTAGCACTTGCAGGCTGTTCTTCGGGTTCTTCTGCTGCAGAAGGCGAAGACATAATCGAAGCTGATGAAATAGCGGCGAGAAAACCGAAAACCGTTGTTTTGACACTTATGACGGGTGATGAAACGACTGACGAGGCAATAAAAGCCGTTCAGGATGAGATAAACTCAATAACAACACAGCGCTTTAAAACGCAGGTAATCCTCCGTTACTTTAAAGAAAGCGAATATGAAGAAAAAATAGACCAGATAGTTGCTGAGATCGCAGAAGAGCAGACTTTGAAAGCAGAGCAGGAAAGTGTTGCCGATGCTTCCGAAAAAGAATCAAAGCGTTTGGCAGCTATAGATAAGCTCATTGCCAACGATAAGGATCAGGGCGGCAGAAAGAGCAAATGGTACAAGGAAGAAGCTCAGGAAGAGGAAGAAAGCGAAACGGAATATTACGAAACAGAATTTAATATTCTCGGTTCTTCCGTTGAAAAATATCCTACACCTTCCTCTACGCAGATGGACGTATTCCTTATCTGCGGTGCGGCAAATCTTTCAAAGTACGTAAATGATGAAACGTATGCAACCGATAACGAATCATTCTTGCTTCAGCTTGATGAAATGCTTGCTGATAAAGCAAAAGAGCTTCATCAGTATTTGAACCCCAACGTTCTTTTGGGCGGTAAGGTCGGCGACGGTACGTACGCAATACCGACTAACAGACAGTTGGCTTATGACTACACGTATCTCGTTCTTGACAAAGCTCTTATGGCTAAATACGGCATAAACGAAGAAAAGATAACAGGTCTTACAGATAAAGAAACGATCAAATATCTTAACGCTGTAAGCGCAGGCGAAACGGATGTTACACCTATCCTCAATCCTTTGGCAGGTCTTTACGACGAAGTTGACGAGGATGCATACATTCAGCCCATAAGCCTTGCAGATGCTCCCGGTATTGTAGGTCTTTTCTCAGGTGAAACGACAATATACGGTACGTATCTTTCCAATGCGGCAACATCGGGACTTAAATCTGCTCCGAAGAACATACTTAACCAGTGGCAGTATACTGAATTTTATTCATATATGAAGCAGTTTGAGCGTAAAGGCTACTTCTGCGAAAACCCCACCGAAGACACAAAGTTTGCTCTTAAAGTTGTCACGGATGATGAATCGTATGCAAGCACGGTCGATACTGATAAATACGTTGTAAAGGTTCTTGAAAAGCCCGTTGCATCGACCGAAACAGTCGGTGAATATATGCTCGGTATAAGCAAATACGCATCGGACCCCGACAGATGTATGGAAATAATTACATTCCTTAATACTAACTCTGAGTTCAGAAACCTTCTTCAGTACGGTATTGAAGGCGAAAACTACAGAATAGATGAAGCTACCGGCGCACTTAAGCGTCTTAACCGTGACTATATGATGAATATCTACGTTACGGGTAATACGTTTATCGCATATCCCGAAGAAGATATGAACCTTGACGTTTGGGAAAAGGCTAAGGAAACAAATAAATCAACGCTTGTTTCTCCCTACCTCGGATTCGTTTTCCAGAATGAAAACAATGCCGATATCATAAAGGATGCTAAGAAGGTGTCCGATGAGATGTTCAAACGTGTAAACGATTACAACCCCGAAAATGACAGATTAGCAAAGATTGCCGACGGTGAGAATGCTATCGAAGCAGCTAAAGAGGCACTTATAACGCTCCGCGCGGAGAATGTAACTCTTAAAGCAGCTTATGAGCCTTTCCGCAAGGTCATCGACCCCATTCAGGCTCAGTATGATGCTATAAAGGCTCGTCTTGATGATGCAAATAAAGCAAATAAACCTTTTAAGGATGAAGTAACAAAGCTTCAGGCAGAGGTTAAGAAGCAGACTGAAATCATAGATGCAAGAACGAAGAGCATTGCAGATGCACAGGCTGAATTGGACGAATTGAAAAAATCCGAAACACCTGCTGCAGATGCTATAGAAAAGCTCGAAAACGATATCGTTACTATGCAGTCGGCACTTGATGCTGCACAGAAAGCTCTCAACGAGGCAAATCCTAAGCTTACAGCTGCAGAAGCGGCTATGGCACCCACACAGGCAACTGTTGATTCCATAACAGCACAGCTTGCCCCTGTTGAGGAAAAGCTCAATGTAGAAAAAGAAAAGGCGAAGGCTGAAAAGGCAGCTCTTGATGAAAACGAAGCACAGATCAAAACGAATGAAGATGCAATAGTTGCAAATCAGAAGCTCGTCGATTCTTATAAGCGCACAACGACAGAAGAATATGATGAAATAATCATGGATCTGTATGAAGCGTTCTTCTCACAGCTTAACGCAGAACTCAGAAAGAACGAAGCTTACTCTAAATTTATGAATGCGGAAGACGAAAACAGTGTTGTATTTATTTACAATAACTGGTACGATGAAATGTACGCCGCTTAATAAGTTTTACAGTATGTAACAACTGAAAAAAAACAACGAAAGCCGATACGCGATCAAGCGTATCGGCTTTTTGATATTAAAAATTATGTAATGTTTGCTATTAAATTGTTTTTAAAAAATATTACCTTTTTTGTTGAAATTTAAATCTATATGTGATATCATATATATAAGTGTAAAAATAAATATATACATAAAAAATATTGAAAGGAAGTGCTGTGATGTTAAAAAAAATGATTTCTCTATTACTTGTCTTCTGTACGTTAACGTCAACTGTCTGCATTGCCCCCGTTGCCCTTGAAGAGTACGAATACTCAGATACTCAAAACGGTGTTGCAATTACTGACTGGAATGAAAATGCCTCTTATACAGTCGTTATCCCCGATAATATCGACGGAAAGACTGTTACGGAAATAAGAAAAGAAGCGTTTTCGAATTGTGC
Source organism: Eubacteriales bacterium (assembly GCA_045545665.1). Taxonomy (GTDB): domain Bacteria; phylum Bacillota; class Clostridia; order Oscillospirales; family CAG-272; genus RGIG7213. The sequence goes on from JAZQBL010000049.1 coordinate 13,713, forward strand.
TTCAGTTTATGAAATAATAATTCCCGATACGGTAACGCTTATAGATCCGTCTGCGTTTATCGGCTGTACGTCGCTTAGAGCGATAACGGTATCTGATTCAAATGAAGCTTACAAAACCGTAAACGGTAACCTTTATTCAAAGGACGGGAAAACTCTTGTGAAATTCTGTGATGTATCGGCGGCTGAATTTTCTCTGCCTTATACGGTAAGCGAAATATCACCTTACGCTTTTTATCAGATGGATAAACTGACCTCTTTGACGCTCAACAATGTGAAAAGTATTGGGAAATATGCCTTTTACGGTTGCTCATCACTTAAAAATATTGACCTTTCTTCTGTAGAAAAGGTTGAAGAATATGCTTTTTATTCGTGCATTTCGCTTACATATGCAAACATTGGAATAAAGAACATTCCCGAAGGACTCTTTTACGGTTGTGAAAAGCTCGAAGACGTTGTTCTTACAGGTACGGAATCTGTAGGAAAACTTGCTTTTGCAGGATGCTTTTCGCTTAAAACAGTACTTATACCAAACGGTGCGTCAGTCGCTTCCGAAGCATTTTTCGGTACGTCTGCTGTGCTGTACGGCGATGATAGCGTAAAAACGTACGCACTTGAAAACGAAAATAAATACAAAAAAGCAGTGTATACCGGTTCGATACAAGTTTCCTCCGTTGCGTTTGCTTCGCAGTCTGTTAATATGCGGGTGGATGACGTATTATCCCCGAGTGTATCGGTTCTGCCGAAAGATGCTGAAGTCAAAGACGTTATATATACTTCATCAAATGAGGACGTTGTTAAAATAGTTGACGGCAGATTTTCAGCCGTTGGTAAAGGCGTAGCAACGGTCGTTGCAAAAAGCGTAAACGGTGCAAAAAAAGCTGTTGTAACTGTAAATGTTTCCGACAGGGATGCGCCTTTGCAGTCATCACATCCGTATGAAAGCGGATTGAATCAAAAATATACGTATACTCTTGAAGGTGAGCCTGAAAAGATCGCCGTTGCTTTTTCACACGATACATACGTTGAAGAATACGAAGATTTTATCATCGTAATGGACAAAAACAACGAAAACGTAGGCACGTATACTGCAGATCAGCTTGCCGGAAAAGTGCTTATAATAGACGGCGATACGGTAAATATTATGCTCATTTCCGACGATGACGTTGAATATTTCGGATTTTGTATCACTCACGTGATGCCTGCGGAGAAGTTTTTGACAGCATCCGAAATAACCCTTGACAAAGACACTCTCGAACTTAATTACGGTGACACATATAAACTTAATTACACACTTTCGCCGAACGGTGCTTTGGTATCCGATGTTTATTTCATATCAAGCGATAACGACGTCGTATCCGTAGATCCCGACGGAACTGTATATGCCGTGAACAAAGGACAGGCTCGCGTTATCGCTTACGATAAGGTGTCCGGAAAGAGTGCGCAGTGCTTGATAACTGTAAATAAAAACGTAATTGACGGTATGCACTACACCTCGGACGGTGAAAAAATTACAATAACGTATTATGAAGGAGAAGAAGAAACCCTTACGATTCCTTCAAAAATAGACGATCTGCCCGTTGAGATTATTGCAGACGGCGCATTTATGTATTCGCCTACACTGAAAAGCATTACCGTTCCGAGTACGGTGACGGTTATTGCAAACGATGCGTTTGTCGGATGTGTCAATCTTACGGAAATAAACGTATCGGAAGAAAATGAAAAGTTTTCTTCCTCCGACGGTGTTCTTTACAGCAAGGACGGCACGTATCTTATTGCCTGTCCCGGTGGTAAAACAGGTGGATTTATTGTTAAAAACGGCGTTGTTGCAATAGGCGCGCACGCATTTAATATGTGTGTAAATATAACGGATATAACACTTTCTCCGACAGTTGAGCTTATATCTCAAACTGCATTTGATTACTGTGAAAAGCTTACGGCGTTTGCTGTTGAGTCCTCAGATCATTTTGCAGTCAACGACGGTGTTCTTTACACGAAGGATATGAAGGCTCTCGTTCATTATCCTTGTGCAAAAGAAGGAAAATACGTTATGCCTCAAAGCGTTGAAGTGATAAAAGACGGTGCTTTCAACAGCGCTGTTAAGCTTACCGACATAACAATATCGAAAAATCTTTCCGAAATAGAAAAAGGCGCACTTTCACACGCTGAGAATTTAAAGACCGTTACGTGCGGTGAAGATAGTATGTTCTTTGCATCATCCAACGGTATTCTTTATGATAAGGATAAAAAGACTGTAGTCTGCTGCCCGCCGGCGTATAATGGAGAATTTTTTATAAAAGACGGTGTTGAGACAATAGGCGAATATGCTTTTGCAGCGTGTGTAAACGTCACCGACGTATTTATTCCGTCTACTGTCAAGAAGATAGGAAAATATGCGTTTTTCGGTGCTGACGGAATATCTCAGATAATATTACCGCCAAGTGTTGTAAGTGTTGGCGAAGGTGCATTTGATAATTGCTCAAACGTAAGAGTTTTTGCCCCCGACGGCGTTGTAAATATAGGTACTGCCAACGGAAGTGCGGTGATCCTTTGCTCAGAAGGCTCACAAACGTGGGAAAATGCACAAAGTGCAGGTTATAAAACCGAGGCTGTGACGTATTCATCAACTCAGTCAGGTATTGCAATTTATTACGGAGTAGTACCGAAGGATGCTGAGTTTGAAGCAGTTAAGTGTAAAAACGGTAAAACAGCTCTTCTGCAGATGCTGTTTCCGTCAGATGAGATAAAGGCACTTGATATTTCATTCGGTAAATATATTACACCGAATGATTACACGGCTGTTCTGTATACGGATGAAGCAGTAGAAGCTGTCTACAGAGTTGAAAACGGCAATATTGAAGAAATAGACTTTACGACTGTAACAAACGGTATTTCTTTCCTGACACGCGGAGGCACGTACGTGCTTTCCTGCGGCGTCCGTATAAACGATAATACGGATGTTGCCATCAGACGCTTGCCCGATAAAACAGAATACAGCTATGGCGAAGAATTTGTAAAAGACGGACTCGAAGTATACTATAAAAATTTTGCAGGTATCGTTACGGTGCTTGACAGCGATGCGTATACGATGGATGCTCCCACACTTAATATCGGCGGAGAGCACACTGTAAAAGTTACGTATGATACAAAAAGTGCTGAATTTAAAGTAAAGGTCAAAACAGAACCGCTCACAGCCGATCTTCGTATCGAAGGAGAGCTTAAGCTCGGCGGCAAGATCACGGCAACCGTTGAAAACGTAAACTACGATTACATCCCCTATGAGATCACATGGTACAGAAACGGTGAGCTTGTGGAAGGTGTAAAAGGAAACGAGTACACGGTAACGGTTCTCGACAGCGATAAGGATATCACAGCGAAGATCACGGCGATAAACGGTTGCGAGGGAGAGGCTTTATCAAACGTATTGCACGTGGGTTTGTTTGGAATTTCAACGGACGTCTATAAGATAAACAAAGAAAGTGCTTTGATAAGCAAGATAAACGAGCAGACAACGGTGGATACCTTCTTGTCAAACCTTACATTCTCAAACGGCGTAAAAGCGTATAAGGGCGATAAAGAGCTTGCAGGTGAAGATCTTATAACAACGGGAACCGAGATAAGACTTTACAGCGGCGGCGAGGTCGTAAGCACGGTTACTGCAGTTGTTACGGGTGATATAAACGGCGACGGTAAAATATCACTTATAGATTTTTCAAACATCAAGGCGTATATGCTCGGTGATAAAGAGTTTACGTCATTTGATAAATATGCGGCAGACGCAAACGGCGACGGCAAGCTTTCACTTATCGACTTTTCACAGTTCAAGGCGCATATGCTTGGCGATCTAACAATAGAAGGAAAGGAATATTGAGTATGAAAAGAATAACAGCATTATTAGTAACAGCGGTATTGCTTATTCCGCTTGTAAGCATCGGTGTGTTTGCATCGGCAAGCATTGACGTGTCGGGCCCTTCAAAGGCATATCCCGGCGATACGGTAACACTTACGGTGAAACTTGACACAGCTGATATAACGGGCGCAAGAGCGGTTATGTTCGATATGGTATTTGATACCGAACAAATGACGTATAAATCAAGCAGCGGTATTCTTTCCGGTTGGGACGTAACTGAAAAGAAACCTTCAAGCGGTGTTGTAAGAATGCTTTTTGAATGTGATAACGAAGGCGGTGACGACGTTTCGGGTAAAACTCTTATAAAAGTAAACTTCACACTTTCGAATTCTTTGACAAAGGGAGAAAATGTAGAAGTAACATTTAAAGAAATAGAAATAGCCTCTTCTGAAGATGATGCGTATCCAACCGATATAACGCACTCTGTGGAGATTACGAAGAAGTCGTCGGATGCAACACTTTATTCTTTGTCTGTAAGCGGTGCAACGCTTTCTCCTGCATTTTCATCCGATAAAACGTCGTATACGACGGATATCGACTACAGAACGAAACCGCTTACGATAAATTACAAAACGACCGATTCGAAGGCAACAGCAAAAGTATCGGGCAACAGCTCCCTCAAAGTCGGTAAAAACACGATAACCATAACGGTAACAGCTGAGGACGGCACGACAAAGAAATATACGATAGTTGCCAATATGGCTGAAAATCCCAATCCCGAAAGCTCCGACTGTACGCTTTCCGACGTTAAGATATCATCGGGAACCATCACACCCGAATTTAAGTCAAACGTATACGAATACACGGTAAACGTTCCTGCCGACGTTGATAAAATAACGATGGATCCGACACCGAACGACAGCAAGGCGACTGCAGAAAAGAAGATCGTTTCTTTGACGAAAGAAGAAACGGAGGTTACCATAACGTGTACGGCAGAGGACGGAAGTAAAAAGAATTACGTCTTTACGATAGTAAAGGAGATGTCGGACGAAACGAACGACGGAACCGATACGAATGGCACAGACAGCGAAACACCTGTCGACACGGATATTGTAACAGAGGATGTTGTAACTGATGAAATAACGCAAGCAACACCCGACACGGACTACATACCGGAAAACGAGGAAACGGATGCTGAAACCGACGCTGACACAAGACCCGTGTATAATGAAAAAACGGGATTCAAGAAGCCCGTACCGCTTTGGAGCGTTCTTCTTTGTTCGATCGTATCTCTCGTTATCGGTGCTGTAATTTCAGCTCTGATATTCAAAAGAAAATTCTAAAAATCACCCTTCGGGCATATTATATAAAAAAGTATAATATCCCGGAGGGTCTTTATGTCTGAACATAATATTTCAATATTTGCAAGGAAGCATATGGAAATAAGCGGTGCGGTAAGCGTTTTAAGCTTCGATGACGAGCAGGTCGTTTTGAAAACGACGATGGGGTTGTGCTGTGTAAGAGGGAACGGGCTTACCGTATCAAAGCTTGACTGTGACGGCGGCGAGGTATTCGTAGACGGACAGATATGCTCTGTGTATTATCCCGAACAGTCTGAAGAAAAGCGAAGCGTTTTTTCTAAAATATTCAAATGACGGGTGGATTTTTATACCAGGAACCGAAAACGCAGCTGTTCATAATCCTTTATTCTTTTTTGCTCGGCGTGGGTATCGGAGTTGTGTACAGTCTGTTTGATACTATATATATAATGTTCTGCCCATATATAGTGTCAAAAGAGAGTTTTGACGGCGAAATTCAAGAAGGACTAAAAAATAAAATAAAAATTTCAAAAATATTTCAATTTTCTATTGATTTTTTCTTTTCCGTAGTATATACTGTAATAGTAGTCGTTTTTATTTTTTGCGCAAATAAAGGCAGATTCAGATTTTTTATGCTTGCTTTTGCCGCTGTCGGCTTCGTCTTTTATAAACTGACTGTCGGACGTATAGTGTCTTTTTGTATGCGTGCCTTGTTTAAATATATCCACCGCATATTGAAGAAAATATTTATACTTCCGCTGTGCGGTCTGTTAAAAACGGTAAAGACGTGCTTTGACGGATACGTTATCAAGAAAAGATTTTTAAATACTGTTGTTAAGGATAAGGAATTTTGATGAAAACAAGAACGAACGTGTTTGTAAAAACAGCAATATGTTTTTTCCTCGTGTTTGCTTTTATTATGATAATTCATTTGAGTATGCAGGTAAATGAGCTTAAGCAAAAACAACAGCAGCTTCAGTCGAGCGTATATGAAAAAAGGATCGCTGTCGAACAGCTTAAGGATATGTGTCAGCGAGAGATCGACGAGGAGTATATACAAAAGATCGCAAGAGAAGAGCTTGGTTACCGTATGCCCGGTGAAGTGGTATATTATAACGACTTGACGAAATAACGAATGGGGACGGTTACCGTCCCTTTGTTTTTGGAGATAATATGATTATTAAAAATGCAAAAATTTTTACTATGGACGACCGCCGCGTTATCGAAAACGGTACAGTCGTTATTGAAAACGGCAAAATAACTTACGTCGGTGAAGATGTTTTTGAAGGTGATGACGTAATTGATGCCGAAGGATGCATACTTATGCCGGGACTTATTGACGCACATACACACCTCGGTATGATAGAGGATTCGCTGACGTTTGAAGGTGACGACCTGAACGAAGAAACGTCCCCCGTTACGCCTCAGCTTTCATCCCTTGACGGAATAAATCCTTTCGATGCGTGCTTTGCCGATGCATACCGTGCAGGTGTGACATCAGTGTGTACAGGCCCGGGAAGTGCAAACCCCGTCAGCGGAATGTCCGTGCTTATAAAAACTTACGGAAAAACGGTTGATTCTATGGCGGTGCTGTCACCTGCAACGATGAAATTCGCACTCGGTGAAAACCCGAAATCGGTGTATCACGGAAAAAGCGAAGCGCCCCAAACACGCGCCGCAACTGCCGCACTTATACGTGAAGCGCTTACAAAAGCAAAAAAATACGCAGAGGGTGTCGATAGCTATAACGACGACCCCGAAAATTGTGACGAGCCTGAGTATGACGATAAAAACGAAGCGCTTGCCTGCGTTGTTAAGGGCAGTTTGCCTGCACATTTTCACGCACACAGAGCTGACGATATCTTTACCGCTGTCAGAATTGCAAAGAAATTTTCACTTAAATATACGTTAGTACACTGTACTGAAGGATATCTTGTCGCAGACGAGCTTGCAAAAGAGGGAATAAGTGCGATCCTCGGACCTAATATGACCGACAGAAGCAAGCCGGAGCTTAAAAATCTTTCATTTGAAAATCCCAAAATACTCAACGAACACGGAATACTGTTTTCGATATGTACAGACCACCCCGAAACACCTATACAGTATCTTCCTTTGTGTGCAGCACTTGCACATAAACACGGCTTGCCGTATATGGAATCGCTTGAAGCTATAAGCTGTAACAGTGCAAAAATACTCGGAGTTGATGACAGACTCGGCAAGATAAAAGAGGGATACGATGCGGATATTGTACTGTTTGACGGCGATCCGCTTGATCTGTATACAAACGTAAAATTAACGATAATCGACGGAAATATCGTATATAAACGGGCATAATACACGAAAAAGCACCGACGTTAATAAAAAAAATGATTATTGTTTACGCATTATTAAACACAAAATTTGTGCGGTGCTATATAATGAATTTAGATAAAAATTTAACGAAATTAACAAGTTTATATAAATAACAGGAGGATCTTGAAATGATCGGAACAAAGATACTTATCGTTGACGACGACGTCAATATTTGCGAAGCTCTTCGCGTTTATTTTGAAAACGAGGGCTACGAAGTAAAAACAGCTAACGATGGCGTTGAAGGTGTAAATTATTTTAAACTTTACGAGCCCGATTTGGTACTTCTCGACATCATGCTTCCCAAAAAAGACGGCTGGGCAGTTTGCAGAGAAATACGTGAGGTTTCTTCAAAACCCATTATAATGGTAACCGCTAAGGGTGAAGTGTTCGACAAGGTGCTCGGTCTTGAAATGGGCGCTGACGATTTTGTCGTTAAACCCTTCGATATGAAAGAGCTTGCTGTAAGAATAAAGGCAGTTCTCAGACGTTGCAACTCGCACGAAAATCAGAACGACGAAGAAATAATCAAATTTGAAAATATCGAAATAAGCTTGCAGAAGTACGAGCTTAAATTAAGAGGAAAGAGCGTTGACATTCCGCCTAAGGAACTTGAGCTTCTCTACTTCCTCGCATCCAACTACAACAGAGTATTTACAAGAGATCAGCTCCTTGATAAGGTATGGGGCTTCGATTATCTCGGTGACTCAAGAACAGTTGACGTTCACGTTAAGCGTCTGCGCGAAAAACTTGAGGGCGTTTCCGATAAATGGGTACTTAAAACTGTTTGGGGCGTAGGATATAAATTCGAGCTTCTCCAGTAAAATCGAAATATTGGGGCAGCCCTTGTTGAATTTGCAAAGGGCTGTCCTTTTCTATATTTGAAGGGATAATTTAATGTTTAAAAGCGTTTTTACGAAGTATGTTGCGGCATTTATGCTTATAATTTTTGTAAGCTTTTTCATTTTGTCGGTCATACTCGTTTCAAATACAGCAAACAATTCCATCGGTATGAAGAGGGAATCGGTGCTTAATGCCGCCGAGGCGGTAAGTGAATTTATTTCGGGCAGGTATAACGATTCATCAACTGTCGACTTCGGCAGATTCGTTTATTACGAAAATGTTGAAAACGATATATCCGTTCTTTTGGATACCGTTTCCGATGCTATCGGAGAGGATATGTTCGTTTTTATTACAGATGAAAACGGTGTCGTTTTGCTTGATGCAAACGCCCCAACTCTTACAGAGGGTACGATCCCGAAGGATGTTATGATAAAGCTTGATGCCGACGGCGTATACAGCAAGTATACGACGATGGGAAATTTCTTTGGGACAAAACACCTTGTTTGCGGTAAATCCGTTGAAAACTCCGACGGGGAAGTTGTCGGAACGGTTTTTGTGTGCAGTGAAAATGCAAGATATCAAAATCTCGTTTCAAAAACGATAAAAGCTATCGTCGTATCCGTTTTGTGGGTAATGCTTGCCGCACTTGTCGTCGTTTACTTTATTTCCGAAAGAATAATTTTCCCGCTTAAAACAATGAGCGCGGCGGCGAAGGATTTTTCACAGGGAAAATTCGACGTGCGCGTTCCGATAACGGGTCACGACGAGGTGGCAGAGCTTGCGTCGGCGTTTAACAATATGGCAACGACGCTTGAGAAAAACGAGGATATGCGTAAGACGTTTTTGGCAAACGTTTCGCACGATCTCCGTACACCGATGACGGCGATATCGGGATTTGTTGAAGGAATGCTCTCCGGCGCCATTCCTCCGGAAAAACAGGAACACTACCTGCAGATAATATCGACCGAGGTCAAACGTCTGTCAAGACTCGTTTCTTCCTTGCTTGATATATCGCGTTTACAGGCAGGCGACAGAAAGATCGTGAAAGAAAAATTCGATATCTGCGAAATGGCAAGGCAGATAATAATATCGCTTGAGCAAAAGCTCGACAGCAAAAAGCTCGACGTTATGTTTGAATGTGACAGAGATAAGATGTTTGTCTTTGCAGACCGTGATACGATACACCAAGTCCTTTATAATATCTGCGATAACGCACAGAAGTTTTCGTATGAAAAAGGGAAATATATCGTCAGCATAGTCGAAAAAGATAAAAAAGTTTTCGTAAGTGTAAAAAACGAAGGACAGGGAATAGTAAAGGAAGAGCTTCCGTTTGTCTTTGACAGATTTTACAAGAGCGATAAGAGCAGAGGACTTGACAAAACAGGTGTCGGACTCGGACTTTATATAGTGAAAACCATAATTGATTCTCACGGCGAAGAAATATGGGTAAACAGTGTATACGGCGAATATTGTGAATTCGTGTTTACACTTTCCTCATTCCAGGATAATCAAAACGGTACGACTCAGGATAAAAAACAGACGAAAAAATCGCTCCGCCGTTAAAGTTTACAAACGAGCGATAAAAATTAAAATAACTGCACAGAGAATACACGATTTATTAAAACATAAAAGTTATACTTATAATAGGTGTTAACCAATATGATAAAGGGGTAGTTCAGGCTTGAGGACCGAAAACAGTCAAAATCTGAAAGAAGAAAGCAAGGCATCGGTGTCGGTTTCTTCATATGGCGGATATCAGTACAAAAAAGAATATGAAGAACTTATTCAGTCCAAAACAGCTGAAGAAAGTGTGCCGGTAAAAATAACGGTCGTCGTTGGGTTAGCCGTTTTGTTTACGGTGAGTGTCGTTGCAATAGCGGTTTTGCTGATCGTAAATACATTGCTCACTGCTCCGAAAATAAGTGTCGGTGCAACAGAGACGGAAAACAGTGCCGTATCTTTTGACAACACGGTACATCCCGGAACGTTAGCGGATCAAATAGGCGAGGTCGGCAGACGTTCAAAGGCAAAAATAAAAGCTTCCGGTTCGGAGCTTACCGGCTTTTTCATAACCTCAGACGGTTATATTGCCACAGTTAGCTCGCCGCTTCTTGAATCGGGTGATATCACAGTAAATGCGATAGATAAAAATATCAAAGCTAAGCTTGTGGGGATGGACGAAACAAGCGGTGTTGCAGTGCTTAAAGTGGATATGCAGTCGCTTTCCGCCATTGATTTCGGGTACGATGCCGGTATACGGGACGGTGACAGCGTTTACGTTGTAAGTGAACGTGGGGTCGCCTCGGGCAACATCTCATCAAACGGCGAGAAAGGTTTCAATGTCCGCGGTGTGGCTTTTGATGATTCTATGCTCGGTGCCGCCGTGCTCAATTTAAACGGTATGGTCGTCGGTATCGTTACAAACGGCGATGCAAAGGAAATAAACGCACTTTCCTCGTCTGCTGTTATGCCTGCGATAAGGCAGTTTGTCAAGGATGAATTCCGCGTGGATTTTTCCTCCGACTGTCAATATACGGATCATCTCGGACTTACCGTTATTCCCGTGTCGGATGATGAATGTCAGCGCTTCGGTCTTCCTGACGGTATAATGATAGTTAAGGTCTCACCGTCGTCGAAGGGTGAAAGGATCGGTCTTTTGCCGACTGATATAATAATCGGTATCGACAGTGTCACTGTAAGCGACGTTGCTTCCTTTGAAAGTGTGCTTTCCGAACAGAGCGGAAGATCGGTAACGCTTCTCGTTTATCGAAACGAAAAGTACGTAAATATAAATCTCGACGTGGACGGTTAAAAAAGTCTATCCGCTTTGGTTTAAAAACTGTCACATTTAATTTCATAAAATATTTGCACCGCCGCTGTTGCGGCGGAATGGAGATCAATATGGGCGAAAGTATCGTGTCAAAAAAATTGAAATTTGGCGATGCTTTCGCCGCTTTGTTTGTTATAGCGCTTGCGTTTGCGATCTTTGCTTTTTTGCCGAAAAGCAACTCGGGAAATACAGTATACATAACAACTCAAAACCATAAATATGCGTATTCTGTATTCGATGACAGAGAAGTAAAGCTTTCCGAAAACGGAATAGATCTCACTGTCATAATATCAAACGGCGAGGTCTTTGTTGAAAGCTCCACCTGCCCGGACGGAATATGTACATCTTCCGGTAAGCTCAGAAAAAACGGCTGTATCGTTTGTGTGCCTGCAAAGGTGATCATCGAATTGGATTCAGAGGAGGTGGACGCCGTTGCAGGATAAGTATATAAAAAGAACGGCACAGTGCGGAATCCTTACCGCGCTTGCAATAGTTGTATCAACGTTTGAATCCTTACTGCCGATACAAGCCGTTATACCGCTGCCCGGATTGAAGCTCGGTATTGCGAATATCGTAACCGTCTACGCTCTTTATTATATAGGAAACAAAGAGGCTTTTATGGTTCTTCTGTGCAGATGCGCCGTCGTCGGTGTTTTGTTCGGAAATTTTACGTCATTTCTGTTTTCTTTATGTGGCGGAGCGCTTGCGTTTTTTACTATGCTTGCGATGAAAAAGCTCGGTGAAGAAAGATTTTCTTTTGTCGGTGTGTCAATATTCGGCGCGGCATCTCATAATACGGGTCAGATATTGGCATCGTGTGCCGTATTAAAAACAACAGGTACGCTTTATTATCTGCCGCCGCTTTTGATTGCATCCGTTGTGTGCGGTGCTGTTACCGGAACGGTGCTGTGCCTTTTACCTGAACCCAAAAACCTGAAAATAACAAAATGAAAAAAATAATTTGTATTTTAATTGTGACTGCCGCACTTTTAAATTCGTGTGCCGTGCAGTATGATAACAGCTCGTATTTTGCACTTGATACGTTTATAACACTTAATATACCCGAAAAAAGCGACGTTGACGTTTACAGCATAATTAAACGTTATGAAAGCCTTTTGTCAAAGACAGACGGTAATTCCGAAATATACAAGATGAATGAAAGTCCTGAATACGAAGCATCCGATGAAGTTACGGCACTTTTGAAATATGCGCTCGAAATATCCGAAAAAACTTGCGGCGCATTTGATATAACGTGCGGTGAACTTATGTCCCTTTGGGATTTCAAAAAAGAAAATCCAAGTCTGCCAAGTGAAGATGAGATAAAAAAAGCACTTTTTTATACGGGATATAAAAATCTCGCCTTTGACGGAAATAAAATAAAAAAGGACGAAAACATAAAGCTTGACCTCGGCGGTATTGCAAAGGGATACATAGCGGAAAAGTGCGTTGAGTACCTGCACGAAAACGAAGTGACGAGCGGCTTTTTGAATTTTGGCGGTAACATTGCAATAGTCGGCGAAAAGGAAAACGGCAAAGGCTGGAGCGTTGGTATAAAAGATCCTTTGAATACTTCATCGACTGTCGGAAATATCATACTTTCCGACGGATACGTTTCCGTATCGGGGGATTATGAAAGATATTTTGAATACGAAGGAAAAAAATATCATCATATAATAGATACAAAAACGGGATATCCGGCTGAAACTGATATAATATCAACGGCGGTAATATCAAAAGACGGAACGCTTGCGGATGCACTTTCAACAGCGCTGTTCGTTATGGGACTCGAAAGATCACTTGAATTTTACAAAGAAAAAACATACGATTTCGAAGCGGTGCTTATCAGCAAAAACGGCGAAATTTACATTACAGACGGCATAAAAGACCGATTTACTTTGACAAGTAATGATTATATATTGAAAACGGGGGATGAAAAATGAAGAAAATAATCACTTTTTTGCTTTCTTTTTCTATACTTCTTTCTTTTGTATCGTGTACAGATCCTGACAGCGGAGAGTCATCGTTCGACGTGAACGTAACACAACCGAACGAAGATACAAATAACACGGATTCCACGGATACAAACGAAGGTACACAGACGGAGTACGGCGAGGCGACGGAAGATGAAATAACGTATCCTCCGCTTGAAGACCCCGAGGAAGATTCATTTTCAAATATAGTGTTCAAACAGGTGTACGGAACGGGATATAACATCGACACACCGATCTGCTGCAGCTTTATAGAGCTTTATAATATCTCGGCAAAAGATATAAATTTAGGAGCCCTGTCGCTTTATTATATGACAGACGGCGACACAGCCTATAAAAAATACGATTTTGAAAGCGATGCTGTAATAACGGCAGGCGGCAGATATCTTATAAAATGTGCCGACGCAATCGGTGAAAACAAAGAAAAGTACGATACGTCGTATGAAGTCATAAGAATAGAATATTATGACGCTGTGTGGGATACAGTAATTGATAATAAAAGTGTGAAGCTTGCCATAGCCGACAAGTCCGCAGCACTTTCACCGTCGGATGATATATCGAAAAATTCATCCGTATACTCGTATTTTATTGCAAAAGAAGGGGCAGATAGGTCTGACAGAAACGTAATTGACGGACTTTCAAAGCAAAAAGCGGCATACAGAAAGGAAAATACGATATCATCGGGTTTTAAGACTGTAAACTATTCAACGATGTCGTCTGCCGATATAGCCGACGTGCGCCCGCAGTATTCAGGCGGTGACCGCAATACGTATATTTCATCTCTCGGTGCAGGAGTTGATTTTTCACACGTCAGCGGATTTTACGATAAAGATTTTGAATTAACGCTGACAGCGCCGAGCGGATATAAAATATACTATACGACAGACGGTTCAGACCCCCGTATATCGGGAAAAGAGTACACAGCACCTTTGAAAATATCCTCCCCCTCGTCAAGTATAGGATATCTTACAAATAAAAATTCCGTTCTTTTCAATATATCAAAACCCATTAAGAATACCGTAGGCGGTAACGTTATAAAGGCGTGTGCAAAAAAGGGAAGCACGACGTCTGTCGTTGATACCAATTCCTATTTTGTCATTCCGGGTGCAGAAGAGCTTTACAACGTACCGTTTGTATCGTTAAGCCTTGATAAAAACGATTTTGTCAGTACGGATAAAGGTATATACTATACCGTTATGAAAAATCCTTTTGCAAAAAAGGAAAGAAGGGTGTCGTATCTTGAGATGTTTGAGTCCGACGGAACGCTCGTTTCATCGTCATACGTAGAATTGGCGATGAACGGTAACGGCTCGCTCGGTATGGCATCAAAGTCGATGCGTATATATTTTAAATCGGATGCAGACCCGACGGTCGTAAATAACCCGTCAAAGCTCAAATACGATATCTTCGAGGGCAGGGCGCAAAACGGTGTTACAGAATATAAAAGACTTATTTTGCGAAATTCGGGTAACGATTCAAGCCGTTCGCACCTGCGTGACGGACTTATTCAGACACTTTGCTCGGAAATGAACGTTTCAACTATGGCGTACAGACCCTCGCTCGTTTTTGTAAACGGTGAATTCTGGGGCGTGTATAATATACGTGAAAGATTTGACAGTAAGTATTTCAAAGAACATTACGGAGTCAGTGAAGAAAATCTTGTTATGATCGAAGCACCTTCGCCTCTCACAACAGATTGGGACGTTGATGAACCGTACGTGCTCAATGAAGGACAGGCAGGGGATGAAATACCGTATCATCAGCTTGCTGACTACGTTATCGCAAACGATATGTCGAACGAAACACATTATAAATACGTGTCTGACCGTATGGATATAGACAGTTTTATCGACTTCTTTGTCTGCAGTATGTATATGTGTAATATCGACTGGCCTACGAATAACGTAAAGGTTTGGAGAAATAAATCCGAGTCCGACCCGTCGGGGCTTGATACAAAATGGCGGTACGTTATTTGCGATACCGATATGGGTATGGGACTTGAAGGCGATTACGATAAAAATATGTTTGCTCATGCGTTGAACGATTCAACGGTGGCAGGCGGTATGATGTGCTCGCTTCTTGAAAACGAAAATTTCAAAAATCAGTTTGTCGAAAGATTTACATACGCTGCCGAAAAGGTGTTTACACCTTCAAAAGCTCTTAAGGTGTATGATGAATTTTATCAAGTTTTGCAAAATGTGATACAGCTCCATTTTGACCGCTGGCCGAGTGACGGCGGATCAATGAGCAGATGGAATTCCGAAACGTCATCCGTTAAGGAATTTATCGAAAAACGTCCCGAAAATGCACTGTCATCAATGAAGATGTATTTCGGTATCCAACCGAATGCACTTACGGTAAACCTCGACCTTTCAATAGCTGATCTTTACATAAACGGACAGCAAATAACGTCGTCGGGATATAATAAGGTCTTTTCAAACGGTGAAAAGGTTACAGTAAAAATAGTTCCCAAACAGGGTTACGTGTTTAAAGGCATGAAGACCGTAACAGACGGCGGAGGAGAAAAAACGTATACAGAACAAAGTATCACGTTTGAAATGAACGACAGAATAACGGTCGTAGGACTCGTTGAAAAGTCGGACGTGCAAATAATACCGACGGTCCTTGCAGGCTCGCGCAGTATTTTCGTGCTCGATAAAAAGGGTAATTTGTACGCCTGGGGCGAAAATGATATAAGACAGTGCGGTATCTGTATTACAAAAACCATAAGAAAACCGATACTCATAATGTCGGGTGTCATTCAAGTGGAAATGAGCAGAGGAGGAACGGAAGGCGACGCACCTCTTACCGCAATACTGACGTCGTCGGGTGACGTTTATACAGTCGGTAATAATTCCTCAGGACAGCTCGGACGAGACGGTGATGCAACTCTGCTTACGAAGATAAATACGAATATCAAGTTTAAAAAGGTGTCCGCAGGTCTTGATCATTTGTTATTGCTTTCGGAAAACGGCGACGTGTACGGATGCGGAAATAATTCCTACGGTCAGCTCGGGGCAAATAATTATAAAGGAAACGTCACATCACTTACAAAAATAGCGCAAGGAGTATCCGATATTGCCGCAGGAAGACGTCATTCGCTTTATATAACGAACGGCGGAAAGCTGTACGCTTTGGGCGATAACAGATGGACGAAAATTTCATCTTCCGCACCCGAGGTAATAACGACACCGTATTTGCTTGTAAATGATGCCGCAAAGGTCTATGCAGGACAGCATAATTCACTTTATATAAATAAAAAAGGTGAGCTTTTCTATTTCGGATGGCGTGATCTTGCAACGTTTACATCAGGACAGTCAAACGGAAAAATGAATAAAATAGCCGATAAAGTCACCTCCGCATCTATTATGGACGAACATTTTGTGTATCTTACAAATGACGGAAGCATCTACGGCTTCGGACGTAATGATTACGGACAAATATCGGAGGATAAAAAGACGAGATCAACACCGTCACTTATCGCAACCAAATGTGTGTCTGCCTCTGCGGGAACGTACTATACGGCGTATATAACAGAGGGCGGAGAGGTTATCGTAAAAGGCTCAAATAAATCGGGAGTCATCGGTAACGGCTCTGTATCAAACAATTACACACCGCCGTATACGGCGATGAAAATATCATAAAACACAGCCGAGGAAGCTTTAAAGCGACCTCGGCTGTGTTTATACAGGTATGTATTAATTGAAAATTTACAATATATATTTACGGATATATTTATTATATGATAGTATTTATCGGTGCTAAATTAACAACAATATCAGGAGGAATTATGAAATTAAAGAAATTATTATCGGTTATTATCTGCATTTTAATGCTGCTGTCTATAGCGGTGTCGGCAGGCGGTGTTGACGATGAAGACGACTATCCGGAACCGGAAAAGAGCGGTACATGCGGCGCAAATTTACAATGGACGATTGAAGAGGGTACAGCTACATTGGTAATATCCGGCACGGGAGATATGGACGCAGAGCCGTCTTTTAACAAATTTCCCACTTGTGTAACTGTTTGGAACGTCATAATTGAAAGCGGTGTTACAAGCATAGGAGAAAATGCATTTATATATTGTGAAGATATTAAATCAATAATGATTCCCGACAGCGTGACAAAAATAGCTAAAAACGCATTTGATAATTGCAACAATATTGAATCAATAACCGTGGATGCAGCTAATGAAAATTATTTAAGTGATGAACACGGTGTGCTGTTTGACAAAAACAAAACAACACTTATTAAGTATCCGAGTAAAAGTGAAATAACGTCTTATACGATTCCCGACAGTGTTAAAATTATAGAAAGATTTGCGTTTAAAGACAGTGATAATTTTACGTCGATAATTATCCCCGAGGGTGTTACCGATATAGGATACCAAGCGTTCAACAGCTGTTCAAATATTACGTCTGTTGAGATACCTAACAGTGTAACGAAAATAAGCGACGAAGCGTTCAATTATTGCTCGATGATCACTGATATCTATTATGATGGCAATAAAGACCAATGGGATGATATTGATATAGAGTACGGAAACGATTACGTCAAAAAAGGGAAAATACATTACAGCGTAGTAGATGAAACCGAAGGTGAAAAAACATCCGGTATTACAGAGACTTCCGAAAATTCGCAAGATTCCGAAAAAATAAAAGAACCGGTCGTTACAAAAAACAGCGTTGATACGGATAATGGCGGTGAGCAAAAAGAAAACGGAATATCAAAATCATCGCTTATAGTGATCGTAGCCGCTGTGGCACTCGTCTTATTCGGCGCAGTAAGCTTTATAGTTTATAAACGTAAGCGAGCATAATTCTATAAAATATAACAGAATATCCCAACCGATTGTAAAAATCAGTTGGGATTTTTTATACAAAAAACCGACTCAAACGGAAATTTGAGTCGGTTAGGAAAATCTTATCAGATCTCGGGGATATCGATCTCGATCTCACGGCCGAGTTCAGCGGAACGGAATATACCGTCGATGATAGCCTGGTTGTAGATGATCTCACTTGAAGGAACAGGAGCGGGTGTGCCGTTCTTGATAGCGTCAAGGAACGAACGGATCTTCATATCGAAGAGCGAATCCTTGCCTGCTTCTGAAGCGAGCGGAACCTTTGTTTCTGTCTGCTTACCGCAAAGGTCGTGATACAGTGTCATAGCACCGCCGACTGTACCGTTCCAGCATTCTGTGGAAGGAATACGGAGCGCGCCCTTCTTACCGAAGATTATCGTATCACCGGGTGTGTCAGCATGCATTGCCCATGAAATACGGAAGTCAAGAACGATACCGCCTTCAAGTCTTATAAATGCTGCTGCGAAGTCATCAACACCGAATTTTGCAGCATATTCGGGGCAGGGCATATATTCGGGGTTAGTGCCGAAGAAGTCGGACTTGTAACCGGAAACCGTGATAGGCTTCGGATATCCGATAGCGTTAAGCACCATATCGAGCGAGTAGCATCCGATATCGCCGAGTGCGCCGATACCTGCTGTTTCTTTTTCGATGAACGACGTGCCGAAAGGAGTAGGTATACCGCGTCTTCTTCCGCCGCCTGTCTGAATGTAGTAAATTTCACCGAGTGCGCCGCTTTCAACGATCTTCTTTATCATCTTCATATTGTCGTCGAAACGGGGCTGGAAGCCTATTGAAAGAACCTTGCCGCTCTTCTTTTCAGCACGGCAGATAGCAACTGCCTCGTCAAGAGTTACGCACATAGGCTTTTCAAGCAATACGTTTACACCCTTTTCAAGAGCATATATCGTACATTCTGCGTGTGTCATATTATATGTGCAAACGCTTACAGCATCAAGGTCTGTTTCAGCGTCAAGCATTTCTTTGTGTGAAAGATACGTGCGGACACCTTCAAAACCGTGCTTTTTAAGGAATGCGTCTGCTTTTCCGGGAATAAGATCGGCAGCTGCCACGATCTCAACGTCAGGCATTCTCTTATAGCTTGCCATATGTGCATCAGCTATCCAGCCTGTACCGATTATTCCTATCTTTAATTTTTTTGAAGCGTCAATTACCGCTTCTTTTTTCTGCTCTGTTTTGTAAGCATCAAGTATAGATTCAGCCATTGTAATTATCTCCTTTCAGGCGTTTAGAATATTGTATCACATTAATTCGCAAAATGCAATGTTTTTACAAAAATATTTATTACTTTTATTTTTAACCGTAAGTTTACGATAAATGCGAAAAAAAATATTGACAAAACTGAAAAATGTGATATTATGGATATATTACAGTTATGGGGTGTAATTTAATGAAAAAGAAATGGGCTTTTGTTTACGAAAGGCTTAAAACGGGCTCTCTCATTTTTACGGTGTTTTTGTTTTTTTTGACTCTGTTATCTGAGAGTATGCACATAAAAGTACCGTATATTGCGATGTTTAACTACATTGTTCTGTTTATGTTTTCTATGGCGACAGCGTTTATAAATCTCGTCTTTAAGATCAAAAAAGTCGGGTTTCAAGTAAGGTTATTGCTTCACGCTGTTCTTATGATGATAAACGTATGCTTGCTGTTCTACTTCAACGGTATGTCCGTAAGCGGCGCACATATGACGCCGAAGACGCTTGTGGTCATCATAACCGCCGTTGCAATCGTTTACGCACTTGTGGATGCGGTCGTTCTTGTTATAAGCTTGTTTACTAAATCAAAGGGCGAGGAAGAATATTCCCCGATGTTCAAAAAATAAAATTTCAGTATTTGTTTAAGGTAAAATGAAAGAAAAAATATTAACCGTTCCAAATATAATTACGTCGTTCAGAATTTTAGGTTCATTGATATTGCTTTTGTTCATTGAACCGTTCACACGTGAGTTTTTTGTGCTTTATACCCTGTGCGGATTAAGCGACGTTGTTGACGGTATTGTTGCAAGAGCTACGAAGTCAACGACGGAATTCGGTTCAAAGCTTGACAGCGTTGCCGATCTTTTATTCTATTTCGTGATGTTTATATGCATTATCGAAAAGCTTCTTGAAAGACTTCCGCTTTTTGTCTGGATTATGGGAATATCCGCCGTTGTAATAAGAATTGCTTCTTATCTTACCGCGGCGATAAAATATCACCGCTTTGCATCAATACATACGTATATGAACAAAGCAACCGGTGCTGTTATTTTCACCGTACCGTATTTCATATTGACAAACTTTCTTGTCGCTGTGTGTGTTTTACTCGGCATTGTGACGATAATCGCATCTCTTGAAGAATTGCTGATACATTTGACGTCGAAAAAATACGACCCGAGCAGAAAAACCATATTAAGACCTGCAGCTGTTTAAAAACAAAACGGTAACCGATTTTCATCGGCTACCGTTTATTTTTTTAAAGATTGTCAAGGCTCTGTGCGATGTCTGCTATGATATCATCGACGTTTTCAAGTCCTACAGAGAATCTTATAAGTCCGGGGTTTATACCTGCGGCTACAAGCTGTTCGTCCGTAAGCTGGCGGTGAGTTGCACTTGCGGGATGAAGTACACACGTGCGGATGTCGGCAACGTGAACCTCGTTTGATGCAAGCTTAAGTCCGTCCATAAACTTGACAGCGGCGTTCTTTCCGCCTTTTATGAAGAACGTGACGACACCTGCGCAGCCGTCGGGAAGATATTTTTTCGCTCTTTCGTACATTACGGGATCATTGTTGATGCCGGGATATACGACTTTTTCTATCTTGTCGCTTGCGGAAAGGAACTGTGCGACCTTCGTTGCGTTTTCACAGTATCTCTTCATTCTTACGTGAAGTGTTTCAAGACCGAGATTGAGCAAAAATGCCGAGTGCGCGGAAGGATATGCTCCGAAATCTCTCATAAGCTGCATTCTTGCTTTCGTTATAAATGCCGCAGGAGCAGCAAAGTCAGCGTAAACGACACCGTGGTAAGACTCGTCCGGTTCTGTAAATTCGGGGAATTTACCCGAAGCTCTCCAGTCAAACGTACCGCCGTCAACGATAACGCCGCCTACCTGAAGTGCATGTCCGTCCATGTATTTTGTTGTTGAATGAATAACGATATCTGCACCGTGTTCGATCGGACGGCAAAGTATCGGAGTCGGGAAAGTGTTGTCTATTATGAGAGGTACTTTGTTTGCGTGAGCAACTTTTGCAAATTTTTCAATATCGAGAACAGTAAGCGCGGGATTTGCAAGCGTTTCACCGAAAACAGCCTTCGTGTTGGGCTTAAACGCCTTCATAAGCTCTTCTTCGTCTGCTTCGGGATTTACGAATATACATTCGATACCGAGCTTTTTAAGCGTGAAGGAGAAAAGGTTTACAGTTCCGCCGTATATTTCGGATGCGGCAATGAAGCTGTCGCCGCTGTGGCAAAGATTAAGTATTGAAAGAAGGGAAGCTGCCTGACCGGATGAGGTACACATAGCACCGACACCGCCTTCAAGCTCTGCTATCTTTTTTTCCACAACCTCGACTGTGGGGTTTGAAAAACGTGAATACATATGCGCCGTGGGCATATCGAAAAGCTCACCTATATGCTCGGTTGAATCAAATACGTACGTTGTACTCTGTACGATCGGCATAACACGGGGACCGCCGTTTTCGGGCTTATAGCCTGCATGCAGGCACTTTGTTTCTATTTTCATTTTTTATGACCTTTCCTTTCTGAAATAGGATGATTTTTTTTATGAATGCCAACGCTCATTACAGCGCCGAGACACATATACAAACTTACTATTGAAGAACCGCCGTAGCTGATAAACGGCAAGGTTATTCCGATGACGGGCAAAAGCCCGAGACACATTCCGACGTTTTCGAGCGTCTGAAATATAAATATCGTTGCAACACCGACGCATATAAACATACCGTAGCTGTCTCTGTTGCGTCTTGCGATGATAAGAATACGCAATACGAGGATTATTATCAGAGCAAAGAATACAACAGCGCCTATAAAGCCGAATTCTTCACACATGACGGCGAATATCATATCGGTTTGTCTTGCGGGAAGTGTTGATTCGTACGGGCTTTGCGATATCGTACCGCTTGCGTAACCGCATCCCGAAAAGCCGCCGTTTGCAATGGCGCGCATACTTTGCAACACCTGATACCCGTATCCTTCGGGATCCTGTGTAGGATCGAAACCGACGAGGATACGCATCCTCTGGTACTCATTGAGAACCTTCCACATTATCGGAGAAATAGCAACGAGAATACCGCCGGCACCGATAAAATACCAAAAACTGACACCTGCACAAAAACACATTACGGCAAATATTATTCCGAAGGAAATAAGCGCGCCGAGGTCCATTTCAAGCATAACGCATACCATGATGACACCGCCGTGCAAGCATATCATCAAAAGGCTTTTAAGACTGTTGATGTTGCCCCGCTTCAATATTCCCAGATGATAGCCGAAGGTCATTATAAACAGTATCTTTACGACCTCCGCAGGCTGTAGGTTTACGCCCACTCCCGGAATCGAGATCCAGCTGTCATTGTTGCCCAAAGACCCGTGAAGCATCGACGGGATATCCTCCGCTATAGGAAGGATCAAAAGCGCACACGATGCAAGAAACATCGGTATTGCCATTCTTTTTAAAAGTCTGTCGTAATCAATAAGCGACAAAACTATCATTGTGAAAAATCCTATCGTTGATGCCATTATCTGAACGGTCGTAAGATTATTTTCACCGAGATAATTTACAGCAGACGATATAACTATTATCCCGTAGACCGTAAGCAAAACGGCGGGGATAAGCAGAAAAACGTCCAGCTTTTTTAAATTATCGAAAAGATTGCTCTCGTATTTTTTCATTATGCGTTATCAGATAAAGAAACCCTTTGCAGCCTCGGCACACGATGCGGCGTCGGGCGTGTAGGAGTCTGCGCCTATCTCGTCTGCAAATTTTTGTGAAAGCGGCGCACCGCCGACCATTACCTTTACGTCTTTTCGTATTCCTGCTTCTTCAAGTGCCGAAATGACGTTTTTCATTTCGGGCATAGTCGTGGTAAGAAGAGAGGAAAGGCAAACGATCTTTGCGTTGGTTCTTTTTACGGCTTCCACTATTTTTTCTGCGGGAACGTCAACACCGAGATCCTCGCACGAGATGCCTGCACCTTCTATCATCATTTTTACAAGGTTTTTGCCTATGTCGTGTTTGTCGCCTTTTACCGTGCATATAACAGCACGTCCGATCGGCTCAACACCTACTGCCGTAAGTGCGGGCTTGAGTATCTTTACACCGCTGTCCATAGCACGTGCCGCCATCATTACCTCGGGCAGATAAAGCTCACCCGATTTGAATTTTTCACCGACAATGCTCATACCAAAGATAAGTCCGCCGTTGAGTATTTCTTCAGCGCCGACACCTTCTTCAAGTGCTTGCTTTATCAGAGCTTCAAGCTCACGTCCTCTTCCTTTTTGCAATTTTTCGGATATCTGTTCGAGTATCGTCACACCGACACCTCCGTAATCAAAGTAAATTATTATAATATAACAAACCGATTTTATCATATCACAAACTGCTTAAAAAATCAACACATTTTTATAAATTATGTAAAAACGTCACCACTTGAAATATGCAAATATTTGTGATACAATTAACACACATAAAATCTGTTTGATAAAAGAGCCGGTGCTCTTACGTCTTCTGACGGGCACGGCGTTAATTTTGTAATTGCGAAGGTGCGAAAAGATGAAAACTGTGAATATATATACAGACGGGGCGTGCAGAGGAAATCCCGGTCCCGGCGGTTGGGGCGCTGTCCTTGTGTACGAAGGTGTCGAAAAGCGTATATGCGGCGGAGATAAAGAAACGACGAACAATAAAATGGAGCTTACGGCAGTCATAGAAGCTCTCAAGCTTCTTAAATATCCGTGCCGTGTCATACTTTGCTCTGATTCTAAATACGTTATAGACGGATTGAAGCTCGGCTGGGCAAAAGGCTGGCAGAAAAAGGGATGGAAAAAAAGCGACGGAAAGCCTGCGCTCAATCCCGAACTTTGGGAAAAGCTGTTATCTCTTACGGACATCCACGATATGGAATACATTTGGGTAAAAGGCCATAACGGTCATAAATACAACGAAATATGCGACGAAATGGCAACGGCGGAAGCCGACCGCTTCGGTATATAAAGGAGACGTATGAAAAAATATGCACTCGTAACGGGAGCCACATCCGGAATAGGAAAGCAAATTGCGGTGATCCTTACACAAAAAGGATATAAAGTGATCGCCTGCGGAAGAAACAGAGCGGTGCTTTCGGCACTTGCCGAGCAGTACGGTATGATACCGCAGCTGTGCGATCTTTCAAATAAGGAACAGTGCGTCGAGCTTCATAAAAAGTACAGCGATCTCAACGTTACCGCTGTCGTGAACTGTGCAGGCTTCGGATTTGTACGTGATTTCGATAAGATATCAGTCGATGACGACGTTGATATGATAAACGTAAATATAACCTCATTGCAGATACTGACAAAGCTGTTTTCGCAAACGATGAAAAAGGGAGTTATTATGAACGTATGTTCCTCCGCGGCATTCACTCCCGAGCCTCTTATGGCATCGTATGCTGCATCAAAGGCATACGTTTATTCCTACAGCAGAGCAGTCGATTACGAGCTTAAAAAACGCAGATCAAGGGTACACGTCTGCGTCATCTGCCCCGGGGCAGTCAGCACACCTTTTGAAAAAACAGCAGGTGTTTCAAAGCCTCTTAAAGGAATAAGTGCGGAAAAATGTGCAAAATGCACGGTCGATGCAATGGAAAAACGTGCAGACGTTACGATAGTCGGTACGAAAATGAAGCTTGCCGTGCTTTTGTCAAAGCTTCTTTCCGAAAACACGGTCTTGAAGCTGCAGTATAAAATACAGGGATCAAAGCTGAAATGACGTATTTAAAAAGAATATTACCTCTCGTTATTGCCGTTATTCTTTCGCTTTCCTGCGTGTGCGCCGAAACGGAAAAAGCGGAAGGCTTTTCGGTAACGTACAGAGATTGTTTATCGGCTGAATCTGTTGCTGTATACGATGCGTTTTTGAAAAACGCCCATCTAATGAAGGACGGTAAGAGTAATGTCAAAATATATTTTGAAAACGGAGTGCCCGAAAAGGATATAAACAGAGTTATGCAGAGTGCGGCATCCGCTTTTTCGCTTGACCATCCGGAGCTTTTCTGGATATCTCATAACAGACTTTCGTTTGTATATACGGTAACGGATGGCGCCGTATACAGTATTACTGCCGAAAAGAAGGAAGATGAAGAAAATTATTACGCCCTTCCTTATACGTCAAAAGACGAGATAGAAGAAGATGAAAGACTCATGCGCAGTAAAATGGACGATATATTAAAACGCGCTGAGGAATGCAGATCCGTCTTTGAGAAAATACTTTTGTTTCACGATACGCTATGCAAGATGAATGTGTATAATTCGTACGTAAATAAAGGCGAAAACGAAAAAGCCGACGCAAGAGCGTGGGAAGCGACGTCCGCTTTTTTAAGTGATAACGACCCCGAAAAAGGTCCTGTGTGTGAGGGCTATTCAAAAGCGTTCAAAATGCTGTGCGATGCTGTCGGTATTCCGTGCGTTCTCATCCCCGGCGACGGTATCGGACACGACGGAAAGGTGTCCCCTCATATGTGGTGCGCCGTATACGTTCATGATAAGTGGTACGGTGTTGACGTAACGTGGGATGATCCTGCTGCGAATAACGAGTTGTATGCGGTGCGGTATACGTATCTTCTTTGCGGAAGCAGTACGGAGGATTTCGAAAAAAAACATATACCCGACGTTGAAAAATTTTTCTCGGTTTATTTTCCCACACCCGATATTTCCGAAACTCCGTATAAGCACGATGACAGTATTGAGTATACTTTTGTTGAAGTGTCCGACGTTACTGCCGTGTATGAAGACACCGCCGCAGTTACAGTTACCGTTTTAAACGACGGAAATGCATTGAAACACGAAAGCGTGAAGCTTTACAGAAATTCAGCTCACGAAGATAATTATATCGGTGAATATAAGCTCGAAAAAGGCGTCTGCCGTGCGGAATTTGAAACACTCGGTATGTCGAGCCTCAACGACGTGCGTATCGTTGCAAGGTACGGCGGCAACGTATCGGCGGGAAATATGAATATAAAACCGAAAGAAGCCGATATCGACGTTTCGCAAATAAGAGTGGAATATTCAAGCGGTGTGCCGTACCATACGGGAAAGCTCACCGCCTCTGACGGTATATCGCTTCATTATACTCAAAGATCCGAATTATCAGAAGACGGAAAAAAACTTACGGTGTATTTTTCTGACATAGCACCGTTTGATGACGATTACATAACAGCTGACAGCATAAGCACTGAATTTGATATAAACATTACGGATTATGAAAACGCTGAAGACGGCGGAAAGAATTACGTATATCTCGGCGTATGTGCGATAGGTGTTGTTTTATGTATGATAGTGTCACATTCGAAAAGAAAATAATGTGTCAAACTTAAACCGTTGTCATATTATATCAGTGAGGGTACGGTGTACTCTCCTGAAAATAATATACTACGGAGGACAATACCAAAGTGTCAGATAACAGAAACGGCTGTTGCTCCGGGAATATCGGTAATTCCCGTGATCTTGCCTATATAGATACCTACCGCATACTTGACAGTTGCAGAGATAAAGACTGCTTTGAGGACGTACCGGTCTTTCTTACCGACTACGGACGTGACGTTGTAGAACATTCGAGCAACGTTCGTACTTGCTCGGCATCCATTGCCGCAACGAATATTACGGTGAATCCCGTACCGTTCAACAGAGGTTTTTATCAGATAGATATACGCATATACGTCAGAATGACGTTTGAATGCTGCGTGTGTATGTCTAACCGCCAGATAATAGAGGGTATTGCGGTCTGTGATAAAAAAGTTGTACTTTTCGGAAGTGAGGGTAACGTTTCGATATTCAGAAGCAATCCCGACGAGGATAATTTCTGTGCTATTCCCGATCTTTCCAATAACGGATGCGTTTCGACGAATCTTCCCGTTGCGGTCGTTGAACTTGCAGACCCCGTGATACTGACTACGCGTATTCTTGAAAAACAGCAGTGCGGCTGCTGTTGCTGCTGCTGTTCGGCAAGTGAGGTGCCGCACAGCGTTTGTGCAAGAATATCGGGTGATCTTTCGGACCCCGGCGACAAATTTTTAGCCGTGTCGATAGGCTTCTTTTCCGTTACGAGAATAGAACGCCCCGAACAGTATCTTATAAATGCAACGGAATATTCCGTTCCCGAAAAGGAATGCGAGTTTGTCGAAAGCGACGATCCTTGCTCTGTATTCCGTTCGATGGACTTCCCCGTGAATGAATTTTCTCCTCCCGGAATACAAAAACCGAATCCCCACTGCAGAAAAAACTAAATATCAGCTGAATTGCGATAAAACAGCGGAGATCTTCTTCGCTGTTTTTTTGTGCGTGCAGAGGATTTTGCGATGTGTGTTAATATTTTGGCTACATTTCATATTTATTTTAAAATGAAAGTATATTTTTTAATATATCCGTGGTATGATAAGTTGATAATGTTAAATTTAAAGGTGAAATGATGCTTAAAATTGGTTTTGTATCACTCGGTTGCAGTAAAAACCAAGTGGATACCGAAGTGATGCTTCATCTGCTTGATGAAAAAGGATATGAGATAACTACCGAGGAAATAGACGCTGACGTTATAATAATCAATACGTGTGCGTTCATTGAAAGCGCAAAGAAGGAAGCTATCGACAATATACTTGATATAGCGTGGCTCAAGGAGCACAGAAAGCTGAAAAAGATAATCGTCACGGGATGTCTTGCCGAAAGATACCGTGAGCAGATACTTGAGCAGATGCCCGAGGTCGATGCGGTCGTCGGTGTCGGAAGTATATACGATATTTGCGAAGCTGTTGAAAAAAGCCTTAAGGGAGAAAGATATACGTCCTTCAAAGACAAAAACACGTCTCCTTTGGGAGGCGGCAGAGTAGTTACGACGCCCACACATTCAGCTTACATAAAAATAGCCGAAGGATGCGATAACAAATGCACCTACTGTGCTATTCCGCTTATAAGAGGAAAATTCCGTTCAAGAACTATAGAAGATATAGTCGAGGAAGCAAAGCTTTTTGATAAAGACGGAACGAAGGAGCTTTCTTTGATAGCTCAGGATACGTCACGTTACGGTGTTGATATCTACGGAGAATATTCGCTTGTTAAGCTTATACGCGCAATATGCGAAAATACGTCGATCCCTCACATACGTCTGCTTTATTGCTACCCCGATAAAATAACAGACGAGCTTGTTGCTGAAATACGTGATAACGACAGAGTGCTTAAATATATCGACCTTCCGATACAGCACATAAATGACAGAGTTCTTTCGGCAATGAACCGCCACGGCGGAAGTGCGGTAATAAAAGATGCTGTAAAGCGTTTGAGAGATGCCGTGCCCGGTATAGTTATAAGAACGACAGTTATCGTCGGCTTCCCGGGTGAAACGGAAGAAGAATTTGCAGAGCTTGTTGATTTTATAAAAGAAACAAAGTTCGAACGTCTCGGTGCTTTCACGTATTCAAGAGAAGAAGATACGGAAGCTTACGACTTTGAAGATCAGATAGACGAAGACGTAAAGGACGAACGGCTTGATACCGTAATGACTGTGCAGGCGGAAATAGCGTGCCGGTACAGCGAATCGAAGATCGGAGAAGTGCTTGAAGTGCTTGTCGATGAGTACGACGGCGCCGCAGGCGCATACGTCGGACGAAGCTATGCCGACGCCCCCGACGTTGACTGCTGTGTATTTTTCGACGTTGACGGAGATAAGACAAAATATAAATCGGGAGATACGGTGAAAGTTAAAATAACCGATTACGAAAGCTACGATCTTATCGGCGAATCGGTACAATAAGGAAGGTATTGGAAGATGAATTTACCAAATAAGCTTACAGTTTTAAGAATAATTATGATACCCATGGTTATGGTGTTTATCTTGCTTCCTGTCGAAGGATCGTGGAATCTCTTTGCGGGAGCGGCATTATTTCTTATAGCAACTCTTACGGATTTTGCCGACGGCGCAATAGCAAGAAAATATAACCTTGTTACGAATTTCGGAAAATTTCTCGATCCTCTGGCAGATAAATTTCTCGTTTTCGGTACGTTTCTTGCAATGATAGCAAGCGATATACAGAAGTTCTGCGATATGAAGTTCTGGCTTTCTCTTGCACTCGCTGTAATGATATTCCGCGAGCTTGCGGTAACTTCTATCCGTCTTGTTGCAAAAAGCTCCGACGGTACGGTGATCGCGGCGGCTATGCTCGGTAAGATAAAAACGGCATTTCAGAGTGTTTGCATAATATATCTGCTCGTTTCCGATGCTATCATACCCGACTGCTACGTAAAATCACACTACATAATCGACTACGTGCTTTTGACAATAACCGTTATACTTACGGTCGTGTCAGGTATGCAGTATATTTCGAAATACGCAAAATACATAGACCATAAGGCGTAAAAATCATCGTCTGTTAAGCAGAAAGGAAGAAAATATATGAAGATGTGGGAAGGACGCTTCAAAAAAGAACTTGCGTCCGAAGTAAATGATTTTAACTCGTCTTTGCCGTTTGACTGCAGAATGTATAAACAGGATATACTCGGAAGCATTGCCCATGCGGGAATGCTCGCAAAATGCGGAATAATTACGGACGACGACGGAGAAAAGATAATAAACGGCTTGAAAGGTATACTTGCCGATTTTGAAAACGGTACTCTTACGTTTGATTCGGATGCCGAAGACATACATATGTACGTTGAGCAGATACTCACCGCACGCATAGGCGACGTCGGTAAAAAGCTTCATACGGCACGTTCAAGAAACGACCAGGTCGCTCTCGATATAAGACTTTATTTAAGAGATTCCGCAAACGAAATAAGAAAACAGCTCATCCGTCTTATTGAAGTTATCTGTAATAAGATGGAAGAAAATATCCACACGGTCATGCCCGCATATACACATTTGCAAAGAGCACAGCCCGTTACGTTTGCGCATCATCTGTCTGCATACGGTCAGATGTTCCGCCGTGATATTCAAAGACTCGACGATGCGTACAAGAGAATAAATATGATGCCCCTCGGCGCTTGCGCCGTTGCAGGCACAACGCATCCCACAAACAGACAGCTCGTAGCTGACAGCCTCGAATTTGATTCGGTAACGGAAAACAGTATGGACAGCGTTTCCGACAGAGATTTTGTAATTGAGCTTTGCTTCGTTCTTTCTCTCATTATGATGCACCTGTCAAGATTTTCCGAGGAAATGATACTCTGGTGTTCAGCTGAATTTGCTTTCGTTGAGCTTGACGACGCATATTCAACGGGTTCGTCGATAATGCCTCAGAAGAAAAATCCCGATATTGCAGAGCTTACACGCGGTAAGTGTGCAAGAGTTTACGGAGATCTCAACACACTTCTCGTTATGATGAAAGGACTTCCTTTGGCATATAACAAGGATATGCAGGAGGATAAAGAAGCAGTATTTGATGCTATCGACAATACCTCAATGTGCATTTCCATATTCACAAATATGCTCGATACTGCAACAGTTAAAGCTGATGCTATGCACAAAGCGGCAGAGGGCGGATATATAAACGCAACAGACTGTGCAGATTACCTTGCTAAAAAAGGCGTGCCGTTCCGTGATGCGTATAAGATAACGGGACAGCTTGTAGGCTATTGTATCGAAAACGGTAAAACGATGAATACGCTGACTCTTGAAGAATATAAAGAATTCAGCGATATATTCGAAGACGACGTGTATCACGCACTTGATCTTAAAACGTGTGTCGAGGACAGAAAGAGCATCGGCGGTCCTGCTCCTGTAAGAGTAAAAGAACAGCTTGCTTCACTCAGAAGCTTTACAAAAGAATAATAGTAAAACAGACACAGAATGACGCTGTGTCTGTTTTTTTGCTATTTGTTTTCAGATATCATATTAAGGAGTAATGCGGCGCCGCGCCTGTTTAAATCAGCACCTTTATCACCGAAAGTACCCGTGCTTATTACGGTATCATCGAAGAATGCAAGTACGTCGTCGCCTTTTTCCTCTGAAAGTATCGCACGGGTGATTCTTGCCGCATCATATTCACTTATCGGTTCGTTTGGCGAAAATACCGTTTTTTCATTGCTCGACACCTCTATCGGCAGACCGAGATTCAATGCAGTGATTATATATCCTCTTGCGTAAGATGAAATTGCGGTATCATCTTCAAAACCCGTGTTCGTCTGCGTATATATGTCGGGTGAGTAATTTGCACATTTCATCGCCATTACGACAAAGTCACTTCTCGATACCGTGCTTGACGGCGAAAAATACATATTATCTCCGATCTTTTCACCGACAAGTATTCCGCTTTCGGCAAGCTTCAGCGATGCGTACTGAGCTATGTCGTTTGACATATCCGAATAAACGATTCCCGACTTGTTTTTTGACGTTTTGACGGTAACTGTTGCAATATCGCTTACGTTTCCGTATTTGTCCATTACTCGGTAGGTGAACGAGTCTGTACCTTTAAAACCGCTGTGCGGGGTGTATTTGAATATTCCCGCCGCGCTGTCTGTAAAGGTGAGAAGGCCGTTTTCAGGCTGTGAGGTTATGATGTATTCCATCTCGTCACCGTCGCCGTCATCAGCTTTTAAGCGGGAAAAGACCGGAATATTCTCGGCAGTGTTTATTTTGAACGAGGTGCAGACGGGGGAAGAATTTTCTCGGTTTATCACGTATAAAAGACACTTTGCATCACCGCATCCGAGAGATATATCGAAAGAACACGATACGCTTGATACAGTCGGCTGAAACGTGAGAAATTCTATGCCGTCGGCACTTATGACCTGACCTGCAAAAACGTCAAGATTTCCGAATTTCAAGGTTCCGCATTTCGTGTCGGGCAGCGATCTTATCGTAACGGAATCAAAATCGCCGTTTGTGATACCGTAAAAGTCGCTTTTGGTAAATGAAATATTCTCACCGTACGTACAGGTCTTGATGACCTTTACGTCTTTTTTGATGAATTCCATACCGGGTGAAAGAATATTGCCGTATGCGTTATACGGAATCAGCGAAAAGACGGTAAAAGCAGTCAGAAAAAGACAAAGAAATTTTTTAAACATATTGACCCTCCCAAATTTTATACTATTATTTTGTACAGAAATAAAAGGCTTATTCGGGATTTTTTATACCTTGAATAATTTTATAATAATTTTCCTTTTCTATTGACATACAGAGCTTATTTTGGTAAAATAATACGGATAAAAAAACTAAGTTGAAAAAAAGAAAGGATATGTATTATGATCAAAAAAATCGTTGCATTAACAATGGCTGCGGTCCTTGCGGCAGTATCTTTCACATCATGTTCAAAAGTGAAAACACCCGAAAAGCAGGAAAGCTTTGACGTTACGACAAAGGAGATTGTAAACGTAGTAATGCTCCTTAACGACGGAAGAAGTATGGAATTTGAGCTTTATCCGAAAATAGCTCCCATAACGGTCCAGAACTTCGTTGACCTTGCTACAAGCGGATTTTACGATGGACTTACCTTCCACAGAATAGTGTCGAATTTCGTTGTTCAGGGCGGCGACCCCAAGGGTAACGGCACAGGCGGCTCGGGTACGACAATAAAGGGTGAGTTTAAAGAAAACGGAGTGGAAAATAACCTTTCACACACTAAAGGCGTTATTTCAATGGCGCGTCAGTCAAGTCTTACAGGACAGATGGAAAACGAAGTTGACACGCTTATGGACAGTGCAACGTCACAGTTCTTTATCGTGCTTTCAAACAGCGCAAAGTCATCTCTTGACGGTAAGTATGCAGGCTTCGGAAAAATGACGAAGGGCTTCGACGTACTTGAAGAGCTTGGCACAGTTGCTGTTGACGATAATGATAAGCCCTTGGAGGATATCGTAATAAACAGCGTAAGAGTTGCTGATTAAGGAGAAAACAAATGATAAAAATAACAATGGCAGACGGCGGTGTAATGACTCTCGAGCTTTATCCCGAGATAGCACCCAAAACAGTTGAAAACTTTGAAACACTTGTAAAAAAAGGATTTTATAACGGACTTATTTTCCACCGTGTTATCGCAGGCTTTATGATACAGGGCGGCTGTCCCGACGGTAACGGAATGGGCGGTCCCGGATATTCCATAAAGGGTGAGTTTACGTCTAACGGATTTAAAAACGATCTTAAGCACACGAGAGGCGTTATCTCCATGGCAAGAGCACAGGATCCAAACTCCGCAGGTTCGCAGTTCTTTATAATGCATAACGACAGCCCCCACCTCGATGGAGATTATGCAGCATTCGGTAAGCTTGTTGAAGGATACGACGTTCTTGACAAGATAGCATCGGTTTCCACCGACTGGTTTGACAAACCCATGAAAGAACAGAAGATAGAAAAAATAGAGATTATTTAAGGAGAAAAAAGTATGAAGTACGGTATTCAGCTTTACAGCATTCGCGATATAGCGATGAAAGACTTTGAGCAGGCAGTTGAAAAGGTTGCAAATATGGGTTATAAAATGATAGAGTTTGCAGGCTTTTTCGGCAGAACGGCAGATGAAGTAAACAAGCTTCTTGCAGACAACGGCGTTGAGCTTTGGGGTACACACTCAAGCTTTGACGATCTCGTAAATAACTTTGACGAAACAGTCGCTTTCCATAAGGCTATCGGCAACAAAAACTATATCATTCCTTCGTACGATTTTTCAACAAAAGAAAAAATAGATGGATTCGTTGAGCTTGTAAACAAGTACCAGCCCTTGCTTGAAAAAGAGGGCATACGTCTTGCTTTCCACAACCACAGCTATGAATTCAGACCTAACGACGACGGAATGATCCCGTGGGAAAGCATAATAAACAGAACGTCACTGTATCTTGAAATAGATACGTACTGGGCATTTGACGGCGGACTTGACCCTGTCCAAAGCCTTGAAGAATACAAGGACAGACTTATCTGCATCCATTTGAAGGATGGCTTCAAAGGCGGTAAGGGTATACCGCTCGGCAAGGGCGAAGCTCCCGTTAAAGCAGTTCACGCAAAAGCAGTCGAACTCGGCTTGCCCATAATCGTCGAAAGTGAAACGCTCACACCCAGCGGAGAAGACGAGTGCCGCACGTGCTTTGAGTACCTTATGGCACTTTAATTGAATAAAAAATAAGAATTAAAGATCGGCAAGGGATTGGTTCCTTTGCCGATCTGTGTTATTACTTATTGAAGAATGAAAAATCGGATCGAATAAATTTACTGCATTTCGACGTCAAAAGTCAAAGCGAAGACGATATGCAGTTCTTTTGTGTCATCGTTCCATATAGCTGCTGTTGCGGAGTCTGTTCCTGTTTCCTCACTTCTGAAATAATAATATATATTTTCACCTTCAGGTGTTGAAAGCGACAATTTTTCGTATGCTTTTTTAAAGTATTCTGTCGTCTTTTGTTCAAGGTCGATCTTTGCCCATTCGGCGATGTTTGCAATTTTATCAAGCGTATTTGTTTCGGATGCAGAAAGCTCGGCTTTTATTACAGCAAAGCCCGTGCAATCTTCCGTTACGGAATCGTGTATTACGTTTATTACGGCATCATCGGGAAGTGTAAGATCCATTCCGCGCTCCATCGCTTCTGCGTAAAGGGAAGGATCGTTTTTCCCGATCTGATACCACACGTATCCCGTTTTTTCTTCTTCCGAGCATGAGCAGAGCTGTAAACAAAATATAAATACCGTTAAGAGCAGTAAAACTGTTTTTTTCATCTTGATACCTCACTTTTTTTAGATTGTAACATCATTTCACCAAAAAATCAAGACGTATACAAAAAATGCGTATGAATGACAAATTTCTGTTGATTTTTTTCTTATTTTGTGGTAGTATAAAAACAGTAAAAAACATCGCATTTGAAAGGAATTTACGATGAAAAACTATATTGATCTTTATCAGGATACGTGGGCTGCATCCGATGACTTGAAAAGGGAATTGCCTCTTGAAGTAAAGGTTTCGGAAAAAGACAGAAAAGTCGGCATTTTCTACTTTATGTGGCATCAGGGAAAAGACCGCGGATTTATGGATCACTCTTTGGCATACGCCATGGGAGGAATCGAGGAATTTGAAAAGGTTATGGCATCGGGAAGTCTTGGCTTCGGACACTATTGGGCAGAGCCTTATTTCGGTTACTACCGTTCTGACGACGAATGGGTAATAAGAAAGCACGTATACGAGCTTGCAGATGCCGGAATCGACTTCATTTTCTTTGACGTAACGAACGGTCTTATATACCGTCCCGTTTGCGAAACGATATTGAAGGTATGGAGCGAGGTACAAAAAGAAGGCTATAAAGTACCGCAGATAATGTTCCACGCGGGTGACAGCTTCGACAACGCAAAAAAATCGTTCGATGCTTTGTGGGATGCTTTTTATGCAGAAGGAAAATTCAAGGAGCTTTGGTTTGAATGGGAAAACAAACCTCTCTTCTTTGCACCTCCGAGCTTCGTGGAGTCACTCCCCGAGGAAAAGAAAAACTTTTTCACGTTCAGACGCTCCTGGGCAAACACAAATGATTCCTGGTATACGGACACAGACGGAAAAAATGCGTGGCCCTGGGCGGATATGCATCCGCAGAAGCCGGGAAGATCCGCAACGGGTGAAATAGAACAGGCGATCGTAATGAGCGGATTCTGGGTAAACGGAAGCTACGGAACAAATGCAGGCAGAAGCTACAGCGGCGGTGTTCAGCCTCCGAACGAAAAAGAAAGGGACTACGGCTTTTCGCTCGTTAATAAGACCTCTCCTTTGGGACTTGCATTCCAGGAGCAGTTTGATCACGCAATAAACAATATCGACCCTTCCTGTCTTATGATAATCGGCTGGAATGAATGGTGGGCAGGCAGATGGGATAACTATCTTCCCGGCGGAAAAAATCCCGCACAGGGGCAGAGAATAGCCAATACGTATATAGTTGAAGAAACGGATCCGAACAGACAGAATTATTTTGTCGATAATCTCAACGGCGAATATTCACGTGACGTAGAAGCTGTAAACGGCCTTTACAAAGATAATTACTATTATCAGATGGTTTCCAATATCAGAAGATATAAGGGTACAAGAGAAATACCGAAAGCATCGGGACAAAAGACGATAGATATAAACGCTTGTCCCTGCCAGTGGGAAAACGTCGGCCCCGAATATCTTGACTATAAAGGCGACACCGTAAGACGTGACGCTATGTCGTATGTCGGCGGATATCACTATACAAACGATACAGGCAGAAACGACTTTGTGAAAATGAAGGTCTCAACCGATGATGAATACGTGTATTTCTACGCTGAATGTGCTGAAAATATAACATCTCCCGTCGGAACGAACTGGATGAATCTTTTCATAAATTCCGACCGAAACGTATCAACGGGATGGCACGGATACAACTACATTATAAACAGATATCAAAACGGAGATCTTGCATCCGTTGAGCTTTTCAAAGACGGAGAATGGCTGCTCAAAAAAATCGGCGATGCCGAATATACGGTGAACGGTAACATTATGCAGATAAAAGTTGCAAAATCTCTTATAGGAGTTGACAAAACTTTTGAATTCAAATGGGCAGATAATTCCGTTGCAGACGGTGATATAATGCACTTTATGGACAGAGGCGACGCAGCACCGAACGAAAGATTCAATTACGTATTTATAAAAGAATAATCAAAATAGGCCGACTTGATGTGTATTTTACAGTCAAAGTCGGCTTTTTTTCAAAAAAAATAAAAAATCCCCCTG
The DNA here is from genome assembly GCA_045545665.1 of Eubacteriales bacterium. GTDB lineage: Bacteria > Bacillota > Clostridia > Oscillospirales > CAG-272 > RGIG7213. The sequence continues at coordinate 50,663 of JAZQBL010000049.1, forward strand.
CGTAAGGTATTGCTTGTGACGCTGGGTAATGGTGTAGAATAAGGACACAAGGAGGTGAAAGCTATGTCAAAGTACACGACGGGAGAAATTGCCAAGCTTTGCGGTGTATCTGTAAGAACGGTACAGTACTACGATTCAAGAAACATTCTTTCTCCGAGTGAGCTTTCCGAAGGCGGCAGACGGCTTTATTCCGAGGATGACGTAAAGCGGATGCACATTATTTGCTTTCTTCGTGAAGCAGGTCTTTCGATAAACAGTATCGGCGAGCTGTTTGAAGACGAGCATCCGAAAAAGATAATATCCGTTATTCTGGAACAGCACGAGCTGCAACTCAAAAAAGAGATAGAGGAAGGCGAAAAAAAGCTCGGTATTGTGGAAAGAGTAAAGCGGGAATTGAAAGAAGTTGAAAATTTCTCCGTTGAATCTATCGGTGATATAGCGTACAGTATGAAACGAAAAGACAAACTCAGAAAAATGAGGCTGTTCATGATCTTAAGCGGTATTCCCATAACCGCACTGCAGTGGGTGTCCATTATACTCTGGATAACCAAAGGCTTCTGGTGGCTGTTCGTCATTTGGGCGTGTATTGCAATACCGTGGGGAATTGCCGTGTCCGTTTATTATTTCAACCACGTCGCTTACATCTGTCCTGAATGCCACGAGGTTTTTAAACCGAGATTTAAAGAGGCATTCTTTGCGTATCACACACCGAAAATGCGTAAACTCACCTGCCCTAAGTGCGGCAGAGTCGGATTGTGCGTTGAAGTATACGCAGAAAAAGAAAAATAAGCTTCAGTAAAACGAAGATCCCTGCTTTGATTATCTGTCAAAGCAGGGATCTTTTGTAATTTTTAAAACGGTTTTCAAATATACATTACTGTACGAGATGACGGAGCGCTTCAAGACACTCAGGGCATATAAGCTTGCCCTTGTAATAAGAAACGCTTTCGGCGTTTCCGCAGAAAATACAAGCGGGAAAATATTTTTTAAGGATAATCTTGTTGTCTTCTGTGAAGATCTCGACTGCATCCTTCGTGTCGATACCCATTGTTTTTCTGATCTCTATGGGAAGAACTATTCTTCCAAGCTCGTCAATCTTTCTTACTATACCGGTTGATTTCATCATAACGTTTACCCCCATTTATGAAATTATATTATGTATCCTATGTTAAAAATATAACAAATTTAAGCTTTTATTTGAATAGGAAAAAAGAACATAAAATAGGATACAAATGAAATAATGGAAATTAATAACACGTATATGTCGTAATTTGTCGAATGGATAGGCTGTATATGATAGGAATAATTTTTGCTGTAATGGTACTTTCTTCGCTTGCTTTTGCAATACCGTGCGGAAATGCAAATGCACTTGCAAATGCTGTTTTTGATGGTGCATCATCTGCTGTGAGCCTTACTGTAACGCTTATATCCGTAATGTGTCTTTGGTGCGGAATAATGAACGTATTTGAAAAAAAGGGACTTATAAAAAAGTTTTCACACCTCATCTCACCCATACTGCGTATCGTTTTTCCCGATGCTTACAAAAAGGGACTGTGCGACGAAATATCGCTTAATATAAGTGCAAACGTGCTGGGCATGGGCAACGCCGCAACACCGTTCGGAATATCGGCGATGAAGCACCTCAACTCTTTAAATCCCACCCCTTTACGCGCAAGCGACGATATGGTAATGCTTGCGGTGCTGAATACGGCAAGCGTTGACCTTTTTCCCGCAACCCTTATAGCTTTAAGGCAAAGCGCAGGCGCTGAAACCGTGTACGAAATAATAATACCGACTGCTGTAACCTCTTTCATCACCGTCGTATTCGCTGTCGTGATTACAAAAATATTTTCTCGGGTGTTTTAATGGAGCTTTTTTCATATCTTGTTATCCCCGTACTTCTTTCTGTTATGGGAATAATTTTTCTGTTTGATAAAAACGCATACGATGATTTTGTAAAGGGAGCACAAAATGGCTTGAAAACCGCCATATCACTTCTGCCGTCTTTTATTTTGCTGCTGATAGGAATAGGGATGTTTACATCCTCGGGTGCTGTTGATATCATATGCTCGTTTGTTTCTCCCGTACTTGAAAAACTCGGAGTCCCGAAGGAAATAACACCGTTGCTTATTTTACGCCCCGTATCCGGTTCAGGTTCACTTGCTATGGCAAACGAGCTGTTCGGTAAGTATTCACCAGACAGCTTTGCTTGCCTTGCGGCATCGGTTATTATGGGTTCCTCAGATACGCTTGTGTACGTTTTATCCGTTTATTTTTCATCGGCAGGCGTTAAAAAAACACGGCACGCTTTTTTGTGTGCATTTTTGACGATGGTATTTTGTATATTTCTTTCCTGCTTTGTATGCCGTATATTTTTTTCATAACGGCAAATGATAACAATGGAAAGGACGGTTTATATGAAAAATAATAAAAAAGTGAAAAAAGTGATACAAGCATATAAAAGCGCAGGGGATAAAACGGATCCCGACGGCTCTTATACGGGTATTCGCCGTGATGATACCGAGGCACGTCCCGTGCAGGATGCGGACGATCTTTGAATCATAAAGATTTTTTTATCTTTTCGAGTGCCGCTTTTTCTATTCTCGATACCTGCGCCTGGCTTATTCCTATTTCGTCGGCGATCTCCATCTGAGTTTTGCCGTTGAAAAAACGAAGATCGACAACTGAACGTTCACGCACGTTCAGTTTTTTTAATGCTTCTATAAGTGCAAGATTTTCTATCCAGGCGCCTTCTGTGCAATTTTCATCCCTTATCTGATCCATTATGCACATTCCTTCACCGTCGGCGTCGGAAAATATCGGATCGTACATAGAAATGGGATCTGATATAGCTTCAAGCGCGTTTGACACATCGCTTTCTTTTTCTCCGAGGTGGGAGGCAATTTGTGATATGGTCGGCTCGCACACGTTTTTTTTAGTAAGCTCGTCACGTGCAACGAGCGCTTTGTACGCAAGATCCCTCACGCTTCTGCTCACTCTTACGGCGTTGTTATCACGCAAATACCGCCTTATTTCACCTATTATCATCGGCACGATCGTTACAAAGAAAAATAAAAAAACACCGACGGATCTCTCCGTCGGTACTGTTATTCACTTAAAAGCAGTTTTTCCGTTGTTCTTTCGCTGATTAGCTGTATCACGTAATCGGGAGTTTTTTCCTCTACTATATCGTAATCAAGTGCATACGTCCATATCGGTTGACACGTGAGGGATGAAAAATGCTCGGCAATAAACTGTATTGCATTAAGACCGTACGAATCAAAGATGAATATCCCTCGGGGAAGAGAAGGATCGTCTATTTCGGTCGTAGATGTTTTATCGTCAAAGAACTCGTTTGTGAAATTCCAGATGTACGCCTCCTCCTTTTTTGCCTTGTCGTAAGGAGAAAGGGGAGTGTATCTGCTCATAAGAAACGGTGCATTTTCAAATACGCCCATATTTTCAATATCGGCATACGTCATCATATCGGTGTAATTCAAGGTGACGTTTTTGATATCGTAATCCGAAAGCGGATGCGCCGAGGCGTTCGGGAATTTCTTTGCAACAACGTTCATTATTTCAGCATACGCATAGTATGCACCAAGCTCTGTCCAGTGTGTGTCGAGGTTATAATATATTTTTTCATCCTTGTGGGAAGATAAAATATCCGTCATATCGATAACGGTAACACCGTCAATACCGCTTAATGCTTCTTTTGCCTGCTTGATGGAAGAATTATCCGAAACGATGTTTTCTTTCATTTCATCCGGCAAGCCTTCGCTGTATATTGCAGTTGAATTTGGAACGATAACGTAAATTATCTCAACGTCTTTACCTGATTTTTCTTTTGCCTTTTGTACACGTTTTTTTGCAAGACTTTTTATAAGCAGAAGCTCGTTTTCATTAAAGAGATTGGTGTGATAAAGATCGCCGAGATCCGAATTCTGGCATATTCTGGAGTCGTTTGTTATAAATATCTCTCTGTTTTTTGCACCTCGGATGTATTTTGCATCGACACGTGCGGCGTCGCTTTCATCCTTGCCCGACACGGTTGCCGTAACTGAAAGCGTATCCGATCTTCGGTCTTCCAGAGTAACTGCAAAAACGAAGCTTCCACCGTCGGAGGTTATGTCAAAGGGTTCGGTATATTCGCCTTTTACGCTTATTACAGAGGATTCTTCGCACGCACCCGCCACGAGAACGACGTCACTTTCTATATTCTTCGTGACTATAATGAGCGGCGGCGACGTTACCTCGTCTGACGTCGGTGCAACGGTCGTCGGTGTAAAAACGGTTTCATTATCCGTTATACTGTCAGAAGTGCTGTACGACGTGCCCGAAAGCTCTGTATTTTCGTTACTTGTATCGGCGGTACAGGAAGACGTTGTAATTGCAGCGAATACAAGCAACGCCGAAAGAATTTTTTTCATATTTATATTATATGTTCATTATTATGGGAAGTATCATCGGTCTGCGCTTCGTTTTCTGATATACGTATTTTGCAAGATCGTCTTTTATTTTGTTTTTGATCTGTGCAAAATCGGAAATACCGTTTTCGAAACAAGCTTCAAGAACGTAGAATGCACTTTCCTTAAGCTCATCCATAAGCTCTTCGGATTCTCTTACGTATACAAAGCCGCGTGAAACGATGTCAGGCCCTGCTATAACAAGCTGTTCTTCCATCTGAAGCGTCATTACAACGATTATTATGCCGTCTTCTGCCAGATGGCGTCTGTCACGAAGTACGATGCTTCCGACATCTCCGACGCCGTATCCGTCAACAAGTATCTTTCCGGAAGGAACGGTGCCGTTGAAGCGTGCGCCTTCTTCATCAATTTCAAGAACCTTGCCTATTTCGGATAAAAAGATGTTTTCTTCTTTTTCGCCCATCTGCATTGCAAGCTCTTTGTGGTTTACAAGATGGCGGTATTCACCGTGTATCGGCATAAAATATTTAGGACGTGTAAGTGCGTGCATCGTTTTAAGCTCTTCTCTGCAAGCGTGGCCCGAAACGTGAACGTCTGCAACGGCATCGTGAAGGACCGTTACACCCTTTTTAAACAGCTCGTTTATTATTTTGTTTACGAATTTTTCGTTACCGGGAATAGCATTTGCGGATATGATAACGACGTCGTTTTCGTTAAGCTCCACTTTATCGTGTTCGGAAAACGCCATACGGTAAAGGGCTGACATAGGCTCGCCCTGGCTTCCCGTAGATACGATGGTAAGCTGTTCGGGCTTATATTTCTTGATCTCCGAAATATCTATAAGCGTACCTTCCTCGGCGTGCATATATCCCAGACGGATGGCAACGTTTACGACGTTTACCATGCTTCTGCCCGTTATCGCAACCTTGCGTCCGTATTTTTCGGCAGCGTAGATTATCTGCTGAACACGGTGTACATTTGAGGAAAACGTAGCGATAGTTATGCGTTTGTCAGCGTGTCTGAAAAATATGTTGTCAAGCGATGCGCCGACTTTTCTTTCGGAAGGAGTATATCCGGGACGTTCCGCATTTGTGGATTCGCACATAAGAAGGAGAACGCCTTCGTTTCCAAGCTCACCCAAACGTGTAAGGTTCATCATCTTGCTTTCGATGGGGGTGAGGTCTATTTTGAAGTCACCGGAATGGATTATAGTTCCGAGAGGTGTCTTTATCGCAAGGCACGCCGCATCGGCTATTGAGTGGTTTACGTTTATAAATTCAACGCTGAAGGCTGTGCCGAGTTTTATCGTATCACCCGTGTTTACCGAAATGAGTTCGGGAATTATATCAAACGTGTGTTCGGAAAGCTTCTTTTCCAAAATTCCTATCGTAAGCGGTGTTCCGTATACGGGAGGAGATATCTGTTTTAAAATGTAGGGAAGTGCGCCTATGTGGTCTTCGTGTCCGTGCGTCAGAACGATTCCCGTGATTTTTTCGTAATTTTTTTCGAGGTAAGTTATATCGGGGATGACAAGATCGACACCCGGCATATCTTCTTCGGGAAATCCGAGTCCGCAGTCTACTATCATCATTTCATCGCCGTATTCTATAACGGCGAGATTTTTGCCTATTTCATAAAGACCTCCGAGCATCATAACTCTGAGTTTTTCTGTATTTTTATTTTTTCTTTTTGACATTATTTCTCCTTTGTTCCAATTAATGTAAATTTATTGCGCGCAAAAAGGTATGTAACACCGACCGGGAAAAAATACGTTTCTCGGCGGCATATATTGATTTTTATCACGAACACATTAAGTTACAGCTATTATATCACGTGTATATAGAATAATACCCCGATTTTTATAAACATTTTTTAAATATTGAGCTTTTTGATTATTTCCCCGACGATATCACGCGCGGCGCTTGCCGTATAAGCTTCGGTGATTATTCTGAATCCTCCGTCGTCGGAGCCTACAGTCGATACGGCACTCGGATTTTTTACTATTACACCGTCACCGTATATGCGCTGTGCTGCAATATTTTCTTCGTAAAGACTCGAAAGAGACGATGCACGTTTTTCTTTCGGTACTTTTATTCTGTCCTCACGTACGAAAAACGGCCTTATCATACTTTCAGCCGATATTAAAGAAAGTGATCTGTTGTGCAAGATCGACAACAGCTTTACTGCCGCACAGAGAGGGTCGGAATTATACATATTTGAATAAAAATTTTCACGTATCTCATTATCTTCACGAAGCTCCGAAAAAGGACTTTCAAGATAATATCCGTATTTTATGCCTCGGCTTTTTGCTATCTCCTCGTATATCGGAATATCGTAATATGAAAGGGAAAGAGTACCTAACTTTTCTTTGTCTTCAAGTGCGGTTATCATAGCACGTACGTGATATTTGTCGGTCGTATGAAGCTTTCCGTCTTTGTTTTGGCTTACCTTCAGTGAATCGCCGTTTTCATCTATATCGACACAGAAATATTCATCGCTGTCGGGAGAAGTATATTCGTACACCTCCGCACCGAGAGAGGAAAGAACGTCACCGAGAAAACGCGCGCACCTCGTGTGAGATATTATTATTTTCATTCCTTGAAGATCTCCGCCTTCTTTTCTTAGGGCGCACTTGTAAAGCTCATCTGCACCGTTTACGTATTCCGTTTCAAATATATCGGACGGGGTGGGAAAATCTCTTGAGAAAAAGAGATCTTCTATCTGACCTTCAAGCTTTCCTTTTATTTTTAGCCCGTCTTTGTCACGGAAAATTATACGTATATCCGAATCACTTGAATCCCTTTTTATAAAAACCGTAACGTCGAGCTTGTAGTACTTGTTTATATAGTTTGCCATACTGTAAAATCCCGCACCGAAATTCATACATTTTCCGCCGCAGCATTTTACACCGCAGGTGAATATTTCAGCTGCATTTGATGAAACGACACCGCCGTCGTGCATGATACCCACTTTTTTTACAAGGCTTCCCAAAGCCATGCCGACAGCGCATATTCCGTCTGCCCCAATAGATGAATAAAAATTGCAGGATATTCCGTCAACACCGAAAAGACTGCCTTTTTTAATAATATTTCTCATTATTTTTTCTCCTGTTACCGTTTGCCCTGTCGGAATTACTGTGTTTTCGCAAAGCGTTATACCGCGTTTGATGATGCTGTCGGCGCCTATTACGCACCCGTCGGGTATCCGCACGCCGTCTTCAATTATGACACCTTTGCATACCGTGCTTGAAGTTATGCTTACCCCTGCACCGATTTTGACGTTGTCATGTATAACGCTTTTGCAAATGCTTGTATTTTCACCGACAGAAACACTGTCCGTTATTACACTTCCGTATATTCCGTGATATTGCGGAAGATAGACACCCAAAGAGTATTTTCCTTCAAGTGCTTCGATATTGCATTTTCTGTATTCTTCAAGATTTCCGATATCACACCAATTTCCGCAGGCGTTATATGAAAACAGACGTTTTCCTTCCTGTAACAGCTTTGGAAAAAGATCTCGGCTGAAATCAAATACCGTGTTATCGGGAACGTATTTCAGTATTTCCTTTTTTATGACGTATATTCCCGTGTTTATTTTGTCTGAAAAAATTTCACCTGCAGAAGGCTTTTCGGCAAATTTTACGATCTTCCCGGAACTATCCGACAGCACGATACCGTACAGCGAAGGAAACGGAGTCTTTGCACATACAATAGTTATATCGGCATTGTTTTTTCTGTGAAAATCATATATTTCGTTAAGGTCGTAATCCCATATTCCGTCACCCGATACCACGATAAATTCATCACTTAAATAATCTTCGCACGCCTTTACGCCGCCTGCCGTTCCCAAAGGCACGTCTTCTGTGTAATACTTTAAATTTACACCGGCATAGCAGTCGGAAAAAGTATTTTTTATCATATCGGGCATATATTTAAGCGTCACGGCGGCATCGTTTATTCCGTATTTGCAAAGATTTCTGATGATGTGCGCCATTACAGGCTCATTTAAGACAGGCACCAACGGCTTCGGCATAATGTCAGTTATAGGTTTTAAACGTGTACCGAATCCTCCTGCCATAATTACAGCTTTTATTCCGTTCATATTATATGAATACCTTTCTGTTAAGTTCGGGTTTATATTGCACCAAACAAAGGTAATTTATTCAAAAAAAGACTGTGAGTGAATAAAAATGCCGTTTATGACTACAATTTTCTAAAAAAAGGAGAAACGTTTATGGTGAGGGGTACACAAAGAAAAGTGATAGTTGTAAAGGACACGAAAAGCGGAATATTCGACGAGGCGTATTTTATAGTAAAAAACAGCGCAGACAGCGCACATCTTACAACGTCCGATATGGTCTCGGAAGCCGACAGAATAATATCAAGTTGCGCTTTGGGCGGATATACAAACGAAAAAAAAGAGTCCGAGAAATATCTCAGACCCTTGTGGTTTTTTGTTGGCGTTTTGTGTTGCGACGTGTTTTTATCGGCAGTCCTTGCCCTCGTTTCGTTTTATTTGTAAAGTATATCTGATGTCAACCGAAGAGACTCGTAACGATGCCGAGATTATTGTCTATGTTTCTGTCGGTATAATTAAATATGATGTAGTCGGGCTTACATTCGGCAAGAACGTTATAATCTATCGGTGTATTATTGTTTGCACCGTGTATACGCAAATGACTGAAGCCCATACCTGCAAAGGGAAGGAAGAATGCACCGTATGAGTCACTCAGTGCATACGCTGTGGGAAGGGAAGCGTTATTGATATACGAATCTTGCGGATAAAGTCCCCAGGCGATTTCCGAGATTCTGTAACCGATCTGATCGCGCTTTACAGGATATATGTCACCTGTGTCTTTAAATTTTGCGTGCAGAAACGGTGCTTCCTCACGCATATTTGACACACGGAGCATACTTGCAAGGTCACCTGCAGGGCAGTCAACCATTTTGATTTCAAAATCCGAAAGCGGATGAGCCATCGCGCCCGGAAAATCAATGTTTATGTATTTCATCATTTCAGCGTACGCGTAGTATGCACCGAGCTCACTCCAGTGGGTATCCGTTCTGTAGAATATTCTTTCGTCCTTGTGCTGATCGAAGAGCGCAAGAAGGTCGGGAACGATTATATCCTCGTTTTTGCCTTTGACGTTCATATATTCAACAAACTGCGATGCGGCAGTTGAATGGCGTTTTCCGCCCGAAGCGTCAATAAGGTAGTCGTGTTGTTCGTCGTAATAAACAGTTATGGGATTGGGAGCAAAAAGATATATGATCTTCGTGTCCTTTCCCGTCACCGATTGAACTTTTTCAACTATTTTATCAAGTCTTTTGGCTGTGTTTTCAAGTATACTGTCCGATACTTTCGAATTACCTATCAAAAATCCCTCCGTGCCTCGTAAGAAAAGACGTGAATTTCTTCCGGAGAACGTGTCTGTATTGGGGATCTTCGTAAACGTTACGTCTACTGTGACTCTGTCACTCGGCTTTTTACCGTCGGCGGTGGCGTAAAGTGATACGGTATCAGTGCCCGAACCGTTTACTTCAACGTAAAAGTACGATCCGCAGGCATAGTCTGAAAATTCAAGAGTTTTCGTACCCTTGTACGTTATTTTGGCACCGTCCTCTGTCCATCCGTAAATTATAACTCTGTCGCTTGCCTGTGATACGGTACCCGTTATTATAGGCGTTGACGTTTTTTCAGCATTCGGATCTTCCGCTATGGGTGTCGTTACGGAGCTTGTTGAAGCGCCCGTTGTTATATCGGAGGGCACGTCACCGTCTTCCGGAGGCATTATCGCTGTATCACTGTTCAATGAATCGGTTTTTGTACCGCCTTCTGTATTTGCGGTTTCACCGTCGTATGATGTATCTTTAAATGAAGACGTGTTTTCTGTTTTTGTGTCGGAAGAATAAGAGGTCTCCTTTGGCTGCTCGGAACACGCTGTAAGTAAGATGAAAAGAATACAAAGCGAAAGACAGACCGTACGCTTGAATAAGGATCTGATACCTTTGTTTTTCATAAGTTCCTCCGATGTTGGATGATTTTTTACTGCAAAACGGAATAGTGATCAAAACAGCTTCTTTGCTTTGGTGCGGGGCGCAACTTTGTTTCTGTACGTGATACATATGGTTATGATACACGCAACCATCAGTGCACACGATAAGGCAAGAAGGATGCAGTTTTTTGTGTACGAATCCGATCCCATTGAAAACTCGGCTGTAAATCCTCTTATAAGTGCGATCAAAAACACCGTAATGACGATCGGATAAATATGCTTGTATTTCGTTTTCTTTATGGCTTTTACAAGCATAAATACGAATATGAACACCAGAATGAGAGCCGATATTACCTGTGATATTCTTACAAATCCCCAGTACACGCTGTCAGTGCGGAGACTTTCGAGAAATGTGTGAAGTCCTGCGTATACCGTGAAGAATATCACCGTATTCGCGCCTTTAAGCTCAAGACGTTTCTGATTGGATATCATAACGCACCAGAGAATGAAACAGCCGAGGGCTTCGAAAAAGAATACCGAAAGACACCATCCGTCGTAGACTTCAACGTAAGAAGCAAAAGGAAATTTACAAAAAACAGGGTTTGTTACGAACGTACCGTAGCAGTCGTCTGTAAAAGCACTGCCCATTCGCCCGACACATATACCGAGCGGTGCGTAAAGGCAGACGGCATCAAACAGATGCAAAAGATGCTTTGTATTGTACGTAAACACACACCATAAGATGATAGCCAGAGCCGCACCGAATATACCGCCGTAAAGACAGTATCCGCCCGAGGTGAGGTCCAATATCTCATCGAAAGACGAATAAAGTGAACGGTTAAACGTAACGTACATCAGACGTGAAAAGAACAAGCCCGCAATTACGGCAAACGGGGAAATGTAAAACAGCATTTCCGACGGAATTTTATTGCCTTTTACGTTATGCACGGCGGGTAAAAATACGACCGCGCAGATGCCGAGAGCTATAAACAGAGCATGAGGGGAGAAAATCCCTGCATCGAGTAAGGTTTGCAAAGCTTAATTACCTTTCTTTTTTACTTTAAATACGAAATCACGCTGAATGATGTAATTTACAAAATACATTATTATATCGTATATTGCCTTTATTATTACGGGAAATGCACGTATGACGTTTCCGCTTTCCGCATAATTGTCGGCGAAATACATTACACCGCTTCCAAGTGCCATAACAGCAATTGCAAGCGCAGCATACTTTATTACCGACGATTTCGAGCAGTTTCCGCCGAAAACTATCTTCCTGTTGATAAAATAGTTTACAATGGCGCTGATGATTCTTGCAAGGAAAAACGCAAGACCGTACGAAAAACCGAGAGTATAAGTGAAAAGACAGAAAAACAGGTAGTCAACAACGAAAGAGCATATGCTTCCCGAGGTGAACAGTAAAAGACGTGTGGCTATTTTCAGCGAGTCCTTTATCGGATTATAGTGGCTCGTTGCATTTTCGTTTATATATATCGTTTTTATCGTTATTTCACGGGGACATATTCCAAGCTCTCTTAATTTTAAAAGCATATTCATTTCGTACTCGTATCTGTCGCCGGGGAGCTTTGAGAGAACTTCGAAATGCTCTCTTGAAAAAGCACGCAGGCCTGTCTGAGTATCATATATTTTAAGTCCCGTCGAGAGCTTGAACAGCCATCTTGTGAGTGAATTTCCGAATTTTGAACGGAACGGTACGTTTTCATCAAAGCGTCTGCCGCCGATTATCATATCGTGAGGGTATTTGCAAAGCTCATCGCTGACACGCATAATATCTTCAACGGAGTGCTGCCCGTCGCAGTCTGCCGTGATTATTCCGTCAACGTCGGGCATACGTGTCATTATATAACCTATTCCCGATTTTAAGGCGCTTCCTTTGCCTTTGTTTATATAGTGGTGCAGTACGATGTCTGTGTATTTGCGGCATTCTTCAAATACCGCATCGAAGTCCGTGCCGCTTCCGTCGTTTATTATTACGATGCTGTCGAACTTTTTTGACAGCTTGTCCAAAAACGGAAGAAAGAGATCCTTCTCCGGTTTATATGCCGGTATAAGTACGGCTGTTTTCATATTTACGTTCCTTTTTTTGTGATTTATTTTAAATAAATTATATCGCTGACTTTTCGCTCTCCGCTTCCGCAGGGAGTATTAATTACCTTACCTTTATAGTATAGCGTAGTTGAACCGCCGCCGTCAAGGTTATATGCGATCTTACAGCCAAGATTTACAAATTCTTGCGCTAAAGAGGAAAAAGACATTCCGCCGATGGTCGTATTGTTTGTTCTTACTGCGTCGACAACGAGTATTATATAGTGAAGCTTGTCGACCTGACCTATTGCAACTCTCGGCTCACGTGCGCTTTTGCTGAGTCCGGGAGTGTTAAACGAACTTACAACCTCGTAATCCTTAACGAGAGTCGGACCGAAGCACCAGGATTGCAATACGCCGTTTCCCACAAGAGTGTTCGCATTTACGTTTTTGCATACGGTCGTGTTGAGATTACCGTCTGCATCAAGATAACAAATGTCCCAATCGCTTGAAGCACCTCTGTAAAGCTTGCCTTCGCGGATTATTATTCCGTGATTGCGGAAACCGCAGAAGTCGCCGTTTATTGCAAATACGGCACCGACGGATTCAGCAATAGCCGAGGTGTAGTGACGTCCCGTTATCTGACCTGAAGCGAACGCTGTATGAAGTGTTTTTGGGGAAGCCAGAACGATATCGCAAATAAAATAATTAAGATCGCCCCGCTCTACCTTCGAAAGGGTAAGACAGTATTCGTTTGTGATGTGCTGATCTATAAAATGCTCGTCTTCGTAAAATTCACGGAACATTACGGACGGCTTGTATTCGTCGGGAGCGTAGATCGAACCGCCTTGCGTGGATGTGCTTGGAGGCGATGTTGTTGAGGAGCTTGACGAGGTGGGAGCTTTTTCTGTTTCGATATCGGACGATGTGTTTTCCGATGAAGGCGTTTCAACGTCGGTTGACGGTGAATTTGTGCCGTTTGCGGTCGTGCCGAAAAGTATTTCGTACATATCGGGCGACCAGGTAACAGCATTTTCCTCTGTGCCCAAGGACGGATCATCAACCGTCGCTTTCGTTATAACTTTCGACGAGGATGAGCAAAAAGCCGCAACGATCAAGATCGAAAGAAGGGAAGCGGAAAGCGAAACGATAAGTTTTGCTCCGTCGTGTGAATGTTTTTTTTGTTTCATATCTTTTCCTGAATGTTTGTTGGTATATTTTCAATATAGATGCTTCTTGAAGGATATGCAAAATCAATGTTTATATCGGAAGCAAGTTTAAGTATATCAAGGTTTACCCCGTCGCGGACTCTGCACATTTCATCGTATTTGGGCGAAAGAACGTAGAATCTTACGCCTATGTTGAGCGATGAATCTGCAAATTCGTTAAAGGTAACGAGAAACGTATCATTTTCTACGTTTTCGGTGTTTTTCAGTATATTTTCAATACCGAGCTTGAATTTCTGTATCGAAGGAAGCGGTGTACTGTAAAGTATACCTAACGTAAGATCGACTCTTCTTTTGCTTATAGTTGTCCAGTTTACGATGTGATCGCTTGATATTTTTGAGTTGGGCAGAACGACGAGTGCTTGGTCGTTACGTCTTATCTTTGTTGAGCGGAGCCCCATTTTTTCGACTGTACCCGAAACGGAACTGACTTCTATGAAATCACCGATCTCAAACGGACGGTCGAATATTACAGTGAGCGCACCGAAAAAGTTTTCCGCCGTATCCTGTGCGGCAAGAGCTATTGCAACACCGCCTATGCTGAGACCCGCAAGAAGACTCGTTATATTTGATATCCACTGCTGTAAAATCGTTATTGCGCCGAATATAACGACAACAGTCTTTAAAATGATGCCGATGTAGTTCGATGCAAGCGTGTGAGGACGGTCACCTTCCTTGTTATGCAGTTTTTGCAGTATAAATTTCAGATATCCGCAAAAGCCGTAAAGAACGGAGAAAAGTGCCGTAATAATAAGGCTTGTGAAAGTTTTCTGACACACAGCCCTGATGTTGTCGGGCGGGGAGATTATGTTATACGATATCGCAAAGGCAACGCTTATAAGTATTATTCTTATCGGCGGCAGTACGATGCTGTTTATTGCCTTTATGCGTTCTTCCGTCTGATCGCTTTTTGAACACACTTTTCTGATTATTTGTTTTGCTATGGCGGTTATAACGAATTTAAGTGCTAAAAATATAAGGATTACTATTATTGATATTGCTATTCTTGTAAGATATTTTTCGCAAAATGTGTCGAAGTTTTGCGAAAAATTATTAAAAAAATCATTGAAATATCTCATTTTCGAACCTTTTATTAAAACTTTGCTTCTTGCTTTGATCTGTGAGATGCGGCGGCTTCAAATGCGGAATACAGCAGTTTTGCATCGCTGAGTGAGTCGGACAGGCTTAATTTTATCTGTCCGTGCTGACGTATAGCACCTGAATGGGATTTTATAAAATCACCGGGGCCTCGCATCTTCAAGTCTTGCTCGGCTATCTTGAAGCCGTTGCTTGTGTCTTTCATAATTTCAAGACGTTTTGCAGCCGTTTCCGATTTTGAACCCGATACGAGCATGCAGTACGATTTTCGGCTGCTGCGTCCCACGCGCCCTCTTAACTGATGAAGCTGTGAAAGACCGAAATATTCCGCATCCTCAACCACCATCATAGTTGCATTGGGTACGTTTATTCCTACCTCGATAACCGTCGTTGAAACGAGAATGTCTATTTTTCCGTCTTCAAAGCCTTTCATTATCCTGCTTTTCTCAGCGGACTTCATCTTGCCGTGAATGCAGGCGACGGTGTATTGCGGAAAGATTTCATTTTGCAGATATTCCGCGTGCTGAACCGCTGTCTTTCTGCTTTTAACCGATGATATATAATTCTTGACGGATGCATCGTCTGACAAAACGTCTATCGGTATTTCCTCGGCCGAAGCTTCTTCGACAGCGGGACATACAACGTATATCTGATGACCTATTGCAATTTCTTTTCTGATGAATTCGTTTATTCTTGCTCTGTAGTCTTCGTTTACAACGTACGTGCTTATCTGCTTTCTGCCGGGGGGCATCGTGTCGATAACGGAAACGTCGAGATCGCCGAACATGACCTGTGCAAGCGTTCTCGGTATGGGCGTTGCACTCATTACGAGCATATGCACACCCTCTCCTCTTGAAAGGAGCGTTTCACGTTGTACGACTCCGAAACGGTGCTGTTCGTCACATACGACAAGACCGAGCCCTGAGTACACTACTTTATCTGTAAGCAGGGCGTGCGTTCCGACGATTATCTGCGCCTTGCCTGAACGTATTGCCTCTCTTGCACGTTCTTTTTCGGATTTTACCATATCCGCTATAAGTATCGTGACGTTTATGCCCAGAGGGGTGAAAAAGTCGTAAAGATCACTGAAATGCTGACGGGCAAGTATTTCCGTCGGAACGAGCAAGGCTGTCTGATATCCGCTTTTAGCCGATATGTATGCCGCACAGCAGGCGCATATCGTTTTACCGGAGCCGACGTCACCGCATACAAGTCTTCGCATTGGTATGCGTTTCGTGCTTGTCATATCCTTGTATATTTCGTTCATTGTGCGCTTTTGTGCGTCGGTAAGCTCAAACGTAAGGGCGTTTTTGAAGTCCGATATATCGCATTCAGACATATCGGGGGCAGTTTCGAGGAGTGTTTCGTCTTTTCTCTGATAAACGCTTTGCGCGAACATGTACAGCTCTTCGAACATTATCCTTCGCTTTGCTTGATTCAGTAAAGCAAAGCTCGTCGGTCTGTGCATATAGTAAAGCGCATCCTGCCTTGATAAAAGCTTTTCCGATTCTATTACGTCGGCGGGAAGATTTTCTTCAACAGTCACCTCACCGAGCGTACCCATACCGTCCGTAACGGTCTTTGTCAGATGAAATATCTGCGCTGTTGACATTCCTTCCGTTGCGGGATATATCGGATAAAGAGGAAGAAGCTCGCCTCCTTCTTTCAGATGTTCCATTGCAGGATTTACAAGCTCATACTGCCGACCGAATTTTACTATCTTTCCGTATACTCTGTAAATCGTTCCGGTTTTATACGTTGTTCTCAAATAGCTTTGATTAAAAAACGTTACGGTGCATTTTGCCGTGTCGTCAAATGCCGTGAATTTTATAAGGGTCGTATTGTTTTTCACACGTGAGACCGTAGGCGGTGCGGCGATCTTCAATATAAATGAAGCCGTCTCTCCGTCCTGTGCCGATATAAGCGTTTTTACGTTTCCTCTGTATTGGTATGCCCTGGGGAAATGGTAAAGCAGATCCTGTATTGTGAAGATGCCGAGCTTTGCCAATATCTTTGCACGTGATTCACCTATGCCCGCAACGCTTTTTATGCTTGTTTTGAGATCTAATGCCATTGTTATTTTTGCCTTTTCCTTTCCTCTTTTGCATCTTCGTGCAAAAGCTGTCCGTACGGACTGTCACTTGAGTAATTTGTCGATACCCAACTGTTTTCTGAGCTTGAGCCGGTATACTATTATAACGAGCTTAAGCATAATATCTATCATAATAAACGCGATGTTTCCCAAAATAAACATAACAGCGTAATATATGTTTGTCTGAAGCGCGCCCGTGTAATTAAGTCCGAGAAGGTGTGTGCATACAACGAGCAGGAGAGCGTACGATGCGTTGAAGCAAAGAATTTTAAGTATCCAGGATACATAGGGTTTAAACCTTTCAAAATAAAGCTTTGCTGACGGATACCATCCGAAAAACAGCGCATATACGACAGATGTGAACTTTTGCGGAAGTATAATAATTGATATGACCGATACGACCGCATACATTATGAGCGGATATTTTCCGCCTATCTCAAGGATCGCAAACAGCATTATAAAAAGGGTTATACCCGCAAGGGTAAGATCGAGAACGCTGAATACCGAAGAAAGATAAAGCGTAACGACGGAAAGAGCGGACAAGATACCGCACAGCGCAAGCGACCTTGTTTTGTTCATTTTATTCTTTGCCATAATGATTCTCCATTTTTTGCTGCGGCGCCTGATTTGAATTCCATAGTGTGAACTGTTACAGCTTAATAAAGTTTACTCAGGATCAACAACCGCCGCCGCAACAGCAGTTACAAAGACAGTTTGCACACATAAGCGTGGAGCAGATGTCACATATCGCACATTCGTTTGAAGACATTGTACTTGTATAGGTCCTTGCGCCGCTGTTTGCTCTGTTTTGCATCATAAAAAGTGTTTGTCTGTATTCCGCATTGCCGGGGTCCATATCGCAGGCTGTCTGAACCGATGATTCGGCATCAAAATACCAGCCCCTGCTGTAGTAAACTATACCCTTGAGAAAATGCCATTCAGCCGTTCTGTCAGAAACGGCAACGGAGTCAAGAATACTGTCAGCCTCCGAATAACGGCGTGAATTGATATATACACGTACGGTGTAGTATATGCCCGTTTTTGAACCTGTCGAGCTTGATGTTCCGCCGTAATCGGTGTAGTCGCCTTTTCCGCTTCTTATTTTCTGAATACGGTCGTAGGCGTCGTTTATTTCCTTCATTTTTTCCTCTGCTTGCGCTTTGAGAGGACTGTCGGTGAAGTTATCCGGGTGGTATTTTTTCGCAAGCGTTCTGTATGCTTTTTTTATCTCATCGTCCGTGGCATCGCTTTTGACGCCGAGGACGGAAAAAGGGTCTCTGTTCATTAAATTATTCCTCGCAGACGGGTTCTTTGCCGTCTTTTTTTGTTGTTATCGTTTTTGCCGTGTGTATCATACCGAATGCGGCGATGTTTTCGCAAATGCTTCCGCACGTCTTATACGACAGTAAAAGGCACGCCGAATGTACGTGTGAGGCTTCGTTGCATAAAGCACGGTAAAGTCTTTCGTAAGCACTGTCCATATCTGTATTTGATACGATAAACGGATTGTATTGTTTGTTTTTTATATCGCTTTGGTAATCTTTAACGGCATCCGCTATGTATATAAATCTGCCCGTGTGATATCCTGCTTCGTATGCGGCTGTCCTTTTTTTTTCATCTGATATACCGTATGATGTTATCTTTCCCATGAGGATACCGAAAACGTCTGCGATCTTATCAACCGATCGGGTATTTGCTTTTTCAAGCTCATATATTTCCGAAAGACGTATTTCGATCTCGTTTTGAATTTCGGGGATTTCTGGAGCCTTTTTGTTTATTCTCTTTGCAAAAGGATATAAAAGATACGCATACGCCTTTTTTATTCCTCGTGAATCGTTCATATCGTCAATGACGTTATGATATATCAGATACGAAGATACTGCCGCGGTGTATTCAAGCTGGGGAGTAGATACCAAAGAAAGCCTTTTTTTGAAAATGCAAACGGGACATCTCTTTTTTTCTGCCTTGATCTCTTCTTCGAATATACATATCCTGAGAAGTGCCAGAAAAACGGAATCGTAGCTTAAAGCAAGCCTTGTAAGACGTGAGGTCTTTTGTCCCATACATCTGCATAAACCGCAGTAGGCGGCTTTGTAAAGCTCGTTTTCTTTAACTTTAAGCTCGGGAATGTAAGGTTTAATAAGTCCAAACATGGTTTACATAAACAAGAGCTGCAAGATCTCGCCGAACACAACGGAGAAAATGAGTATATACGCCATAAGGTTTATAACTTCCTTTTTGCTGTGGTCTGTCTTGAAAAGCGTTATGTATCCGACGCCGGCGCCCGTTGAAAGACCGGCGATGACTGCACCGAATCCGATGGAGTTTGAAAGATAAAGTTCCGTTATAACGACCGATACTGCGCAGTTAGGTATAAGACCGACAACGGCGGCTAAAACAGGCTGCAAAAAATAGCTTTTGTTGAGAAACTCGGCTATCGCTTCCTTGCCTACCGATTCGGTGAGGAGCATAAATGCAAACGAAACAAGGTAAATGTAAAGGAATATCAATGCAGTTCTTTTGAGTGCCGATATAAAAATGTTTTCACTGCATCCCATTTCGCAGTGGTGGTCTTCAAGCTCTTTTATATCTTCGCAGCTTTCACATTCGTGGTGGCTGTTGTGGTCGTGGTGAGATGATACTTTCTCCTTTTTGAATATGATCCCGAAAAGATATCCCGCAAGCACGGCTGCAAGTATCTTCATAAGTAAAAGGGGAATTACGGCTGAAAATTTATCGGGATGCGAAAGAATGACGGGAATAGCTTCGTCGGACGTTGAAATGAATACAGCAATAAGAGCGCCTGCGCTTATCATTCCCGAGGAGAAAAGATGTGATGCCATAACGCTCATTCCGCATTGCGGTATACAACCGACGATAGCACCGCCGAGCGGTCCGAGTTTTTCGCTTGAGAGCGTTTTTGCAAGCTTTATTTCCGTTCGGTGTTCCAAAAATTCAAGCAAAAGGTAAGCGGCGAACAGAAAGGGAACAGTTATAATGCAATCTTTAAGTGTGTGTATCAGCGAATGAGTGATGAATTCTACCATAATATTTCTATATTTCCAATGTATTTTTATTTTTTTCTATTAATCTTGAGCATTTTAACACATAATTTTAAATTATAAACACGAAATGTGAGAATAATTTAAGAACTAAAAAAATATTTGCACAAAATTAAAAAAATACTTGATTTTTTATCGGGTTTATGATAGACTAATTGAGTAAATGTCGGCAGGGTCGGCACACCGTAAAGCGATCGCAGAGAGCCGTGGGGGCTGTAACACGGTATCGCATCGGGTAAGCCTTTCCCCCTGCGGTCGGTTTCCGACAGACAGCCGAGGTGAAATAGCAGTAGTCTCGGACGGTTGTGCGTTATAGCTTACGAGGGTCCCGCAATGCGGGAAAATAGGGTGGTACCGCGGAGTATACGGCTTCGTCCCTTTTGGGGCGAGGCTTTTTTCGTTCCTATAAACAAATTTTAAGAAAAGGAATTTCGGTATGAAAGAAAAACTTGAACAAATCAAGCTTAACGCAGTCGCTATGCTTGAAGCTGAAAATGCTGATATCGAACAGATACGTGTCAAATTCCTCGGTAAAAAAGGCGAACTTACCTCCGTGCTCAGAGGTATGGGATCTCTCAGCGCCGAAGAAAGACCCGTTATCGGTGCACTTGCAAACGAGGTAAGACAGTATATCGAAGAGCGTATTGCAAATGCGGCAGTCGAACAGAAAGCAAAAGAAAATGAAAAGAAGCTTGCAAAAGAAAAGCTCGACGTAACGCTTCCCGGAAGCAAAATAACGATAGGAAAACGCCATCCTCTTTCCCAGGTCCAGGAAGAGATAGAAAATATCTTTATCGGTATGGGCTTTGAAATAGTGGAAGGTCCTGAGGTTGAGTACGATTATTACAACTTTACAGCACTTAACACACCCGAAAATCACCCCGCAAGAGATACGCAGGACACGTTCTATATAACGGAAAATATCCTTCTGCGTTCACAGACCTCATGCGTTCAGGCGCGCACGATGGAGCATAAAAAGCCTCCGATAAGAATTATTTCTCCCGGACGCGTTTACCGTTCCGATGCGGTTGATGCAACACACTCTCCCATGTTCCATCAGATCGAAGGACTCGTTGTTGATAAAGGTATCACAATGGGCGACCTTAAGGGAACACTTGAAATATTTGCAAAGAATATGTTCGGAAACGAAACGAAGATACGCTTCCGTCCCCACCACTTCCCGTTTACCGAGCCGTCAGCGGAAGTTGACGTTTCCTGCTTTGTTTGCGGAGGCGAAGGATGCAGACTTTGCAAGGGCGAAGGCTGGATAGAAATACTCGGTGCAGGTATGGTACATCCCAACGTATTGCGTATGGGCGGTATAGATCCCGAGGAATACAGCGGCTTTGCATTCGGTCTCGGTATCGAAAGAGTCGTTATGCGCCGTTACAACATTGACGATATGCGTCTGCTTTACGAAAACGACGTAAGATTTCTCAAGCAGTTTTAAAGGGGGATTAGAATATGAAGTTACCGCTTAAATGGCTTGCCGACTATGTTGACATCGGCAATCCCGATATAAAAGAATATTGCGAAG
>JAZQBL010000050.1:0-23748 GCA_045545665.1 Eubacteriales bacterium
TGCTGATGCAAGGGTGAAATCAGCTAACGCTGATGAAATCTTCGGCTTTGCCTCAGATGAAATTAAATCCACCCACTCGCCGTCGAGGCGAATTTCACCCAACGAAGTTGGATTTCATCGCAGCAGGCGATTTCACCCACCTGCAAGGGTGGATTTAGTTGAAAAAAGCACCGACAAAGTCGATGCTTTTTTCTGGCGGAGAAGGAGAGATTTGAACTCTCGCGACGGTTTCCCGCCCTACACCCTTAGCAGGGGCGCCTCTTCACCAGCTTGAGTACTTCTCCATGGTGAGGCTCACTATACCAATTGTGTGTGAAAGTTTGGCGGAGGGAGTGAGATTCGAACTCACGGCTCGAGTGAACGAGTCACTGGTTTTCAAGACCAGCTCCTTAAACCGCTCGGACATCCCTCCACAACAGTCAACGGTATTAATATACCACAAAACATTCGTTTTGTCAATAGAAAATGGCAAAATAATTTCTAAAATACAAAATCGGCAGTAAACTGCCGATTTCATATAATCATTTTAATCAGTCGCTGATGTAAGGAAGCAACGCCATCTGACGTGCACGCTTAACAGCTTCTGTAAGTTCGCGCTGATGCTTTGCGCAAGTACCCGTGATTCTTCTGGGAAGGATCTTGGATCTTTCGCTTATGCACTTTCTAAGCTTTACAGTATCCTTGTAATCGATCTTTTCAGCGTTTTCTGCGCAGAATTGACAAACCTTTTTCTTCTTCTTATTGCGGAAAGGCTTATCTGCATTTCTTTCTCTATCCATTATTATTTCCTCCGTAAAATTTGGGAGCCCTTATCAGAAGGGCAAATCGTCATCGTCCTGCAGTTCCTCGAAATTAACCGGCTCCGAGGGCTGTGTGCTGTATGCGGGAGCCGCAGGAGGCGGTTCGCCGAAATCAGCAGCGGACGGTGCGTGCATATTGTCTGACTTCGAGTCAACAAAATACACTTCATCTGCAACTATATCATAGGAATAACGCTTGTTGCCCTGTGTATCGGTCCAGTTTCTTGACTGAAGCGAACCCGATATACAAATAGAAGAACCTTTTCTGAAATATTTGGAAATAAGTTCTGCTTGCTGACGCCATGCGACAACGGGCAAAAAGTCTGCCGTGCTTGCCTCGCCTGCTCTTGTAAAGCGGCGGTTTACAGCAACGGTGAAAGAGGTAACGGAAACACCGTTGGGAGTCTGTTTAAGCTCCGGATCAGCGGTGAGTCTGCCTGCAATGGTAATTTTGTTATAGTTAAAATTAGCCATTATGTTCTCCTTACGCCTTGATAGTCATGGAACGAAGTATGCCGTCTGCAATATTGAAGTTACGTTCAAGCTCTGCAACGAAAGAAGCTTCTGCCTTGTAGTTAACAAGTACGTAGAAACCGTCGTTGATATCGTCGATAGGATATGCGAGCTTGCGCTTGCCCCATTCATTGTATTCAGCGATCTCGCCGTTTGCTTCAATAAGAGCCTTGAATTTATCAACAACAGCTCTCATAGCATCCTCTTCGAGTGTAGCGTTAACAATGAACATGGTTTCGTAATCGTGTACAATTTTTTCCATATTCTTTACACCTCCTTATGGACTTATGGCCGCAGATCAAGTCTGCAGCAAGGAGAAGCCGTCAAAATTCGGCTTTCCGAATCAGTATTATATCAAATATTATTTGTTTTGTCAATATGACTTTTTAGAAATCATCCGTCTTCACGAAAAATTTACATTATCAGAGCAAAAATAAAGGGCTGTTTGCACAGCCCTTTAAAATGTAGATACAATCAGTTGACACCCTGCCACTTCATAGCCTCTGCAACCTTAAGGAAGCCTGCGATGTTAGCGCCTGCAACGAGGTCGCCTTCCATGCCGTATTCCTTAGCAGCCTTTGCGGAGTTTGTGAAGATGCTCTTCATGATGCCTTTGAGCTTTTCGTCAACTTCTTCAGCAGACCAGGACAAACGCATTGAGTTCTGTGTCATTTCAAGACCGGAAACTGCAACACCGCCTGCGTTAACTGCCTTGGAAGGAGCAACTACAACGCCGTTCTGCTTGAGGTATGCGATAGCTTCGTTTGTTGAAGGCATGTTGGAAACTTCAACGTAATACTTAACGCCGTTAGCAACGATCTTTTCAGCTTCAACCATACCAACTTCGTTCTGTGTAGCACAAGGCATAAGGATATCTGCCTTAACGCCCCAAGGCTTTTCGCCCTTGAAGAAAGGAACGCCGAACTTATCTGAATAATCCTGAACTCTGTTACGGCAGGAATCACGCATTTCAAGCATATAGTTGATCTTTTCTTCTGTGTTGATACCGTTTTCGTCGTATACATAGCCGTCGGGACCGGAAATAGTAACTACCTTACCGCCGAGCTCTGTGATCTTCTTAACTGTACCCCATGCAACGTTACCGAAGCCGGAAACAGCAAACGTTTTGCCTTCGATGGATTCGCCGAGGCTCTTGAGCATTTCAACAACGTAGTAAACTGCGCCGAAACCTGTTGCTTCGGGACGGATAAGTGAACCGCCGCTGTTGATGTTCTTACCTGTGAGAACGCCTGTGAACTCGTCACGGATTCTCTTGTACTGACCGAACATATATCCGATCTCTCTTGCTCCAACGCCCATATCGCCTGCGGGAACGTCTGTGTCGGCACCGATATATTTCTGGAGCTCTGTCATAAAGCTCTGGCAGAAACGCATAACTTCGCCGTCGGATTTACCTGTGGGATCGAAGTCGGAACCGCCCTTACCGCCGCCCATGGGGAGTGTTGTAAGTGCATTCTTGAACGTCTGCTCAAATCCGAGGAACTTCATGATAGAAAGGTTAACGGAAGGAGCAAAACGGATACCGCCCTTGTAAGGACCGATAGCAGAGTTGAACTGTACACGGTAACCCTTGTTTACCTGAATGTTGCCGTTGTCATCAACCCATGCAACTCTGAAAGAGATAGCACGTTCGGGTTCGACCATACGATCAACGACGCCTGCCTTAACGAGGTCGGGACGCTGCTCGATAACGGGTTCGATAGACTCAAGAACTTCCTTTACTGTCTGGTGAAATTCTGTCTCGCCGGGGTTTGTACGAACAACTTTTTCGTACACGCCTGCAAGATATTCTGTTTTAAACGACATAAAAGCCCTCCAAATTAATAGTTTTGCGGGGATTATATCACAAAATATGCAATATTACAATATAAATTCCGCATTTTTTAAAAAAAGTTAATAAAAAAATTTCACAAGGATGTTGCAAATTTACCGAATTAACAAAATAAAGTGAATTTGATTTATTCTTCACAAAATATAATAAAGTTCAAAAGCCTGCTTTCACTTACGAAAACAGGCTTTCAATATTATTATTATTCGGGTTTTGTTTCGAGTTTAAGATCGTAGTCGCCGAGGTGCTCGAGCTTAAATCCGTTTGCTTTATATTTTTCGTAATCAAACGCTTCAAGTTCATCTATTGCGAGCTTATGGAACTCATAGAAATTGTGCCACCATTCGTAGCCTGAACCGAGTTCTGCATTGAGATATGCCTCTGCAATATCAATACCCATCTGAGGAGCAACGTAGAACGCACCCATTGAAAGAACGTTTACACCGTTACCCGTGATAGCACGGAGTGCCGCGGGAACGCTTTCAACAACACCTGCGTGAACGTGAGGGCATTTGCTTGCCGCAATATGTATACCCATACCTGTACCGCAGAATATGAGCGCTCTTTCGAATTCGCCTTCTGCAATGAGCGAGCCGACACGAAGACCGACTCTGTGGAACATAAGATCCGTATCGTTATCCTCGGGCGAACGTACGCCGACGTCAGTTACCTTCCATCCCTTTGATTTAAGGTGAGCAACGACCGCTTCTTTAAGCGGGAAGCCTGCAAAATCGGCACCGACGAGTATTTCCTTATCTTTAACTTTTCTCATACCGTATCTCCTATAATATATTAACGATTTTTCGTTTAGTTAATTGTAACACAAAACGGCGTGACAGTCAAGGGAATTTTGTTAAAAACAGCAATTATTATTCTGCATCGTTCAAGCATCGCTTGAATATATCTATCGACTGTTTTTTGGTGTACAGATATCTGCTTTCGAAAAGGTTGTCAAAAAAACTTGCCGCTTCTTCAAGCAACGTCGCCTCAGCTGTAACGACATTCACTCTTCCGGAAAAATCATTCTTTTCTTTTCCCTTGTACGTAAACACGAGTTGAAGGTCTTTTACATATTCGATACAAGCATTTTCGGGATATTTGAGGAAATTTTCATTTATTATTCTGAAATCAGTATCACCGTTTTCCATCATATCGAGCATTCTGTAAAGAAGCTTACAGCGCAACTCTTTCGGCACGGGATTTACGTATTCCTCGGGTATTTCAAAGAGTTTTCCGTTACGCAGAAAATCTTCTATTCCCTTTTGAGTAAACGCACCCTTTTTCACACAGCTAATAAATTTTCTGTAATATTCAAAAATATCCGGCAATATTGCGGCAACCTCGGGGATCTCAAGGCGAGCGACTGTCTTTGCCTCCTCGTATTCCAGAAAAGGAATAACGCACGGAGCAAACTGCATATAATTGGCATACGAGACTCTCATTGCGGTTTTTTTCAAAAATTCAAAAAACTCAAACACGTCGGCACAGCGGCGAACGAGGCTTTTCATACCGTACATACGGCCCGTACACATTGTTTTTACTTCTTCTACCGTTTTTTTATCGGTTATAAACATCGCTTTATCAAGGCGCTCATTAGCAAAAATAACAACGTCGGATAAAACGAGATAATCGGTAAATCCGAACGGAACAACGTCTGTAAGTTCGGGTGAATATTCGTAAAGAATATCACAGTTGCTCATAAAAAACGGTGTCCAATCGAAAAGCTGTTCAAAATTTTCAACGCTTCCCTTTTTCGTTCCCTTTGTTATCTGCGTACATATTTTGAAATTTATTTTGCCGTCGGCATCAACAAGCAGACCCACCATATTTTCTTGCAATATACTGTAATTACGCGTTGTATTTGTATACACGGTGGGACAGCTGTGGTTTTTGATCTCGTTTTTCAACGCAGCCAAAGCGTAATAAAGAAGCTCAGGACGGCTGTTTATCATAAGTATGCCGTTTTCCGGATAAGTTATTTCCGAAGATTCTTTATATGCGCCATCTGTTTTATAAGCCACGGGCAAACGCTCCATCTTGGAAAGCGCACTTTTCAGTGAAGAGTAAATTCCGTTACCGAATCTGAGATTATCAAGCTCCTCCATTAAAGAAACTCGTTTTGACACCGTAAGCGGCATAAGAGCCATTATGGAAACAAGCTCCTCCATAGTGGGCAGGCGCTGACCGTTGATTATTTTCGCCACGGTCGGACGTGATATATTGGTACATGCGGAAATACGCATAGCGGACAGGTTATTGGAATCAATTTCGCTTTGTAGCATTTCGCTGAATGCGGACATTATCAAACTCCTTTACAAATTTATCAGACTAAAGCCTTCTCCATAATAGCACATTTTTTCCTCTAAGTCAAGAAGTTTGGCTCAATTATGTCATTTTTTTCAATAACAGGTGGAAAAATCTCATATTTTCTTTTTTGGCTCAGAATAAGGATTAAATTTTAAAATACGTACACAAAATAAATATAAATAATGTGGTATAATATTTCAGATAACTTAATTCGGAAGGGTATATATGAAAAAGAAAATTGCTTTTATAGGCGTAGGCAATATGGCTCACGCAATAATAAACGGCGTACTTGACAAGAGTGCTGATTTTACAAAGGACAGTATAATCCTTTATGACAAAAATCCTTCTCAGCTAAGCGACCTTGATTTTTTAAATTCCGCAGATAATGCCGTACAGGCTGTAAAGGAAGCGGATTTTGTCGTTTTTGCAGTTAAACCGCAAAACTTCCCCGAGCTTCTCGGTGAGCTTAAAGAAAGTAATATTGATATAAACGGAAAAGTATTTATAACTATTGCCGCAGGTATAAGCTGTGAATACATCTGCTCGTATCTTTCGAATGCCGCAGTTGTAAGAGCAATGCCGAACACACCTATGCTTATAGGCAAGGGTGTTTGTTCCGTTTGCAGAAACGAGCACGTGACGGACAGTGATTTTAAAACAGCATTTTCCCTTTTCTCAGCTCTCGGCGATGCTTTTGAGTTGACGGAGGATAAAATGAATGCGATAATCTCCCTCACCTCGTCATCTCCTGCCTACGTATTCTTATTTATCAAGGCTTTGATGGACGGTGCTTTGAAGCAAGGTCTTGAATTCAAAGACGAAAAAGAGCTCAGGCGTATTGCCTGCAACACCGTCATAGGCTCTGCCATGCTTCTTATGGAAAGCGAAAAGTCGCCCGAACAGCTTATAAAGGACGTTACGTCCCCCGGCGGAACGACTGCAGAAGCTATGAAAGTATTTTACGGCGCAGAGCTTGAAAATACCGTGTACGAGGCAATGGATGCTTGCACTAAACGTGCATTTGAGCTTGCGAAAAAATAAGTAATATTTCCTCTTTCCCCATCATATTATTTATCAAGAACGACCAAAGCGGGGTACTTGAGGATGAAATACATAGCGGACGAAAAAAACACCGAAAACATCACAGCTTCCGAGGATAATATAGTCACAAGAACGTATTACGATCTTGCAAAGAGAGCGGACAGGCGTAAACGCTTTACGCAATCGCTTATATTGCTTTGCGTAATATTCATTCTTACTTCAATTCTCGGCGGACTTATATACACATACGCGCAGAGGGTATACGGAATCACCGTATCCTGCAGCGGCAGTGTGGGCATACGGGCGGCTCTCAGGGATTATTTTTTAATGTTTCTGCCTTGCGCTCTCATTTTTGTTTCGGGTTTTACCGTATTTTCTTCCCTCATCAACGGACTTTTATGTGCTGCCGGCGGAATATTTACGGGATTTTTCACAATGGAGCTTTACGTATCATTTGATTTTTCAAAGCTTCCTTTTGTACTTTTTCTCGTCTTATATTTTCTGGCGATCATATATTTTTCGGCAATCTCAGTCAGTTTTTCACACAGAACACCGCCCGGCAAGGATCATATCGACGGAACCTTTGAAGATGATCTCGTTTGCTATATAAGATACTTTGCGTTGTGTTCTGCCGTCATACTCTTTATATGTACGTTTGAGCACTTACTTTAGGATGTGCAAAAAGAAAGGATATTCAAAATGGCAAAAAACAAACCCTGGCAGCTGCCAAACATCTTTGATACACAGCGTGTCGGAAAAGGTGTCAAAAAAAGCGAGGTCAAGGATCCGTCGTTTAAAAACTTTTTTAAGTATTTCGGCAGATCTTTCACAAAGCTTTTGAACGTAAACCTTATGTTCACTCTTTTGTGCTTACCGATATTTTCACTTTTCTTCGCAATAGCAGGATTTACAAACGTCGCATCCCCTGCCGCATCGAGTACACTGTTCGGTCCTGTAAGAGCAGCTATCATAAGCGGAAACGTAAATCCCGTTACCATGTCGCTTTACGGTGCATACGGTATACAGACCTCTCAAAGCGTACGTCTTACAGCCGCAACGATAGTTTTTTATGCAATAGCGGCTCTTGTCATCTTCACATGGGGATATGCAAACACGGGTATGTTTTACGTTATAAGAAACATACAGAAGGGTGAGCCTGTATTTATGTTCGCCGATTTCAAGCAAACGATAAAGCAAAACAAATTTCAGGCACTCATTCTCGGTATAGTCGACCTTATAATAATTGCAGTTACGATATACGACTTGCAATTCTTTGCAATAAACGCTTCCCTCTCATCAATGTACAGCGTTATGTTCTGGATATGCGTATTTATCGCTCTTTCTTATCTTATAATGAGAGTATACATTTATCTGATGCTTGCAACATTCGACCTTTCAATATTCAAAATGTTTAAAAACGGACTTATATTTGCATTCATCGGACTTAAACGAAACGTACCTGCAATTATCGGAATGATAGTCGTTATTTTCCTCAACATCATTTTACTGATAGCATTTATGCCGATCGGTATAATACTTCCCTTTATACTTACGTTTGCGATATGTGCATACATAGGCGTTTATGCGGCATATCCGAAGATAAAGGAAATAATGATAGATCCTTATTATGATGAAAACGGTGAAGTTTTCGAAGATACGGAAGGTGAATAAAATAATTACTGCGGTCGAATATCGGCCGCAGTTTTTTATTTACCGATGAGTTCTGAAACAGTTACGAACTCATATCCCGATTTTAAGAGCTTCGGTATTATTTTTTCAAGTGCTTCGGGAGTCGGTGTGTCGGGGCAGACAAAATCGTGAAACAAAATAATGTCGCCGCCTTTTACGTTGTCTATTATTCCGCATACGATCTTATCTGCAGGGGTATGCGCCCAATCTCTTGTATCCTGCGACCACAAAATAATGTCGCACCCCATTTCCGACGATGCTTTGATCACCAAGTCGGAATATGCACCTCCCGGCGGGCGCAAAAGCTTAGGCTTTTTTTTCGTTATTTTTTGTATTGCCCTTTCACCTTTTATAAGCTCTTGTCTTATTTCTTTTTCGTCAAGCTCTCTTAAATTCAAGTGGCTGTACGTATGATTCCCGATCTCGTGTCCCTCATCGCTTATTCTCTTTACTTTTTGAGGATATTTTTCGGCATTCACACCTATGACGAAGAAAGTTGCTTTAACTCCATATTTCTTCAAAATATCGAGTATCTGCTCTGTATACTTATAATGCGGACCGTCATCAAACGTCAATGCTATTTTTTTCTCATCCGTACACACGTGTCTGTATACACCCGTTTTCTCGCAGGAAAAAACAGATACCGTAAACAGCAGCGAAACAGCTGTAAAAAAGCATAATATTCTCAATGACATAATTCATCAAGAGTTCCGAAACGGTAACCGTCGTTTTCCCATTTCGTCATAACTTCATCAAGTATATCGGCGTTTGTCTTCGACGTCGGATGAAGCAGTACCACCATTCCGTTATGCGTATTGTCGTATATCAGCTTTTTGGCATTTTCGCAGTCGGGTTGCTTGTTGTTGTCCCAATCGGCGTAAGCAAAGCTCCAAAAGACCGTTTTATATCCAAGCTCGTTTGCAAACTGCATATTTTCAACGCTGAATTTTCCTTCGGGCGGACGGTAATACATCGCCATTGTCTTTCCCGTCATTTCGTTATAATATGATGACAGCTCGTTAAGCTCTTTTTCGAATTCCGTCTTATCCTTTATCTTCGTCATATCTTTATGATGCGCTGTGTGATTGCAGACAAGATGTCCCTCGTTTGCCATTCTCTGAACGAGGTCCGTATTCCTTCTTATCAAATTATCAAGCACAAAAAATGCACCTGTTGCGTTATGCTTTTTCAGTGTATCGAGTATACGTTCCACGTTGCCGTTTTCATATCCTGCATCAAAGGTAAGATATATCACCTTTTCATCAGGATCGCCTGCATAATATCCGCCGTATTCTTTAATAAAGCCAAAGCTTGATTCAAGGCTCGGCGTCATATGCTGTGAATTTCTTTTGCAATAATAGTTAAACGTTTCACCGTTACCCGCACCGTTTACAAAAACGCTTCCAAAAATAAAAAACGCCGTCACGGCGGCAAAAAATCTATATTTCATGATCAGATCATCCTTTCAAAAAAACTGTCCGCAGGATTATTTTTTCTTCCTGCGGATAAAATATACTTACTTTTCAGTTTTTTTGTTTTTTCGACAGATCGCAGATAAATCTCTCCGCATCCGCAAGTATCCGTTTATAATTCGGATTCCACAAAACGCGGCACGCTTCATCGTATTTCAACCATCTGTATTCAGACATTACGCTTTCAAAAACGACGTTGGGATCGCTTGATTCAGCCAAAAACAGAACGACTGTTTTTCGGCACGGCGCGGCAAGTCGGTACGTCACGGACTGTCTGAAATTTTTATGAGGCTTAAGTCTTTGTCCCGTTTCCTCAAAAACTTCTCTTTTTGCGGTTTGAAGTTCCGTTTCGCACATTTCCATATGACCTTTGGGAAAGCTCCACGTGCCCGACCTCTTCTGGAACAAGAGAAGATACTGTATACCGTCCTGTGTTTTTCTGTAAACTATCATTCCCGCAGACTTTTGGTACAGCGCATCAACAGTTATATCGTAAAATTTTTCACGGAAATGTACAGCTTCCTCTATCCTTGCCTGGTTTATGTAAACGCCGGCAGGAGCTAAAACCAATCGTTCTCCGCAGTCGCCGCCTCTGTGTATTATGCCGATAACAGTTCCCGTAAAAGAAGATACCGGTGTTTTAACGCCGAGAACATATGCGCGCATCGGTTCGCCGTCGGCGCCCGGTTGACCGTCTGCAACGCCGTAATTTATCGGATACATAATATTTTTACGTATGGGATGTTTAGTACCGACAGGGCGCGTAACGTTCACGGTAACTGTCTTTCCGAGATAATTCTTAGCACTTATTTTACGTGTAATACTTCGTGTAAAATCCGCTTTAAACGCATTGTACATATCAAGATTATGCGGATATTTTTCAAGTGCTTCACGTTTGAGTGCTATATATTCCTCACGGAAATCCGTATGATATGATATATATCTTCTGAAATTAATAAAGCCCTGCCATCTTTCATCCATATGCTCAACGAAGTGGATATTGTGCGTAACTATTCCGTTTTCGATATCGCCTCTGCAAAAAAATATTCTCCGTGCGTTATCCTTGCCGGGAACGTGATATACACCTATTCCGGCAAGCTCGGGAATAAATTTATTGACGTCCTCAAGAAAACGGACACCGACAGCTATATCTATGACGGGTACGCATATCATACCGGGAATAGCAGTCGAGCCTACGTGCTGGATATCAACTGCAAACGTACCGAGTACGTTTTTCAACTCAACGATAGTATCGGCAGCTATTTGCTTCCACGCAGGGTCATATTCGCAAAGTACGACCTTATCTTTCTTAACTCCGAGCATCAAATCCCCCCTGATCGCAACATATTGATTTATTATACCACAGAACACATATTTTGTCAATCGTCCGGAAACGGCATCAGCTGATTTTTTCGTCTTTTTATACATATTCACCATTCACTTTTTGTCGATATTCACCAAATATTTATTTTTATATGTTTTCACCTTGACAAATTGCATAAAAATAATTAGAATATATAGGGGGTAGTATATATTTAATTTATATTAAAAGTACTGCCTTCGTTGAAATTGTGTTTTGACACATATCACTCAAAGAAAGGAAAATATTATGAAAAAGACCAACAGGTGGGTAAAAATAATTTGCCTATGCATTGCCTCAATGTTCGTCGTAACCGCCATACTCGGTGCAGGTATACTTTCTTCAAGTGCCGCATCGGTTACGACGTGTGACGTAAACTTCGACGGTATCGTAAACGGAAAGGACTTCGTAAGAGTTCTCAAATACATAAAGGATCCTTCGCGTTTTCCGTACGATGCATCCGTTGACATAAATCTTGACGGAGTAATATCGAGAAAGGATATAGTGGCTATGCGTCCTTTTTTGGGTGAAACTTATGATATAAGTCAACTTCAATACGTCGTGTGCGACCCTTACTTCAGATGTTCGGCATCAGAGTTCGGCGGTAAGTACGGTACGTACACAACGCTTGACTCTGCTAAAGCAGCAGCTGAAAGTAAGCTCCATTTAGGTTACGTTGTATACGATACTCTCGGAAAGTTCGTTTATACTCCCACGGATTCCCTTCTGGCCTCGAAAATACTTTGGAATGCAAAGCTGATATCCGACTTTGCGGCTAATAACGGCTTTACATATTGGAACGCAACATACAATCCCGGTTACAACTGGCAGAATCTCGACATTAACAATCCCAAAGCAAGCACCGAAAGAGTATCAAGCTGTGACAGACTTGTTGACTGGACGCTTTGGAGATGCGGATATACAGAATCGCAAGGTAACACAGTCTCAAACGGTCTGTTTGTTTACCAGCAGATGGCATGGCTCGAAAGCCTCGGATTCACAAAGATAACAGATCGTACAGCTCTTCATCCCGGTGATATCGTATTCGTTAAGGAAGACCCGACACGTCCCGGAAATCCTCCCGGTCACGTATTTATTTGTGCAAGCTACAGACTTAACAGCAGCGACTATTACTACAGATACGACCACGGAAGCACCGGACGTATTCAGACTGCTTCAACACCGTTCTACGAGCCGATCCCTGCTGACAATCCTAAATTCTACTACGCATACAGACCCCCGATAAGCTAATTTATCTCTCCCATATCCCGACGGATATGGGAGAATTTTATTAAAGATAAAATACCGGTTTAAGCCGAATATAATCTTTACAAAACAAAAAGGCAGACTCAAAATTTTGAATCTGTCTTTTATTACACAACAAGACCGCTGCATCTCTGCAGCGGTCTTGATTATTTATTTTATTACGATTTCTGCTACTGCTTTTACATCAGCTGCTGAAAGTGTTCCGTTACGGTCTACGTCAATCGCTTTGAAGTATCCCGACGTTGAAGAGCCATCAAGCGCCTTTCTTGCACGAAGCAGGTCAATTCCGTTTACGATACCGTCGCCGTTATAGTCGCCTGTTACGATAACTGTTGCAGTGCACGTTACAACACCGTTAACGATCTTCTTTATCGTGTAACCCGATGCAGGTGCGCCGGTTACTTCGTTACCGTTACGGTCGTATATCTTAACCGTATCTTCAAACTGTGATGTTATATCTGCCGCTGTCGTTCCTTTTTCAACGCCAAGCAAGAACCATTCCGAAGCCGACGTATCGACGTCGTACGTTGAATCTGATTTAAGAACAAACTGATTCTTTGTTTCATCTACCAATGTAGTAAGCGTAAATCTCTGCTCGTCAACTGACATATATTCAGCGATTTCCATACTTGCGCCTGCTGCTGTCGAAGCATTTGCAACGCTGAGAACACAAGCGTGTGAGTCCATACAACGTATAGAATACGTTCCGTCGAGATTATCGTACAAGAACCATTTTTGTGCACTTGAAGAAACCGAAACGGCTTTTAAAAGAATATCGGTTCCGCTCAAAGCAAGCGCTTTTCCGGTATCTTTATGTAAGATCTGATAACTGGTGTCATCGTTACGTTTAAACGTCCATACATCGGAATTATCCGAAGCATTTACCGTTACAGCGTTTGTACCCGAAACACCAACTGTAAGATTTGCTATCTCAAGATTTATTTTTGCATCAAATGTTTCGCCGAGGTCTTTTCCTCTGGCTGTGTAATAATATCCACCCTCATAATCATATGCGATATATTCATCGATAGCGAGATATTTGTCATCGCCGTAAACATCAAGGTTATCGGGGTTATCATTAATATACGACGTTACGTCAAATATCGGGCTTCCCTGTCTGCCTTCATTAATACCGGAGTTTATAAAATGGCGGAAAAGTCTTCCTTCATTATATCCTATGGCTGTTCTAAGATCCGCATAACGGTTATAGTAGTACTCGTAGTCAAATACAGACTTAGGGATATTAGTATCATAAACGAAAGCAATGGAGTTCCACGTGCTTCTCTGCGAACCGTCAGAATAACAAGCTCTTTCAACATATGAACCACCGTCAAGCGTTACCATCGTAGTTGATCCGCCGCCGTCAAGCATAAAGCACGTTTTGTATCCAATATCCTGGCAGAACTTATATATTTCATTATATTGAAGTCCTGTACGTACGCCGTTGGTATCAGCCGTTACCATAGCTATCATAACGCTGCCGTCGTCTTTAATACCTATAACATTCGTAGGATATTGATCCGTACTTGTAATTTCGGTATTACACTGTTCGCCGTCTTTAAGAAGCAAAAGCTGACCGCCTATCGCTTCTTCACAGTTACTCCATATAGCACTCGCTGATGTAAACGTGGGATCGGACATCGTAGTACTTATGTTTACCGTATCACCAATGGAAAAATTATTTTGCAAAGCAGAAAGTCTGTAACCTCTTGCTGTGAGAATAACTATATCGTCTGCGAACGCCTGTCTTGATGCAGAATTAGCGGGGTAAAGACCGATAACTGTACCGCTGACTGTTCCGTTGTTCATAAACTTGTTGCTTCCTGTTGTTCGTATTGCAACTTCATAAGCATCATCGGGAACGTAGTTGGAAACTGCAAGTCTGTTGTTGTAAACGTATATTGCGTTTGACGCAGGAGCTCTGTTTACGCCTTCAGCCGTAATAGATACCGACTTTGTAGTATTCATTATCGTAGTTTTGACTTCAGGTTTACCGACGACAACTCTTTTATCTGTTGTAACGCCAAAGGTATAATAGTCGGCAACTTTTTCCTGCCAAGTCATCTGGCTGCACCAGATCTCACCGTCCATAAGTATCGGGCTGAATGAAACCTTGTAATCAGCCTTTGTAAATTTGCTTTCCAAATCATACCAAGTGCTGCTCATCCAGTCACCGTTAACAGCGGCAAGTATCTGCTTTCCGCCTTCAGAATAGTTGCTTACAACGTTTGTAAGCTTATCGGAATCCGATGTTGTCGTACCGTGATTAATTACTTCCATTGAAAGGCCGTCATTACTTCTGAGATCCGCTTCAAGAATATTGATATATCTGTTTGCACCGTATCCCGATGCGCCGCCTGATCCAAGGTGGACCCTTGTATAATCAAGTCCGGTATCCTTTCCCATTATCGTTATATCGGTAGTGGTATTATAATCTTGACCGACAAACGAATAGGCAGCTTTCGTCGTCTGCGTAAAAAGGTGGGAGAAAGCTCCGACCACGAGAACACCCGCCGTAAGAAGCGCTGTGCATCTTCCTAACATTTTTTTCTTCATAATTAAACTCACTTTCGTAAAATTTACAATTGATACTATGCGTTACAAAACGATGCAGTATAATTACACACGGTATATTTTACACCTTTTTTACCCGATTGTCAAGCGATTATAATACTTTTTTTGTTTATTTTGCACAATTAACGAATAATTAAGAAAGTATGCACAAAAATAGACGCAGTGATTTGTGCAACTTTTACAAAGTAAAAATTCAAAATGTGCTGTGTTGAAAAATTCACCTTTTTGACGTATAATAATACTGATGTAATTTGAAAGGAAAATGTAATTTGAAAAAGCTCACCTTACTTCATTCAAACGACTTGCACGGGGATTTTATGTCCGTACAAACAGACAACAAACTTTTGGGCGGAATATCAATGCTTTCCGGTTACGTTGCGAAAACAAGGACGGAAGAAAAAAACGTAATATACGCCGTGGCAGGCGATATGCTCAGAGGTTCTGTGATAGACAGCGAATTCAAGGGCCTTTCCACGATAGAAATAATGAATATGCTTTCCCCCGACGTATCGTGTGTCGGAAATCACGAATTTGACTACGGTGTTGCTCATTTACTTTTTATAGAAAAGTGTGCGCGTTTTCCTGTTTTGAGTGCCAATCTCTATGTCAAAGGAACGAAAATACATATGTTTCGTTCCCACTATATCAAAAAAATAGGCGGTATGAAAATCCTTTTCATAGGTATTTCAACACCCGATATACTGAAAATGAATCACGAAGGTGAGCCTGTAAGCAGATACGTTGACGCAAGCGATGCGGTAGATGAGATAAAAAATCTCTGCAACAGATACAAAAACACAGATATCGACCTCACAGTGCTTTTGACACACATAGGCTTTGAAGAAGATAAAAAGCTCGCAGCGATGATTCCTCAGGATCTCGGCGTTGATCTGATAATAGGCGGACACAGCCATACTTTACTCAATGAGCCTTATACGGTCAACGGAATACCGATCGTACAAGCTGTTACGGGAACGGATCAGATAGGACGTTTTGATATAATAATTGACGAAGAAAACAACAAAATAGACAGCTACAAGTGGCAGCTTATACCGATAAGTGAGGAAAACTGTCCGCACGATGAAGACCTTGAAAAGCTGATACAAAAATACAAAACGGTTACCGACAAAAAATACAGCCGATATATCACTCGACTTGAACGTGAGATATTCAATTCCGACAGAAACCGTGAAAACGATATAGGCAAGCTGTTTTCCGATGCCATTCGCGAATATTTTTCGCTCGATATCATGCTTATAGCATCGGGCAGTTTGCGTGCCGAATCGTTCGGGCCTATCGTCGAATACGGCGACCTTACCGAAATGTTCCCATTCGGTGACGAGGTATATTGTTTTTATATAACAGGCACACAGCTAAAGCAGGCGATCTTTCATATATTCCGCCGCGAAGCCTTCGACGGTGTCCATACGGAATATTACCAATTTTCAAAAGGGATAGAAATAACAGTCTCGGAAAAAGAAAAGGCTGTCACCTCTATTCTTTTCGACGGTGAGGCCATAAACGAAGACGCAGTATTCAGCGTTGGTCTGCAAGGCTTCCACTATAAAAATATTGAAAAGTGTCTTGGTTTAAGTCGGGACGATATAACGAAAATAAAAAATCCACGCATACTTGCCGTAAAGGACAGCGACATAATTGATGAATATTTAAGCGGCAAAGAGCTTGTAAAGATCCCGAAGGACCAAAGATGGATAACAAAATAAGATCATAATACAAAAGACTCTCTGTATGGCGCGATATCCGTTAAGATATTTCGCCACACAGAGAGTTTTTCATGTATATAATACGTCGCCGCAGGAAAGATAGTGTATGCGGTTTGTTTTTTCTTTCATATATTCGTACTGTTCAACGCCTGTACAATGACAGGTAAAATATTCTGTTTTATACGATGTCAAAGCTGACACAGCCTTATCAAGGATGGACTTGTCTTCTATTTTTGAAAAATGAAATCCTCCGACAAGCACGTCGGGTTCAAACCACGAAACGATATCCATTACACCCTTATGAGAGCATCCGCTTATAAGCACACGTTTGCCGTTTTCTTCAATTAAAAGGTACTGCTCGTGCAAAAAATTATCTGGAACGAACACACCGTTTTCAAGCTTGTTAAGTCCAAAGCTGCCGAGATAGTTCGGCCGTTCGTTTTCATTTTTCGAAAACAAGCAAAGATTTTGTGATATTCTGTATTCGTCACCTGTAAAAACAAGTCTTTTTTCTTTTTCAAGCGACTTATCAAGACCGATATATTTTTCACGTCCGTTATAGTAATCACCGAACGCATATTTGCTTAAATAGACCGGCGCTTTACCGTTTACTGACAAAAATTTTGAAAGCCCGCCGCCGTGATCATAGTGACCGTGAGAAAGTACGGCTACGTCAACTTCCGCAAGGTCTACTTTCATTTTTTCGGCATTGACCGAAAAAAGCTCTGTTTGTCCCATATCGAACAGTATTTTTTTATCTTCCGTTTCGATATAAAGGCTCAATCCGTGTTCTGCGGTGAGTACTTCGTTTTTCGTTGTGTTTTCAACAATGCATACAATTTTCATAACATACCTATAATTCAATACCTCCCACCAAACGGTGGGAGGTACTTAATTAAGCCGAGCTAAAGATTAGCGTGTGCCTCTCTTAACATACGTTGTGTGGAGAAGCTCGTGAGCCTTGTGTTTTCCGGGTGCTTCGAAATATTCATCGTAGAGCATCTTGATAACAGGGCTTTCGTGTGACTTTCTGAGAGTCATTGCAGCGTCTGCATCATAGAGCGCCTTAGCTCTCAATGTCTTGAGATCTACGCTGTTACGTACAGCATCGCTCTGAACAGGCTGACCGCCGCCGTTGATACAACCACCGGGACAAGCCATAACTTCTACCATGTGGTAGTTCTTTTCGCCTGCATTTATAGCGTCGATAACCTTTCTTGCGTTAGCAAGACCTGAAACGACAGCGATATTAAGCTCGATACCTGCAATCGTGTACGTTGCTTCTTTAACGCCCTGCGTGCCTCTGACTTCTTTGAATTCAATAGCATCAGCAGAACCGTCAAGCTTGTAAGCTGCTGTACGGAGAGCCGCTTCCATAACACCGCCCGTTGCGCCGAATATTGCAGCACCGCCGGAAGCTGTTTCGAAAGGATCGTCGAACTTTTCGTCAGCGAGATCAACAAAGTTGATACCTGCTTCTTTTATCATTCTGCCGAGCTCACGTGTCGTGAGTGCTACGTCAACATCATCAAACGCCTGTGTTCTCTGCTCTTCTCTTGTAACTTCAAATTTCTTTGCTGTACAAGGAATTACGCTGACAACGAAGAGATCCTTAGGATCGATTCCGTTCTTCTGGCAGTAGTAGCTCTTGAGAACTGCGCCGAACATCTGCTGAGGAGACTTACAGCTGGAGATGTGGGGCAAGAAATCGGGATAGTAATGTTCGCAGAACTTGACCCAACCGGGGCAGCACGATGTGAACATAGGAAGCGTCTTCTTTTCTGTGATACGTTCGATAAGCTCGTTAGCTTCTTCAACGATCGTAAGGTCAGCCGTTACATCCATATTGAATACGTTGTCAACGCCGAGACCTCTGATAGCGCTTACCATCTTGCCTTCTACGTTTGTACCGACAGGCATATCGAATACTTCACCGAGTGTTGCACGGATGGAAGGAGCTGTAAATACGACTACCTTCTTGTTCGGGTCTGCAATAGCTTCCCAAACCTTGTCTGTCTGGCTCTTTTCGGAAAGTGCGCCGACAGGACATGCGACGATACACTGACCGCATCCTACGCAAGGAGAATCTGCAAGATCCTTATCGAAAGCACAACCAACGTGAACGTTGAAGCCGCGTCTGATAGCGCCGATGCAGGAAACACTCTGCATATTCTTACAAGCGGCAACACAACGCATACAGTTTACGCACTTGTTGTTGTCTCTTACAAGGTAGGGGGAGGAATTATCTATTTCATAATTCTTTCCGTCGCCCGTGAATCTGTCTTCATCTACGCCGTAATCGTGTGCAAGCTTCTGAAGCTCACAGTTGTCACTTCTTACGCAGGAAAGACATTTTTTGTTATGAGCTGAAAGTATGAGTTCAAGTGTTGTTTTTCTTGAAGCTCTTATTTTAGGTGTATTTGTAAGAACCTCCATACCTTCGGATACGGGGTATACGCAAGCGGCAACGGGGCCTCTTGCGCCCTTTACTTCAACAAGGCATATACGGCAAGCGCCGATGCAGTTGATATCCTTGAGGTAGCAGAGTGTGGGTATCGTAATATTCGCAGCCTTAGCAGCCTCGAGTATCGTGGAGCCTGCAGGAACCGCAACGGATACGCCGTTAATTTTAAGATTTACCATTTCCATTTCCTGATACCTCCTTATTTCTTCACTATTGCCTTGAACTTACAGCTTGATTCGCAAAGACCGCACTTGATACACTTAGACTGATCAATTGTGTGAGGCTGCTTAACTGTACCTGCAATAGCACCAACGGGACATTTCTTAGCGCAAAGCGTACAACCCTTACAGAGGTCTGTAACGATCTCGTATCTGAGCATGCTCTTACATACGCCTGCTGCACATTTCTTATCAACGATATGCTCGATATACTCGTCTTTGAAGTATCTGAGCGTGGAAAGAACGGGGTTAGGAGCGGACTGACCGAGTGCGCACAGCGAAGATGTCTTCATATGTGTTGCAAGCTCTTCGATCTTTTCGAGGTCTTCCATTTCACCGTTACCTTCGGTTATCTTTTCAAGAAGCTGAATAAGTCTCTTTGTACCGATACGGCAAGGAGTACATTTACCGCAGGATTCATCAACGGTAAAGTCAAGGTAGAACTTGGAGATATCGACCATACAAGTATCTTCGTCCATAATGATAAGACCGCCCGAACCCATCATAGAGCCGAGAGCTGTAAGATGCTCGTAGTCAATAGGTGTGTCGATGTGTTCAGCAGGGATACAACCGCCGGAAGGACCGCCTGTCTGTGCAGCCTTAAACTTCTTGCCGTTGGGAATGCCGCCACCGATCTCCTCAACGATCTCGCGAAGTGTCGTACCCATGGGTATTTCAACGAGACCTACGTTTGTGATCTTACCGCCGAGAGCAAATACCTTTGTTCCCTTGGATGTTTCCGTACCCATTGCGGAGTACCATTTTGCACCTTTGCGGATGATCTGAGGAATGTTTGAAAGTGTTTCAACGTTGTTAAGAACCGTAGGTTTGCCGAACAAGCCCTTAACTGCAGGGAACGGAGGACGGGGACGGGGTTCGCCTCTGTTACCTTCGATAGACGTCATAAGTGCTGTTTCTTCGCCGCATACGAATGCGCCCGCACCGAGACGGATCTCTATATCAAATTCAAAATCTGTACCGAAAATGTTCTTACCGAGAAGGCCGAGCTCCTTCGCCTGAGCGATAGCTATGTTAAGTCTTTCAACAGCAACGGGGTATTCTGCACGTACGTATACGTAACCCTGCTTAGCGCCTATCGTATAACCTGCGATAGCCATAGCCTCGATTATTGCGTGGGGGTCTCCTTCAAGAATTGAACGGTCCATAAATGCACCGGGGTCGCCTTCGTCTGCGTTACAGCAAACGTATTTGATATCACCGGGAGTTGCTTTTGCAAACGCCCACTTCTTACCTGTGGGGAAGCCTGCGCCGCCGCGTCCTCTGATACCGGATTCGAGAAGTTCGTTGATAACGTCATCGGGAGTCATCGTTGTAACGGCTTTAGCAAGTGCCTGGTAACCGTCTGTTGCGATGTATTCGTAGATGTTTTCAGGGTCGATAACGCCGCAGTTTCTAAGCGAGATTCTGAGCTGCTTCTTGTAGAAGTTCGTCTCGTAAAGAGAGATTATCGAGCCGTCTGTATGTACGGTCTCCTGATAAAGAAGATCCTTAACGATATTTCCTTCCTTGAGGTGTTCTTTAACGACTCTCTTAACTCCTTCGGGAGTTGCCTGAGCGTAGAACGCACCTTCGGGATATACGATCATAATAGGGCCGAGAGCGCAAAGACCGAAGCATCCCGTTCTTACAACGAGGATCTCATCTTCAAGTCCTTCTGCTTTAAGCTCTTCTTCAAGAGCTGCAAGAACTTTTTTACTGCCCGAGGAATTACAGCCCGTACTTCCGCAAACGAGTACCTGCTTGCGGTAACCTGTCTGCTTTGCGAGCTTTTCGCCTTCCTCTGCAACTATCTGTCTTACCTTAACGATATCGGCATATTTGGCTTTAATTTCATTAAGCTGTTCGAGAGTCATCAATTGTCCCCTCCTTCTTCTTTGTTGCGGTATGAGTCAAGTATTGCGGGAACCTGTTCTGTTGTTACCTTACCGTAAACGTCTTCGTCAACGAGCATAACGGGAGCAAGTCCGCATGCGCCTACGCAACGGCAAGCGTCG
Source organism: Eubacteriales bacterium (assembly GCA_045545665.1). GTDB lineage: Bacteria > Bacillota > Clostridia > Oscillospirales > CAG-272 > RGIG7213. The sequence continues at coordinate 21,293 of JAZQBL010000050.1, forward strand.
ATTGAGAAAAGGCCGTCTTCCGTGCATTCGCCCGATTTGATTCCGAGACGTGCTTCGATAGCTTCGAGAATCTTGTCGGATCCCTTAACATAACATGCCGTACCCAAGCAAACGCTTATCTTGTGCTTGCCCTTCGGCGTAAGTGAAAATTGTGAGTAAAACGTAGCAACACCGTAAACTTCGGACAACGAAATGCCGAGACCTTCTGCGATCATCGTCTGCACTTCGATGGGAAGATAGCCGTATATACCCTGTGCTTCCTGAAGCACGGGCATAAGGCCGCCCTTCTGGTCGCGGTGTTTAGCTATTACTTCCTTGAGTTGCTCCTCCTGAACTACTGTTCCCTTGAAAGGAATCAAGGTTTTTTCATCCATGATGTGACCTCCTTGTGTATATTGTATTATCGCACACTAAAAACGCATCTCTGACCGTAAAAAAGTGCCGCACAGGACACAGCGGCAGAAGATGCGAACGATGTGCTTTTCATTTTATGGCTTCATTATACTATATAATCTTGAATAATTCAAGTCATTTTGACGTTTTTTTGTACCACTTTTTCGTTTTTCCCGAAAAACGGCGATATCGACAAATTTGACGAAGCAAATTTGTCGATATTGCACAAAATATATACGTTAAATACGCACCAAAAAGGTATACGTTTGTTTATTTTCTCCAAACCATTTTGTCCACAACGCCGGTATAAGATTGGATGATCTTTATCACTTTTGTTGATACATTTTCATCTGTATAGTCGGGCACGGAAAGACCGATATCGCCGTTTTCGTTCATCTCAACAGCGGTGTCTACAGCCTGCAAAATATTCTTTTCGTCTATGCCCGCAAGGATAAAACAAGCCTTGTCAAGTGCCTCGGGACGCTCCGTTGACGTTCTTATGCAGACAGCGGGAAAAGGTTCTCCGACAGACGTAAAAAACGAGCTTTCTTCCGGAAGCGTTCTGCTGTCGGAAACGACAGCATATGCGTTCATCTGCAATTTATTGTAGTCGCAAAAGCCCAAAGGCTCGTGTCTTATAACTCTTCTGTCAAGAGGAAAATGCGCCTCTTCAAGTCTTTTTTTGCTTCTCGGATGGCACGAATAAAGCACGGGCATATCGTACTTTTCCGCCATTTTATTGATAGCGGAGAAAAGCGATTTGAAATTCTTTTCCGTATCAATATTCTCCTCCCTATGAGCAGAAAGAAGTATATACTTTTTCCTCTGCAAGCCGAGCTTTTCAAGAATATCGGACGCTTTTATCCTGTCAAGATTCTTATGAAGTACCTCTGCCATAGGCGAGCCTGTAACGTACGTTCTTTCCTTGGGAAGTCCGCACTCGTGCAGGTATTTTCTCGCATGCTCGGAATACGCCAGGTTTACGTCTGAGATTATATCAACGATACGGCGGTTTGTTTCTTCGGGTAAACATTCGTCTTTGCATCTGTTTCCCGCTTCCATATGGAATATCGGAATATGGAGTCTCTTTGCGGATATTGCAGAAAGACAGCTGTTTGTATCTCCGAGAATAAGAAGTGCATCGGGTCTTATCTGCGACATAAGCTTATACGAAGCATTGATTATATTGCCGACTGTTGCGCCGAGATCGTCACCGACAGCATCCATATATACTTCGGGCGGTGCAATACCGAGATCATCAAAAAATATACCGTTTAAATTATAATCGTAATTTTGTCCCGTATGTGCAAGCAAACAGTCAAAATACTCACGGCATTTCGTTATAACGGATGAAAGACGTATTATTTCTGGTCTTGTTCCAACGATTATCAAAAGCTTCAGTTTTCCGTTATGCTTAAAATTAACGTTTCTGTAATCGGTCCTTAATTCCATTTTAATCTCCATTTTTCTCTTGTACGAGTTCAAAATAAGTATCGGGTTTCGACGGATCAAACTGTTCGTTCGCCCACATAAGCGTCACAAGCGGTTCCTTATCAGACAAATTAATTATGTTGTGTGTATAACCCGGGAGCATATGCACAGCCTTGATATCATTGCCGTCAGCTTCAAAATCAAGTATTTCATCAGTACCTATCTTTCGCTGTCTTATGAGCCCTTTTCCGCTTACAATGATAAAAAATTCCCATTTCGTATTGTGCCAATGTTCGCCTTTTGTTATTCCGGGGTTAGAAATATTTACGCTGAACTGGCCGCATTTTTCGGTTTTCAGCAACTCGGTAAAGCTGCCTCTTGCATCTTTGTTCATCTTCAGAGAAAACATTGCCTTTTCCTTCGGAAGATACGAAAGGTATGTGGAATACAATTTCTTTTCAAAGCTGCCGAACGGTATTTCGGGCATCAGCAAGGTCTTGGGCTGTGATCTGAATTTTTCAAGAAGATCAACTATAAACCCGAGTGTAACTTTATGTGTTACAGGGCAGGTGCAAAATCTTCCGTCGGGATCGAGAACTGTATCAATACCGTCAAAGTCACACCGTACAACG
>JAZQBL010000051.1:0-44510 GCA_045545665.1 Eubacteriales bacterium
CGCCACAGATTATCAAAACTGCGTATATGTGTTTTTTCGTGCAATATAATAAATTCAATATCTCTGTCCTTATAAGAGACAGGCAAAATGATTTTAGGTTTTACGATACCATACACAGCAGGAGATACAATTTTCTCTGATAGATAGATGTTATCTTTTAGATGAGTTGAATCCTTAATTTCATAAATTGTCGTAAAATATGTAACCGCCAACATCAGAAGAATCGCCAGCGAAACAATAATCCATACAACCGAAGCTACACGAAAAACATCTTCGAGTATATTGACTTTATATGTTATCGGGAAATAAGTATCCGCCGCCATAACACTATTCGTCATTGAAAAAGCAATATCATCAGTAGGTTGATACACAACGATGGTTTTTGTAGTTAGTTTGGATAATAATGCCATCAAACCATACGGACTGTTGAGCCCAAAAGGAAACGCCATTCTAAGAAAAGGAACAATCCAGAGAAACGTCGTTAGCCTTCTCGGAATCTTTTTAATTCGTCTGACAAGCATAATGAGCACGCCGGTTATGGTAGCAGTTATGCTCATATTGAATATCCAATAAAATACTTCTTGCAACATAAGCATCACCTATTATCAATGAGTTTGCGCAACTCATTGATTTCTTCTTCGGATAACGGCTCATCTTCAAGCAATGCCGAAAACAATGCTTTGCGAGATCCGCCAAACACCTTTTTTATAAGAGAAGCGGCTTCCACCTTTTGCATTTCATTTTGCGACACAAGCGGAGTACAAATAAATCCGGGGTCTTCACGGCGAATAAATCCTTTTGCTTCAAGTTTTTTAATCACTGTATAAGTGGTGTTTTTATTCCATCCAATTGTATCGGCAGCGATTAAGCTAATATCCTTTGCTGTAATAGGGCTTTTTTCCCATATAATTTCCATCACTTTGGCTTCACTGTCAAAAAGCTTTTCTTTCATAATAAACCCTCCAAAGACTATTTCTATAGTCTATACTATCACAATAGTCTGGCTTTGTCAAGTGACGCGCTTTTTCTTTATTGGAAAACAATTTAAGCGAGGTGAAATTCACCTCGCTTTTGCTATGTATCGGTCAAAATGTGCTGTTTTTCGTTAAAAATTTTTCTTCAAAAATTGCCTGAAATCCCAGTATTTATAAGGCTTTATCACATTTTTGTGTTATTATAACACGAGCCTCTATTCTTCTCACAATTCCAGTTGCTTTCATTTATTTTACTCCTTTTCTCTACTCTAAAAATGTGCCAAAAACCCAGTATTTATGCGGATTTTCGGTTTTTTGTTTTGTTCAAATCAACCCTCGTTCCATCCAGAAGTACAACACTACCAAGGTCCTTATCCGGGACGAGTTGTTGTTTTTGTTCTTTGTTAGTATCACACTTTTTGTAGAAATTATGAGTAGAATTTCCAATTGTTTTTTTTAATTTCAAATTGAGATGTGAAAAGGGCGATAACGGATTCTGTCATCGCCCTTTAGGGCTAATCTCTATTTATCTTTTGCTTGCCATTCTTCTCTTTCTGTCAACTACGGTCAGTTTGATAACAGCACCGCCGCTGATGAAGAAAAGAGCGATCCAAAGGAAGATATTGCTGTTGTCACCGGTCTGTGGAGATTTGATGGGTTTATCTGCATCGGTGGGTGTGTTAAGCTCATTGAGAGCCGCCTTCGCATCGTCGAGTGCTTTCTTTGCATCTTCGTCCACAAGGGATTTCTCGTAGTCAGTAAGAGCGTTATAGGCATCGTCCGCCGCTTTGATGGCGGGCTCGTCGTCCTTCTTGATGGTGTCCGGAAGTTTGCCAATCTGTTCCTCGACTTTCTCTACATTGCCGATAACCTTAAGAGCATCGTCGATATCGTCAATGGCATCTTGGATGTCCTTCTTATCGTCATCGGTGTAGGAATCATCCTCCAGCATTTCTTCAAGCTTTGCCTTGGCATCTTCAAGGTCGGACTTATCCTCCGGCTTCACCTCATCGGGCTTTATAACAGAAACTTCTGTGTAAATGGTGTTGATAACGGTATTCTCAGTAATATTCTTGCCGTCGCTGTCCCACTTACCAACAAAGCCTTCCTTTACAGGAATAGCGGGGAGTGTAGCATCTTTTCCGTGCTCTACGGCTTCTGTTGAAACGACCTGACCGTCAATCTTATAGGTTACAGTGTGTATTAATGTAATATATTCGGCAAGGATTTTTTGAATAAACTGCTCGTTGAATTCCGAATAAAATCCAACAGGAGTTTTATCGTCTTGCGCTTTAATACCACCGGCCTTTATTTTAAGTACAGCAAAAATATTTTCATCTGTAGAGGCAAGCACTTCGTTACCAATCTGTAACGCTTTTTTTGTAAATTCTGCCACTTTATTCTCCGAAACGGCCTTCACGACCGCCCTGAGATTTTTAATTTCTTCTGTATCAACACTACCCGATTCAGGAACATAAGAATCAATAGCTTCTTCTGTGTCAACGCCATACTCGGCGGCAAGTGCTATGATTTCTTTTACATATTTATTCTGATAGGCTAAGCGGGTTTCGTGATCCATATAATAAACACCCGCTTCATATACTACGGCTGCCATGGATACTATTGCATCTCGAAGCTCATCATGGTTATCAGAGGAAACAATCGTTTCAATAATTTCATCCGGAAGCATATAAGCTTTTGCGGGGTTCAAATCGTATGGCTCATAGTAGATTGCGTTTTCGTGAGAACCTGCGTTATTGTCAAGCTTTCCTCCGATAATAGAACCTTTCACTTCCAACTGACCGGGTTCATTTTCTTCAACGTGTGTTGTGCCGCCTTCATCCACCGGGTATGCGAAAAAATTCAAAGGCACGTATGCACCGCATCCTGCAAAACTTCCACTTGCATTAGAATCTCCGCCAATGGCATCTCCTCCGACAGTCACGTCTGCGGTGCTATCCATATAGACGCCGTCTCCGGCATATCCAACAAGGGTATATTCATTGCCATCGGCGTCTGTGTCCTTATCGGGAATCACCTCGGGATTTGCAATCAGATTACCGCCGACGGTATCACCTGTTACACTAACCTTAGCATAATCTATTGCATCAATTCCCGAGCCCGCCATTCCGTACGTTCCATAGCCGTTACCGCCATGGGTATTGCCGTACACATAAACTATCGCATTTTTATCTGCTTCCACACCGTCGCCGCCATCTGAATAGCCTTGCGGATCATTTATATTGCCGAAGGAAAGATTACCGTCAGCGTCAGGCTCCTTGCCACTGCCGCCGTAGACGTCTCCGTACACAATGGCTTTTGTATTATCGGATGCATCTACACCGTCTGCCCCGTTGCCGCCATGGGAATCTCCATACACGGTAACTTCCGCATAATCATCTATATCCAGAGCGTCACTTTCATCCGATTTAACATCTCCGTTTACGGTAACCTTTGTTTTATCGTTCGCATCAATTCCGTCATGCTGTTTACCGTGAATGTTGCCGCTAACCGTTATCGTAACCTCATCTTCGGTAGTCAAAGCAGCCACATTTTCACCTTCAAGGTCTGCGTCGATTACAACATTTCCTGAACCGCCGATAATTATGTCTGTCAGTATATAGCCGTTTCCCTCAACTTTATAGGACTGTCCTGAAGCGGTCGTTAATTTGTCGCCGTTTTCATTAACAATATTTCCCGTTATTATAATACGGACTTGTGCGGCGGTATCTTCGAATGCCTGTTGTAATTCGGTAAAGCTATTCACGTCTTCATATGTTGCGGCCTCACTGTGTTCTGCCATTGCTGTAATTGGAATCAAACCTATTGTTATAATAATGCTGAGCACTATCGCAGTTATCTTTTTTGAAATATTGAAATTTTTCATATTGAATCCTCCAAAGTTTGTGTTTTTGGTTTTCTTTTATGTTCTCGTTCGCAGATAGCCTTTTCTATCTCGTCCAAGGCTTCATTGTTTGTTCTGTTTACAAAGTGGATAAAGGCTTCGACTACCCGCTTGCTGATGCCTCGGTAATCCAAATCCATCACCCTGTCAATTTCTCGTTTTCGTGTTTCTTCATCCACTTGGTAGATATACAGCACCTGGTCAAGCGCAGCGGAGATTTTGTTTTTTAGTGGAACATCGGCATTGCTTGCGGCGAGAGTACTGTATTGCAGTCCCATTACCATCAGCTCGGCTTGCTCGAAATCCCTGTCTGTCCAGCCTTCACATTCTTTTGCGAAGATTGTTTTGGCACGTTCGACATGATTGCATCTCAGGTAGTTTCGGCACATCTCGCTTTCAAACACGGCGGAGAAGAAATCCCTCGCCACCTCGCTTTGCTCACAGCCCGTGGCAACCGTCATCATCTCCATACAAATAGAGCCGATAGAACCGAAGCCCTTTTCCGTGCTGTCCTCAAACATTCGCCATTGAAACTCGCAGAGCATTTCCACAATGGTGCACAGCAGATGCTCCTTTGACGGAAAGTAGTGGGTGATGTTACCTGTACTCATATTCATTTTTTTTGCTATCATTTGGGGAGAAGTGTTGGAATAACCTACGCTAAAAATAAACTCTGTAGCTGTTTTGATAATCTCAAACTTTCTCGTTGTCTGTGGTCTGGACATTTTCCGCCTCCTTTTTACAAGGCAAAAGCCATGTTTCACTCTAGCGTTTGTTGCACTAGTGCAATTATAACAGATAAAATCAAATAATGCAATACTTTTTTTTAAAATAATTGCATTTATGCAATAAAATTTACGCAAAAAAGCCGAACGGGCTTTCAAAGACCCATCCGGCTTTGTGACAGTTTGAATATTTAGTATTAGCTGCTCAGAGTATGTATTTCTGACGCATATTAGAATATGTTCTGCTCCTTTCTAAAATCGCCGAGAACCCGATTTTGACCGGATTTTATGCAAATTGAGTTGGACAAAAATCAGCGAAAACCCTAGTGTTTACGCGGTTTTCTCGACTTTTGTCCTATTATACCATATTCCTCTATTCTTCTCACAATACCTGTGGCTTTCATATATACATTTCTCCTTTAATTACAAATTCTGCTGCTATTATCTGTATTGTGAGGAGATTTATACTGCAACGGTTTACTTTTAAAATGAAATATGCTACAATAGATCTGAGTTGATAGAATTACAAAATTCTTGATCGTACGTATCAAAGAGGAGGTTGACATATGGACGGTGTATTTATTCGAAAAAAATTCAGCTTACAGCTTTTTCTGTTGTTTTTTTGCGGTTTATTTTTTATTGGAATGTATATTTTTTTAAACGTAGCCGATCCCGTTGCAACGAATGGAATTTTGTCGTTTTTGGTATTCGGTATTCTTATATTATTATCCGCAATTGCGTCGTGGCTGTTTAATTTCGGTGCATATTTTCGTATTGATAAAGATTCGATCAAGGCACTTAAACTTTAAAATCAATTATTTGTTTTTTTATGGCTGAGCAGCCAGTTTGCAAGTTCATCTCCGCTATAGGCTATATCCCATGCGTTATGACCCACACCGTAGCATATTTTCAACCTCGCATCCCCGCCGCGTTTATTGATTGAATTGAGCATAGAAATACTCTCACTTATTGGAACAATATCATCACAATCGCCGTGATACATATATATAGGGGTATCTTTCAAAACGCCTCCATACCAATAAATGCCACTGCCGCAAACCGGGGCTATTGCCGCAAACCGATTAGGAGCAGCCATTGCCAGCATCCATGTACCTGTTCCTCCCATACTCAAGCCCGTAAGATAGACCCTCTGTTTGTCTATTGGTAATGTATCACAGATATAGTCCAAAAAAGCGATCAAGGATTCGGTGTAGCAACCCCAGTATTTATCATTCGGACACTGTGGCGCAACAAAAACAAAAGGATAATCTTTTCCTTCTTCCCTTACATATTTCATAAAACCGTGTCTTGAAGCGACGTCTAAATCATCGCCTCTTTCTCCTGCTCCGTGAAGAAAGAAAACCAAAGGGTACGTTTTCTTCTCATCATAGTCCTTAGGTAAATATGTAACATATGAGAAATTATAAAACACTTCGGAATTCCACTTGTGTTTAGTGTACATTATCAAACCCTCCATAACGAATTTACTTGTTTGTTTCATTATACAGATTTGATTTTATGCTGTCAAGTTTCAAAATAGCGTATTTAAGTAAATCGAACAAACGGAAGTAAAAAGCGAGGTAAATGCAAGGATCCCTTCGGTAAAAACCGAAGGGATCGAGCGTTTATGCGTTTTAAGACGGTACTTTGCCGGCGAGTGTTTTTTTAAGAAACGACAGAGGTCTGTCGCCTTTTTTTATTTTATACGTTACCGTCGGTGTTTTGCCGGGTGTCAGCACCATTCTGTCACGGTGATCGGATACTATATCCACCCAATTGCCGAAATTCGCCATATCGGGCGTTATTATTATCTTACCGTCCTTTTGTTCTATTCTTTCTGCCCCGAGTGTTTCGCCGAGCGCCCTTATATACGATATATCGAGCAGGTTTTCAACACTTGCGGGGAGATCTCCGAAGCGGTCCAAAAGCTCATCCGCCACATCGTCGAGGTCTGCCTCGTTTTGTATATGCGATATCTTTTTATATATCTCTATACGTGTTTGCGCGCTCCTTATATAGCTTTCGGGAATAAATGCGGAATATTGAAGATCGACCGTACATTCGGTCTTTTTTTGCTGTGTTTTTCCCGTCGTTTCCTCAAGCACGGCATCATTGAGCAGTTTTATATACATATCGTAACCGACCGACTCTATATGTCCGTGCTGCTGTGAGCCGAGGATATTTCCCGCCCCTCTTATTTCAAGGTCACGCAGAGCGATCTTGAAACCCGAACCGAACTCCGTATATTCTCTTATTGCGTTAAGGCGCTTTGCGGCGACCTCCGAAAGCACAGAATTCGGCTTATACGTAAGATACGCATACGCACGGCGTGAGGAACGTCCTATTCTTCCCCTTATCTGGTGAAGCTGTGAAAGCCCCATTCTGTCGGCATTTTCTATTATGAGCGTATTTGCGTTCGGCACGTCAACACCCGTTTCGATTATCGTTGTACAAACGAGGATATCTATATCTCCCTCTATAACGCTGTGCCAGATGTCCGAAAGGTCCTCTTTATCCATTTTACCGTGTGCTATTGCAACCGTCGCATCGGGTGCCATTTGCGACACACGATATGCGACACGTTCGATATTTTCGACGTTGTTATAAAGGTAGAACACCTGTCCGCCCCGCCTGAGCTCACGTCTTATAGCCTCCTCAATTACGGCGTCGTCGTGTTCCATAACGTACGTTTGCGGCGGCATACGGTCAACGGGCGGTTCGTCAAGCACGCTCATATCCCTGATACCGCCGAGCGCCATATTGAGCGTTCTCGGTATGGGCGTTGCCGTAAGCGTGAGCACGTCGGCATTTTCCGATATCATTTTGAGCTTTTCTTTATGAGCTACGCCGAAGCGCTGTTCCTCGTCGATTATTATTAGTCCGAGGTCCTTGAATTCCACGTCCTTTGATATAAGTCTATGAGTACCGACGATGATATCTATATCTCCCCTTTTCAGCCTTCTGAGCGTATTCGCCGTTTCTTTGGCTGTTTTGAAGCGGGATATGACGTCTACATTGAGTGCATAGCCTCTCATTCTTGCACACACAGTCTGATAATGCTGCATTGCAAGTATCGTAGTCGGCACGAGGATCGCCACCTGCTTTCCCTCTGCGGCGGCTTTGAATGCGGCACGGAGTGCAACCTCCGTTTTGCCGAAGCCGACGTCTCCGCACAGGAGTCTGTCCATCGGGTGCGGACTTTCCATATCCCTTTTGATATCGGCGGCGGCTGCAAGCTGTCCTTCAGTTTCCTCAAATTCAAACGACGCTTCGAACTGTCTTTGCAAGTCGTCGTCCTTTGCGTAGGCGTATCCGCTTTTTCTCATTCGTCTTGCGTAAAGGTCGATAAGCTCCTTTGCCATTTCACGCACGGCGGCTTTTACCTTTGACTTTGCACGTCCCCACTCGCTTCCGCCCATTTTATTGAGCTTTACCGTACCGTCGGACTGTCTTTGCCCTATGTATTTGCTGAGCACCTCAAGTCTGTCGCAGGGCACGTACAAGACCGATCCGCCCTCGTATTTTATCTGCAAAAAGTCACGTGAGATACCCTCGTAGTTCGTGAGGTTCTTCATTCCCTCATAAAGTCCGATCCCGTGAACGTCATGAACGACGTAGTCGCCGACTTCGAGGTCGGCGTGCGACATGATTTTTTCTTTTGCCGATATTTTTTTACCTCTGTGCGCGCTTTTTGTAACGACCTTTGAATACGCACTCTGTGCCACGTAAAGAGATATGCACGCAAGGCGGACGGTTTCAAGTATGAATCCCGTTCTGTTCTGCCCGTAGAGGATGACGGCTTTTCCGTAAAGCTCCTCACACGGTGCGTTGAATGACGTATATTCGCACACGGGGGCTTCTATTTCGCAGTCTTCAAGAAGCTTTGCGTAATTTTTCGCCACGGCTTCATTTTCAACAAGCAGCATTACTGCGTATTTGAATCTTACGTAGTTTTTGACGTCCTCGCAAAGCATATCCTGCATATTTGCATACGTCATCTGATTTTTTGCTTTAAAAACGTATTTTTCGTAATACTTGCCCTTTGCTGTTGCAAAGAAATCGAGCGTCACGGACGGTGAATTTTCGATTATGTATTTATAATCGTCCTTCGATATTGAAAAAACTGCATATTTTGATGCAAGCTCCTCACTTTCAACGATATCAAAGACGGTCTGCTCATTCATTTTCTGCGAAGATTCAAGTCTTGCGTTGACGTTCGACGGTGAATTTACGATGATGGTCTTATAAGTTCCGTCCTTTTTGAAATAATCGAAAAGGCTTGACGGCGTTTCGTAAACTGCATTTATGTATTTATCGCAGAAAAGAAGCTCCCCGCCTGCATCTATCGCATCAAGCTCCGCTTCAAGAGCTTTTTTTGCACTTTCCTTTTTCGTCTTTTTAAGCTGTGCGGATGCGGCATTTATTATTCCGTACACCGCCTTATCGGATAAAAGTATCTCACGTGCGGGAAAGACCGAAAATTCTTCTTTATTTTCTATTCTTCTTTGCGATATGATATCGAATATTCCCAGTGAGTCTATTTCATCGCCGAAAAGCTCCATTCTGTAAGGGTTGCTGTCACCGGGAACGAACACGTCGCATATACCGCCTCTTATGGAAAACTGTGCGATATTATCAACACTTTCCACTCTCGTATATCCGCAGTATATAAGATATTCTGCAAACTCCTCAAGAGCTACCTCATCCCCGACACGGTACGTTCTCGAATTGCCCGTGAATATCTCCTCGGGGATCGTTTTCTGGCACGCGGCATCGGGTGTTGCTATGACGTAGTCAAGCGTACCTTTTACGATACCTGCAAGGGTCGAAAGTCTGTTTTGCTCATATTCGTGGGAGGAGGTTATGTTGTGAAACATAAAATCTCTCATCGGATAAATTGCACAGCAAAGGCCTGTGGAGGCAAGCTTGTTGTACGTACGCAGGCATTCTTTTTCATCGTGTTCTATTATCAGCTTCGTTTTTTCGGGCAAGTCGTCGTTCAGTGCCGCCAGAAACGCTGTGACGGCACCCTGGGAAAGACCGCCGACCATCACGGGTTTCGGGCGGTTCTTCGGCATTATCCTTCTGTTTTCGATAAAGCCTTTATATTCGCCCTCGTTTTTTATGAATTTCTTAATTAACTCCATCGTTTTCCTTTATAATTTGAATACCTTTATCGGTTTTATTGCACTTCCGTTTTCAAAGATGGATACTTCACCGAGGGCAAAAAATCCGTCGTTATCGTAAAGACGCACGAAAGTTCCCTCGGGATAATTCGTTTTTATCTTGCTTTGGTATATTTCCGCACCGTTTTTGCAAAGGTTCAGCATAAAACCCGAAAGCTTGCAGACAGGACAGTTTATAAACAGCTCCTCTGTCGGCATAAGTGCGTTTATTCTTTCTTCAAGCGTCATATTTTCAAGTGCTTCAAGCGTATGGGCGTTTTGTACAGAAAAACCTCCGCACACCGTACGGCGCAAAGACGCCATACAGCCGCCGCAACCGAGCGCTTTGCCGATATCCGCGCAGAGCGTTCTTATATACGTACCCTTGGAGCAGGTGATGCAAAGCTTATACTCGTCATCGCTTATATATTCGCCTTTTATTTTGTCGATGTGTATTTTTCTCGACTCTCTTTCAACTTCTATCCCCTGCCTTGCAAGATCGACAAGCTTCCTGCCTCCGACCTTCAATGCCGAATACATGGGCGGTGTTTGCATTATATCACCTTCAAACGATGAAATAACACGCAAAACGTCGTCTTTTCCGGGGATATTTTCACAAGTTGACAGTATTTCTCCGCTTGTGTCCTCCGTGTCCGTCGTAACGCCGAGCTTCAGTGTCGCTTCGTACGTTTTACAGTCGTACGTAAGATATTCCGCCGCCTTAGCCGCTCTGCCTATAAGAACGACAAGTACACCGGTCGCCATTGGATCGAGCGTACCGGTGTGTCCTGTTTTCTTTGTTCCGTACAGTTTTCTCAGCTTGAATACGACGTCGTGCGAGGTCATTCCCGCAGGCTTGTCGATCGGAATGATGCCTTGAAATAAAGGCTCATCCTTTTTGTTTTTTTCTGTACTCATATTTTCCTTTTATTTTTTCAGTTATTACCGAGGCTGAAGAATTTTCCCAGAACTTCCTCTGTCGTATCCGTCTGATACGAGGTTGCACAGATGTTTGTAAGATACTGTCCCGTTTTCAAAGCAACCATAGTCTGGTACATATCCACGCCGTTTATTTTTGCCTTTACCTTCATTGACACCTGATCTTTTCCCGTAAACGACGTTTTTTCTATCGTATAGGAAAATTCGGTAGCGCCCATATTTTCATACGTTGACTTGAGTGACGGTGTTTGCGATTTGAACGTCGTTTCAATATCAAGCATAAGAACCTTTGCACGCGTCAGCTTTTCGAGGTTGATGTTTACGTTTTCCGCCGTTGCGGTATTTTCCGCAAACATATCGTATATGATAGTTGCATTTGCTATCATTTCAGCCACTTCTTCGTCCATAGCGTCAGCGGCTATGCCGTTAAGCTGTGCTATCTGATCGTCCGTGTAAAACGTCCAATCATCATCAAGCGTACAGCCGATACCGATAAATTCGTTTTTGTACGTCTGCTGTGAAACGCCGCCTTTTTCAAAAGCTTCGTCTGTTTCAGCCGAGGTCTGTGTGCTTGTTTCAACAGAGCCCGTAACGTCACCTTCATCCTTTGAGCAGGATGCAAACGACATTACAAGCGCCATCGCAAGTAAAACTGTTAAAAATCTTTTCATTATTGCACTTCCTTAAGTCAAAATGATATTATATCTTTACTTACTTCACTAAATAGACATTACTGTAAGAACTCTCGGCAAGAGCTTTGTCAACTGTTGTAAGACATACGGTTGCAAGATAATCGCCGCCTTTAATGAGCAAAATCGACTGATACATAGATCCGCCGTTTGCCGAAGCTACATAGTCCATAACCATATGATCTACTCCGCTTATCTTGACTGTCTTTATCTTGCGGTCAAATTCCGTAAAGCCCATACCCGCATAGGTCTGATCAAGCACGTTCGCAGACTGTGTATACACCAGTTCAAGGTTCAAAATCTTTACCTGTGCAGGAGCCATTTTTTCCAAAGTTATTATAACGTTTGTTGAACCGTCCGCATTTGCCGCATAAAAGTCATACGTTGCTTTTCCGTCTTTAACAAGCTGTTCGTAGTCAACTCCCGTAACACCGGACGACAATTCGAGGAGCTGCTTCAATTCTTCATCGGTTGCAACGGTCAAGCTTTCATCCAAGTTAAGACCGATTCCCAGAAACTTGCTTTCGTACTTGTTGTTTTCATAAACACCTCGTTTGTAATCTGCCAAAACGGAAAGTGCATCCTCTTTCGGATCAGATGCTTCCGTGTCGGGAGCCGTTGTTTCACCGCCGTCTGTTACAGCATCCGTCACGGCATCTGTTGCAGCATCCGTTGCGGCATCTGTTACAACGCCCGTTTCGGTGTTATCTTCATCAGATCCGACATCTTTGTTTGTGTCTGTTGCCGTTGTCGTTATTTTGTCATCGTCATCGTCGTTTTTTTTGTTGTTGCTGTCATCCTTTGAGCAGGATGCAAATGATACGAGCATAGCGCATATCAACATTGCTGATAAAAATTTTTTCATAGCTGTTTCTCCAATCAAATGATTATTATTTTTCCTGCGTATGAATACGCAAATTTTTCACACTCTTCTTTATCACCGCATAAGACAAGCGGCGAATTTATGTAAGGAAGCTGTTCTGAAAGCTTGTCGCTTTCGCCCTTTTCAAGCTTTACGAAACCGTAGTTGTATTTTTCCGCCTGTATTTCCACGTCCTCGTAAAGATAGTCGGAAACGCCGACGGCTTCGGGCATATCGTCTTTGTTTACAACGGCGTACGTGCGTGTATTGCACACCGTATTTTCAAAATCAAGCGCGGCAGGTGCCGGATATTCAAGAGGTACTTTTTCGGTACACTCTTTTATTTTTTTAATATATTCCTTATTAGTGCCGCAGCATCCGCCGAGGATGCCTATGCCGTTTTCAAGCGCCTTCGGGATAAAAGAAGCAAATTCGTCAACGGAAAGGTCAAATCCGCCGTCCTTCGGCAGTCCTGCGTTCGGCTTCGCAATAAGCTCAACGCCGAGTGACTTTGCTATCGGTGACGCCTTTGACAAAATATCAATTATAAGGTCGGGACCAAACGAGCAGTTAAGTCCAAACGCTTTGATACCGAGGTTTGCAAGCGTCATAAGCGACGGTATTACCTCGTCTCCGCACAAGGTCCTGCCGTTTTTGTCAACGGTGAGCGTTACGAACACGGGTTTATCCGACACCTCACGGACAGCGGTCACAAACGCCTTCGCTTCAAGAGTCGATATACACGTTTCCGCCGTGAAAAAATCGACAAAATGCTCCATACCCAAAACGGCTTGCTTATATTCTTCAACGGCAAACTCAAACGTGTCGTCTCCCATCGGGTAGAACATCGCACCGCACGGAGAAACAGATCCTCCGACGAGTCTTTCTTTGGCACATTCTCTCGTTATTTTTGCCGCAAGCTGACAAATTTCACGTGATGACAGCATAACGCCTTCCTGCTGTAACAGTCTGTCCGTTGCACCGAAGGTGCAGGCGTACACGGCATCCGAGCCGGCTTTATAGTAATCTTCCTGTATTTCGCGTACGGCTTCGGGATGGTCAAGCGCCCAGCACTGTACATTTACCCCTGCCGGCATACCTCTTTTTATAAGCTCCGTACCCGTTGCGCCGTCAAGCACCAGAGGAAGCTTAAACGGAAAATCGTTTTTCATCTTACGCTCTCTTGTATTTTGTGCCCGTAGGCGTATCTTCAAGTATGATGCCCTTGTCGGCAAGCTCTTTTCTTATGCTGTCGGCAAGTGCGTAATTCTTTGCTTTTTTAGCTTCGGCACGTTCTGCTATCTTTGCAAGTATTTCGGAATCGTCGTCGCCCGACGCCTTTTTCTCGATACCGAGAAGCGTTGTAAGCTCACGGAGTACCCCGTAAACGTATTCCGCACTTTCACGGCTTACGCCCTGCTTGCCGTTTATAAGGAGGTTTGCATCCTTTACAAGCTCAAACACGGCGGCAATACCGTCGGCTGTGTTGAGATCGTCATCCATTGCCGTTATAAACTGCTCACGTCTTGCGTCGGCTGCTGCTTTTACGCTTTCGTCAAGGGATCCCGACTGTGCGTTCTTTACGTAGAAATCAAGGCTTTCTTCGCAGTTGTGTATGCGTTCAAGTGCCGAAAGCGATGCTTCAAGCACCTCTGCCGAGTAATTGACGGGCTTTCTGTAGTGAGCCGACAAAAGGAAGTATCTTATAACGTCG
Source organism: Eubacteriales bacterium (assembly GCA_045545665.1). Taxonomy (GTDB): domain Bacteria; phylum Bacillota; class Clostridia; order Oscillospirales; family CAG-272; genus RGIG7213. The sequence goes on from JAZQBL010000051.1 coordinate 13,974, forward strand.
TAGCCGTATTTTTCGGCAACGTCACGTACCGTGAAGAAGTTACCGAGGGACTTTGACATTTTTTCGTTATCGACTGAAATAAATCCGTTATGCAGCCAGAAGTTTGCAAACGTGCATCCGCACGCCGCCTCCGACTGTGCAATTTCATTTTCGTGGTGGGGGAATGCAAGGTCCTTACCGCCGCAGTGGATATCTATAGGCTGACCGAGGTATTTTCTTACCATTGCGGAGCATTCGATATGCCAGCCGGGACGGCCGTTGCCCCAGGGGCTTTCCCAGGAGGGTTCGCCCGGCTTTGCCGCCTTCCAGAGAGCAAAGTCGAGGGGATCTCTTTTTTGATCGGAAACGTCAATTCTTGCGCCTGCTTCAAGCTCGTCGATAGGCATATGCGAAAGCTTTCCGTAGCCTTTGAACTTTTTGGGCTGGAAATAAACGTCGCCGCACGATTCGTAAGCGTAGCCCTTTTCAATAAGAACCTTTACGATATCTATTATGCTGTCGATGTTTTCCGTAGCTCTCGGATGTATCGTCGCCTTTTTGATACCGAGGCCTTCTGCATCCGTGAAATATTCTTTTATATACTTTTCGGCAACCTCTGTTGATGTGATACCTTCTTCGTTTGCCTTTTTGATTATCTTGTCGTCAACGTCCGTAAAGTTCTGTGCAAAGGTGACTTTATAGCCTCTGTATTCAAGATATCTTCTGAGCATATCGAAAACCACAAAGCAACGTGCGTTTCCGATGTGGAAAAAGTTGTATACGGTAGGACCGCACGCATACATTCTTACGTGGCCTTCTTCTATCGGCACAAGCTCCGATTTTTCACCTGTCATCGTGTTAAAAAGTTTCATTTCGTCTCTCCATTAAGCTTCTTTTCAAGCTCTTCTATTCTTTCGGTAAGTCTTGCAAGCTCTGCTGATACGGGGTCGGGAATGTGTATCTGGTCGAGGTCCTGCTTTTCTTCCGTGTTTTTCTTTGCTACTGCTTTTGCGGGAATGCCGACTGCGGTCGTGTTTTCGGGTACTTCGTGAAGCACGACGGCACCTGCGGCGATCTTTGAGTTGCTTCCGACCTTGAACGGTCCGAGCACCTTAGCGCCCGCGCCTACCATTACGTTATCTCCGAGGGTCGGGTGACGTTTTCCGACGTCCTTACCCGTACCGCCGAGTGTAACTCCCTGATATATCGTGCAATTATCGCCTATTTCAGCCGTTTCGCCTATTACGACGCCGCATCCGTGGTCGATGAACAGACCTTTCCCGATAGTCGCGCCGGGGTGGATCTCGATACCCGTTGCAAACTTTGCCGCCTGGCTTACCGCTCTTGCGGCAAACGGATGATTTTTGTTCAGTCTGTGCGCCACTCTGTGAGCTATCACGGCATGAAGTCCCGAATAAAGAAGCAGAACTTCCTTTTTGCTCGTTGCCGCAGGGTCACGGTCCATAATAGCCGTCACGTCGTCGTTTATTTCAAGTATACAGTCTGCGATAAAATCGACCGTGTCAAGGACTTTTCCTGCATTCTTCACTTTTTTGTTTATCTTTCTTGACGCATTCGCCAAGGGATCTTTTTTCATCGTTTTCGTTTTTTTCACGTTTTTATCCTTTATACTTCAGGTAAAGAAAATCCGTTTTCAATAAGCCACAGCGGAGATACGAAATCGTTTCCGACAGATACGGCAGAGAACATTCTCTTTGAGTTTTCACCGAATCCGCTTCCGTCATTGGGGGCGATATTGCCGCCTTTTTCAATTTCGTCGCCGACGTTTACGCCCGATACGTCAAGTCTTGTATACCAGGATCTTACGCCGAGACCGTGGTCGATAACGACGTATCCGCCGAGTATCTTGTCCTCACCGACGAATGCGACCTTACCGGATGCCATAGCCGTTGCGTAGTCGTCTTTGTAAAGACGGGACTGTATACCGATATGAACGTGTTCGGTCTCTTCCCCTGCAAACTCAACGGAGTTGCCGTATCCGACAACGTAATCCTGCTGGTGTGTCGGGAACAAAAACTCGTCGCCGCCGAGCCAAGCGGAGGAAGGCTCGGATGACGTTATTCCTTCGATAAGCGTTTTGACGGCTTTAAGATTTTCTTCCGTCATATATTCTTCTATCACGGACTTCTTAACGTCAAAGTCCTTTGTTGAGTAATTTTTCTCCGTTACGGTTACTTCGTAAGTAGATCTTATAGCGCCGTATTCAAACGTGAGATTGTATACTCCCGGCTCTGTTGCATACGTTGTGGGGATGACGGCAAACGATGCGTCGCCGTCTTTGTAGAACTTAACGCCGTCACACAGCGCAGGCTCGCTTTTGAACGTTGCCAAAGCGGGGTCGATATTCTTCGCACCTACAACTACCACACCGCCTCTTTCAACAAAGAGCTGGCCTGTATGTTCGAGGCTCGTCGTCCACACGTTGAACGTCGGGGCAGCCTTTACGGTTGCGGCAAATGAATATTTGCCGTTTCCGACACCTGACATTCCTTCCGTTTCACGCCATTGGACCTCTATTTTGAAGGTGTAGGATGTTTCCGTCTGCGGATAAACGCCGTTATATTCGTTAAACGGACGTTTTACTTCATTTCCTTCGCTGTCCGTTATCGTTATGTATACGTCCGTGTCCTCGGGAACTCGTGAAAAAAGTATTCCGAGATCGCCTGCGTTAAGTGTTCCGACGTTTACGACCTCATCCGTCACGGGGATATCGGCTTCAACGTAGTCGCCCTTTACGTTTTTGTATCTCCAGGTGAATTCCATAGGAGATATAACGGTTTTGTTTTCACCGACGGTGAGTGTGGGAACGTCGTATCCGTAAAGGAATTTTGATGCATCGAGCGATGCAAAATTACGGCCGTCCTCGGCAGAAGATCTGTAAGGAACTCTGTCCTCGACGTTGTAGTAGTATATATCTTCAAGCTTTTCGACGTTCATATATACCGTGTACACTTCTTCAACGTCTGCACCTCTGAGCTTTATCTTAAAGGAGTTGAAGGAGTTTGCCTCGTCGGGTATCTGTGCCGTCTTTTCTCCCGAAAGCAAGGCAGATATGGAATCTATCGTCTGTTTATCGGTATATTCGTTCGTCACACCGTTTGACGTTTCGATAACGGCAGACGTTATCATATCCTTGTTGTCCGTCAGCTTATCAAACGGCGGATTGTAGGATATAAAAGCGAGAACCGTCGGAATAAACAGAATTATTATCAATATTACAGCTAAAAATTTGTTTTTCAATTGTATGACATCCTTTCTGCTTTCGGCAATTTTTCATCAGGACAGCGTAATACGAGCCTCGACGTTCGTTTTTCCGTCACCTCTGACGGTTCTGAAATATATATATCCTCCGTCCTCGTAAGAGTACACGTCAAGTGTATCGTCCAAAGGCGCTTCGGATATAAAGTTGATGTTTATATTTGAAATGAACCTGCCTTTTTCTTTTGAAAATCTCTCGTAATGCATTGCGGGGATGAACGATGCAAGCATATCGGGATAATTCGTGTTGTTCATATGGCAGTTCATGTCGATGTCGGAGTAATATATCGTGCGTTTGCCGACTGAAACAAGTTTTTCCGGTTCGGGAATACGCAAGTGTTTCGGTGTTTCGGCACCGACTGTATCGTCATCACGTACTGCGAGGTCTTCGTACTCGCTTACTCGTATAATTTTCGTTGCATTTTCAACCATAGCCCAGAGGGATGACGCCTCCGCTACGAGTGTTCCGTTACAAAAGGCCTTGTAAAGTCTTTCGGAAACGACACCGCGTTCGTTTGATATCCAGCTTTCGACATTAAGTTCGTCGTATGCGTGGCACGGGCGGTAAATATTCATATTGAGCTTGCACAAAATGAAGCCCCTGTTTTTTTGTGCCATATCCTCGGAAAGAAGTATTCCGCAAGGTGCTTTCATCTTCTGAAGCTGAAGGTTGGCACATTCCTGCATGCGCCGCAGCATGGCGGATGCCCTCATATTACCGAAGGCATCCTCGTCATGCACGCTGACTGTGTATTTTGCTGTTTCTTTCATTAAATTACGCTTTGCCGTTTGATCCGAGTACGTTTACGAGCTTGTGGCGTACGACCTCTTTGATGATCTTACGAGCGTTGCCGAGGTAGTTTCTGGGGTCGAATACTTCGGGCTTGTTCGTGAATACTTCACGGATACCTGCTGTCATTGCAATACGGAGGTCGGAGTCCATATTGATCTTACATACAGCGGATGCTGCCGCACGGCGGAGCATTTCTTCGGGAATACCCTTAGCGCCGCCCATAGAACCGCCGCAAGCGTTTATCTTTGCAACGAGCTCTTCGTCGATGCTGGAAGCGCCGTGAAGAACGATCGGATATCCGGGCATGATCTTCGTGATCTCTTCGAGGATATCGAATCTGAGTCTTGCCTCACCTGTGAACTTGAATGCGCCGTGGCTCGTACCGATAGCGATAGCAAGGCTGTCAACGCCTGTTCTTGAAACAAATTCTTCAACCTCGGAGGGCTTCGTGTAGGAAGCGTCTTCAGCGGATACGTTTACTTCGTCTTCGATTCCGGCAAGCTTACCAAGCTCACCTTCAACAACGACGCCCTTGTCGTGAGCGTATTCAACGACTTTCTTTGTAAGTGCGATGTTTTCTTCGAATGAAGCGTGTGAGCCGTCGATCATAACGGAGGAAAATCCTGCGTCGATACATTCCTTACAAGCTTCAAAGCTTGCGCCGTGGTCAAGGTGAAGGGCAAGATCGATACCCGTCGTTTCCATAGCGGCGTTTACCATACCCATAAGGTATTCCTTGCCTGCATACTTCATTGCGCTGGAGGATACCTGAAGGATAACGGGAGACTTTTCTTCAGCGCAAGCTTCCGTAACTGCCTGAATTATCTCCATATTGTTGATGTTGAACGCGCCGATAGCATAGCCGCCGTCGTACGCTTTTTTGAACATGTCCTTTGTTGTAACAAGTGCCATTTTCGTGTTCTCCTTTATATATTATATTAACAGGGGTATTATACACTAATTGATGCGATAAATCAACATATTTTTAAAATATTTAAATATTCGGTAATATTTCTTTATCACCGACAGCAAAATTAAGTTTTTAAATCGGAAGTAAAAAACCGTAAGGATGCAAAAGCGATTCTTCCGCCGATGAAAAAACGGCAGAGGATCGCCCCTCCGCCGTACATATGAAATGGATAAAACAACTTATCCGTTTATTTCTTCAAACCTTTTAAAGAGCTTTTCAAAGCATTCGGATATAGCCTTTTCGTCGGGCTTTACTATCTGTCTGTCGTAGGTCATAATTCCGTTCGTTTCGTCTTCAACGTCCGAAAGCTGTGTCAGGACCGTACCGCACAGTCCTTTTTCAAGGTGCGGTATTATCTGATCTTCATAAAGACTTACGAGCGCTTTCGTAAGCTCATCCTCATTTTTATAAGATTTATATCCGAAGGAATGCTCCGGGTTATAAACGTGATTCTTCACGGGGTACGAATATCCTCCGAACTCCGATATTATCCTCACCTTTCCCGATGATCTTTTTGGAAGCTTTACGGGCTTGAAATAGATGTGCGGGCTTTCGATATCGGTATATTCCGTTTTAAACCAACCCGATGCCGTATCGCAAAGCCTTGTTTTGTCGAGCTTTTTCATAATCTCGTACATTTCACGGCTGCTGTGCTGTCCCCAGCCTTCGTTAAACACCGTATAAAGCACGATGCACGGATGATTATAAAGCGTATTTACCGTTTCAACCGTATGCTTCTTGAAATTTTCCTTCGTTTTTTTATTTGCGAATTTCAAAGCTCTTTTCATAAAAACGGTAGGCAGTGCCGTATCGTATATGAAATTATACACGCCGTTGTTCACCATATCCTGAAAAACGACCATACCGTATTTATCGCAGTAATAATAAAAGATATCCGGCTCAACTTTTATATGCTTACGCAAGGTATTGAAGCCGAGGCGTTTTGCCGTCAGTATATCGTTTTCAAAGCCTTCGGGAGATGCCGGCAGGTAGATTCCGTCGCTGAAATATCCCTGGTCAAGCAGTGCGTTTGCAAAAAACGGCTTACCGTTAAGCGTAAGTATCGGATAATTTTTCGAATTGTCAACACCGACAGAACGCAGAGCAAAATATGACGATATCCCGTCATTTTCCGTCGTTAACGTAAAGTCGTAAAGATATGGATCCTCACACGTCCAAAGGTGAGGATTTTCAGGCTCGATACGTACTGTGTTTTCCTTCGTTTTGCAGACGATATCACCGCACACGAGCGTTTTTTCTTCATTTTCACATCCGACTATTTCAACCGTTGCACCCTTAAGATCGGGCGTTATTTTTATACTTTTAATATAGCTGTCGGGGACTGATTCTATCCAGACGCTCTGCCATATTCCCGACACAGGTGTGTACCACATTCCGCCTCTTTTTTTCTTCTGTTTTCCGTACGGAAGCGTTTTGTCAAGCGTGTCAGTAACGTCGACGTTCAGCACGTTTTCACCGTCCAGAGCGTACTCGGTAATATCAAATGAAAAAGGCAGATATCCGCCTGTGTGTTCACCTGCGCATTTGCCGTTTACAAAAACACGGCATATCTGATCGCACGCGCCGAAATGCAGAATAAGCCTTCCCTTATTGAAGCTTTCGGGGAGTGTGAAGTGTTTTTCGTACTTGAAATTATCTTTATCAAACGTTTCGTATCCTTTAATTCCCGACAGTCTGCTGTTCGGCGGATACGGCACAGTTATTTCTTCGCCGTCAAGCGTCCATTTGCCGTTTAAGCAAAAGAAAGAATCTCTTTTTAACTGAGGGCGGGGATATACCCCGAACGGCACATCCCCTGTATTTTTTTCAAAAGGCGTTGTAAGAGAACAAAACATATTATTTTACCTTTCTTGCTTTTATTTGTTTGTTGGGTGTGTATCCGTCGGGATATCCCGTTTCGTACGATATTTCCGTTATTTCCTCGTAATATACCGTAAGAGTGTCACCCTCGCTTATACCGTCCGTATCATCCCAGACGACCTTATACCATTCTCCTTCGCTGTCGTAGGCAAAGAAGTGTTCCTTCGTTACCGCATCGCACTTCGTCATGCTTTCAACGACCGTGAGCTCTATTTGATTCAGCTCTCCGCCGTCGGAGCACGAGACTAGCAAAAGGCACGGCAAAACGAGCAAAAGAATAATCGATCTTTTCATTTATTCACCTTTTTGAATAGCATTTTTTATTACGGATTTGAACGGGAAGCTGTGCTTTATCGGTATCGCAAACACAACCACGATGCCCATAACTATCGCAACGGCAAGCTTGACCGTCAAAAACAGATATTCAGATGCCAATTTTGTTTCGTTCATAAACAGATTGTACGCCGTGTAATATATGGCGCTTCCCGGCACGAGCGGGATTATTCCCGTTATCAGGAAGACCGATACGGGACATTTACGCATTATTGCCATTATTCTCGACATCAAAACGATGACGACCGAGGCGAAAAACGTAGCGCACACAACGCCTGTGATACCGTCAAATATCCAGTAAACAAGCCAGCTTACCCCTCCGCACAGTCCGCAGAAAAAGTATTGCTTTCTCGGCACGGAAAACAGTATGCAGAAGGCAAGCGTTGCAATAAACGCAGCGACTGTCTGAAGCGAATATTCCAAAATGATCTCCATACGTCCTCCTATATTATCCCGGCGAATTTAAATACAAGTATCGTAACGCCGACACCGATACCAATACCTATTGCTATCAGCACCGCATCAACTATTCTTACGACTCCCGATATGTAGTTTCCTGCGGCGATATCACGTATGGCGTTCGTAAACGACACCCCGGGCACAAGCGGCATAAGACAGCCTATCATTACCCTGTCCATAACTCCGATACCGATTATTTCCGTGAATATTATCGAAAAAAGTGTCATCGTGATACTGCATATGATGTTTGTAAGAAGTCTCGAAAGCTTCTTTTCATCAAGATAAACGACGGACGCGTAAAACAGAAATCCGACGATAAACGCAATAGCGGAATCAAGAAACGAACCGCCGAACATATAGCAAAGCCCCATTGACGCAAGAGCTGAGCCGAACATACGCATAGGAGCGCTTCTCGGCTTCATTGCATCTATTTCGCAAAGCCTTGTAAAGGCATCGTCTACGTTCTGATATTCACCGTTTTCTATCTGGCGAGACAGCGTATTTACGGCATCGACCTTGCCCAAATTCGTTGACGTCAGCGGTATTGAGCGTATTCGCAAAAAGTCGCGGCGTACGTTTGTTTCTATCTTTTTCTCAATGATACCCGTAGTCAAAAATATACCGTTTGCGACCGTGAACACTTCAAAATCACGTATGCCGTACGATATCATTATATGGCGCACGGTATCCTCCACGCGGACGATATCCGCACCCGACTCAAGCAGGATCTTTCCTGCGTACGACGCCATATCCATCGTTTTGGAGATGTTTTCGTCTATCACGGCAAAGTCCTCCTTACTTCCTTTGCAACGCCTGCTATATATCCGCTCATCTGCGATATTTCAAGCGTTGTTATGCTTCCTTCGTCGGAAACGAATACGGCGACGTTTCCGCTTATACTCAATTTGCACACACGTCCGCCGTCTTTTTTAAGCAAGACCGTGTCGCCCTCATCGGCGTAATTTTGTCTGTGGATGAGATATCTTATCTTTGCGGACTGCTCAAAAAAGAAGTATTCGTTTGCAAAGCGTACCTGCGCACAGTCGTATCCCTTTACGTTGTCTGCATTTACACACGCACCCGTTTCGGGAAGCGTATCAACGACGGGGATCTTGCACATACCGAAGGATGTTTCGTCATCCTTGCCGTAACCGTTTATTATCATATCCGCGCTTACGGAAAAATAGTCCGCAATTTTCGGCAGATATTTTATGTAAGACGTGCTTTTTCCCGTCTTCCAGTCGGATATTGCCGAGGAAGAAAGACCGAGATATTTCAAAAAATCTATCTGCTTTCTCGTATCCTTTTCAAGGTAGTAAAGCACGGTTTGAAGTATTTTATCCATTTTTATACGTACGCCTTATTGTCGGTTTTTATATTTTTTCAAAGCCGTCGACGTTCAGAACGAACATCGTAGCACCGCCGACTGCCGTCTCCTCGGCAAGTCCTTCGTCGTCAAGCCCTCTGCCAAAGGATGCGATAGAGGGGTTTATCTGCTTTCTCGTGCTGCAGTATTTTTTAAGCACTTCCTTTATTACGGGCACTTTTTCTTCTTCCGTACCTATGAGAAGAGTCGTGTTTCCGACCATAAGGAAACCGCCTGTCGTTGAAAGACGCGTTACGAAAAAGCCTTCCTTCGTCAGAGCCGAGGTTGCCACCATACTGTCATCATTCGGGATTATAGCTAATACAAGTTTCATTGTTATTTACTTCCTTTTCAAGTATTACAGATCATAATTTAAAAGACGTAAGCTTTTTGCATCAAGCTTATTTACGTCGGGTATCTCGTAGCGGTTGTCGTCACGGTCGCGTATCAGCACACGTCCGTCAAACAGAGCCTTTATATCGGAGTTTCTGTTCTTTATCTCAAACGTACGCACTCCTCGGTCGGTCTGCACCGTCCATTTAAGTATACCATATTTTTCGTATCTGTCAAGAACGGATATTATCTCGGGTATCAGATAATATTCCTCAAGACTTTTTTCAATAACCGCCCTCGATTCGGGCATAAGCGTTTCTATATCTCTTATAATTGCCGTTTCTTTTCCGTCTTTATCGAGCAGGGATATGTATTTTGTAAGTCCGCTTATGGGAAAAAGCCTTTTCGGCTCGAGATCTTCAAAACACTCACCCGTTGCAAGCTTCATATTGACAAGGTGAAATTCGCCCTGCGTGAATATTACCTCGTCGCCTTCAACGTATCTTCTGGGCATGATCTCATCTCCTTAATCAAAATTTTCTTCTTTCTTGCTTTGTCTCAGCTTTTCGGACATCGACTGTATTTCAATAAGCTTTCTGTACTTTCCGTTAAGTGCCATAAGCTCGTCGTGGCTTCCGCACTCTATTATCCTGCCGTTGTCAACGACAACTATCTTGTTTGCCTTGCGGAGGGTTGAAAGCCTGTGCGCTATCATAAGCGTCGTTCTGCCCTTGATAAGCCTTTCTATGGCTTCTTGTATCAGGTTTTCCGTTTCGGAGTCAACAGCCGCCGTCGCCTCGTCGAATATAAGAATACTCGGATTTTTGAGAACGGCTCTCGCTATTGATATACGCTGTTTTTCACCGCCCGAAAGTCCGACACCTCTTTCACCGAGCATCGAATCGTAGCCGTCGGGCTGATTTACGATAAACTCGTGTGCGTTTGCAACGTCAGCGGCGTTTATTACCTGCTCAACGTGCGCTGACGGCACGCCGTATGCGATATTGTTGAATATCGTGTCGGAAAACATCATCGGCTCCTGCTGTACGTAACCGATACAGCTTCTGTAATAATTCATATCTATGTTGCGTATATTCTCGCCGTCAAGCAATATTTCGCCGTCGTAGCCGTCATAAAAACGCATAAACAGATTTATAAGCGTTGATTTTCCCGAGCCCGTCGTTCCGACAATACCGACGATATCGCCCGGTTCTATTGTGAGATTTATATCGGAAAGCGTCTTTTTCGTCTTGTCAAAGCTGAAATTGACGTTCTTGAATTCTATCTTTCCTTCTGTTTTTTCGGGGATGTTACCGCATCCCGCATCGGCTTCGGGTTCTGCATCTATTATGTCGAGTATCCTTTCTGCGGCTGCAAGCGCACTTTGATACGTATCGGAAAGAGATGCAAAAAAGTTTATCGGCTGGTAAAATATCGAAGTATACGATAAGAAGGAAACGAGCAGACCCGGTGTGAGTATTCCGTCAATTACCCAGTTACCTCCGATACCCCATATAACGAGGTTTCCTATGTGAATAAAGAACGTGACTATTATGGGGAACGCCGTGGTGATCTTTGCCGAGCGCACGTCTGTTTTGTACCATTCTTCGTTGTAACGGTTGAATTTACTTACGGCACGTTTTTCTCCGGCAAACGATTTTACGACTCTTATACACGGCACCGTGTCGGTAAGCACGGAGGAAACGGCAGACCATCTGCGCCATATCCTTCTGTAAAACGGCGCTATCTTTTTACCGAAAATCCTCGTTCCGGCAACGATAAAAGGCACGGGAACAAGCGAAAGAAGGGTAAGACGCCAATCCATAAAAAGCATTATTATGACTATTCCGACAAGCAGGCAGGCTTGCATTACCGCCTCCTGCGTTACTCGCAAAACGAACGCCTGAAGCGTGCTCGTGTCAGTCGATATCCTGTTTATGACGGCGCCCGTTGCGGTCTTGTCATAGAAGCCGAGGGGCAGATACTGAGCCTTTTCATAAACGTCGTTTCTCAGATCCTTTACTATTCTGTCGCCCGCCACTCTCATCCAATAGTTTTTAAAGCCGTTTATAACGAAGATAATAACGTAAGATGCGGCAAGCCCTCCGACGATGACGGCAAGCGTTTGTCTGCCTTTATCACCGCCGTTTGCCATATTTTCGGGGGTGAAAACGTCGTCAACGAGTATCTTCGTTATGTAAGGCGGAATGAGCGCAAACGCCGTATAAAGTGCCGACAGTATCATCGCAACGGTCAACAGCTTTTTATGCGGTCTTACGTAACGCATAAGCTTTGTTACAAGCTTTCCTTTTGATTGGCATTTGATACATTCAGCTCCGGGGCGTAAAAGCGCACGTCCGCATTTGGGACATACCCTGAGCTTTTTTTCGTAAGCATCTGCAACTATTTCAAGCTCTTTTTGCACATCGCAACCCGATATGATGTTTTTGATAAACGTCACGGCGCAGTCGCAAAGATCGCTCACCGTGTACGTAAAACGGAAAATATTCTGCTTTTTTCCGTCTTTTTTCGTGATGTTTATACGTGCGCTTCCGTACATACGCTTGACGTTTATTTCTTCTATTTCGTCAAACCGTACGGTAATTACGTCTGTGTTTCCGTCGGTGGAAAGTATTTTGTCATCCGATACGGCAAAAACGCTTTCTTTGTATTTTCCGTTTATCGAAAGATCGCCGACGATGCAGAAAAGAGGGTCAAAGCCTTCGTCCTGCATTATTTTTTCAAGTTCTTTTGATATTTCTTTGTTTTTTATATATTCTTTCATGTCAGTCTTTTTTATTTATAATATCCTTTATTACCTCTGAGGCTATTATGAGGCCTGCAACTGACGGAGCGTATGAAATGCTCGACGGCGTTCTTCCGCCGTTTGTTTTCGGCTCTTCCTTTGAATAAAGGACCTTGAGGGATGAAACGTTTCTTTTTTTAAGCTCTCGGCGCATCACACGCGCAAGCGGACACACGGAGGTATTGTATATATCGTCAACCGTAAATGCTTCGGGACAAAGCTTGTTTCCCGTTCCCATACTGCTTATGACGGGTACGCCGAGGGACTTCGCCTTGCAGATTATCAGAAGCTTTGACGTTACCGTGTCTATTGCATCGACAACGTACGAATATTTTGAAAAATCGACCGTATCTTCGTTTTCTGATGTGTAAAACACACCGAGGGAGGTTACTTCACAGTCGGGATTTATATCCGAAATACGGTTTTTTGCAACGTCCGTTTTCATCATTCCGACGGTTGAGTGAAGCGCATAAAGCTGTCTGTTTATGTTTGACGGCGATATTTTATCCCCGTCAACAACGGTTATCTTTCCAACCCCCGCACGCGCAAGAGCCTCTGCCGTGTACGAGCCGACACCGCCTATACCGAAGACGATAACGCTTGAGTTTTTCAGTTTTTCCAAAGCTTCACGCCCGATAAGCGCTTCCGTTCTTGAAAACTGCTCGTTTTTATCAAAGCTCATCGAGTGTTTTACCGAATGACGGCAGGAAATGCTCTGTAAAATATTCAAGCTCCCTGCTTTCATATTCCTTTAAATTTTTTCTTATTGATTTTTCGGCGCTGGTAAATTCAAGATTTCCGCACTTTATCTCTTCAATACATTTTATAAGCGCGCACAGCTTGTCAGCTGTTTTTACAAGTCTGTGTGTAAGGGGATCTGCTTTTTCGTATACGGGGGATTCGTATGCGCTTTTAAGTTCATTCGGAAGCTTTGACAAAAGCGACTTTGCGGATTCCTCTTCGATCTTTTTGTAAGCGTTTTTAAGCTCTTCTCCCGAATACTTCACAGGGGACGGAAGATCGCCGCACAATACCTCCGAAGCATCGTGAAAAAGCGCATAAACAGCGACTTTGTCGGGATCGGCACCGCCTGAAAACACGTCACGGTTTATAACGGCGAGGCAGTGTGCGATAACGGCTGTTTCCATGCTGTGCGTTGACAGATTTTCCTCCGTCGAGCAACGCATAAGCGACCATCTGTTTATATACTTTTGCCTGAACAAAAGTGCAAAAAAACTGTAATTTTCCATACTTGTCCTTTTTGAGATCAATTTGGGGTGTTGATGTCAACACCCCTTTGTCAATTTACGCTTTCTTTTTTGAGAGAATGATGCCGACAGCACCTGCAGAAACGACAACTACTGCAATTATAGCAATTATAAGACCTTTGTTCGATGAAGTGCCGCCGCTGTTTTCCGCATCCGTTTCCGCATCCGTTTCCGCTTTCTGCGTATCGGTTGTTACACCTTGAGTATCTTCTGCGGGTGCGTCCGTTTCAGCGTTTGTCTGTACGGATCCTGCGTCCGTTTCGGGCACTGTTTCGATCGGCGGTACGGTTTCGTCGGGGTTGGGATCAACAAGGGCATCGCCGCCCGTTGCACGTGCTTCGCTGAAAACAAGACGGTTTGAGCCGTATACGTTAGCAAGTCTGCCGTCGAATATACCCGTGCCCCATTCAATATAGTTGTTGTAACCGCCCGTTGCAGCATCGCCGTTCAAAACGCCGATAGAAAAACCGAGATTCGTTCCGACGTGCGGAGGAGTCTGGAGAATAACGTCCCACGGAATGAAAAGCTCATACGTGGTCTGTTTTTTTGCCGCATCGTGCTTTACAACGTAACGGCCGTCGCCGCCGGAGATATCCGCATGGTCAACAACGCCGTGCCAGCTGTAGGAGTACGTATTGCCGTCGTTGCCGAGGGCAAAAGCAAATTCGTTGTATGAGGAGTGCCAGTTTTCGTCTCTGCTGACGCTGGGTGAAAGTCCCTGGTCGGCAGTACAGCCGTAAGCGTCAAGTCTTATCTGAAGGCAGTCACCGTCCCAGATGTTGTTTTCATCACCCGGCACCTTGCCGTTCCAATGCTCTGCGTCGTCCGTTACGACAGCTACGTAGAAGCCCGTGAAGTTGTAACGTGTCCACAGGGTGAATCTCATATCGTTTGCGGATGCTTTTACAAACGTCTGCTTGTTGTCTTTGTTTATATCCGATACTGTAGGAGTGCCCCATTCGTCGTTTGACACAACGCCGTCGATCGTCGGCGCTTTGTCGTTTGCAAACTGGAGCGCTTCAACTGTCGCAAAATTTTCTTCATCCGCCATGGCAATAACGCCCGTGAATGAAAGAAGCATCACAGATGCAATCAAAACAGAAAGAATTTTTCTCATATTTCCTCCCGAAAATAAATTATTACATTATACATTATAACAAATAATGTAAAAAAGTCAAGCATATTAAAAAAATTCCCGTCTCTCTCCTTTTGGGGAATTTGATGAATGGACAACCTCATCCACGTAGTTGCTTTGCAACTACATCCGCCGTTCTCCCGTAGAAAACTCTGTTTTCTACAGGAAGGCTGAATGTAAGGTCGGCGCCCTCTGTAAAAAAACAGACTCAAATTGAGTCTGTTTTTTATTCAATTAATTATTATTTTCCGACCTTGTGCTGTGCGGCTGTGAGTGTATTTTCAAGCAGCATTACTCTTGTCATAGGTCCGACGCCGCCGGGTACGGGTGTTATTGCGGAAGCCTTTTCAAAACAGCTTGCGTAATCAACGTCGCCTGTGAGCTTGCCCTCTTTATTCTTATTCATACCGACGTCGATGACGACAGCGCCCTCTTTTATCATATCGCCCGTAATGAAATCAGCCTTACCGACAGCGCAAACGAGAATATCCGCTTCACGCGTTACCTCGGCGAGGTTCTTTGTACGCGAGTGAGCGATCGTTACCGTTCCGTTTGCGTGCAAAAGAAGAAGTCCCATAGGCTTTCCTACGATATTGCTTCTGCCGACGACAACGCAGTTTTTGCCCTCAACTTCGATATTATAGCGTTTCAAAAGCTCCATAACGCCTGCAGGTGTGCAAGGCAAAAAGCTATGCGTGCCGACCGTTATCTTACCGACGTTTACGTAGCTGAACGCGTCAACGTCCTTATCGGGATCTATTGCAGCTATTACTATTTCCGAATCGAGATGCTTGGGCAAAGGAAGCTGAACGAGTATGCCGTGCATATCGTCCCTCTTATTGAGAGTATCAATAAGGCTCAAAAGCTCCTCTTCGGTCGTGTTTTCGGGCAGTGCTATTACCTCGGAATTGAATCCGACCTCGTCACAGTCCTTTTTCTTGTTTCTTACGTAGACCTGCGAGGCGGGATCTTCTCCTACTATAATTACCGCAAGTCCCGGCAAAAAGCCGTGTTCTTCCTTGAATTTAAGCGTCCTTTCTCTTATTTCGCCCCTCATATCCGAGGACGTTTTCTTACCGTCAATTATCAGTGCCATCTTCTTTTTTCTCCGTTTCTTCTGTTTCTTCTGTTTGTTCTATTTCTTCCGTTTGTTCTATTTCTTCCGTTTGTTCTGTTTCTTCCGCTTGTTCTGTTTGTTCGTTTATTTCTTCGCTGTCTGTGATCGCCGTTATTTCGTCATTGTCGGTGACGTCTTCAGCTTCGGGAAGCTTTTCGCTTTCTTCGTACGTTTTTACAGCATCAGTCATTATCCACTTGCCTTCTGCCGTTTTTGTGTAAAGGGTCGTAACTCCTGCGCCGTGAGCCTTTACTCTGCCGTAAACAATGAAAAATACGCTTAAAACGATGCAAATGAGTGCCACGAGCTGTGAGACCTTTATGCCCGTTGAGCCGAGATAAAGCGAATCCGTTCTCAAAGCTTCAATAAATATTCTGCCGATACCGTACCAGCCGAGGTAAGCGAAGGTTATTTCGCCGTCGAACTTCTTCTTTTTATAGAAAATATTGATGAGGATAAATCCCAGAATATTCCACAGAGATTCATACAAGAACGTGGGGTGAACGTAACCGTTAGGATCTATTTTCAGCCCCGGGTTTTCTTTCATAAGCGAGGATCTGTGAAAGGTGAGGTATTCGACCGTTCCCTGAAGTCTTACCCCTTCAAGCTGTTCGTAAACAGTCGAGCGCATACCCCAGGGAAGCGTCGTGTTACAGCCGAAGGCCTCCTGGTTCATATAGTTGCCCCATCTGCCTATTGCCTGTCCTATCATTGCAGCAGGCGCCGCGCAGTCGAGAATTCTCAAGGGCTTCTGCTTTTTGATGAGCGCCGTTACGACAATAGCCGCTATCGCTCCGATAATACCGCCGTATATGGCAAGTCCGCCGTTCCAGACAGCGATAATATCCTTAAAGCTTCTGTACGTGTCAAGATTTGCAAGCACGTAATAGAGCCTTGCGCCGATTATTCCGAAAACTATTGCAAATATCGAATAATCGTACATATCATCCGCCTTTATTCCGCTTTGCTTTGCACGGAAGAATGCGTATATTACCCCGAGAATGATACCGACCGTTATTATCAAGCCGTACCAGTACACGTCCTTACCGAAGACCGTGAAGGCAACGGGGGAAAAACGCATCGCAAAATCAAACATTTTAAATTCAACCTGATACATTTTCTTTCTCTCTTTCATCATTATTTATCGGGTCTATGATCGACAGCGTGTACGACTCGGGCGTGAACAGCTCACAGAACACGTCAAACGCATATTCCTTCGTCAACTCCGCTGTTATTTCGGGTATCAAGAAAAGCAGCTCGCCTATATCCGACATATCCTCGCACACCCGGATGCTGTTTTCAAGATCACGTACCGCACCTGCGTAAACGACACGGCGTGACGTTTCAAACTCCTCGTCGTCAAAGCCTTTTTGCTTTACTTCCTCTATATACTCGCACAGAGCCTCGTACGCTTTCCGTGCGTGCTGCGTTTCTCCTCGAAAGGAGAAAAACGCATACGAAGAACACGATTCGTACTCGGCAAAAAACGTCTTGTTTATTATCATTTTATCGTAAAGTGAGGAATATATCTCACTCGACGGCCCGAACAGCATATTTGAAAAAACAGCCACGGCGCATATTTTTTTCTGACGCTCGTAATCGTCCGAAACGGGCAGATCCTTTATACCGAAGCTGAAAAGCGAACGTGACACCTGCATTTTCTTTTCGACAAGCTTTTCACACGACGCTTTATTTTCGTCGGGATACACCGTTTTCGGAACTGTTCTGCCGGTGTCCTTGAGGCTTTGGCACATTTTCAGTATTTTTTCTTTATCGACGTTTCCCGAAATGCACAGCGTCATATTTGAAAGACTGTAAAAGCTTTCGTATATCGAATACAGCATTTCGTCCGTTGCTTCGCTTACAGACTCGGCATCTCCGGCAATATCGACCGTCAAGGGGTTATCCTTTCTGTAAAGTCCTTTCATCATACCGAACATACACTGCCAGTCGGGTGCGTCGTCGTACATCGTTATTTCTTCGATTATTATGCCCTTTTCTTTTTCGACCGACTCCTTCGTAAAGTGCGGAGAGGTGACAAACGAAAGCAAAATATCAAGGGATCTGTAAAATTCATCCGTACAGGAGAAAACGTAACACGTTTTTGTAAAGGACGTGTATGCGTTTGCATCCGCACCCGTTTTTGCAAAAAGCTCAAAAGCGTCGCCGCCGTCTTCCGTTTCAAACAGCTTGTGCTCAAGAAAATGAGCCATTCCGTCGGGAATCTTCACGATCTTGCCGTCTTTTTCAAAAACGCTGTCTGCCGAACCGAAATTCGTATAAAAAACTGCGTGGTACGTTGTAGTTTCATTCGGAGCTATATACAACGTAAGACCGTTTTCAAGCTTTGTTTTATAGCATACGTCGCCCGTTATTTTGCACAAGGTCTTCTGAAAATCACTCATCTTCATCCTCCTGAACGCCTTTGCCGTACATAAAATATACGGTGTCGGGGGTGATGTGACGGCAGCAGTTTACAACGTCTTTTTCCGTTACGCTTTTTATTCTTTCGGCTTCTTCTTCGGGTGTCAACATCTTGCCGTTTACGGCACCCTTGAAAAGAAGTGAGGAAAGCGCCTCGGGTGAATCCTTAACGGAAAGCACCTGGCTTATAAGCCCCTTTTTGGCGTTTTCAAGCTCTTCTTTCGTAAACTCGCCTTTTTTCATACAGTCAAGCTGATGCAGTATCTCGTTATACGCGCGGTCCTTGTTTTCCGCTTTTATGCCCGTTTTAACGGTCATTATTCCCGTTTTGTGGTTTCTTGACGAGGAGCAGTAGTAGCAAAGCGACTGCTTTTCACGGACGTTGCAGAACAGCTTGCTCATGGGTGACATTCCGTACATCTCATCAAACACAGCCTTTGCGTACGTCGTTTCGTCATTTGATATTTCATCACGGAAGCCGATAACGAGCCTTGCCTGCTTTACGTCGTGTTCTTCTTCAAAATACCGTATTTTTTCGGGGAATTTCACGGTCTTTTCGGCGTTTAAAGGAAGTCTTTGCTCACTCTTTATGCTGTCTGATATGCGTTTTGCAAACCTTTCGGCAAAGTCTTCGTCCTCACCCACGTACGTTATTATTACAGGGGAGGTGTTTATCATATTCTTGTAAGCTTTATAAAGAAGCTCACCGTTTAATTTTTCGTAAGGCTCGGTATCTATGGAATAAAGAAACGACGCGGCCTCGCCTTGGCACATAAGCTGAAGGCATCTGTTTGAAGCGTACGCATCTTTATTATTTATGACGGCTTTCAGAGCCTGGCACTTGTTTTCTTTTTCTCTTTCGGTGTATTCTTCCGAAAAAGAGCCGTTTTCGACGAGTCCGTCGAGCATTATTTTATAGAGCATTTCAGCCGTCAATCCCGATATGTCACAGCTTTCGTAGGCTAAGGCGTTTTTTAAATACGATGACGAAAAGCAGACGGACATATATTCGCCGTACGAATGAAGATAAATACCGGCTGAGGCATTGAATAAACGGTCGAGCTGTTTTCTTATAAGCCTTTGGGTGGGATATTCACGGCAGCCCTTCGACATTACGTTCGGCAAAAGCACCTGGGCAAACGGAGAATCCTTAAGAGGGACGAGAAAATTCACGTTGAGATTTTCCGTTTTGAATCTGTCGGTTATTATGTAAGACAGCGAAATATTCGGGGATATTTCTTTTTTTCCGTATTTCATACAGTTCCTTTATCAAATAATTTCAAAAATTCCGTTTTTGAGGTGTGAAGATCACGGCAGTTTTCAAAGTTGCGCCTGTAAACTTCGATGATATAGTCGCCGCCGTAGTTTACAGAATTGAGCTTTGCTGCAAGTCCTTTAAGATCGCACCCACCTTTACACGGTAAAGCGCAGTCTTCCCCGTTCCAGTCGTTTAAATGAACGTGGCGGACGTTACTGCCCATGGCGTCAAGCATATCAAAAGGATCAAACCCGCCGCGGCACGCTTGCTTTATATCGAAGGTGAACTGTATATCGGGCAAAAGGCTGCGAAGCTTTCGTATATTTTCGGGTGAGCCTATGTGCGAGGTAGATACGTTTTCCTGAGCCACTCTTACCCCGAACGGCTTTGATGCCTCGTCAAGTCTTGAAAAGATCTCGGCGTATCTTTCGACACCGACAAACGGGGCACGTCTGTTGTCACCGTGGAAAATAACGTATTTTGCACCGAGGGCGGCGGCACATTCAAAATAATTTTTGTAGTATTCTATCGCATCGTCTATGCGCTTGTCATATCCTGCAAAAAACAGAATGTACTCGTATCCCGAGGTAAACGGATGTATGGAGGTTATCCTTATATTTCTGTCCGACGTGATCTTTTTAACGTCTTTAAGATATTCACCCATAAGCTCGCTGTGGGTGTTTGCAAATATTTCAGCTATGCCGAAACCGCAGTCGGCACAGATATTCAACGATTCTATCGTGTCGCAGGGGAAAAAGCACGCACTTGATACACCGATATTCATACCGCTTGACCTTTCCAGAAATTGTGCTTTGACAAACGTCAGCACATACCTTATAATATTATATGTTAAACACACATTTATTTAAAGTAACAAAATATGAATTTTTCACAATTTGTTGCGGTATGCAGATAAAGGAGGCAGTTTATGAAAAAAATAAAGCTTTGTCCCGATAAAAGGGCAATGAAAATATTCAAAATATGCGCGTTGATTATCGTATTCGGTATTCTTATATCCCTTGCGGTGTACATAAACGCACCGACACCGAGAAATGCACAGGTGTGCAAGCAGGCGCTTTTCGGATGCGCTTTCGGCTTCGATATCGCCTTCGGTGCGCTTTTGTATATGGATTACCTTTTTAAAAAGGAAAAATAACGGTTTAAGTGATGGCGCAACACCGTTTTTATCTGTTATCTCTTATCTCATTTTCCCCCGCCCTACGTTCCTCATTTTTCATCTACGCCTCCTCCCGTCCCCCCCCGACGGGGGAGGCGTATCACCGCAATGCGGTGATTTGAACCGTGACCGTTTTTGCAAACCGAATAAAAAACGGAGATCTGAAAATGAGATCTCCGATTTTATTTTATGAAAGCTTTGCAAATGCACACCAGCCGTCAGCTTCGCTGTAAGCCAAGAAAATGCCGCCTGCACATTCCGTTATGTGCGTATATTCAAACCCGACGACCGTATTGCCGTACACGTCGATCACGCCTTTTTTGCCGTTTTTGTCACCGACGACCGCAAGCCCCTCGCAAAACGGCGTTGCGTAGGTATATTCGATATCCGTTATCCAGTCGTTTTTCAGTGCGTAGAAGCCGTATTTTCCGTCTCTTTCGAGAAGCAGGCGCTGATTCGAATACGAAATAAGCGTCGTATTAAACGGAAGCGTATACTCCCTGCCCGACGTATTTATCAAGGTTTCGTAATCCTCAGTCACCTTGTTTTTATGGTTTATTACGATATTTCTCACCATAACGTAACCGCTGTCAAAATAGATCGCACCCTTTGCGTATATATCCCTTTTGCCGACCTTGAAAAAGTCGTCTATTTTCATTTTGCCGTCTTCATCGTAGAAATACGCATCGTCGCCGTCATACGTCATACCGAAGCCCTCGGAAAAGCCGTAGCCGTACTCACCGTCAGCTTTAAACAGCGTCTCACCGTCAGAGCTTTTGTAAACGACACCGCCCGTACCGTTCACGGCGTATATATCACGCGGGCTTTCCGTACGGTTAAAATAAAGTCCCGTGTCGTACTTTTCCGTCTTGACGAGCGTTTTATTTTCTATTTTGAAAAACTCGCCGTCTTTTTCAAAAACGGGCGCACCGCTTTTGTCCGTCATATAGACAAGCTCACCGAGTGAGGTCTTCGGAACTTCAAGTATTTTTTCAAGCGTCGGAGTATAGACCGACGATATACCGTTTTCCGTCACTATGATATATCCCATATAAAGCTCGGCAGAATAAAGATCCTGTTCCGTCTTCATATAAAGGTACTCTCTTTGAACTCCGTCACGTCCCAAAGTTACGGAGGTTTGAGGTTTTATGATAGTTCCGCTTGTATAATTATGCGGTAATTCAAGGGGTAATTTTGCAATAATATGCACGTCTTTGTCGTACATTTCACCGCTTACACCGTAGCCTTCGGCAAGATATCCGTCGGCATCGGGTATATTTATTTCATCCTCCGTGACATCGTCTTCAGGTACCGAGGTATCGCTTTCGTTTGGGATGCTGCCTTCTGTTTCGGGCGGCGTTTTTTCGCCGTCGTCGTGGACGTCCCTGTCGATAAACGATATATCGTAGTATCCTTCCGCATAAAGCACGGCAGACATTACCGCTGCGCACATAAGTATAACGCACAGCACCGTTATTACTATATTTTTTCCTGTTTGAGCCATAATTTCGTCCGTATTCTGCGTTTTAACGATATTCGTGTTTACACGAATATCATTTCATGTTTGCGTAAGCAAACATTTCATGCAGCTTTGATGCATTTAATGCAGTTTGTAAGCAAACTGCATTTCATTTACCAAAACCCATTTGCGTTCATTTTGTGTGGGCGATTGTTAATCGCCCATTTTGTACATTACAGGGTAATGACCCATAATTTTTAATTATCGGATGCGGAGTTTTCCTCAACTTCGGGCTCTTCCTCGGGATCCGTATGCGTGAAGTTTACGACCATGTCGCCTTCTTCTTTGAATCTTACGACGATAACTCCGACAGCGCTTCTTCCGCAGACTCTTACGTCGCTTGCACGGAATCTGATAAGCACGCCCTTCGTCGTTACTATGATTATATCCTCATTATCGGAAACGGATGCAATACCTGCAAGCTTACCCGATTCTTCCGTTATCTTATGGCAGACAACGCCCTTACCGCCTCGTCCGTGTACGGAATAGTTTTCAAATTCCGTTCTCTTGCCGTAGCCGTTTTCCGTGATGGAAAGGAGCTTTTTGCCTTCCTCGCATATTGCCGCGCCCGTTACGAAATCGCCCTCGGCAAGCTTTATGCCGCGTACGCCCTTGGATGCTCTGCCCATTTCACGCACGTTCTTTTCGTTGAAGCATACCGCCTGTCCTTCGTGTGTACACACAACGACGTCGCAGTTGCCGTCGGTAAGACGTACGAACAGAAGCTCGTTGTCATCTTCAAGCAAAATAGCGATCTTTCCGCCTCGTCTGCGCTGTTCGAACTCTGAAAGCTTCGTCTTTTTGACAGTACCGTTTTTCGTCACCATCAAAAGATATCCGCCCTTTGTAAAGTCGTCAACGGGGACGAGTGCCGTTATCTTTTCGTTTTCCGCAAGATCTATTACGTTTACTATATTCGAGCCCTTCGACGTTCTGCTTCCCTTGGGAAGTGAGTAGACCTTCTTCATAAACACGCGTCCCGTATTCGTAAACATCATCATATACGAGTGGCTGTGTGCGGCAACGACGTTTATAACGAAGTCGTCTTCCTTCGTCGTCATACTCTTAAGACCCTTACCGCCCTTATTCTGTACGGAATAGTCGGAGGCGGGCTGCATCTTGATATATCCGCCGTAGGTGAGAGTTACGACACAGTTTTCACGTTCGATAAGATCCTCGTCTATTATTTCCTCATCGGATTCTTCTATTCTCGTTCTTCTTTCGTCACCGAATTTATCTCTTATCTGTATAAGCTCCTCTTTGATTATTTCGTGAAGCTTGTACTCGTTTTCAAGAACGCTCTGCAATTCGATTATCAGCGCACGGAGCTTTTCAAGCTCTTCTTCTATCTTGAACGTTTCGAGATTTGACAGCTTACCGAGCTGCATTTCGACGATAGCCTGCGCCTGAACGTCATCAAGATCGAACGATTCACAAAGCTGTACCTTCGCATCCGGTATCGACTTTGACGAGCGGATTATCTTTATTACCGCGTCGATATTGTCGATAGCTATGTGAAGTCCTTCGAGAATGTGGGCACGCTTTTTCGCCTTGTCAAGATCAAATTCGACACGGCGGCGTACGACCTCCTCCTGATGTCTTATATAGTGCGTAAGTATTTCTTTAAGCGAAAGGCACTTAGGCTCACCGCCGACAAGTGCGAGCATATTGACGGCGCACGTATCCTGGAGCTGTGTATATTTATACAGCTGATTTAAGATGACCTGACCGTTAGCGTCACGGCGGTATTCGATGACGATCTTCATACCGTGGCGTCCGCTTTCGTCACGCAGTGCCGTGATACCCTCTATTTTTTTGGCTTTTACAAGCTCTGCCATACTCATAACGAGCATGGATTTATTGACCATATACGGTATTTCGTAAATTTCGATACGGTGCTTGTCTTCAAACACCTCGGCTCTTGCACGGACGTTTATTCTTCCTCTTCCCGTAGCGTATGCGTCGTATATTCCCTGCGTGCCGTGGATGGTGGCGTACGTCGGGAAATCGGGTCCTTTGATGAACGTCATAAGATCACGCACGTCGGCATCGGGATTTTCCATAAGGTAGACCGTACCATCGATGACCTCACGCAGGTTGTGCGGAGGGACGTTCGTTGCCATACCGACGGCAATACCGACAGAACCGTTTACAAGAAGGTTCGGAAATCTTGAGGGCAGAACACGGGGTTCTTTTCTCGTATTATCGAAGTTTGGATCGTAGTCGATGACGTTTTTTTCGATATCGGCAAGCATATAGTCGGCAAGACGTGACATTCTCGCCTCGGTATAACGGTACGCCGCCGCACCGTCACCGTCTACGTTACCGAAGTTACCCTTACCGTCAACCAGCGGATAGCGGAGCGAAAAGGGCTGTGCCAGACGTACCATTGAGTCGTAAACGGCTGTATCGCCGTGCGGATGGTATCTGCCGAGCACGTTACCGACTGTCGTTGCCGATTTTCTGTGCGGATTGCTGTGAACGAGGTTATCCTCGTACATAGCGTACAGAATACGTCTGTGAACGGGCTTAAGACCGTCACGCACGTCGGGCAAAGCACGGGAAACTATGACGGACATAGAATATTCAAGGAAGGACTTTTTTACTTCCTTTTCGATATTTATATCCACAATTTTTTGGTCTTTAAATTCAATATCCTGACTTGTGTATTTTTCCATTGATTTCTCCGTTTAATATATTGGATCAAAAATATCTTGTGTAATTCAAATTGTTGAAATTTTTATATACTTTATCAAATTCGGGCTCCTCGCCGTTCTTCTTTATCGCAGATGAATAAGAAACGGCGTATTTCAGCGCATATTCGACGTCGTGGCAGGAAAATTCGTATCCCTTTAAAAATGATGCGATAAATGCGCTTCTTGCATACGGATTTTCCGTTTTGTTTCTTTTCAGTATGCACGAACACATCATATCCTTTGCCGAATACACGGCTCCACGGTGTCCGAGGGTGCAAAGAAACGTCTGTCCCGTTTCGGCTGAAAGTCTTTTCAAAGCCGCCATTGCGGACGGCAGTGTGTCTATTTCGTAAAATAACAGATCGTAAAGCTCGTCCTTGCCGACGACGATAAACTCGGGATGCTGTCTTACGGCAAGCCGCACGTCGGCACCGGAAAAATCCGTTACGACTTTGATATTCTGCTGATGCAGCATATCAATGAGATCGGGATATATTGCAAAAACGAGACAGTCGGGATACGTTCCCGATAAAACGAAATATTCGGGAACGTCTTCACATTCACGCATCATTTTCGTTAACGTGAAATATTCGTCCATCGTTATCTCTTCGCCCGATACGTAATCGAGCTGAGTCGTTATATACCCTTTTATCTCACGCGTTACCGTGCTTAAAACCGTTTCGTGGTTCGTATGTACGAATTTTGTACCTATTCCGTTATCTTTGAGAAATTCAAGCATGAGCCTGCCGAAAAGTCCGCCTTCAAATCCGAAGGCATCCGTCTTTATGCCCATTTTTTGCAAATGGTACGATATGCACACACCGCCCGTCGGACCGTGTATCCCGTATCCGTCACATATGTTTCTTGTGCCCGGCTTCAAGTTGAGATCTTTATCGTAAACGACCGTAAACGACGGGTTCATCGAAAGGGTGTTTATACAAAATCCGTATCTGTTATCGTTCATATTATATGTCGAGGTTCGTTACGTATTTGGCGTTCTTTTCTATGAAATCACGTCTCGGCTCGACCTTGTCGCCCATAAGAGTCGAGAATATCTCATCGCACTTTATGGCGTCGTCTATCGTAACACGGAGGATGGTTCTCGTTTTGGGGTCCATCGTCGTTTCCCAAAGCTCTTCCTTGTCCATTTCACCAAGACCTTTGAAGCGTTCCACACGGAAGTTTCCGCCAAGCTCGGCGACGATCTCTTCTTTTTCCTCGTCGTTGTATGCAAATCTTTCCGTTTTGCCCTTAGTTATTCTGTAAAGGGGAGGCATTGCGGAATATACGTGGCCGTCCTCTATGAGCTTTCTCATATGACGGAAGAAAAGCGTCAAAAGCAAAATTCTTATGTGCGAACCGTCGACGTCGGCATCCGCCATTATTATTATCTTACCGTATCTGAGCTTGCTTATATCGAAATCCGAGCCGATACCGCATCCGATAGCCTGTATTATAGGCAGAACGGAGGGGTTTGAATAAACCTTATCGACACGGCTTTTTTCAACGTTAAGAACTTTACCTCTCAAAGGAAGGATAGCCTGGTAACGGCTGTCGCGGCCGTCCTTTGCGGAACCGCCCGCGGAATCTCCCTCGACTAAGAAAAGCTCTGTAAGCTCGGCGCTTCTTTCGTGGCAGTCGGCAAGCTTTCCGGGAAGCTGGAAGCCTTCAAGTGCGCCTTTTCTGTTTCTTACGGCTTCTCTTGCACGGCGTGCTTCTTCTCTCGCTCTTGCGGCAATTATGGATTTTTCCATTATCGCCTTACCGACTGACGGGTTTTCTTCAAGATATTCTTCAAGCTTTTTCGATACTATCGAATCGACGAACGTTCTTACCTCGCTGTTGCCGAGCTTTGCCTTCGTCTGGCTTTCAAACTGGGCGTCTGGAAGCTTTACGGAAATAACGACGCAGATACCTTCTCTTACGTCCTCACCCATAAGGTTTTTATCTCCGTCCTTGAGGAGCTTTACCTTACGGCCGTAATCGTTCATTACCTTCGTTAAGGCTGTTTTAAAGCCCGTTTCGTGCGTACCGCCTTCGATAGTCGACATATTGTTTGCAAACGTCACTATCGTCTCGCTGAGCGTATCGTTATACTGAATAGCGACCTCGGCGGTCATATCGCCCGACTGTCCGTTTATATATATTACGTCGTTGTGTACGGGGGTACACGCTTTTTTCTGATTTAAGTATTCAACGAAGCTCTTTATACCGCCTTCATAGTAAAGGATCTCCGATACGGGCTCGTCGCCTCTTACGTCAACAAGCTCTATGCAAACGCCGGCGTTAAGAAACGCCTGCTCTCTCATTCTGTCAAGAACGGCTTCGTAATCGAATACAGTCTCTTCAAATATCGTGGGATCGGGCTTGAATCTTACGTAAAGACCGTGTTTTTCACCACAGTCGCCCTCTTCCTTGAAAGGCTCTTTTACTACGCCTTTTTCAAATTTTTCGGTGTATTTTCTTCCGCCGTGGCAGTTTTCTACCTCTACCCATTCGGAAAGGGCGTTTACAACGGATGCACCGACACCGTGAAGACCTCCCGATATCTTGTATCCGCCGCCTCCGAATTTACCGCCTGCGTGAAGAACGGTGAAAACGACTTCAAGAGTCGGCGTTCCCGTCTTCGCGTTGATTCCCGCAGGAATACCACGTCCGTCATCCTGAACGGAACAGCTGTTGTCGGGATGCAGAGTTACGGTTATCTTTTTGCAGTAGCCTGCCATGGCTTCGTCGATGGAGTTATCGACTATTTCATTTATAAGATGGTGAAGTCCTTTTATAGATGTCGTACCGATGTACATACCGGGGCGTTTTCTTACAGCTTCAAGTCCTTCAAGTACTTGTATCTGCTCGTCACCGTAGTTGTTTTCGGCGTTGTTCATTATGGGCTCGTCCATTTTAAAAACTTCCTTTCTTTGCTCTTTTTTTAAGTATCTTTGGCGATATCTGGGACATATACACGGTGCCGTCGTTCATCAGGATAAACGACTTCGGTATCTCGTTTGTCGTAACTTTAAGCTTTCCGTCGGCTTCCGCTTCTCTCAAAGCTTTTCTCGTTACGGGCGATACGGTCGATGTGTCCGTGTCAAAAACGCCCACGATATCAGAGGAATATATTATCTTTTCATTTCCGATAAATAAGTACATTTTATACCTTGTATCTGTTATCTGTTATCTGTTATCTCATTTTTGCCCACGCCCTACATCATGCGGGTCGTCGTGGGCGCCGACCCCTACCGATTTTATCTATTATCTGTTATCTCATTTTTCATCTACGCCTCCTCCCGTACCCCCCTCGGGGGAGGCGAACCGTCCGGGACGTCGACACATACGATTTTACGTCAGGAGATATGCCGACTTCGTCGGCGTGATATTTTCGCTTCGCGAAAGTGATATTAACCTTTCGGTTTCGTGATATGCTGACTCCGTCAGCGTGATATTCTATTCGCCTGTGGCGAATAGAATTACGGGGGAGGCGAACCGTCCGGGACGTCGGTTCCTACAATTAGCCTTCCCCCACCGTCCCACACCCGGCGGGCGCTTTTGTCATTGCTCGTGTTACAAAAACAAAAAAAGAGAACGAAGGGAGGCACTCCGTAAGGAAGTTGTCTCCCTATTATTTTCGTCTTATTTTGTGTCTGTCTTTCAAATTCAAAACAAAATATAGTGTTTATTATGAAAAAGACTTGACATTTTTGGTAAGATGTGTTATACTTTTGGTAAGTAGGAGTAGAGGTTACTCCGCATATAAGGAGGAAATACTATGAGTAAAGCATTTGGACAGAGGTTATTAAACCTATTACAAAAACAAGGTATAACACAAAAGGAGCTTGCTGATAGAATTAACACCACTGAAGCCACGCTCTCTCGTTACGTTTCCGGCGACAGAGAGCCTAAAGCGGATATGCTTGCAAACATCGCTACCGCCCTGCATACCACTTCTGATTATCTGCTCGGTATAGAGTCTGATGATTTTGATTTCCCGAAGGTAGAGCGTTTGTTGGCAAGAAACTCCGCAACAATGTCGGAAAAACAAAAACGAGCACTTATTTCTGCTTTGTTCGGGGAGGACTAATATTGGCATTTAGATTATCAGATAAGCGTTGTGAGAAAATTAAGGAGATTGTGGTCAACACTTTCGAAGAACTTAACATCCGATGTATTCCGATAAGTGCCTTTGAAATGGCTACAAAACTCGGTGCGGTGGTAGTCCCTTATTCCTCAAAATCCGAAGAAACACGTCAGCTTATGATGGAAAGAAGCGAGGACGGATTTACTATCAAGAAAGATGGCGTGTGGTACATTTTTTATAACGATGCAAAAGGCTACGGACGTGTCAACAATACCCTCACCCACGAATGTGGACATATAGTGTTGGATCACACGGAAGAAAGCGAATTGGCAGAAGCCGAAGCGAAGTTTTTTGCAAAGTATGCTCTCGCTCCGCCCGTCCTCATTCACAAATTAGAGTTAAAGGATGCCTACGAGGTTTACAAGTATTTTGATATCAGCCTTGAAGCAGCAGGCTACGCCTTCTCTTACTATCGTAAATGGTTGACTTACGGCAATAAGGATTATACCAATTACGAAATACGATTACTCCAGCTTTTCAAAGAAGCTATGTAATAGAAAATTAAGAGAAAG
The DNA here is from genome assembly GCA_045545665.1 of Eubacteriales bacterium. Lineage (GTDB taxonomy): Bacteria > Bacillota > Clostridia > Oscillospirales > CAG-272 > RGIG7213. The sequence goes on from JAZQBL010000051.1 coordinate 43,414, forward strand.
GACGGTGATGTTATATGATTGTAAAGGTCGTACAAATAGAAAAAGCACTCGGTAAATTGCGGCAACAATTTACAAAGTGCGTTCTCTTTGGATGCGAGCATCCAATATTCTGCTACAAGTATTATGCCACATCTGAAGAAAAATTGCAAGAACTATTGATGTTTTTACGAAAAAAATTTGCGATTTTCTGCAAAGAACAGATGAGGTGGGCATAATATATGTCAAGAAAAAATGGCACTCGAAATGGGTGCAAAGACGTTTTTCACGCATTTTTAGTAAAAAATGCAACCTACGATAGTCCACTTGAAATCCCGTGCTTAAAAACAGAAATGCAAAAGCCTAACAAGCTCATTGCATTTTCAAAGGCGGTACACATTACCGAATATGATGCTTGGGTGCATTTTTACGAGGACGATACCTCTTTTGAAAGGTTATGGAATAGACCTAACACCTATCTCCCTATCCTAAAGAAATTCAAAGGGGTTATATCTCCCGATTTTAGTGTCTATCGAGATATGCCGTTGGTAATGCAACAATGGAATATTTATCGTAGCCGTGCAATCGGTCATTGGTTGCAAGAAAACGGAATACCCGTCATCCCAAATATACGCTTTGGCGATGATCGTACATTTGAATTATCTTGTGCGGGTATAAACAAGCACGGGGTAATCGCAGTAGGATCTCACGGCTGCATAAGGCTACTGAGCGAACGCAAGTATTTTATAAACGGCTTAAAATATGTGATTAACACATTAGAGCCAAAAACCATTGTGGTATATGGTGCTACACCGGACGAAGTTTTCGCACAGTATAAAGAAATTGGGATTGAAATACTGCAATTCGACAGCGACTTTATGCAAAGTCGAAAGGCGGTGAGTGCTTAATGGGTGCAGGCTTTCACGGTGGTTTTGGCGGCACTCACGGTGCAGGCGAAAACCACAAAGATTACATTGAAAATACTCTGCCCAAGAGTTCACCTATTAAAATTCCGTCCTCTGCTACAGTAAAAGAAGAACAGAAAAACGGATACGACCAAGTTAAATATACTTGGAAAAAGGGTGATTATTCTTATACAAGCCGTTGGCACACCCGCACCC